>CAZAPF010000070.1:0-17385 GCA_964486885.1 uncultured Verrucomicrobiota bacterium
ATCTTCGGATTCAACCCTTTTTGCGCTTGCCCATGTTCGGGGTTAATGGTTGTTCAACTGCAACGTTCCGCCTTCAATGGTGGTGGTTCCGGTATAGGTGCTGTCGAGCTCGCCCAGCCATTTTCCGCTGTCCTTTTTAACCAGGTTAACGATGCCGCCGGATGCATTGTGGTCGCGGATACCGCCATACCGGTTTTCAAGCGTATTGGTGCCGCCAAAGGTCACTGTCCGGGCAACTTTAGGATCGGCATCAATGGTATTGAGCCAGTTCCAGTTGAAGGAAACCTTACCTGCACCGTTATTCAGAATTACCGCTCCTTCAGTCTCGTTTGACGCAGCAGCAGTCATGTCGCCCAGCACAATATTCATGCCCCGATCGATATCCGAAGGTGCGAGGAATTCGAGAATCGGATCATCGCCATTGCCGTTGCCTACCTGGGGCTGATTTCCGGTACCCAGCGCATCGAAGGAATTAACCTGGAGTTTGCCCTGGTTAATGGTCAATTTCTGGTAGGTATAGTTGGCGGCATCGAATTTCAACGTGCCGTCATAGGCCTTGGTAATGTTCTGTTTGGCGCCGGCACCGTTGGTGTTGACGATATCGCTTTCGATCGTTAATTCGGCGCCGTTAACCGCCTGTACCAGTGAATTGTCGCGAACATTGAATGTTCTTGCGGCACCACCAAGGTCGAGTGTTCCTCCGGTGATGATGGCAGTGTTGTTTGTCGGTCCGGCGAGTGTTCTGGCATAGTAGCCGGGATTCTTAGCGAGTGTTACGGTCTTGCCGGGGGCGATGCTCAACGTAGCGTTCCCGCCTTGGTTGTCGTCGCCGAAATAGAGAAAGTCGGAGACGGTCTGGTCGCTGTTAATGGTGACGGAGCCATAGTGGATGTCCAGGATGCCTCCCGATATGGTTCCCGTTTCGGTTACAACAATATTGCCGTTATTCCGGACGCGCAGGTCTCCATCCCAGGCGTTGCCTCCGCTGAGGAGCAAGCGGGAGTCGTCCACAACCACATCGAGGTCGCCGACTCCACTGGAGTTGTTCACTGTACCTGCAATCTCGGTCGTGCCGGGGCGCTGTACCCTGAAATAATCGACATAGTTTCCGCCGGTGCGGTAAATGTTCCCGGCCAGAATCAGGTTTGCGTTCGTACTGTAGTTGTTCATGGTACAGGAAATTTCGTTCGTCCAGCCAAAATGCAGGTTGGCATCAAAGGTCTGGTCTGCCGTGGTTGCCTCCCACATATTGACAACACCATTGTCTTCGAAATCCAGATCCTGAGTGCCGGGGCCGCCCGTGCCGATGGTGTAGGCGGGGGAGCTAACTCCGAACTGTATTCGTTTGACGGCAATTGTGTTGGTGGAACTCAGGTTAATGTTGGTGTAGTTATTGCCGCCGGTCGTGAAATTGGCCTCGTCGCCGCTTCCCGGAACGACTGCGCTCCAGTTCGCCACATTCGTCCAATAGTTATCCACGGCATCGTTTTGCCAGGTTTCAACCGCGGCATGCACGGTTGCGGTCAGTGCCAGGATTGCTAACGTTATCCGTATTTTTTTCATCATCCCACTCCTCACCTGCTTGGTTTAGTATGCTCCCCTTCCGAGCACCTCGGATTTTAAGCATAACAGGGGCTGAAGATCAATTTTTTAACGCGCAGGACCTAAAATAAAAAAACAGATTTACGCCAATAAAAGGGTTTTATAAACGAGTCAGCCGGTGAGTTTTAGAAAGCGAATTTTATGTACGGAGCACATGCCTTTTTCAGGCTGTTGAGAAACTATATTGGTGCGGCGGAGTCGCTTTGGAGTGCTCAGGCAAGCCGACAGGTGCGACTGCGCTTTGGCAATATAACTGACTGCCGCTCAGCCGAAAAGCGGTGTCGCCTTTCAATTGCCACCGCACTCCAAAACACAAGATAAGTTGCTTGTTGTCGTTTGCATTAGCTTAATCAACAAGCTCAAAAAGGCGGCCGGTGGCCGCCTTTTGGATAGTTCTGTGTGTTTCGTGGTTAGTCCAGGATTTGAATTTCTATATTTCTAAACTGGCACGGGTGGCTTTCGGCCTGGAGGGAAATATGGCCGGAGGTCATGGGCGTGCCGTCGAGGAAACGTGGGTTGGAATATTCCATCACGAGCTCGCCGTTGATCCAGTGCTGGATGGTGCCGTCTTTGACGACCGCTTCGGCCTTGACCCATTCGCCGAGCGGCAGGGCGGGAATTGTGCTCTTGATGGACTTTTTCATGTCCGGTTGGTCTTTATAGGTGACCATGCAGCCGGGGGTGAAGAGCGAACCGGTGGTGCGTTTTTCACCAAGCAGTTGAAACTCAGCCGAGTCGGGGAAGGATTGGTCGATCTTCATTTTGGACGGATGCGGGCAGTGCAGCATGATGCCGCTGTTGGCATAGGCCCAGCCGGGGCCGCCGGGAACCTGCTCGCCGATGAAGCGGTATTCGCAGCGGAAGCGATAATTTTTGTAGGCTTTGGCGGTGTGGATGTGGCCGAATTCACCTTTAAATTTTTCCTTGTCGAAATCGGCATAGGAAACGGTCAGTGCACCGTCTTCCTCCCGGAAGAGGTTCCAGGGATTTTCACCGGCCGGGGTGCCCTTGGTTTTGACGATCCAGCCGTCGAGGTCCTTGCCGTTAAAGAGCGATTGCCAGTCTTCTTTTTCGCTGGAGGCCGTGGTGCATCCGGTAAGAGCCAATGAGGCTGCGAGCAGGGCGATGATTGTTTTCATTCTAATCTCCGGGTTAGGGTTATCCACAGATTGCGCAGATTAGGGGGATTAAAATCCGTGTTATCCGTGAAATCTGTGGATGGTGGTTTTTAAAGTTCGCGGATGCGGAGGTTTCTCCAGCTGACCTGTGAGGGATGTTTTTTCTCAGACACGCTGTGCACCTGCAGGCCGATGTGGCCTTCGGGATGCGTCTTGTAGATTTCTTCATCGCTCAGGTCGGCAATCGGCTGTCCGTTGATGAAGGTCTGGATGCGTGCACCCTGGGCCACAATACGATAGTGGTTCCATTCGCCGTTTTTGAAGTGGTCGTGCTGATTGACCGCTTTGTCTTTGGATTTCGGTTCGGGGGAGAGCCAGCCGCGGCCGGTTGCTTCGCCGTAGATATATCCGCCCTGTCCCGGACCGGCTTCAATTTCCACCTGCGGACCGTAGAAGCGGCCAGCCTTATGTTTGCCTTCGTCTTCGGTGCGGGAACGCGAGCGGATCTGCACGCCGGAGTTGAGCAGGTCGGATACCTTTACCTCAAACTCGAGTTCAAAGTCGCCGTAGACGGCTTTGGTGGCGAGGAAGGTGTTGGGGCTCGGGATAACCGTGTGGCCGGTGATGACGCCGTCTTTGACTTCGTAGGTGGCTTTGCCGTCTTCGATGTTGAATTCGCTCAGGTCGGTTCCGTTAAACAGCGGCTGCCATCCATCATCCGTGGTGGATTTGCAGCCAACGATTGTTAATGAAGCGAGTGCGATAAGGGATAAGTATAATTTCATATGTATTCCTTTTTTATTTGCCCGCAGATTACACAGATAGACGCAGATAAATAATCCGGGTAATCCGTGAAATCTGTGGATAGGTTATTTATCCGTTCAGGACCCAGCCGTCGCGGTATTCTTTGGTCAGGAATGCATTGGCGGCGGGATCGTTGGTCACTTTGCCAGCCTTGGCATCGTACTTGAGTTCCTTGCCGGCGCGGTGCGCGGCGAGGCCGAGCATGAGGGTTTCGATCATGCGGCCGGCATAGTCGAAATCGCAATCGGTTTTGAGGTCGCCCTTGCAGGCATTGAACCACTGGGTCATGAATCCGCCGATCGGTGCGCGCGGTTCTTTCGGAGGCGTGTAGTATTCCATGCCGGTTTCTTTGCCGAGCGGCATTAGGATACGGTTGCTGAAGTCTGCAACCAATACGCCCTTGGTTCCTTTGAACATGGCACCGTGACCAATCTTGTTCAGGTCGAGTGCTTTATTTGGCGATTTGGGCCGCGGGCCGCCTTGATACCAGGCGAGGCGGATTTCATCGCGCCAATCGTTGGCGGGCATGTTGAAAATGGCGGTTAGCTCGGACGGGCAGACTTCGGGGTTATAGGCATCGCCGAATGCTTTGACCTTGGTGGGGCGGTCGGCATCGATGGCGTTCCAGGCGAGGTCCATGGTATGGCTGCCCATGTCGCCGACCTGCCAGCTGCCGAAGTCGTGATAGATATTCCACTGCAGGCAGTTTGCACCCGGACGTCCGGAAAAATATTCGGGGGAGTAGGGATGCATCTGCACCGGGCCGGTCCAGAGGTCATAGTCAATGTGCGCCGGGGGTTTGCATTCGCCTTTCGGGTAGCCGGTTTTGTTGTGGGTGCGGTTGCCCCACGTGTGCACATCCTTCAGGTCGCCGATGGCGCCGCCACGGATCATTTCGGAAACGCGGTCAAAGTTGGGGCCGGCATGGCGCTGGGTGCCGTGCTGGGTAGCGAGCTTGCCTTTGTTTTTCAGGTAGACTTCCCGAACGGCGCGGGCTTCGTTTACGCATTCGCCGAGCGGTTTTTCGCAGTAGACATGCAGGCCGCGGTTCATGGCCCAGATGGCGATAAAGGCATGGGTGTGGTCGGTGGTGCAGATGACCACGGCATCGAGACCGGGATGATCCACGCACTTCCGCCAGTCGACGTAGGTCTTGGCGTTCGGGAACTCTTTGACAGCCAGGGCCATATTTTTGGCGTTAACGTCGCAGAGGGCGACGATGTTCTGGGTTTTCAGATCGTGGTAATGCTGCTTTCCGCGGCCATGCGCACCGATCAGGGCAATGTTCAGTTTATCGTTCCCGGCAGCCAGGGTTCCGGTCGGAAGGATGGTGAGTCCGGCACCCGTTGCTACGGATGAGGCCAGGAAGGTTCTTCTATGGGTATCTGTAATCATTTGTCTGCTCCGTTTGAGTTCTTAATTACGAATTATGAAAGATGAATGGAGAAAGCGGAACTCAATCGGCGTTGGCCTTGTTTATAGAGGTGTGGTCGCAGACCCGGTTTCATATTTCATAGTTCATTGGTCATATTTCAAAACTATCCACCTCTCGGTAGGCCTGGATGAGGCGCTGTTCACCTTCGATGCCCTTTTGGCTGATGCCGTGCTCCATGCCGACGATGCCTTTGTAGCCTTTCTTGTGGAGGTGCTTGAAAACATTCTTATAGTTGATCTCGCCGGTGGTGGGTTCCTTGCGGCCGGGCACGTCGCCAACCTGGATATAGGCGGTTTCATCCCATGCGCGATCAATGTTGTTGATCAGGTTGCCGTTTTGAATCTGCTCGTGATAGAGGTCGTTGAGGATTTTGCACGACGGGCTGCCGACGGCCTTGGCAATGGCATAGGCCTGTGGCACGGTTTTAAGGAATACGCCGGGGTGGTTCATATAGTTGAGCGGTTCCATGACCATAATAAGGCCGTGCGGTTCCATAATCTCTGAACAGAATTTCAGGTTATCGACGACGTTGGCAAACTGATAGTCGTAGTCGAGGTTCGGGTTGTGCGCGCCGAGGACGACCGTCGTCCACTTGGCATTTACGCGCTTCTGGGTTTCAATCGCTTTCTCACAATCCTTTTTTAGTGATTCGCGGACGGCCTTTTTGTCCGGCCGTTTTGCACCGTCTGGGATATTGGAGTTCAGTCGTTTGGTGTGCATGCCGAAGCCGGTCACAAAAACGCCCATGGTCATGCCCAGGCTCGCAAGCTTGTCGCCGATTGCCTGTTGGAGGGCGGGGTCTTTCTTCATCATGCCGTTGTCTTCGATGCCACGGAATCCGTTGTCATACATAAACTGGATCTGGTCGATCGGGTCTTTTCCGGCGCTGTTGACGAAATGCCGGAAGCCCGGGGCATAGTTGAGTTTAAAGGGCGGGGCACCCTGAGCGGTGGCGGTTGAGGCCAGCCCGGCCGCGCCGGCGGCTGCAAGTGTGGTTGTCGCGAACATTCTCCGATTCATGCATTTCTCCCTGGTTCAATCCCTGTATCTATATAGAACGGTATTATGGCCCTTTAAATGGACAATGGAACAGGTTGCCTTTCGCAGGGCGGGGCGTCTAGTAGGAATATGCTTAGGACTTGTACATTTTGCGCGTCTGGATACCTTTCGGGTTTTTCCTGCAGGTTTGCTCTTACGGGCGTAAGAAGTCGATGCGGATTAGGGCTAGGCATGGCTGGGGAAATATTGTTTATTTGGACGAGTTACAGAATTCCGCAACCAGGAGAGAGTGAGTATGGAAATCAAAGACATAAAACGCCTTGTTGAACTGATGAAGGCGAATGACCTGACTGAATTTTCGATGAAAGACGACGATTTTGAACTGGCGCTTAAGCGTGGAAACGACGAACCCCAGGTAGTGTATGCGGCCCCGGCTGCTGCTCCTGTTGCTACGGCCCCGGCTGCCGCCCCGGCTGCTGCTCCCGCGGCGGAAGCGGCTGATGAAAATGACGGCCTGATTGAAATTCCTTCGCCTATCGTTGGAACCTTCTACCGTAAACCGGCTCCGGATGCGGATAATTTTGCCGAAATCGGTAAGGAAGTATCGCCTGACACCGTGGTCTGCATTATCGAAGCCATGAAGGTGATGAACGAAATCAAAGCAGATGTGAAAGGCGTCATTAAGAAGATTCTCGTGGACGACGCTTCGCCGGTCCAATACGGGCAGCCGCTCTTCCTCGTTGAACCGAAATAAGGGAGTCGCCCATGTTTAATAAGGTATTGATTGCCAACCGTGGCGAAATTGCCCTGCGCATTATCCGCGCCTGCAAAGAACTCGGTGTTCTTTCGGTTGCGGTGTATTCGGAAGCGGATGCGGATTCGCTTCATGTACAGATGGCCGACGAGGCGATCTGTATTGGACCTGCACCGGCCAATGAAAGCTATCTGAAGATCACCAATATTATCAGCGCTGCGGAAGTGGCGGATGTGGATGCGATTCATCCCGGCTATGGTTTCCTTGCGGAAAATGCCCACTTTGCTGAAATCTGCAAAAACTGTAACATCACCTTTATCGGCCCGTCGGCGGACTGCATCCGCAACATGGGCGACAAGGCGATTGCGCGCGATACGATGAAAGCGGCCGGCGTTCCGATTACGCCCGGTTCCGATGGTATTCTCGCTGATTCCGATGTTGCGCTGAAGCTGGCGCAGGAAATGGGCTATCCGGTACTGCTCAAGGCGGTTGCCGGCGGTGGCGGTAAAGGTATGCGCGTTGCCCGCAACGATGTTTCCCTCGTGCAGGGGTTCATGGCGGCCGCTGCGGAAGGGGAAGCCTCTTTCGGCAATCCCGACCTGTTCATGGAAAAATACATTGAATCGGCCCGTCACGTGGAAGTGCAGATTATCGGCGATAAGCACGGAAATGCCTGCCATGTGGGTGAGCGCGACTGTTCAATCCAGCGCCGCCATCAGAAATTGGTGGAAGAAGCGCCGTGCCCGACCCTGACGGATGGTGAACGGAAGGCGCTTGGCGATGCGGCTGTAAAAGCGGCCAAGGCAGTGGATTATGACAGCGCCGGCACGCTGGAATTCCTGTACGATGAAGATGCCAAGCAGTTTTATTTCATGGAAATGAACACCCGTATCCAGGTGGAGCACACCGTATCGGAGGAGGTCAGCGGTATTGACCTGCTGAAGGAGCAGATTCGTGTGGCCGCCGGTGAAAAACTTTCATTCACGCAGGATGAGCTGGAGATCAAGGGGCATGCGATTGAATATCGCGTGAACGCCGAAGATCCCTACAACAACTTTACGCCGTCGCCGGGACCGGTTGAAGCGGTTCATTTCCCGGGAGGACCGGGGATCCGCATCGACTCGCATGTTTATTCCGGCTACACGATTTCCCCCTACTACGACAGCATGATCGGCAAGATCATTGCCGTGGGAAAAGACCGGGAAGAGTCTGTCATGCGCATGCGCCGTGCCCTGGAAGAGTTTACCATTAACGGACCGAGTACTTCGGTTCCGCTCGGGGAGGCGCTGATGGTTGACGGACGTTTCGTGGAGGGCACGTATAATACGGCCTATCTCGAAAAATTCATGCACGAGGTTTTTCTTAATTCGAAGTAAGTTATAAGGAGTTATGGCTATGGAAAATCAAACAGGAAACGCAGTGGCTGATACGCAGGAGTTTGCGGTGGCTGAGACCTCCGGATCCGAGTACGGCCAAATCAGTATCAATAATAATGTTGTAGCGATCATTGCGCACGAAACGGCCAAGAAGGTTCCGGGTGTGGTTGAGCTGCAGGGATCCCTCGCGGATGACCTTGCCGGCATGATCGGAAAAAAAGCCAAGGATAAAGGCATCCGGATTGAAAAGGAAAACGAAGAACTGCTGACGATCGACCTTACGGTGGTACTCGAGTTCGGCGTTAAGATTCCGGATATCTGTGTGCAACTGCAGTCGGCCGTGAAAGATGCGGTGGAAGATATGACCGGACAGCAGGTCTATGCGGTTAATGTGGTGGTGCAGGGCATCCGTAACCTGGGTGAAAAGAAAGTCGAGGAGTAGGCCATGAAAGCGCGCTCTGGAAAACTGGGTGACTTTGTCACTACGCTGCTGCTGTTAGTGATCGGCGGCGGCTTAATCTATGGTAACACGGTGAACCGTGAAGTGGGTGAGGCGATTTCCAGTGCGCTGGAAATGCCGATTGTCAGTATCGGGTTGGGAGCCATCCTGATTCTGTCCGTTGTGCTTCGCTGGGTAGGTGGATGCGGCAAAAAGAAAGATGTATTTATCGACTTTGATTCCGAAGACGGCAGCGTTGGTATCAGCACTAAAGCCATACAGGATTTCATTGAGCGTGTCGGAAAGGAATTTGCCGCGGTTAAAAGTATTGAGAGCGAGCTGGTTCGGGAAAAGAATGCTCTGGATATTGCTATTGGCGTGAAGGTGATCTCCGGCAACAAGATTCCCGAATTGTCCCAGGTCCTTCAGCAGCGGATTCGTGAAAGCGTTCGCGAATCGCTCGGGCTGGATGAAATCCGCAATATCACCATCAAGGTACAGGAAATTATCGGCGATCCGGGCAAGCCCGTCGAAGAAGTGCCGGAATCCGAATAAAGAACCCTATGGATCTTCAAAAAATACAGGCCGAAGCACGCGCTGTTTCGGACCAGGTTTTCAATGAGCTGGTGCCAACCGTTGAGGCGGTGGCCAATAAAATGGCCGAGTGCCTGAAGGCCGGTGGCAAGGTGATGGCCTGCGGCAATGGCGGCAGTTCTTCCGATGCGCAGCATTTTGCCGGTGAACTGGTGAACCGCTTTCTGATGAATCGTCGCCCGTATGCGGGGCTGGCATTGAATACCGATGCCTCGGTTATGACCTCTATCGGAAACGATTTTTCCTTTGACGAAGTGTATGAAAAGCAGGTTCAGGGACTGGGCTGTGCCGGCGATGTGCTGGTTGGCTTTTCCACTTCCGGGAATTCCGAAAATATTCTGCGTGCCTTCCGCGCTGCGAAAGAGGCCGGGATTACCACGGTGGGTTTCCTGGGCGGAACCGGCGGGAAAATACGGGAGCTGTCCGACATGGTGCTGCTGGTTTCCTGTTCCTCGCATACGCCCCGTATTCAGGAGGGTCATGAAACCATGATGCATCTGATCTGCGAACGCCTTGAAGAATTGATGGAAGGGTAGCATGCGGCACGGCAGAAGTTCTGGGATTGCACTGCCGATCTTTGCGTCAGCATTTTTATTGATTTCGCTCTGCCTTTCCGGGTGCCTGAGTATTTCCTCGGGACGACCGCCGGGACCTTGGCATGATGCCTATCAGCCGATTACCGATGAAGAGTCCGAGGCGTTTGTTGCCCAAGGCCTTGAGCGTGCTGTTTCCGAATTTGGAGAGCCTTCGATTCCCGTGAATCAGGTGAT
Source organism: uncultured Verrucomicrobiota bacterium (assembly GCA_964486885.1). Classification (GTDB taxonomy): domain Bacteria; phylum Verrucomicrobiota; class Kiritimatiellia; order Kiritimatiellales; family Pontiellaceae; genus Pontiella. Next base: position 9,892 of record CAZAPF010000070.1, read on the forward strand.
CTTGCGCCGCTCTCGGAAAACCGAGGCTGCGCGTCGTTACCGGATTGGCGAAGATTTTTCGCTGACCCAGTGCATCGATTCAACCAACGGGGTATTTGTGATCTATGTTGGTGTCGATCGGGATCATGAAAACTATTATGCCTTACTGGGTCATGAGTGTGCCCATTTGATTAATCCTAAAATTACCGACTGGTATATGGAGGGAATTGCGACGGTGTTTTCAGAAGAGTTTTGCGGACACATGCAGAAGCAGTGGGGGGACTGGAAACGGCATTTCATGCGTTCGCGGCGTGAGCCCTATGCGCTTTCCTACCGGATGATGTCTCGGCTCAAAGAAGTCTTGCCTGATCACTATCCGAGCCTGGTCCAATATACCGCCCCGAATGGAAAGGGCCCGGAATGGATGCATATTAACATTGATGCCTGGTTGGCTTCCCTGCCGGAAAATAGGCGCGGTGAGGCGCTCGATATCATTGAGCCGCATGTTTCCGTTCTGCGGAAGAAGACTAACAAGCAATATGCTTTTGCTGTTCCTGCTGAGTTGCAGTAGGGCGGCTAAGCTAATCGGGATTGGTGCAGTATCGTATATTCAGCGCCGCTGGGTTTGAGTTCACTTTTAATCGTCTGGACAGAATCAACTGTGACCGAGCCGAAGTAAGATTCGTGTTCTTCTTCCAATAATTGGAAAAGGTCGTCGAGATGGCTCAGCGATTTAAACCGGCCAAGCGTGAGATGCGGACGAAAGTGGTTGTTTTCGAACGGTATTTCAGCGCGTCCGAGTGCTGAAACCACGCTTTGCTGAAGATTTATCAGAGCAGAATGTTCCTGAATTCCGGCCCAGACGACGCTGGGTCGGCTCCTCCGTCCGAAAATTCCAGTGCCTTGAACGGTGAGAGTAAAGGGTTCCGTGTTTGCGGCCTGTTCCAGCAGTGCGGTTTCCAGCGGTTTGATTCTTGAAACGGGGATATTTCCAAGGAAGGCGAGGGTGAGGTGCATATTTTCTGGTTTAACCCAGCGGATATCAGCACCTGCTGTTTTTAATGTCCCTTGAAATTCGTTCAGTCTGGCACGGATTTCGCTTCCAATGTCTACGGCTATAAAGGCCCTTACGGATTCCATTTGTACAATCTCCGGTTGAAGAGCAGGATTTTAAAACCATGGTAGAAATAATCAAAGGCGATATCACAACGATGAAGGTGGACGCCATCGTTAATGCCGCCAATCAGACCTTACTGGGCGGTGGTGGGGTGGATGGAGCTATCCATCATGCAGCCGGCCCGCGCCTGAAAGCGGAATGCGCGATGGTCGGAGGTTGCCCTACGGGATCGGCCAAGCTGACGGAAGGGTATGAGCTGCCCGCACGATTCGTAATTCACGCAGTGGGTCCGGTCTGGCACGGCGGTGATCAAGGCGAAGACGAGCTGCTGGCGTCGTGCTACCGGACGGCAATGGAGCTGGTTGAGGAGCACCGGATTGATTCGATTGCCTTCCCGTGCATCAGCACCGGTGTTTACCGTTTTCCTTTTGAACGGGCATGCGGTATTGCCCTGAGTGAAATTTTTCTCGCTCTTGAATCGGGCAGCCGGTTGAAGCAGGTGTATTGTGTCTGTTTTTCGGACGAGGATTTTGAATGCTATAAAAAGGTCCTAGCCACTTTCGGGTAACAGCTGATCAAACTCTCCGGAAGCAATCATCGGTTCCATTTTCCGCCAGCCGCCAACATGCCGCTCGCCGATAAAGATCTGGGGAACAAATTCCACCTTTTCTCCGCAGCGTTCATACATTTCGCGCGTATGAGCCGAGTCAATAAACTCATCGGCTTCGCGGTCGTATTCAATGGCGATTGCGGTGAACGTGACGCCGCGTTTGTGAAAATAATGAATGGCTTCCGTGCAGAGCCCGCACACTTTCGAGTAGTAGATATCAATTGGGGGCATGGAGCTTACCATTTGATCAGGAGGCCAATATTGGCGGAAGTCCCATCAAGATAGCTTCCTTCAATATCGTGCCAGCGGATTTCCGCCATAGCGCCGATCCAGATAAACGTTACTTCAACGCCGAGCTGGGCAAAGTATCCTGACTCATCGTCTGCATTGGGAAGATCGGAATCAATCAGATAATAGCCCGCGCCGACTCCGGCATAAGGTGAGATAAAGAACGGGAGTCGAAGGTTGAGCGAGACATCAAGCGGGACCACTTCGGTGTTGGTATCAGAGAATTCCACATACCCGCCACGCCCTTCGACCGCTGCAAAAGCGAGAAAGGTTTTTTTGAGCCGCAGGCCGCCGCCTTTACCGACATCGTCGCCTTCCCAGTAGGTTCCATAGGCTGTGATGCTGGTATCGGCCTGTGCCAGAAGGCAGGTGGATGCAAGGGCGAGAAGTGTAATGATTGTTTTTTTCATAATTATACCTCCGGATTAATTAGCGGGATCGTATTCGTTTCATGAAGTGCTAGCCAGCTAAATCATTGCTTGAGCGTTTAAGCTGATTCGCTAAACTGTTCTAACTCATGAAGGAACTTATTACGAGGGCAAGGGAACGGGTCTGGCTGGAAGGCGATCCGGAAAAAGACCGGTCAGCCGGATTGCTGGTTTGCGGGGTGCTGGAGGTTGTGCTCGGTATTCTATGCTTTACGGCCGCAATGCTGTTGCTGGTGGTTGTATCTGCAACCGGTTTGGGGGCAATGAAATCCGCTCATTTATGGATGGCTATGGGGCTGATGTTCTATCTTACCGGATGGTTCATTGTTATGGGACTCGGCAGCATGAAGTGCTGCCGCTGGGCGCGGGACCTTACACTGGTCGGGGCGTGGGTTACGGTCTTTTTCGGTACGCTGGTTCTGGCTCTCGTACTTTATATTTTACCCGAACTGCATAACCTGTTGACGGAATCGGAATTAATTTCCCCGATGGGTGCGCTGGTTTATTTATACTTTACGATTCTCGTATTATTGGTGCTGCAGGTTGTTTTCCCTCTGTTCGCTGTCGCGTTCTACAATATGGCCGGTGTGCGGCAAACCTGTGAACGCAAGCATCCGAAACCGGGTTGGACGGAAAGGTGCCCGCTGCCGCTGCTCGCCATGGGATTTATTTCAATACTGGGCAGCCTGAGTGTTTTTGTCGGGGCCTCGACCAATTTTGTTGTGTTTTTTTTCGGGCAGGTATTGGTCGGTGGAGCAGGATTGGCCATCCTTTTGCTGATATCGGCCTCCTTTGCCTATGTGGGCTGGGGTGCCTATAAACGGAAAATGCATGCCTGGTGGGGGGCATATGCGCTCGTATTGCTGACCTCAAGCTCCATGATGCTGACCTTTTCTGAAATGGATATGAATACCCTGTACGACCATATGGGATATACGGTGGATCAAATGAGCCAGCTGTCCAGCCTCGGCCCGTTCAATCCGGCCATGCTGACGTTTGTGAGCTGTATTTGGGGGGTCATGGCCTGCGTTTTTCTGGTTTGGGTACGCGATTGCTTCCGCCCGGAGAAGGACAAGGTGCTGGCCAAATCCTATGAGCAGCTCAAATCCGAAGAAGGGGGGGATGAACCCGATGATCTGAGCCAGCCCCGTATGCGGGTGGGCGACTGAACAGACCATCGGCTTTGTTTTGCTGCCGTCTTTTTTCCCCCGCTCTATGGTTGAAGCACTTTAACCTTTCAATTTTCGGGGATTGGATGGAATATCTTGAGGTTTTAGCACTTAGGGAGAAGAGGTATTTCGCATGGCAGGAAAGCATAAAGGGCTCGGCCGTGGGCTCGACGCATTGATTAAAGACGGCACGACTACCGCAAAAAAGGCCACCACAAAGAAAGCACCGGTTAAAGCAGCACCTGTTCCGGAAAAAGGCGGTGTGCGTGAAGTGCCCGTTTCCAAGGTGGTGGCCAGTCCGTGGCAACCGCGTACGGTATTTGATTCGGAAGCGCTGACCGAGCTGGTTGATTCCGTGAAAGTGCACGGGGTGCTCCAGCCATTGCTGGTTCGCGAAATCGGCTCCAAGTTTGAACTGATTGCCGGGGAGCGCCGGTTGCGTGCCGCTCAGGCCGCCCTGCTGAAAAAGATTCCGATTTTGGTCATTGAAGCATCCGATGAAAAAGCGTTGGAAATTGCCCTGATTGAAAATCTGCAGCGGGAAGATCTTAATCCGATTGAAGAGGCGGAAGGCTATGCCCTGCTTCAGAAAAAGTTTTCCCTGACGCAGGAGCAGGTGGCGGAGCAGGTTGGCAAGGCGCGTGCGTCTGTGGCCAATGCGCTGCGTCTGCTGGAATTGTCCGATGCTATCCGCAAGTACGTTTCTGAAGGTCTGCTTTCCGTCGGTCATGCCAAGGTGCTGCTTCCGGTCGATAGCGAAAAAGAAAAAGAGCTGCTGGCCAAACGTACGATCCGGGAAGGTCTTTCTGTACGTGCGCTGGAGCGGATTGTTAAAAAACTGGGGATGCCGCCGAAGAAACCCCGGGCGGAAAAATCAGATTTGCCGAACGAATATCTGCAAACCCTGACGGATGAGCTTCATCAGTTTTTCGGCACGAGTGTTCGTATTTCGCCCTCTAAAACCCTGACCAACGGGCGTAAGGTTAAAGGATCCCTCGAAATCGATTATCATAATAATGATGAACTCGACCGGTTGCTCACGATCATGGGTTACGTAAGCGACCTCTAATATGTCAGACCACAAAACCAGCCGAGAAGAAATGGCGATGGAATACGACGCCATCCATAACCGTTTGTTCATTTTGCAGATTCTGGTGCTGGGAATATTGCTGGGCGTTTACCAGTTCAGCGGTGCCTCCGCCTCGCTTGCCCGGGGGTTGGCCGGTCGTTTTGGCGCGGATCTCTGGTATGTGACGAATGCCGTCTATACCGTGGTATCGGTCTTTGGTTTTGCCGCCTTTATGTCGCCGTTTTCTTTCTATAGCGGGCATGTGCTGGAGCAGCACTACGGCCTATCGGATGAAAGTGTTCTAGATTGGATTGCGGATTTTATTAAGTCGTTGCTGCTGGACCTGTTGCTGGCAACCATCCTGTTTTCCGTCATTTATGCGCTGTTACGCTGGATCCCTGACTGGTGGTGGTTCGCTGCGGCGGTGTTTTATATTCTCTTCGCCGTGGTTATTTCAACCCTGGCGCCTGTGATCATTATGCCTTTGTTTCATAAATTTGAACCCTTGGACGAGGGGGAGTTGAATGACACAATCAATGCCATGCTGGAAGATGCAGGGATCAAGGTTCTTGGAGTTTTTAAATGGGGACTCGAGCATAAAATCACTACCGCCAATGTGGTGTTTAACGGGATCGGAAAAACCAGGCGCATTGTTCTAGGCGATACCCTGCTGTCGGGGTACACCCAGGAAGAGATTCTGGCTATCGTGGCTCAGGAAATCGGGCACTGTAAGAGCCGGGATACATTACGACTGATGCTGATCAGTTCGCTGATGGCTGTTTTGGGATTTTTTGTTGCGCAGCAATGCTTAATTCATCTGGCCGATTTTTTCGCGATTCCGGCCATTTATGATATCGGGGCGGCGCCTGTATTTATTTTCAGTCTGTTTGTGTTTTCGCTGATTTCCATGCCGTTTGCCAATTTTTATTCACGCAGCCGTGAGTTCGCCGCCGATGCATATGCAATAGAAGTGCTCGGTTCTCCTGATGCGCTGGTTTCTGCCTTTGAAAAACTGGCGGATCAGAATCTGGCAAACAAAGAGCCTGCGGCCTGGGTCGAGTTTTTGTTGCACAGTCATCCGTCCTTGGCCCGGCGAATTGATCGGGCCCGGAATTCTTAAATATCCGATTCGACATCAGTCATGAACAACCAATCCCATAATGAGTTGTTGGAGCAGGGGGACGGGGGGTTCTTCTCCCGCGAGGCGGTGAGTGGTATCCCGTGGATGGTGGTTGGAAAAATATTGCTGTTCTTTATTTATATCGGGGTCAGCATTGTTACGGTTGACGGGCTGGGGAAAGAAAAGTTCGGCGTCTATAGCGTAGTCATCAATATTTCCTCCTATCTGCTTATTATCTGCGGGCTCGGGCTGGGATCCGCAATGATGCGCTATGTGCCGGAACTGACCGCCCGAAAGAACCGACTGGGTTTGATTCACCTGTTATGGAAATCCGCAACCCTGCAGCTGATTGCGGTTATGGGAATGTCCATGATCCTGCTGTCGTGCTGCAATGTGTTGCAAAAGCTCTTTAATGCAGAGCATGTTGAGCATTTTAAATTCTACCTTAAACTGGCCTGCGGCCTTACAGGGTTGCTCCTGCTGAAGGATTTTGTAGGTACGGTCTTTACCTCGATATTCAGGACCCGCATCGTTGCCCTGCTTTCCGTGCTCCAGGGAATTATATGGTTTGTTCTGCTGTTTGTATGGCTGGATATCCGCCCGGAAGTGGGAACCGTATTTTTTGTTCAGATGCTGGCGGTGGGTGCGGTTTACAGTGTTGGAGCAGTTGTTCTGTTTAACTATGTCCGGCATCTGCCCTGGGAGGATAAGCATGAACTCGGTATCGGGAAACGCAGAACGCTTTCCTTCTCCGGGACCGTCATGCTCAGTTCTATTCTGCGGATGGGCATGTTTAAGTTTTCAGAGATCTTCTTTTTGGCGGCCGTCGGCGGAACGACCCTGGCCGGCATCTATGATCTGGGCTATACGCTGCCCTATACCGCCATCACTTTTATTCCTCTCGCATTGATGCCGCTGTTTACATCTGCCTTTGCGGAAGCCTATGTGCGGGATAAGAGCTGTCTCGGCCTGCTGATCAATTCCTACTACAAGCTGCTGATGATCATATCGCTTCCCGTGGCGATTCTAGGGGCCTGCTTTTCGCCCGAAGCCTATCGGATTATCTATGACGGGGAGATGAATGAAGCGGGCTATATTGCCTCTGCTTTCTGCCTGGTGCTGACGCTCCCGCTCATTTCCATGCCGCTGTCGGCGGCCATCAAGGCAAAAGAAAAAGTCCTGAACATGGTGCCGATGCTGCTACTGCAGATCGTGGTGAACCTGATACTGGACTGGCTTTTAATTGTTCATTTCCGATGGGGTTTGTGGGGTGGAATATGTGCGGTAGTCGGAACCTTTTTGCTGACCATTCCCTTCCGGCTCTGGGTGGTAAGGGGAATCCTGGGCGGGATCTATTTTCCCGGACGGTTCTTTCTGCGTATATTCACGGCGCTGGCTTTGCTGGGTATTACATTCCGCTGGTCAGCATTGAAATGGGGACTGTTCAGCTTAAGCGGGCACCAGTGGATTAATGTGGCATTGCTCTTTGCAATGGCGGGTCTGTACCTATTTCTTTTCCTGCTGTCGATCCGCTATCTCCGGCTGGTCCGGAAAGAAGATATTGAGGATTTCCAGGCATTGGATATCCCGAAGCTTAATAAACTGCTGCATTTTTTAGTGCGCTAGAGCACCTTCGGTAAACTTGTTGCTTTGTTCTGGGCAGGCATCCTCGGCGTGTTGCCCAAACCGCTTCCAGCGGATACCCCGCCGGTAA
>CAZAPF010000071.1:0-16831 GCA_964486885.1 uncultured Verrucomicrobiota bacterium
GCGTGCGAATTCCCACATAAGCGCGGCGGCCTGCGTCGGGCGGTAATCAATCAGCATCGGCATCATCGCATTATCCAGAAAAAAGAGCTTTTGCTCCGCATTCATCTTCGCCTCCGCCCGCTCCGCCACCGCGGCCGGCCCGAGGATGGAGCAGGCGGAAAGAAGGGCAAGGTATCGCGTCACGATTCGGTATTGGTTCATCATATTCACCGTTTTTTCGCGATTTATCAGCGTGCGGTGTTGCCTGTTCTCGCCGCCTCGGCCTTCTGTTGATCCCACGGGAAGATCGGGTTGTCCGCCGGGTGCTGAGGATACAGCAGGGTGGTCTCCCATTGATTCCACGACGCTTTCAACTCCGCGACCATTTCGGGGTGTTGCGCGGCCAGATTTTTCTTTTCAGAGATATCCTCTTTGAGGTTGAACAGCTCCCATTCCTTCCCGGTCAGGACCAGCTTCCAGTCGCCGCGCCGGGTGGCCTTCTGGTAGGGTTCACCGGTTTTCGGGTAAGACCAGCTCATAATGCGCCAGAAGAGCTGCTCATGAGGAACACCGTCCTTCTGCTTAAGCAGGTAAGGCATCAGGTTTACGCCATTCATATCGCTGATATCGCCCCCGGCCAGCTCCACGACGGTGGCGGTCGCATCCAGCTGAATGACCGGCCGGGAGTCGACCACGCCGGCCGGCAGTGTACCCTTCCAGTTCATAATGAAAGGGACGCGAATCCCCCCATCGTGAAGCGAACCTTTCCAGAGTCGCAGCGGCCCGTTGTCCCCATAACTGGATTTGCGCGTTCCTCCATTGTCACTGATAAAGAAAACAAGTGTGTTTTCCTCAAGCCCGCGTTCGTTGAGCTTGGCCATGATCCGTCCAACACCGTCATCCAACGACGACACCATCGCCGCGTAAATCTGGCGTTTGGGATTTTCAATATCGGGAAAACGCTTCAGGTACTCCTCGCTGGCCTGAAGCGGCCCATGCGGGGCGGTGTAAGGCAGATACAGGAAGAAAGGTTTGTCGTGGTATTTATCGATAAATGCGACCGCTTCCCGGCTGAAGGCATCGGTCAGGTATTCTTTTTCGTCCACTTCCACACCGTTTTTCTGAATATCCGACTTCGGTGCATTCGGACCTTTTAAATTTTTGGCCTTCATGTTGAACGGCGGAATAAAACAGGTGTGCCCATACAGCGTGCCATAGAACTCATCGAACCCGCGCTTGTTCGGATGCAGTTCCGGGCGAAGGCCCATATGCCATTTGCCGATAATTCCGGTCGTGTACCCCTGCGCTTTCATCAAATCCCCAACGGTCTTCTCTTCAGCGGGAAAACCAAGACCGTGGTACTTTGGATCTTTCTTTGTAACATTGTACTCAAACCCAAGCCGGTTCTGGTATTTCCCCGACAGCAGCCCCACCCGCGAAGGTGCGCACTGCGGAGCGCTGACGTATCCGTCGGTGAACCGAACCCCTTCCGCCGCCAGCCGATCGATATTCGGAGTCGGTATATCTTTGCAACCATAACAACCGAGATCCGCATAGCCCATGTCATCCGCGTAGATGATAATGACGTTGGGTTTCGACACTTTTTCGGCCGCGCCTGCCGCGAGCGACATGCATGAGGCGAACATCAGTCCCAGTGACAAAAGCTTACTTCTTTTCATTTCAATATTCCTTTTCTTTATCTGGACGGAATGATGTTCATTCCCAGTGGTGAAATTTTTGATTTCTTCCGCGGTCCCGTCTTCCCGGGTAACTGGTGAAAACTAATCTATTACCCATTCTGTAAATTCGCATTTCTTCACGTACGCCCCTGTCCCAACGATTCTTTCAGCGACTCATCCCGTTGCTTTTTCCAGCTGCTTGTCGGCAGGAGTCCGGCCTTGCTGATATCAAAGGGTTTAAATGATGATTTTCTGTGCATCGGTACAACCTTGCCGTTATCGACGTGTACGGCCGGGCGTTTGACCCGGATATCGGAAGCGTCCAGGGGCAGGTCCTGGAGCTCCACGGCAAACGTGTTGCTCCTGAATACAGGTTCAACAAACACCGCCGGCTCGTATACAAACTTCCCGGGACTGGAAAAAATATTGTTTCTGAACAGTACGTCGGTCGTCCAACCCTTGTTCACCTTCGGCCGCCAGGTCGACATGAAATTCTGTTCTTTTCCGGAACGGTTATGAAATACATTATTTTCAATCGTCACATTCCGAACGTCGCTCACAAACGTGATGAGGCCTTTTTTCGCGCCGTCATCGATACTGAGATTGTTTCGTACCACCACATTGAACGTCCCCGGAACCTCCTCATCCGGCGAACAGAGCAACAGGAATCCACTGGTATTGCGTTCACTCCAGTTATATTCGATCAGGGTGTTTCGACAGTTGATGTCAACATCGAACGCCTGCCCGTCTTTCCCGGCATCGATACCCACGACTTTGTTGTACCGCATGACCGTGCCATCGGATGAATGCGGCCACATGCCCGCGGCATGGGTCGTGCCGCCGTTCGCCTGCCCGATCGCGCAACGATGCGCCTCGTTGTGTTCAATCAGCGGGTTTTCACAGCCAATCACAACAATCGAATCGCCGCCGGTATCCCGCGTGAAATTATTACGAACCACTACGTTCAAATTAGGAAACCATCGTTCATCCCGAAAGCGATTATAATAACCCGAGACCATAATGCCGTAGAAACTCACATCATGAACAAAGCAATCCTCGATCAACAAACCATCGTAGCGGGAACCGCCCGCGGAACTGACACAAATTCCATTTCCGCCCTGCCGATCCCACCCTCCGGACACGTGATGAACATGCAGCCCGCGCAGGGTGATGTTATTAAAATCGCCCCCCGCGTCCGCGTGGACCTTTATCCCGTTCATCTTGTTGCGCCGTGATCCGTCCGGAGACTCGTTGGTGATCTCCAGATCTTCGATAATCCAGTGCTGCCCATTGTTTAATTCAACCGTCGTATTCGGCACCGCCTCCCCCGCGATACAGGGGCGCGCGCCTTCGCCATAACGGCCCACGCGAATCTCGTTCCCGGCGCTGCCCGATCCTTTGAGGCTGAGCTGCCCCACCCAACGGCATCCCGCTTTGAACAGGATTTCGTCGCCCGGCCCAAAGGTCATCTGATTGACCCGGTCAAGGCTTTGCCAGGCACCATGCTCCGAGCGACCGTCCGCGGCGTCGCTGCCCCCTGCGGCATCAATATAATAAGCAGCCGCCTGGGCCACCGCTCCAGACAACCACACCGCGGCCATCACCATCCCAAAACCCAACGTCTTCATTCCCGGCGCTTTCCTTTAATCAAAATCGCTTCTGTCAAAACTTCGGCTCTAATCAGCAACAGAGCCCAACCATCTTTTCGTCACCCTGGACATCAATCCGCTTTCTGATCGGCAAAGAGTATTTATAGTTGAATCAAACACAGTCCGTCTACTGTAGGAAACTACAGCAGGCGGGAAGCTCCGGGAATTACTTTTAATTGCCTGGTCTCTGCCTCTAGCCTGATCTATTCATAAACCGAACCTGCTTTCTTGACCGGATAACAGGATCTTCTGGATTGGTTAATTTTAATGAACTCTGCAGGCGGCTCTTTTTTAAAGTAAATTCCCCGTCCATTTGAATTCTGAAAAGCCTTCTTTGGAAATATCCCGTTAATCTTGTTAATCCCGTCTAAAATGCAGTTATCAGGCTTCTGTTTTTACGATTTATGAATAATGCAGACTGGTTCCAGTCCTGATTTGCCGCTTCTTTTCCGAGGAGATTAACCGGATAAAAATCCTGTTGATCCTGTTGATCCTGTTTATCCGGTCTAAAACCTCTCCTGTTCAGCCCCTGCCACCATAAAATTCTACGTAGAACCAAAAATCAGCGCTGATACCACGGCTTGCTCGAACCCGGTTTAAATGATGCTCGCGTCCATTTCCCACGCCGGAAAATTTGACTGTAGTATCCTACAGTAGACCGGTGAACGGGCGGGGTGGTATATTCTTTTCCATAAATGGATAAAAGGCAGGCAAGGGGCCTGCATAATCCGAACAAAGGAGAGATGGGATGAAACGAAGTATATTCGCAATACCGGCAGCCATTCTGCTGGCAGGAACCGCCCAGGCGGCGATCACGACCAATCTGGTGCAGGATTTTGAGGGCGACGTGCCACATCACTTACTGCGGTGGGATGGGAGCTCCAATTATGATCCGGCCGATCCCGCGAGTGGTGACGAGATGCTTGGCGGCTTCGCCACCAACCGCTGGATGATGGCCGACACCTTTGTGCCTAGCAACAACGGCAAAATGAAAATGAAGAGCAAGAAGCAGAATGCTCGTGGAGCGATCTATACGATCACGGCCGATCAATTTTCCGGCGCGAACCCCAACACGGAACTGTCCTTTGATGTCGGCGATATCGCTAACGAAGGTACGGTGTACGCGGAGGTCTACGGAATCGTCAACCCGGGTACGGCGGGCGACTCGGTAAAATACAGTGTTCTTTTCACCCCTCTTTTAAATGCGACGGGATCCGGCTCGGTTACCCTGCTGGGTTCGAAAACGATCGGCGGCCTGGCCGATAACGATGTGCCTGAAGTGCAAGCGAAGCACACGATTTCGTTCAGCTATAACGGCACGGACGATATTGCCATATGTCTCTACATCATTGGCACATCAGCCGCCAACAAGACCGCGTTGATCGACAATGTTATGGTAACCACCGATGATACTGTATATTTCCCGCCCACGGTGTCGCTGGATCCTTCGGATGAACTGGCCATCTATGTGGAAGATGCGGCGGGCGTTGCAACCGGCACCGTTGATGTCGCCTATCTGGAAGGTTCTCTGGGCACCAACGTGACGATCTCCTCGGTTTCCGTGGTGGATCAGACCCATTCAGGTGCTTTCACCAATGCGACGGCCCTGCCGCTGACGCTTGCAACACCGGGCGTTTCGGAAGATCTTTTCATTGCGTTCGACAATACGACAGCGGGGCTGGCTGAAGGCGGAACCGCCACCGGCGTGGTACAGGTGATCTGGAACGAAGTCGGCTCGCCTTCGAGCAGTACTTCAACGGTTCCGGTCAGCGCAACCTATCTACCGGTAAACGACAGCAACATCATCGCGCTTTTCAACTCGGGCGGCCCAAGCGCGGATGACCGACTAAGCGGGCTGAGTGCCCAAATCCTCCTCGACGATGGAGCGAACATCCCAAGGGATAAAAACAAGGGATGCAACGACGGTAGCTATGGGACGCTTGCGGGGAACGCCCCCACGGAAGGTGGTACGTTTAAAATAAGCAGAAATTCAGGGTTGGTGGCGACACTGGCCATCACAAACAATACTGGGTACGACGTGGTTTTGGATTCGCTCCACTTTGACTTCATAAAGCAGTGGAGCGTATCGCCCGAGGCGGTCGATGTCTCGATTCGGGGCGATGTCACCTCTGCGCTTCTCCTTGATAACACTATCGCCAACGTTTCCACTTACGGTACTGTGGGCAATAATACCCTTGCCGACTATGCGGATTTTGACGTGGCACTGACCAATCTGGCCGACCACACTCTGCTGCATGGTGAAGGTCTGGAGATTGAATTCGCCTTCGTTAGGGGAGATTCGACTTCTCCGGCTGCCACCTTTCTCGACAACATCGCAGTGCTTGGTTCCGGCGTGAACGGGGCGGAACTGAGAAGGGATCCCGGCATCGAGCATCTGACCGTAACCAGATTAGATACGACGCTCAGCGAGGTTGTTGAAATGTTCTACACGGAAGGGGATGCCGCCACCAACCTGGTATTCAACGGCGTGAGCTTCACCAACGAAACGCATGTCGGCGCGTTCAGCGCGTCCGGCCTGATTGCGGGGCTCTCGACTCCGGAGACGACCCAGGAGGTCGTTACCGTAACGTTCGACAATGGTTCCGCCCAGCTGGCCGCCGGCGAAACCGCCCAAGCCACCCTGCTGCTGAGCTGGAATGAAGCCGGCGTGGGCGAGCGGGTTTATGAGATGGATTTCTACGCCTCCCGCCCGGCGGATGCGCCTTCCGGTGTTGTCGCGCTTTTCAATACACACTACGTAATGCCGGATGCGGCGATCGATGGTGTTTTAGGGCACTGGGAGGGCGAACGAGGCCGGGATGAAAACTTCGGCTCCACGGACGGCACCTATGGAACGTTGGCTTCTCCGGAGGCTCCGACCAATGGGTATTCCTGGGCGGTAAACTATAAACTAGGCCTGGTTTGTACGATGACCGTAACCAATGGAAGCGCGAAGGATATCCTGCTCTCGAGCCTGAGCTTTGACATGAGTCGTCGCTGGAGCCAAAGCCCGGACAGCTGCACCCTGTCGGTGTCAGGCGATGTGACCGCGGATCCGGCGTTGCTGGTGGTCTCTGACATTCCTACATCTACTGGTCTTCTGTCGGACTTCACGGATTACAAAGCCTCACTGACCCATCTGCCCGACCATACCCTCGGCACGGGTGAATCCATCGTATTCACCTTTACTTTCGGTGGTGGTGAAACCAACCCCGATACCCAAACGGGAGTGGACAATATCGCGCTGATGGCCGTGGATGGTTTTGACGGCTGGGCGTTCGACATGGAACTGACTGAAGGGGTCAACGATGCCCCGACCGATAATCCGGACGGCGACGCCATGGACAACCTGATGGAATACGCGACGGGTTGCGATCCGCTCACGGCCGATGCCGCAGCCACCCTGTCGCATGCGGAGGAGACCGGAACCAATTGGTTCTACCATGTCTATGCGGAACGTACCGATGACGCCAGCCTGACCTTCACGCTGGAGGCCCGCGACATGCTTGGGATCGGCGCGGATTGGAGCGACGCGGATCTTGAGTTTCTCGGCGAGTCCGCGGAAACGGACGGATTCAAGTCTGTCACCAACCGTACGGATCTCGGCACCACCGAATTCATCCGCCTGACGGTTGATCAGGACTAGGTTCCCTCCGAACTGGAAAAATAATCGAACAACAGGCCCTGCCCGAACCCTTCGGGCAGGGCCTTTTTGTGAATACCGCCAAGAGTCCCCACGTAGTGCTATGGCCCCGAATTAAGTACGTTTGCTCTCTAAGGCACCATTCGACGGGGCCGGCTAGAAGCCGGCGGTACGATGGCCGTACCGCCCGCATCCTGCGGGCTACACCAAGCTGCCGCAATGGAAGAGATACCGGTAGTTGTACCGCCGGCTCTTATACCAGATTAACTTAGCTTGTTTTTATTAGCCACATGATTGGGAGTGGATAGCGATCAATTTAGGCACAAAATGCCTCATCACGGAAGTGCGTCTTGAAAGTTAGGTAACTTTGCTAACCGATTTTTTTGCCCACAGATCGATCACTAACAAGCTATCATTTTTGCCACCGCTCCGCACTGTCGCTGATCGCTCAAAAATGACAGCTTGGCTGTTTTGAGTTAAAAAGTCTTTATGGCTATGTGTCCGACTGTATTCTCATGAGCCTATGAATGATTTTCTATTTAAAGACGAGGGATATCAACTGATCGGTGCAGCCTTGGAAGTTTATAATGAGCAAGGGCATCATCTTTCGGAGGACATTTATCAGGCCTCCCTGGAAGCTGAACTTCAGCGTCGAAAGATCCCAAATGACCCTCAGTTACGGTTGGATGTTTATTACAAAGGGATCAAACTGAAACCGTACTTTATTCCGGATCTCTTCGTTTTTGATGAAATCATTGTTGAGCTGAAGGCTGTGAAACAATTACTTCCGGAGCATGAATCACAATTGCTTAACTATCTGGCAATCACCGGTAAAAAAGTTGGCTATCTCATAAACTTTGGCCACAAGGGCACATTGGAATGGAAACGTCTCGTACTTTGAGGCAGAAATTTAAGCGATTAGCGACGCGGCGTAGCCGGGATAAATTTCTGCCGCCCATTAGTGTTAGATCTGTGGGCAAAATAATCCTTAATGAACAGTCTTAACCTGTGCCGAAACGCACTTCCGTGAAGAACCCACAAAATGCACGAAGGTCCTCCCGGACGTGCTTGTCTTAGTGTTTCTTGTGCCTCTTTGTGGCAATCCTCTTCTGTCGAGCCATGATGGATCAATTCTACTCAGGTTAATTCCATATTAGCAGGGCAAGAGTGCCTTAGTTAGTCCATAACCCGTAGACTCGGCTTCTCTTCAGGTGGTGCTTGCCGGATCCACGCCCTACGGGCTGAGTTCCGGCATTACTTGGCATCTCAATCGCGAACCGCTCTAATCAACTACAAGTGATTCGATTTGCCCCTCTGCCTCCCCGCGCCTCTGCGGGATAATAAATGTAGTTGATCAGGCCCAACTCAGAATGGAAAAATTATGGTTGGACTGTGACTCAGCTGCTTCGCGTCTTTGTTGCACCCCCGGTTCGGCAGGATTGAGAACAGAAGTATCGTGCCGTGCGTTCATCACGACTATTCGCCCTCAATGCGGTAGAACATCCGGTCCTCGAATCCTTCAGGCCGGGGCGCAAAGAAAACGTCGGTTCCTGGATTGGAGAAGGGAACCGGAGAACGAGGGCCATCCTCGATCCGGGTGAAACCGTTGATCAGATTATTCGAACTCTTCAGCACATGCGGCTTTTCAGACGCTTGGGCGACACAAACCGTGCTCAAAGCCAAAATCAAACTCACCCGCCTAACGGCGGAGCAACATACTTGAACTACATTTTCATTTTAAATCCCGTTTTCATTACTTTCCCTCCGTCACTACGGTTACCGTTTTCAGCTGTACGGATTCGCTCATCTTCGGTTTGCCTTCCGTAGTGGACGTCACGCGAACTGCGATATGGTTTGTTCCTGATTTTAGCGCATCAGTCACATCCAACTCAAAAGGCGGCATCCAAAGCGTATCGAAGGTCTTTCCGTTGAGTGTGACCTGCGCCATGATTTCCACTTTGTTCAGGTCCAGAATCATGCGCTGGTCGTTACCAAAATCTCCCGGAAAACTGAACGAAGCGACACGTGTTTCGGTGTAGCCTTCGTTGTCGGTCGATTCAGTTTTCCAACCGTCGATACTCACGGAACTGGAACCGGCATTAACTGCAACAGCACGCGTGCAGCCATCACTCATTGTCAGCGTGTACGTTCCCACTTTTCCAGTTTCAGCGACGAGCTCGTTTTGGGCGTTATAAAACAGATCGAGTTCCGTTACAGAAGCCGACGCTTGTATGACGGAAGGAGCAGTCGCTTTTTCGCGGAACAGCACGAAGAAAGAATCAGCAGGATCTTTTACATTGATTTCGATTTTCGTTCCGTTCGCAGTCTCTTCGTAGCGCGCGATTTTCTTAATTTCACCAGTGACCGGATTGAAGAGTTCCGGCTGTTTACCTTTAACGCGTAACCTGGCCGTAAACGCTCCCGTTTTTTCAAAGTTCGAAATAAAGAACAGATGCTGATCGCCGAGCTTGCGTTCAATCCAGCGAACTGCGCAACTCTCGCCGGAAACGGCGGGCGGCAGATTTAACTGATGGGCGGTTACGGGAACGGAACGGATAATTTTGCCGCCTTTTTTCTCGAGTTCATCGATCCGCTTCTGAATGTGCGGTCGTATGTATTTGAGCGTTTCCGGAATCGTCATCACCGGCCAGCTCGCAGAAATTCGTTCTGGATCATGCTCGTCGTAAGTGACCCATTTGCCGTCGACTACATCAAGCTTGCGCAGAATTGCATCGGAGCCGACATAATCGAACTGATATCCCTTAGGAACGGGGTTGGAGGGGCCAATCATTTGTGGTGCGAAATCGCCGATATAGACCAGCACATCATTGGCGGGATTGCCCCATTGCAGCATCATTTGTGTACGTTGTAGATACTTTATCCAGCCCTGCGCTTCTTTGAACCATGGCGTGTTGCGGTGAAAAGCAGTACCAAACCACGGATTTTGCCCCGGCATCCCGTCTCGCGCCTGATGCGCATAAACGTGCAGGACAAAATGATTGATCCCTTCACAGAAAAGCTGCTCGCCACGTGCCTTGAAGCTGTAGGGATTGTCGGAAAGGTCAAGTCTGCTGGTAAACGCCTCAGCATAGGTCCGGCGCTTTCCATAGGTATGAGCCGAGGAGCTCGCCGCCCGACATTCAATGGTTCCGCGGTTGCTCGGTGTGATCCAGAACTCGCCGCCCACCATATCAGCATAGCCGCCATAAATAGTGAAATCGCCGGGAAATCCCCAATGTCCGTAATTCTCACACCAAAGCGTCAAGCCATGCTCATGCGACACCTCACAAAGTCCTCCCACATAATTTTCCGCAATCATATCCGCCACCGTACGGCGCAGATCCCACAGAAACTGATCAGACTTTTGGGCGCTGTCGATTACCTGTCCGGTAAAGGTCGGCAACATTAAAATCGGGCTGTATCCATTGCGCTTTTCAAATTCAGCCGCAAATCCATCCGTCCAGTTCTGCGCACCAACTTCGTAGCTATCAACCGTGATGCCTTTGAATGCGGATTTTTCCGCTGGGGTCATGTTTTTCATCAATGAACCGAACATCGATTCGAAATGATGGCGGGTGTGCTTTTTACTCATTTTATCGACTTCCAGACCTGTTGCGGATGGGGGCGCCGGATGATTTTTAGTTCCCGTAGTGATCATACCGAAATAGAGGATACGCCAGTCACCTTCGGGCAGCGTACATTTCAAGACACCATCGGCTCCGAGCTTATCGCTGAGGTTGATTATTTGTTTGGAGTCGGTTAGCACGGATGCGTCCTTCGGCTCGACGGTATTCTTGAAAATATAGGAGTTCCATGTGGGGCTCGGCGTGGGATGCATCCGCCCCATCTGCTTGTTGAGCACCTGCGCGACTTTCGGCTCGGACGAGAGAACCACACGGGCCGGTGTGGGCTCCTTTGGCGCTTTCTTCTTTTCTTCCTCCTTTGGTGGCTCAAAATCGAGTTCAAAACGTTGCGCCTTCTCATCGGCGAAGCTGACCGTTTGGGATTCATCCACAAGGAAATCCGTTTTCGCGAATCCTGCCTTCACATCGATTTTCGCAACCAGCTCGCGCGTTCCATTGCGGACGGAAAATAAGGATCCTTTCACAGCCCCTTTTATGGTTAGTGAACGAGCGGTAAATGGTTCGTTATGCGAGAAGATGTATTGTGTCTTTGTTCGTTCCCCTTCTATTGAAATATGATTGAGCTTCGGAACCGCCAGCACGGCGATATCCTGACGGTCGCCGGGCACCCCTTTCGCGCGGACGTTCTTTTCAAATGCACCGCCTTTGGAATCCATCTCGTTCCAAATTACGCGCCGCATCGACTGTTCGGGTTTGATCCACGGCCCGCCCGATTGACTCCAACCCGGTCCATTGAACATCATCAACTCCACACCTATACGGTTCGCTTCTTTGAACGCGTGGTGAGTCGCCTCGACCCATTCCGGCTTCAGCATCTCAACCGGATTTTCAGCTGTTTGGTTTAGCGTAACATTTCCAATCATGGCGCGTTTAATGCCGATTTCCGCCATGTTCTCCAAATCCCTGGTGATGCCCTCTTTTGAGATGTCGCCATTCAGCCAGTACCAGTAGCTCCATGGCTTTGTGGATTCCGGAGGGTTCTCAAACAATTCACTCAGGCTCTGCCTATTCGCGAATCCCGGATCATCCATCATCAGAAGGTTATTGGGGGTTCTGTCTTTTTTATCTGTATTCGCCGCAAAATCCAAATCTCCAATTAATGAGATTTTCTCTTCAGCATTTGCAGAAATAAAAATGCCCAGCAAAAAAGAAATATACAGAACGAATAATGTAGAGCGCCTGATCTTCATTTGATTTGGTAATTATAATCTATCGTGGGGATAACTAACATAATATCATTTATTCTATAGTGCTATTAGGTGACTCCTAAATAAATCTCAGTCTACCGTTGACCGAATGCCCTCCAAGGTCTTCTTCAAGCGCTCAACAATCTCCGGATGCTGGTTATAAAGGTTGTTCGCTTCGCCGAGATCTTCTTCCAGGTTGTAGAGCTGGTCTGGTGGAGCGCCGGGGCCAGGATTGGGCACGGGGGCCTTGGCGCGCATTTCCCCATAACCGCGATTCCCCTGCCCTTCGATGAGCTTCCACTTACCCGCACGGATAGATAAGGCGCCGGTCCCGCCACTGACGAACACGATTGGGCGTTCAGGATCTGGCAGTGCTTGGCCCAGGAAGGCGGGCAAGACGTTGTAACTGTCCTGCCCAGCTCCTTTCGGCAGGTCTTTGCCAATGATGGCAGCGAAGGTAGCTATCATATCCGTGGTCGATATGGTTTCCTTCGAGACCGTGCCGGGTGGGATCTTGCCAGGCCATCGAGCGACAAACGGCACGCGCGTGCCCCCTTCTACGAGGTCGCCCTTGCCACCGCGCAAGATCGGGCCAACCGGATAGTGACCGCTGTACTCGCGAGGGTAGCCTCCATTGTCGCTGGTGAAAACGACCAAGGTATCGTCCGCAATGCCGAGGCGATCCAAATGCTTAAGAATCTCACCCACAGACCAATCCAGTTCGTGAATGGTATCACCATAGAAACCTGCTTGGCTCGTCCCCTTGAAACGAGAATGCGGCCAGTGGGCTACCCCATCTATTTTGCGAGACCCAATATGAGGCTGAGTGGGCGTGTATAGGAGAAAGAAAGGCTCCCGTTTATTGGCCAGGCTTTCCAATTGGGACACCAGTTTGCCTTCGAATTCGTCGATCAGTTCCTCGTCGGTCCAACGGGCTCCATTGCCGCCCTCCATTGTTCCGTAGTTGTTGGATAGCACTTCCCCAATGGGACTGTCTTTGCGGAGGCCAACGACCCGGTGATTCTCGACGAAAACGTACGGTGGAAAACTGTTGGCCACCGGAACGACGTAAGCGTAGTCGAAACCATTTTCCAGGGGTCCGGGTTTCAGCAAGCCGTTCCAATCCGGACCGCTCCCACGCGTCTTCCAGAGGTTCGGAGGAGTGTTTCCGCGATTGTCTTCAAACCCTTCCTCATGGCCGTAGCCGAGGTGCCACTTGCCAACGAGAGAGGTAGCGTAGCCCGCAGACTTCATAAACGAAGCGATCGTCACCCGATCTTCTTCGATGAGCAAAGGGGCGCTGCTGCTGAGGGCACTATGCTTCAGCCAACTGCGAAAATTATAACGTCCAGTCATAAAGCCATAGCGCGTCGGCGTACAAGTGGATGCGCCCGTGTGACCGTCCGTGAAGCGTATCCCCTCTTTCGCCAGGCGGTCGATGTTGGGCGTCTGGATTCTTTCCGCACCGTAACAACTCAAGTCGCCGTATCCCATGTCATCCGCCATGATGAAAATGATGTTAGGGCGTTCATCTCCGGTGGCACCGAGTGATGCCAACAGGAGAGCCACTGAGATGAGGAAGGAGCGTTTAGTTATATTCATTGGTTCTTTCTTTCTGCATGAAGGGTTTTCTTTGCACCGACACCAACGGACTCTCTGGAGTACCGGAAGCTCCCATGCCCCAGCGGTAGTAGAGTTGTTGGCCGGTGAGGGCGCGGCAGGCACGGTCGAGGGGCTTGTTGGCATCGGGGGGCTGGGAATCGAGCAGGTTGCCAACGCGCACCTGGACGTCGGTGTTGCGGTGGCTGATCTCAGCGAGGACGGAGGGTAGGGCCTCTTCGTAGTGGCCGAGGTTGAAAAGGCCTTCGGCAGCGATGAGGCGGACGTCGAGGGAGGGGTCCGTTAGACCATTCTTCAGGCTGGGTAGAATGCTCTTAACCGTTTCTGGTCCTGCTGTCTGCGTGATGACGGCGAGTCCCAGGGTGGCCCAGTACCGGACGGACTCGTTATCGCTTTCGGTGCGGGCTTTCAGTTCAGCCATGCCAGCCTCGCCCAGCAGCTGCAGGTTGGCGGTATCGAGAATTTCTTCGTAATTTTCGATATCCTGACCGACCTCCCATAGGGAGCGGCCCTTGGCACGCTCGTAGAGCAGGCGCTCATCGATGAGACCAAGGTCGTGTGTCTCGATCATCCAGTCCTGGAGGCGCTGGCGCATCTGCTTCAGCACATCGGCGTAGGCGGGGTCATTCGCGAGGTTATGAATCATCTCGGGATCGCTTTCGGAATCGTAGAGCTGCTCGATATCCTTGAAGCGCCGCGCATACTCGGCTTGCGGGCCTTCGAGTTTTCCGGCCAGGGCCAGCTCCTGGAAGCGATCGTAGATCGGCGCCTCCCACTGGAAGGTTTCGTAGGGCGCGTAGGGGCGATGAGAAAAGAAGTGGCGCAGGTAGCGATAGCGCTTATCGCGAATCGAACGCACGAACTGCGTGCGGGTGTCGAGTCGGTTGCGCATGGCAACGAGGAACTCGCGTTTCTCGGCATCGCCTTGAACCAGCAGGGGACGCCCCTGCATGTGGTCGGGAGGAGTGAGTCCCGCCAGGGTGAGGACGGACGGCGCCATGTCCATGAGGCAGACAAGGTCATCAATCACCGAACCGGGCGTAGCCGGGGCGAAGTGCTGGTATTTCTCGGGGAAGCGCACGATCAGCGGCACGTGGGTGCCTTGCTCCCAAACGGTGTGTTTGCCGCGCGGCATGCCCACGCCGTGGTCGGCCCAGACGATGACAATGGTGTCGTCCCAGAGTCCGTCTTCCTTGAGGGCATCGAGGACTTCTCCGGTTCGATAATCGACCTGGGTGACGGCATCATAATAACGTGCCCAGGAACGGCGGAAGACGGGGTCGTCCGGATGGAAACTCGGGAGGGGAGCGGCAGCCGGATCGTGAAAGTCACCCGGCTTGAGGCGGTTGAGGCGTTGTTTGACGATCACCTTCTCCGCGGTCTTGGTCACACTCGAGTGGCATTCGCCAAAATCGATCTTGGAGAAAAACGGCTGACTCTTGTCCGGTCGACTGCGCCAGGGGGTGTCTCCGCCTTTCTTGCCCTGCCGGTCATACTTCATACCGACGACGTTATAATCGCCCTTATGGTTGGTGGTGTAGTAGCCCGCCTCGCCCATGAGGTTGGGAACAAATTTGAGGAACGCAGGCGCGGGCAGGCCTCCGCTGCGGTGATGCAGGGTCCCGATGGTGCTCGGATACATGCCGGTGACAATGCTGGATCGGGACACCGAGCAGACCGGGGCGACGGAGTGGGCGTTGGTGTAGCGGATGCCTTCGGCGGCGAGCTGGTCGAAATTAGGCGTTTTCGCGTAAGTGTCGCCATAGCAGCCCATCATCGGTGTGATGTCCTCCAGCGCGATGTAGAGGATGTTGGGACGGTTCGTCCCGGCACCATCGGCACGAGTTACGCACAGAAGACAGAGTGCGATGCAAAATGGGATGTTGATAGCTCTGCTCATTGCTTGAGGCCGCCAGACGTACGCTTCTTTTTGGCGGGGCGTTCGGGGTTTGCGGGAACGCCGCCCGTTTCGGGGATGAGCGCGGAGTGTTCGGCGAGTTCGGCATCCAGCAGCGCTTTCATCGCCGCCGCCTTTTCCGGCATCACTTGGGCAAGATTCTTCTTCTCCCCTACATCGTCTTTCAGGTTGTAGAGTTCGCTCCGCCCATCGGAGTAGAAGTAGAGGTATTTCCAGTCGCCGTCTCGCACCACGCTGCCCGGTTCAGACAACGGGGTTAGCGGCTTCGCAACCGGATAGTGCCAGAACATCGGCCCGCGGTTGAAATTCGTGTCGCCTTTGAGCAGCGCGGCAAGGCTCACGCTGTCCGGTGCGACTTCAGGTTTCTTTTTGATCCCCGCCATTTCGAGCAAGGTTGCGTAGTAATCGACTCCGTGGATCGGCGTATCGCTCACCACGCCCTTGAGAACTCCGGGCCCTTCGGCAATGCAGGCAACGCGAATTCCGCCCTCATACAAATCGCCTTTGTGCCCACGGAGCGGAGTGTTATCCGTTGCCGGCTTATGGCCACCGTTATCGGAGGTGAACACGATGACCGTGTTGTCGCGTAATCCCTTTTCGTCGAGCCACGAAAGGATACGTCCGATATTTTCGTCCATCGACTCCATCATCCCGCCATATTTCGGATTCTTCGCTCTCTTGGTCGCATACTTTTTTGTCTTTTCCGGCTTCGAGTGGAACGGCGCGTGTACCGTGTAGTAGCTCATGTAGAGCAACCACGGCGCATCGTCTTTGGAAAACCGTTCCATCACGCCAATCGCTTCGGTCGTCAGGCGGTCCGTCAGGTATTCGCCCTTGGGACCGTCTTCCAAGTGGGCCAGCTTATACGGGCTGAAGAAACCATCACGCGGGTGGCCTTTCCAGCCGCCGGCGATATTGACATCGAATCCCTGATCGGTCGGCAGATGCGTTTCGTCGTTATTCGTGAGGTGCCACTTTCCGACGAAGCCGGTCTGATAGCCACCCGCCTTCAGGCTCTCCGCGAGTGTAACTGCCTCCAGCTCCAGATGGGAACGTACTTCCGTTCGCTTCAATATTCCGCCTTTGGTTTCGCTGACAAAGTTATCGACGAATCCGGAGCTCGACGGATAGCGCCCCGTCATAATCGCGGCGCGGGACGGCCCGCAAATTGGACAGGCTGCATAGGCATCGGTAAAGCGCATCCCCTGTTCGGCCAGTTTGTCGAGGTTCGGCGTTTCAAAAACGTTGTTGCCATAGCAGCCCAAATCCTGCCAGCCCATATCATCAACCAGGATGAACAATACATTAGGCGGCGGCGAGAATGCCGCAGCAACGGAAGCGTGTATCGGTAACAATGATACCACAAAAAGACATACTGTGATTTTCTGATAAATTTTCATGACAATATGCTCTATGGCAGCATTGGCCTAAGCGTGTTCCCCTCCTTCACCGGATATACCGCATCCATCGACTCCAGTTCCCGAACCATGCCTCGCATCATTCGCTTTAATT
>CAZAPF010000072.1:0-11080 GCA_964486885.1 uncultured Verrucomicrobiota bacterium
TCATGCACCGACTCTCCCGTGATGAGGGCAGCCTGAACCAGCCCGGTTGCAGCCAAGAAAAGTGCCCCAGCTACTATCATTTTATTTTTCATTCTATTCTCCTTTTCACTTCTTCTGCCGAGGGCCTTCCCGATCAAAACAACATCCGTTTTCATTTAAAAAATGAGGATTCGACTCTGCCCGCACCCCGGGCATCCGCTTCGTCCTTTTCCAACTGGAATAAAACATAAAGGATCTCCCCTTCCCATCGTAGTGCGGACAAAATAACGAAATCGATTCATGAAATCCTCATTGGGTACGTGCGAGGGATGGAGGTTTTCACCATCCCTTACGTACCCTGAAGATAATGCATGGAATCAAAATTTTGTCATGTCACCTAAACTAATGACGCAGACGCAATAGGTTTAAACCGTATGGGTTACGTTATTTTATTCCGGCACATCGCGTGATAAACTACCCCGGCACATTCATGTCGTATTGACCTAGCCATAAACATTTTAAAGAATATCACTTGCGCTTACTCTGGTACTCTGACCTTTTCTCCTCTTCGTTGAAAGTGGCCGCACCTTGCGGGCACGACCACTTCTTGATCATAGGTTTACTGCGTTATTACTGCTCAACCTCCAGCTCAACGAACTGCACGGGCTTGCCCGTCATGTCGTAGTTGTTGGTAACCATCAGGTAGTCCCCGACGACCGGGCCGTCAACTTGGGAAACATATCCGTTGGTACCCGGCGTGGTGCCGTCCACCAGATCTGTGGTATCGATCAAGCGGTAAACCAGGCTGTTGTCGGTGGCATGCTTGGCGTGGACATAGGTGAACGTCGAGCCGTCGTTGGAGATGCCGGTCTGGCCGGTATCCGCTGCATTGGTCGGGTTTCCGTTAATTGCATATTCGGCCAGGTTGCTGACGTTATCCTTATCGTCATCGCCCTCGGCCCCTTCCTGCAGGTCGTATTCCTCTTCCCACAGTTCGTAGGCGGTTTGGGGTTCCGGGATCGCATAGAAGTGAACTTCATTGAGGGCCGTTCGGGCGAATGCCCGTGTTAGATGTTTCATTTTCATCCTATTCAGCCTGCTTTTATTTTTCACTCACTCAGATACCGCGCACCTTTTTGTCATATCACTAAAACCCATGGCATGAACAACGGAAAAAGTACGGTTTACCCCATGCCCACTCATCAAGTATCAACGCAAAAGGGGGGCGGGAAGCCCCCTCACCCAGCTAACGGAGCGGGGGCTTTTCAGCCCCCATTCCCTTTGAGCGTTGTTATTCAGTAACCTGCACCTTGAGGAACTTAATATCGGCATCGGTTGGAACTTCGTTGGTGACTGCTTCGAAGTCTGGTTCACCCGGCCAGTCCGCTCCGGGCGTAATCGTGTAGGTACCTTCGTTATCCACAAAACTTTCGGAGTTCAACCCAACGGTATTTTCCGTCAGCGTGTAGGTCGGACGGGGATCGGTCTTCAAGCGAGGATAGACATACACCAGATTGCCCGCGCCGGTATCGACACCAAACATGCGCTCAACAATGCCTTGATCCGCAGGGTCCGTTGGATTTCCGCCAAATCCCCACTCGGTGATATTGTCAACCGTATCTTCATCTGGATCCGCATCGGATGCTGCTTTCTCGTTGTAGATGCCGAAACCGTCCGTCCACTGTTCAAGCGGCGTCAGAACAGTCGAATTATTCAAACCGAAATAATGGATCTTACGGTTCGAACCCTTCGGCCGGTTATCAACAAAAAGCCCGACGGCAGTAATGCTGCTGAACGACTGCGGAGCAAAGCTTGCGCCGGAAACCGTCATCAGATTACTTGAGGTCGAAGTCGATGGTGTCAACAGCGTCCAGTCGGTGTCAGACAGAGCCATATTGAACGTGGCGGCCCCGCTGAATGTGAGTTCACTCACATACCAGGCACTGCCGTCACGAATCGCCAGATGCAGGTCGTTCCCCCAGTCGTTGCCGGTTTCCAGTTCATACTCCGTAGAAGCCGTTGGAATGACTGCACCCTCAATCCAGAATAAGGCCGACCAGCCCTTGTCTGTAAGAGCATCCACGGTACCCAGCTGAAGCGCATCGTCCGTTCCGACCCCGCCGCCATTACGCACATCGCGCCCGACATTCGACCATTTTCCAGAGTTGCTCAGGTTGGTTTGTCCCGATGAACGCTGGAAGATGCCGAACAATGCCGGTGCTGCAGCAGTATTGTACCAGTTGGTGTTGACCACACTATCCGTTCCCTGGTTGCCGATAGAGGCTGCATTGAGGATGTAACTTCCCGGCGCAACTTCAACCGCGGTGATGTCAGCGGGTCCATCCTTAAAACTAAGGTCATTATGGCCGGTAACAATATCCGAAGCACGTCCCCATCCGGTCAGTGTTTCCCGTTGAATCACCCGCAGCGCAACCGTTTCGGAATTCGGGCTGTCTGACGCCCCGTATTTCGCAACTGTCGTGTAAAAATAGACTTCTTTATCCTCACCCACAGTGAAGGTATCGGCAAAGGCGTTGATGCTTGCATTCGTCAATAGACTGCCCAGGCTCGAATCATCGATTGAACGGTAGAGAGCAACCGTGTCGGCTTCCCATGCACCGCCCCATGAAATAGTACCCGTCAGGTGATCGGTCGCTGTAGCCATATCAATCGGTGCCAGCGCAGGAGGGGCAACATCGGTTGTCACATCCATGCTGATCGAATCCATGTCAATATGTACCACATTGGCATTGTTTCCATCGGCATCGGACGAGTGCGAGACGACAAAGTCGACCGCCTCGGCAGCATAGGCGGTTGCGCGGGAGATTACTTTAGCGGAACCCTGATAGGTGGTTGCGCCCACAGTCACATCGGCAATTAGCATGTAGGTATCCGATGCCGTTGTTTTACGGATCACATAGTCGCAGGTAATGATATCGGTTTCAAAGTCCGGCCCGGCCGTTGGCTCGCCGAATTCATCAACACTATTCCAACTTGGATCCCAGCCGATCTGCTCGCGAGAAAGAATCACACAGTCGTTGTTCTCTCCACCAAAACGAACCCGCAGACCTTGGCTATCGGACACGCGCAGCGACAGGACAATATCTTCGTTGTCGCCGGGCTGGAATGGATTTCCGGCATCTGCAGTCAGACCGATATTCAATGGATTCCGGGCGTTGAGATTTGCGATGTTGTACGTATTCGTAATCCCACTGATGACCCGCGATTTCTCGGTTCCGTCGTCACCGACGACATAAGAGAATACCACGGTGCCGCTCCATTCCGAACCGGCAAGATTCTGCACGGCCGTATCCCAGACTATGTCATTACCGTCGATCGTATCGAACGAGTTTGAAACACTCATCGTTTCGGCACTACCCCCACCGGTGGTCACCACATTGAAGGCATTGCTTCCCGTCATGGCCAACCAGCCGCTCTGTCCGGCTAAATTTCCATCCGTGTATCCTGTTGCAAAGTCTTCATCCAGACTGGTGGTTTTCAGCACGGATGCAACCCTTGTTGCGTTGGTGAGGGAAATG
This sequence comes from uncultured Verrucomicrobiota bacterium, assembly GCA_964486885.1. Classification (GTDB taxonomy): domain Bacteria; phylum Verrucomicrobiota; class Kiritimatiellia; order Kiritimatiellales; family Pontiellaceae; genus Pontiella. Next base: position 3,519 of record CAZAPF010000072.1, read on the forward strand.
CCTCCAGAGGTAACGATCAGCGTGAATTCCACATCGCCGAGTGAACCGTCGACCGTGGCATCTATAACCGTGGATCCATTTAATGCCGTACCTGAGCTGTTTCCGCCCGGATAAATAACCGCCTTGTCGGCAGTAATCGCATACGTTGCACCGCCGATCAATTCGCTGGCCATCCAGGAAAGTTCTACAGCAGCCGCAGTATCCGTCGGCTCAATAATCGAGGGAGCCGCGACAAACCCTCCGACCAGCGGAACAACCGTCTTGGATTCAATCAGCAGATCGTCAACAACAAATCCAGTACTTTGACGGGAGCTCAGGGCGATATAGTTTTCCTCGGTGCCACTCCATGTGAAATTGGTCTGAAGCAGCAACGTGTCATCCATGTAGATATTGACATTAACCAGCTCTCCTGAATCAAAGCTCTCCGTGAAGAAATCGGCTCTCAAGGTACCGGAGCCCACGTTGACATCGATCTGCGTTCCCCCACTTCCGAAGAAAACCTGAAGGTCACCACCTAAATTGGGGGTATAGCATACAAACATGTCTGCTACGCCTGCCTTGGAACCATCAAACCTTCCGCGTGGACCGTCATCGCTGTTAAAATCCAATCCCAACGCGTTTATTTCATTCGAGGATATACCGACACCGAAACCACACCAATGGTTATCAGTCGTGCCGGTGCCGAGGTCCGTTATGTTCATTGAAACGCTGAATCCATCCTCGGTCAGGATTTCACTATCGATGAAGTTGTGCGACGTAAGCCCAACCACACTCGCATTCGGTCCAAAGGCCATATTGAGGGCACTGTTGGTCACTTGGGTAAGCAGATTGTCACCTGCTATAGTATCCGATTCCCAATAGGTCATGGGAGCGGCGATCCCGCTCATACCGACCGACGATGAATCGATATCATCGCTATCCGCCCGGTCAAACGTATCCTGGAACAGAACCGTCGCCTGTGCGGTGAACGGAGCGGCCATGAGGGCCGTTAGGGCGAATGCCCGTGTAAGATGTTTCATTTTTATTTTCATCCTATTTCTCCTGCTTGTATTTTCCACTCCGATACCGCTCTCCAATTAGCGGCACCCCTAACTTACATCAGTCTGACGCTTCCGCCCGCACCTGCACGAACAGCACCTCGTTCGTTCCGGTTTGCGAGGCCGGAATGCGCGCTTGAACGGTTTCATAGTTCGGGTTTTCAAGAATAGTTGCAGCCCCCGTTTCCTCAACCATGACCGAATTCCAGACCTTGGAACCGAGGTCTGTCGAAACATACGTATGGTATGCCACATCATAGATCGAAGCGTCCTTGAGCCGGCGGTATGTGAAATTGAAACCATGGGTCGAGCTGGCTTCGGTCAGCACCACCTTGGACTTTTCATAGTCGGCGATGTTCGGATCGCCGCCCCAGATCCACTCGGCATAATTGTCGAGCCAGTCGCCTTCCACATCGCGCGCCGGGTCGGTGGCATCGCCGGAAAGCCCCGAAGCCAAGGCATACGCCGAGGCCAGGCTTCCAGCCATTGGAAGCTTGCGGATCGCCAGGTTATCGAGCTCGATATTCCCCGAGGCGACGACCGACCATCCGATGTAGTTGTTGGTCAAAGCGTCCCAGCCAAAGGATAGAACGGACAAAGCAGGCAAGCCATTAAAGAAGACGGTGACATCCACGTTTCCCGATGCCGCAAAGCTGCCGAATTCAAAAGCGGCTGCCACGGTGCCGGTCGCCGATCCGACATCGACCGTTCCAAGTAGCGAGCCGTTGTTGTAGAGCGACAGGTTTCCGGAAGCATCCAGTTCAACGAAGCCATCCGCCGCCGAGGCCATGCCTGAGGATGCAGACGAAGCTTCAGCCTGAGACAAGCCAATACCGAAGCCAGCCGAAGTGGCGGAGCTTGTATCCACAATATTCAGGCTGACGCTAAATCCACCGGCATCCAGGATATCCTGACCGGTGAAGTTGTGCATCAGGCCGTTGTCGGCGGTTCCCATCCTCAACTGCGTACCGGAGATGGAAATGTTCCCGCCGTTGTACCCTTCATAATAGGTGTTGTTCTGTCCAAGGTTTGGAAAGCGGGAACCACTCATGCCGAGATAGAAGGCATCCGCATCGGCATCGTCGGAACGTGCAAACGTATCCGTGAACAGATCGTTCGGCCCCGTGGCTACAGCTGGATTGGAGTCCACCACGATATCGTAGGCCAAATTGATCGTCGGTCCCCACTTGCTGTTCTTGGGGGCCGGAAGCTGACCGACATCCGAAACACCGTAAACCCGCAGCAGCCATTCCGTCCACGCCTGCACCATTTCGTCAAGCTTTTCGGTTTCGACCGATGCCAGGTTGTTCAGCTCGGTCGGATCTTCTTCCAGGTTGTAGAGCTCGGCCTGATGCGCCGGCGAACTGCCGTCGGAAAAATTAAAGTTCTTGGTCACAAACTTCCACTTGCCGCGGAAGAAGGCGCGGTTGGCCTCATGCTCGACGGCGATGTCGCGCGCCGGCATGGCTTCGCCGCGCGCGGCGGGCATCAGGCTTTCGCCTTCCATCGGCAGCACGGTGTGGCCGTTAAAGCTCGTGGGATAGTTCGCGCCGGTCACATCAACGACCGTGGCCATGACATCGATCAGATGTCCAATTTCATCGTTCCAGGTCCCCCGGATGGACTGCGGCATTCCGGCGGGATAGTGCAGGATGGCCGGAGTTCGAATGCCGCCGTTATGCGTAAAATGCTTGAAAAGGCGGTACGGCATGTTGCCGATATTGGCCCAGCCGCCTCCAAGATTGACGCGCGGATACTGATCCTCGGCAATGCCCAGTTCAGCGTACTTCGATTGCGGTTGACCCATCGCCGGTAAATCGGCGGTCGTCCAGATCTTGGCTCCGGGATTATTGCTGTTACCGAAGATGCCACCCTCATAGTTTGCGCCATTGTCATTGACCAGCATGATCAAGGTATTGTCCAGTTCCCCGAGCTCTTCGAGACGGGCAACCACCTTGCCGATATTGGCATCGACCTGTTCAATCATGGCGGCGTAAACCGCCATGCGCCGCGCAAGATCCTTCTTCTGGGCTGCGGAGAGCGTATCCCAGTCGGGAATCGCCACACCCGTCGGATAGCCGGGCGCGTCCCCTTTGTCCGTCAGTACAAACCGCTCATCAATGACCCCCATATCCAGCATGCGCTGATATTTACTTTCCCGGATCGCGTTCCACCCCTGTTCATACAGGCAGTAGTCGACATCGTTCGTCTCCGAAGGATCCTGCCCCACATCGGTATAGCGATCCGCCAGCTCGGATGGAGCGCAAACCGGCCAGTGCGGCGCATTGAAGGCCAGATAGAGGAAGAAGGGATTGCTGTCGGATTGCGCGTGATCGATGAAGTCCACCCCATAGTCGCCGATCGCATCCGTGAAATGAAACTGATTGGTAAAGTTGAGTGCCGGGATCTCGTTATCCGGAGAAACCAGCGAGAATTTTCCTTCGTTCCAATAATCGAAAATACCACTCACATTACCGCCCGCCGCATCAGCTCCGATGCCATAAGCATGGTCGAACCCTCGACTAACCGGTTCCTTCTCCGCAGCCGTACCGATATGCCACTTACCGGAAAGGTAGGTGTTATAGCCGGCAGAACCCAACAGCTCTGCAATCGTCACATTATTGTCCGTCCGCAGATTCGGCAACGGAGCCTGCGGTACCTCTGCTGCCTGCTGCGTATAAAGCCCTGTAAGGATGGAGCAACGCGTCGGAGAACAGCGCGCCGCCTGGTAAAAATTACGAAAACGCAGTCCGTTTGCCGCCAGAGAGTCAATGTTCGGCGTATGGACTTCGCTGCCATAGCAGCCGTAATCGCTCCAGCCCGTGTCGTCGCAAAGGATAACGATCACGTTGGGCCGCTCGTTTGTAAACACTTGGATATCGACGCTGTTGGTCGCAACCGCTTCGCTCAGTTCGTTGGAGAATACCATGGTGAAGGTTACATGGCCGTTTGCGCCATAGACGACCGCATCAACCGTGCCGGTGGAGGCATCCAGACTTCCGGTCTGATTTCCCCCCGACCAGGTCACCGTCTTGTCGGCCGATACGCCGTAGGTCGATCCCGTGGGGAAATTAGAGGCCGACCAAGCCAGCGTTACGGTGCCGGTGCCTTCGATGGCCGGCGGGTTGGCGTCCAGCGTGGTCAGATAGCCCTGAGTCCCCCCTTCTTCGGCGTAGATCGCGAAGTTGTCGCCGACGGATCGGGTGGAGGCGCGGCTATCGATGCCGATATAGTTCGCATCGGAATCACTCCAGGAGAACGAGCCTGAAGTGACGCTGAACTCGACGCCCCCGTTGAGATCCGCATCCTGGAGAAAGATTTCGTATTCAACCGGCTGCCCCTCATCGAAGCTGATCACATCAAACGCGGCCGAAAGCGTCGATCCATTGAGATCGGCTCCCTGGTTTTCCGAGAAAACGGTGGTGCCGTTTTGCACCACCTGCACTTCATTATCAAGCGTCGTTGACACAAAGAGATCGGCTGTTCCCTTCAAGTATTTATCACCACTACCACTCGCTTCGGCGCGTGTTGTTCCTACGCCAAAACCGAGATAGCGATCACCTGCTGCCGTATCAAGGTTTACCCGATCGAGCATGACCCGGAAGCGACCCTTGGTGAGAATGGCGGCATCAATAAAATTATGATCCAGCATGACGTGCGAAGTGCCGAAACCATTGGCCACCACCAGCTCGCCGTCCTTGGCGCTGTCCACCAGCGATTTCGTGTCATCCGCATCCGCGACGTCCTGCGGCTCCAGCCAAACATGATCGGCGGTGAAAGTTCCGTTGCTGATCAGCAGCCCATCCATGCCGCCGAGGTCCGCATCCAGATCATTGCCTGGCAACGTGGTGCGGGCAAAGGAATCGGAGAAAAGAATCTCCGCGCGGGAAGTCACCGGAAGCAAACCTGCAACCAGTAAGATCCCCATCGAAATACGGACAAAATAACGAAAAACAACCTGATTCATGAACCCCTCATTGGTACGTGCGAGGGATGGAGATTCTCACCATCCCCTACGTACCCTTAAGATAATGCATGAAATCAAAAATTTGTCATGTCACCTAAACTAATGACGCAGAGGCAACTGTTTTAAACCGTATGAGTTACGTTATTATATGCCGGTAAATTTGGCGACGGTCTCGGCGCGGGAGTGCACATGGAGTTTTCAGAGATGCGTCGCAGGTAGGTGTTTACCGTGTGGATCGAAATACCAAGCTCGTCGGCGATTTCCTTGGAAAGTCGCCCGCGCGCCCTGGAATTCATCTCGCCCTCTGTTCTGATGCGTGTTGCTGGAGGATTGCGAAGAGGCCGTCGCGGTCTTCCAAGGCCTGGAAGGATTCGAGCGGAAGATGCTCAAGCTGAACCTCCATCAGATAGCGCCCGCCAACGATGTATTGCACGTGCCCGCTCCCGTCCTCCTCGCTGTATTCAAGATTGGAAACAAAGTCAGCGCCTTCCATCGCAACGCGCAGAGTTCCGTTGCTTGCCTCCGCCTGCAGGTCAAAATCAAATCCAAGCGCTTTAAACTGCTCTTCCTTGGCTCCGGCCCCAAGATCGGACACCTCCACCTCGACCAGGCTTCCGTTCGGCCAGGCATAGCGGCTGCGCACCCGGTCAACCCCATGTCCGGCCACCTGCACACGCTCCCGGCGCACATCGCCCGACTCCAACATCCAATCGGGAATCAGATGCAGGATCGGCTCCGTCGCCTCCTCGGCAGAAATGGCTGAAAGCTCAAGCTCATCCACCGGTTCAGGCGGAGCCTTTTCCAAGGCAGGCGAACGCGGATCAACGGACTGCGGCAACGGATCCATTTCCACCAAGGGTTTGCGTTCCGGCATCGACGGGGGCTCTACGGGAACGATCGCTTCAGCCATCGACGAAGAAAACGGCGCGGCCGGCGTGGCCGTTCGGTGCTGCATCTGCCAGAAAACCCCGGCAGCAATCAGCCCAATCACCAGCGCGATCGCACCGCATTTAAAAAGTAACCGTTGCGTCAAAATATCCTCCACAAAAAAAACCGGCACCGGTTTAAGCCGATGCCGGTTCGTACTGCTCGTGCCTGTTGATTAGTCGTTCAGGCCGGAGAAGTCAATCCCCTGCACCCAGGCGGGGAACATCTGGCCGTCATAGCCGCGACTGATGGTCACTTCACCATCGGCCGTGTAACGTGCCCACATGCGCGGACGCGGGAAGGCCGCTCCCGTTCCATTACACCCGTTGTAGGCCCAGCCGAAGCGGGCACCACTGGTGGTCGTGTCAACCGCAACGGCAACATCCAACCCGGTCGAATCGCCGTCTGCCTTGAAGCGATAATCGACTGCGATCGACGCGTGGGTCAACACATAGACATCGAAGTCGTACGCATCGGTTTTTTCCGAGCCCACGGCAACCGTTGCCTCGCTCGCGTTTTGGCTCACGCCGTCGCCGAGCGTGACCAAGCAGCTTTCTGAGCAATCGCCAATGCCGGAATCCACACGGGTTCCGGTTGCCCAGACCCAGCTATTGGCGCGTTCCACGCTACTGATGGCCGTGGTGGTGTACTCCCCGGTCGCATCCGCGCCACCGCCGCCGTTGCTTCCGGCCACGTTGACATGTTGAACGCCCCACTCGCTGCCCCACTCGACCACAAAGGTCGTCATGGCCGCATCGAACATCGTTTCACCACCAGCATCGCGCGACCAGTTCAGGGTCGTGGTTCCACTCGGGTAGAGGCGGGTATAGCAACCGGTGCCCTCTTTCCGGCTGGTCGGGGTACCAAACATTTCAACCCCGCCGCCGCGATAGCCGCCGAAGAGCACCACCTGAGCGAGATCGCTCCAGGCCGCCGACGTATCCGTGCCGGACGTGCCGGTCAGCGAAGTTTCAACAATGTCCACCAGCTTAAAGCCAGCCGGACTTGCGGAGTTTCCGCATTCCACCACCGTCACTACGCCTTCCCAGTCGAAGTCGGCCACCTGCCGTTGCAGTCCGATCGCATCGGCCGCGCCGGAATCGGCCAGATCACCCGTGCCGCCCGGCACCGAACTGATCCGAGCATAGTCGTTGTTCGGATTGGATTCGCCATCGCCAGTACGCGAACCGCGCACCAGGATGTAGTAGTCATCCGCCAGATCCTGGTCGAGCGTTACCGTTGCGGTGGTTCCGCTGAAGTCGCCGGTCGTCAGGTAGTATTCCGTCACCCGGATTTCTGGCCCGGCCGGGGCATCGACGGTAATGCTCAACGTCGCCGTATCGTTGGTCAGGCCATCGGAAACGCTGACCACCCAGCTGTTCGTGCCCACATCGCCCGCCGCCGGAGTACCGGAAAGGGTTCCGTTGGCCGCAACACTCAACCAGTCAGGACCCGTATCCTTGGAATAGGTCAGCGTGTCGCCTGCATCCACGTCGGCTGCAGAGCTGGCGATTGTACCGCTGTAGGCCACATCGTTGGTCGCTCCGCTTCTATTGATCGGATCGACCGCGAAGACCGGCGCATCGTTGACGGCATTCACCGTGATCGCCACCGTTACTTGCGCGCTGTCG
>CAZAPF010000072.1:11180-16129 GCA_964486885.1 uncultured Verrucomicrobiota bacterium
CGCGACCGCATAGGTCAGGCTGTCCCCGTCGATATCTGAACCCGTCAGCGTGATCGCCACGGAACCGTCTTCACTGACGCCGGCTGCCTTTGCATCGGCAATCGGCGCATCGTTGACGGCATTCACCGTGATCGCCACCGTTACTTGCGCGCTGTCGACCGTGCCGTCATTGACGGTGTAGGTAAACGAGTCAGCACCGTTGTAGTCGGCGTTCGGCGTGTAGGACAGTGCCGGAGCGCTGCCGCTCAAGCTACCATTTGCCGGCGCAGTCGCGACCGCATAGGTCAGGCTGTCCCCGTCGATATCTGAACCCGTCAGCGTGATCACCACGGAACCATCTTCACTGACGCCGGCTGCTTTTGCATCGGCAATCGGCGCATTGTTGGGAGCCGCTACGGTCGTAAACGACCACACCGAACCCGCTGTTGTGCCGCTGTTGTTTACCTCGTCAACCGCCCAGTAGTAGGTGGTTGCGTTGAGCAACGTGCCCGGATCGAAAGCCGTTGCGGTCTGATTGGTCTGGAACACCGGAGTTGCATTGGTGCCGAAATAGACTTCGTGTGACGCACTCATCTGACCGGCCGTCCAGCTCAGCTGTTCATTCACGGCCACATCCGTTGCACCATCCGCCGGAGCGGATACCGAAGCCGCGGCCGGAGCCACCGTGCTTTCCTCGGACACAATGAAGATGGAGTCAACATTGATGCTATCGAGCTGCGTGTTGCTATCTGTGCGATCCGCATCCAGCACACGGACATAGACCATGCCGCTCAGGCCGCTCGGCAGTGCAAACCACTGCACCGTGTCGTCGTCGGACGTTTTCACCACCGTAACCATGTCGATGTAGTCCACATCATTCGTCGAGTAGGCGAAGACAAAGTCGTCGCCCTCGCTGTTGGCTGAATGATGCGCTTCCAGATAGAAGGTCACCAGTTCCGCGCCGATCACGTCGAACTCCCATTTGTGCTCCAGGGCCGACGTGCTGCCGCTGAGGACCTCGGTGATTGCATGATACACGTTGTCGTTCACACTCGCATCCGCCAACGTCCCGGAAACGGAACCCAGAACAGCGATATCCGAAACCGCCGAATCCGAAACGAATCCCGGCAGGGCAGACGCTTCAGCGCTTTGCGCGGATTCATTGCTGTTGGCATCAACCGCCGTCACCACATAGTAGTAGGTGGTGTGGTTGGCTACTGTGCTGTCGGTGTAATCGCTCGCCGCGACGCTCGAGGCGATGACGCTGTAGCCACTGCCGGAGGTCGTGCTGCGATAAACCGTGTAGTCCGCCAGATCGCCTTCGGCATTATCCGCCCAGTCCAGCTCGACCGAACCGATACCCGCCAGTGCACTCAGAGCCGTCGGGGCTACCGGAGGCGTGGTGTCCCCCGAAACCGCATAGAAGTGAACTTCATTGAGGGCGGTATAAGCATCCCCATGATTTTCCGTGATGTCGAGCCGGACATACCGTCCCTCGGTGTCGGTGATATCGAAGCGCTCTCCCGCATAATCGTTCGAACCGGGCCCCATAGCCAAGTTGATCGTGGCGATCTTCGTGCCCCAGGTGCCGTCAGCCGTGTTGTTGCCCGCAGTACCCGGATCATTTGAGACGTAAACGTCGATGGTTTTCGCCCCACGGTCTCTCCTGCCCGACAGTGAATGATTCCCGTTCCATAAATGGATTTCGGTGAGTGTGGTTACCTCACCCAGGTCAAATTCGAGCCATGCGACGCTAGTGACATCGGACAGATATGTTAAACCCGGAGCATCGGTGTCATGGTACCAGACATCACCGCCCTGATCGGTCAATCCGCTTTCGTTCACCATATTGGTAGCGCCGTAGCCCACCTGTGCCTGTAATTCCGAGCTGAAATCATGCACCGACTCTCCCGTGATGAGGGCAGCCTGAACCAGCCCGGTTGCAGCCACCTCGGCACTTACGGCACTTTCGTTCCCGGACGCATCAGTTGCCGTAACCACATAGTAGTAGGTTGAGTTGTTGACCACTGTGCTGTCGATATAATCGCTGTCAGCAACGTCTGATGCGATGACGCTGTAGCCACTGCCGGAGGTCGTGCTGCGATAAACCGTGTAGCTATCCAGATCGCCTTCGGCATTATCCGCCCAGTCCAGCTCGATCGAGCCAATACCCGCCAGTGCGCTCAGAGCCGTCGGGGCTGCCGGAGGCGTGAAATCCACAAAGATCTCAACTTCGTCGCTGAAAGCACTCTCCACCGAATTCGTGTCCACACTCGAAACCACATAGTAGTAGGTTTCGCCGTCAACCACTGTTGCATCGACATAGCTTGTATCGGAAACAGAAGTGGCCAGCGCTGCGCCATAGGTGCCGCTGTTGGTTGAGCGGTAGACGTTGTAGGTGTCGGCGGAGAAGCCTTCAATCCATGCCAGATTGACGTCGGCTCCGCTTACCAAAGAGGCATCCAACCAGGAGGGCGGAAGCGGACCGCTGGGCGGCACTGTCGCAGCGATCATAATGTTGTCGATGTAGACGTGGTCTACGTTGCCGCTGGCTTCGCATTCGAAGCGAATCCGCAGGCTGGCGGGCGGAGCGGCGAGGGGTTCCTCGACCGTATACCAAATGCCGTTTTCATAGGTTCCGCCTGCGACCATGGTATATCGCTTAAGGGTCGTCCATATTCCTGGTGCACTTTCGTATTTGAGGTCGAAGGCCTTGCCATCTTCCATTGAATTCGCAAGAAACTCAAACGTCACCATCACGTCATTCGCACCCTGCGTATCCACGCCCGCGGTGAGCGTCAATGTGGATGTTTCAGTATCATCCCGAATACGACCACTGAAGCTTCCCCGCGCAAAGTTCGTATCGGAATTCAATTCGGCATCGGAACCGCCGTCGGTGTAGGTCCCAAGCGTTCCGCTTTCAAAGGTCTCGATGGCCAACTGAACTTCGTTGCTCGTGGTAGCACTCTGGATGCTGGAATAAGCGCCTACATTGCCCTCGGAATCACGCATACGGAAGCGATAGCTATAGCTGGTGTTTTTCGTCAGCCCATTGTCGGTATATGAACGGCTGGTCTGCCAGTCACTATTATGACCGCCGGCGGTCATGCAATCAAACTGATATTTCACGGGACCGCTGGGGTCAGAACCGATGGACGCGGTCATGGTAATGCTCGACATTCCCGTTGCTGCTGGAACTTGCGACCAGGTTGCTGGGTTGGGCGTCGGTGGCGTGGTATCGCCAGCTCCAACTTGATATTCATTAAGCGTCGGCGTGGGGAGGAGCGGGCTTGACTCCGTTAAACCGAGCGTCGAGCCAGGAATCCAATGCTCGCCTTGTTCGTAGGCACCGATATCGGGCGCACTGCCGACATAGCCATTTCCAGATGTCCATGCCGAGGATGCCGGCAAAAGGCCCGAATTTAGCCAATTCGTAAGCTGGGGTGTCCAGACATCAACTAGATTCGTGGGACAGATGGTGTATCCAGCATCGATGACTGCTGAACCTGTATCAGGTAGAAACGAATCGTAAGTTTCAAGCGTATCGAATCCATTTCCAGGTTGCGGAACTATTGTATAGGTACTGTTGGCACGCGCAGGATTCAGCCCTGCCAACAGTTGGTTCGCGCCACTCCAAACATCGTTCATATCGGTTTCATTGCCAAACTGATTGGAGCGGTCGTCGTCTATCCATGAGCCCTTGACGACCGGGACATCGGGCATGATGTTATTGAAGATGTAGGTGCTTGTGTGATGCTCGGGCTCCGAATAATTTATCATGATGCCAGAGGACCTCGCATCACCGATCAGCGGTTCGGCGAAGCCGGTTGTATCCTGCGCATTGCAGCTTCGTCCCATGTTGAAGATGGTGTTGTTATACAGCAAGTAATTCGTACCCCCCCTCGGCATTTTGATGCCGCATCCGCCAATATCCCAAATCACATTGTGATGGGCGTAGAATCCATCGGTTATCACTCCACCGGTCGTGGATTCGGACAAACGCAGCCCTCGACCGCCCAACCCGGCTCGGCTCGTGTTCTCTCCGGTATATGCGCGTTCGTCAAGCCAGTCAGAGGGATAGCAGCCGCTCATCCAGTTGTGGTGGACGTGGACGCCGCTGGCCGTGGCGCCGCCGTATACGTGAACCATTGAACCGTCCCCATGTTCGGCGTGACGGGCCAAATAGGAGTTGTGAAAACGATTATAGGCGACTTCGGAATCTTTTCCGCTGAATGTTATCATTCCACCGCCGCTGTTGATGATCGTGTTGTAGCGGAACTTGTTGTTTGACGACGCGCTTGGCAAGAAAGAGGCCGGTGCGGTTTTGGCGCCGATTCCCACCCAAACCGGCTCATCGTTCGCATCGCCGTATAGACAGAAATGGTCGACCAGGTTGTTTTCGAAAACCGCATTTCCCCCGACAATAAAAAGACCGGCGCGAGTTCCGAAGAACATCTCGTTGCTAATAAAACTCACGCTGTTTCCCCGAATAATGTTCTGCCCCCCGCCAACAAAAGTGTCGGTGGGGTCGGCCAGATTCCGGGTGTAAAACGAAGGATCGGTCGATTCCAGTTCACCCCGGCCGTCGCGGGAATATCCCGTGGTGGAATAGCGGAACTTGCAGTTGACGACATCCAGGTTGTTGACGGAAACAAGCGTGTCCATTGTTGTGCTCTCGGCCGTGTAGGTTTGGTCGATGTTGCCTTCCATATAGATGCCGCTGGCGATAAAGGCCAATCCGTCGATCGTTACGTAATCGACCTTGTAATCCGCCTCATTCCATGCGGTGTCGTAGACCTGCTCCAGTCCGGTTCTACGCACGCGGACCGAAACATTCGGCTGCCAATCGGTGTCGCCGACCGTTTGTCCCTCGTCCATGGGCGGTCTGAAAGAAAGAACCTTCGTGTCGCGGTCGAAGAACCATTCCTTTTGTTGGTCGAGGAAGATCCGGCTGTTGGTCAGGAAGAACG
>CAZAPF010000073.1:0-15849 GCA_964486885.1 uncultured Verrucomicrobiota bacterium
ACTGCTATGGTAGCAGTCAGGGATCGCCCTTGCCCCCGTCTTTGAGGGAGAGGCTGGAGCACGTTTGGCAGGCTATGGATTGCGACATTTAACCATGTCGCCGGATATTTTAGGTGACGTTTGTCAGCAGCGTTGGCAGGTCTGGGGTTGTAGGCGCAGCCATTCGGTACGCAGCCGGGTCGACCAGGGGGAGCGCATCTTTGATGTATCACTCAACGGCAAGCAGGTTTTGGCCGCATTTGATATTGCATCCGAATCGGGCGGCTCACGAAAAGGGGTCATGAAAGAGTTTACGCAGGTTAAGTGCGCGGGCGAGCTTCTGCTGGAAATGAACTCCGTGAGCAAGCCATACGGTTCACTCATCTCTGGTATTGAGATCATCCAGGAGTAGAGTTCCATCCATCATGTCTCGCCATAGCCCCCGGCGACGTCGGATGGAACGTTTACCACCCGCCAACCTAATGCGACATGCTTTATCGCATTTGGTTAAACGATTGGCGCATGGAAACATTGAGGAAGAAACGTACTTTAGAGTATAAACCAGACATGAGAATCGGTAGAAAGTTTTTTGTTCTGTTCATGTTGCTCGGATTTGCGGCCAAAAGCCTAGGTTGCAGCGTGCCTGTATTTCGCTATGCGCTGGAGCGATGGGAGTGCGATGAATACCGACTGATCGTCGCGGTGAAGGGCGAGTTGCCTCCGGAGCACCAGACCTGGGTTGAGGAGCTTAAAAACCAAAGCTACCGGGAAGACGGATTCTGCAACCTGATGGTGCACGTGGTGGATATTACGGACGAGGCCAATCAGGGGTTGCTCGAAACCTATCCGGTCGTCGAGCAGATTACGGAGCCCACCGCGGTTTTGCTTTACCCGCGCGGGGCATATCTACAGACCATCGTTTTTCAAGAACCGTTTTCGGATCAAACGGTTCAGAAGCTGACGACCAGTGCTTTTGTGGAAACCGTGACGCTGGATATTCTGGCGGGTACCTCCGCGGTTTGGGTTCTGGTGGATTCGGGGAATCAAGCGGCCGATGATGCCGCGTACGATGTGCTGATCCGATCGCTGGCGAAGCAGTCTGAACAGATTGAGATTGAGGCCGGCGTGATCGAAACTTCGGGCAACATCACGGGCGGAATGAGCGAAGAAGAAGTGATGGCCAACTATGATCCGTCCAACTTTCTGCGATCCGGTATTCCTCTGAAGGTCGAATTTTCCGTAAAGCGTTTGTCCCGGACGCAGGCCGAACCCGTGTTCCGCGGGATTCTGATGAACATTGTGGAAGGGCTGGAGCACTACAGCGATCAACCCATGGTCTTTCCTGTTTTCGGACGCGGACGTTTTTTGCACCCCTTGGTGGGCGAGGGAATTGAACCCGGAAATATTGAGATGGCCAGCGCGTATATCTGCGGCGCTTGTTCGTGTCAGGTAAAATTGGGAAATCCGGGCGTCGATTTGCTCAGCCATATGGACTGGTACAGCTATCTGGAGGGTAGCGAGGTAGTGCATGATCGGGCGTTGCCGCCGCTTACGGGCACGGGTGATTTAGCAGAACCGGAAACATCGGTTTCTGAGCCGGTGGCGAAGGAGATCGTGGAAACAAGGAAGGCATCCCCGCTGGCCCGGAATCTGGTGGTTGTGGTTGGCGTAGTGCTGGGCGTTGTGGTCGGGGTTAGTTTTTCCATGAGGAAAAAAAAGTGACTGTTTTAACACTGATTCGAGAAGAAATCGGCTATAGGAAGCTGCATTTTACCCTGTTGGTTCTGGCGGCGGCCGTTGCATCTATCACCTTCCTTTTGGCCATTTCATTGTTGCGCAGCTCAGACATGGAGTCCGCGAAGTTTATCGATGAAAAGGTCGAGGAAACTGAAATCGAGATGGCCAGGCTTGAAGATGAAATCCGCGTATCCATGAAGGGACTTGGGTTCAATATTTATATTTTTCCTGAGGGGCAGGATCTGAGCGAGGTCTATGAAAAAGGCTATGCCTCGAAAACCATGCCGGAAGAATATGTGAACCGCCTGGCCCAGTCCGACATCGTGACCGTGAATCATCTGCTTCCAACGCTCACGAAAGTATTGGAGTGGCCGGAATACAAACGGAAGGTGGTTTTGATCGGGATTCGTGGCGAAGTCCCGAAACGGCATGGCAATCCCAACCAGAAGCCGTTGCTGAATCCCGTGCCGGAGGGGGAATTGATTCTCGGGTACGAACTGCATAATAGTCTGGGCCTCAAAGTGGGCGATGCGGTCTCGTTCGACGGGCGTCATTTTAAAATTCATGAATGCTATGGCGAACGGGGCAACAAGGACGATATTACGGTTTGGATGAGCTTACCGGAAACGCAGGAAATGTTGGGTCAGGAGGGGCTGATTAATTCCATCCTGGCATTGGAGTGCAACTGCGGAAACGTGGATCTGCTGGCCGGTATCCGTAAGGAGCTGGGTGCCATTCTGCCGGGCACCAAGATTATCGAACAGGAAAGCAAAGCGCTGGCCCGGGCCGAAACACGGGCGATGGCCAAGGAAACCGCATGGAAACAAATCAACTCCATGCGGGAAAAACGAGATCAATTGCGCGAAAAACGCGAAGCGTTGGCGGCGGTCTTGATTCCGCTGATCGGTATCATCTGCATGGCCGGGATTGGGCTGCTGACCTTCCTTAACGCGAAAGATCGGGTCTATGAAGTCGGTCTGCTGCTGGCGCTGGGCGTGAGTTCGCCCAAAGTCCTGGTGGTGTTCTTGATCAAAGCCGCATTGGGCGGCCTTATCGGGGCAGCTTTGGGAATCTTTGTTTCACTGGCCGTCGTTTCCGGTGCGGGCAGCCGCTTTGCCGGGTATTCGGCCATGGAACTGATATCCACGGCTGAACGGATTTATATACTGGTTTGTATGCCGCTGTTGGCCACGATTTCCGCCTGGCTGCCTTCTTTTGCGGCGGCGCAGTATGATCCCGCGGAGGTTTTAAGAAATGACTGATCCTGAACTAATCATCAAAGGCCTTGAAAAGCGTTATCCGGGCAAAGGTACCCGCGAGGATGTGCATGCGCTCAAAGGTGTGAGCCTGGTTGTGGGTGCTGGCGAGTTTGTGGCGCTGCATGGCCCGAGCGGTTGCGGCAAGTCGACGTTGCTGCTGGCATCGGGCGGATTACTACGTCCGGATGCGGGGTCGGTTGCGATTAAGGGGCAGGATCTCTATTCACTTAATAATTCCAGGCGCGCCCGATTTCGAGCCCGGAACCTGGGGTTCGTGTTCCAGCAGTTTCACCTGGTGCCCTACCTCGACGTTCTTGGCAATGTGATGGTTTCCGAAGTTGCAACGGGCAGGACGCCGGACGCGGCGCAACGGGCGACGGCGGTTCTGGAGCAGTTCGGCATCGCGGCGCGCGCGGGGCACCATCCGTCGGAATTGAGTGTTGGCGAGCTGCAGCGCGTGGCATTGGCGCGCGCTGTTTTTGCCAATGCGTCGATTCTTTTCGCGGACGAACCAACGGGCAACCTCGATCGTGACAACGCGGCCACGGTGCTGAATTATATGAAAGAATTTTCCGAAGCCGGCGGCGTGGTGGTCATGGTAACGCACGACGACCGCGCGCTGGAATACGCAACGCGCAAGATCGCCCTCTGTGAGGGTATGATTAAGGAGTAGATGCTGGTGTGATAAAGCAACGAGGAATCACCTCATTTTCGCGGACTGCGGAAACGGAAGCGTCATATGTTTTAAATCAAGGGTTCAGAAGGAACGGGGAATGAGCAAAGGAATTAAATTTACAATCGTGGTATTCGTTGCGTTGACGGTATTGGTGGCGCTGCTCGCCAACTTAAACCAATCTCAGGCTGGCGCGACGGATGAAGCGTTGGTGCTGTATTGCGCCGCTGGCGTAAAACCGGCGGTGCTTCCTTTGGCACGGGCGTATGAGCGGGAGTATGGACAGAAGGTACAGTTGATGTATGGCGGTTCTGGAACGCTGTTGAGCAATATTCAGGTTGCGCGCCAAGGCGACCTCTACATCGCGGCTGATCAGAGCTATATTGATTTGGCGGAGGAGAAGGCGCTGATCGCGGAAACGCTGCCGTTGGCCTGGATGCGCCCCGTGATTGCCGTGGCGAAGGGAAATCCCAAAAATATCCAATTCTTGGAAGATTTGAAACGGCAGGATATTCGCCTCGCTTTGGGGAATCCCGAAGCGGCCTCCATTGGCCGGCAGACCAAAAATCTATTGGAAGGTGCCGGCATTTGGGCTGCGGTTAAACAGCAGGTGGAGAAAACCGGGGTCTTTAAACCGACCGTGCCAGAGGTGGCGAACGATGTGAAACTCGGCGCGGTGGATGCCGGCGTGGTCTGGGATTCCACCGTGGCGCAATATCCGGAAATGGAAGCCGTGCATATTCCGCAGTTCGATGAGGCCCGCATGCAGATCAGTGTGGCGGTGCTGGCCTCTAGCGATCAGCCGACGGCCGCGCTTCGCTTCGCCCGTTACCTCAACAGTGAGGCGGGGAATGCGGTGTTTTCCGAAAATGGGTTCGAGCCCGTGGAGGGGGATGAGTGGGCCTGGAGCCCGGAGATCACGTTCTTCTGTGGATCGGTTAACCGTCGCGCAGTCGATGAAGTGATCAAGGCGTTTGAAGCGCGGGAAGGTGTTACGGTCAACACCATTTATAACGGTTGCGGTATCCTGACGGGCCAGATGCGCACCATCAATCAGGATAAAGGCTCGGGCTTTCCGGATGTCTACATGGCGTGCGATCGCTACTATCTGGAAAACGTCCGCGAGTGGTTTCAAGAGGATGTTGATGTTTCCGACGCGGCCATCGTGATCGCCGTCCCGAAAGGCAACCCGAAAAATATTCAGGGTATTGCCGATCTGGCTAAGCCGGGCATGCGAATTTCGGTTGGGCAGCCCGAGCAGTGCACGATTGGCGCGCTGACCCGCATCATGCTTGAAAAGATGGGGGTTTATGAAGAAGTCATGGAAAATGTTGTCATGCAAACCGCGTCGTCGGCTATGCTCGTTCCGACCGTTGCGACGAAGTCGGTTGACGCGACCATTTCCTATATCACCGACACCATGGCCGAAAGCGACAAGGTGGACTCCGTGAAGATTGACTCGAAATACGCTAAAGCGGTACAACCGTTTAGTATCGCGAGCTCCAGCGACTATAAGTTTTTGGGCCGGCGCTTGTATCAGGATATTGCCGCAGCCGAAGAGCGTTTCGTGAAGGCCGGCTTTCACTTTCGGTTGGGAACAGAAGAATAAAGGGTGGGTTGTACGTGAGATCAAAGACACGAAATGAACGATAAATTTACCAAGCGAGTGGGGCTGTCGGATTCCCTCTTTTTCCTGAGCATGGGAATTATCGGCGGGGCGTATGTCCTGCTGATCGTTCTCCTGCTCGTTGCCGATGCCGCCTATATGCTGCAGGGATCGGGCTGGCGGGAAATCGTTTTTGAAAATCCGATGGTGCTGGCGCTCGCCAAACCGGAAATTCGCTATTCCATCACGCTCAGCCTCATCTCCTGCACGCTTGCGGCGTTACTTTCGCTGGTGGTCGCCGTTCCGATCGGCTGGTTGCTTTCCCGCTTCCGTTTTCACGGGCGCAACCTGCTGGATGCCATCCTCGATATCCCGATTGTCCTTCCGCCGCTGGTCGTCGGGTTGAGCCTCTTGATTCTCTTTCAGTTTTGGCCGCTGACCGTCGAGCTTCCATTCATTGGAAAATCTCTCAATGAATTGGTGGTTTATCAGATTCCCGCCGTGATTCTTGCTCAGTTTTCCGTTGCCGCCGCGTTCGCGGTACGCACGATGAAGGCGACCTTCGACGAGATTAATCCCCGGTGCGAGCAGGTTGCGCTCACCCTGGGCTGCACGCGCGCGCAGTCGTTCTTTCGAGTGGCTTTGCCTGAAGCGGGGCGGGGGATGCTTACCGCCTTCACGCTGGCGTGGGCCCGCGCTCTTGGCGAGTTCGGCCCGCTGCTGGTTTTTGCCGGGGCGACCCGCAACAAGACCGAAGTGCTTTCGACGACCGTCTTTCTGGAGCTCAGTATCGGCGATCTCGAAGCGGCCGTTGCCGTTTCGCTCATTATGGTTTTTGCCGCCGTTACGGTACTGCTCATTACGCGCATTTGGGGCGCGAAGGATGTGATGGTATGATTGCGGTCGACAACATTACGGTCCACGCGGGCGGCTTTGCGCTGAGCAATGTTTCGCTCAAACTAGACGCCGGAGAATACGGCGCGCTCATGGGGCGCACCGGCTGTGGAAAAACCACGTTGCTCGAGGCCCTTATCGGGTTGAAGCCGGTTCGAAACGGAACGATCCGGATCGGCGAAATGGATGTCACAAATGAGCGCCCGGCAACGCGCGGTATCGGCTATGTGCCGCAGGATGGCGCCTTGTTTTCCACTATGACCGTCCGCGAACATTTGGCCTTCGCGCTCGAAATTCGGAAGCTTCCGAAAAAGCGGATCGATCAACGCGTTGATGAATTGGCGGAATGGCTTGGAATTGAAGGTCTGCTCATGCGCCGCCCGTTCGGGTTGAGCGGCGGGGAGCGCCAACGGGTCGCCATGGGCCGCGCGCTCTCGTTTCATCCCGGGATCCTGTTGCTGGATGAGCCGTTGAGCGCGGTGGATGAGGAGACGCGCGGCGAAATGTATGAACTGCTTCGCCGGGTGCGGCAGGATACGGGCGTCACGGTGCTGCACGTAACGCATAACCCGGACGAAGCCCGCGAACTGGCTGATGCGGTGTTTAATTTGCGCGACGGCGCGATCCAGAAGGAGGAGATGTGATGGAACCGTGGATCTGGTATGTGATGGGTGGCGTGGCGGCGGGCGTCCTGAGTTCCATGTTCGGGGTCGGTGCGGGTATCCTGCTGGTGCCGCTCCTGGGCATTGCGTTCGGCTTCGGGCAGAAGAGCGCGCAGGGCATGGCGCTGGCGATCATGGTGCCGATGGCGTTGGTCGGGGCGATTCGTTATTACCTTAACCCCGAAGTCCCCATCAATTTATCGGTGGTGGGCATTGTGGCCATCGGCGCGGTGTTGGGGGCGATCATCGGATCCAAAATCGTCTTTGGAATCCCGGACATCGTTCTGAAACGAATGTTCGCCTGCTTCATTATTCTCGTCGGCATGAATATACTGGTTAAATCGTTTCGGAAAACCCCGCCCAAGGAGCCCTCGAATGTTGAACATCAAGCTGAATGAACGCAGCACGGAAATCAAAGAAGGGACCTCGCTGTACGCGTTGCGCGACGCGCTCAAGCCGGAGGCCGATGTCGTGATTTTCAACGGGGCGGCGATGAGCGTGGATGCTCCGCTTGCTGACGGCGACGAAGTCTGCCTGATCAAACGCGGCGAAGCCCCCTCGGAGGAAGAGCTTGAAGCCCTGATGGCCTCGCGCCACACGCCTGGCGTGCATGCGAAACTTAAAGCCGCGACGGTCGGCATCGCCGGACTGGGCGGGCTCGGTTCCGCCATTGCCATCGCACTCGCGCGCATCGGCGTTGGTAAACTCATCCTCGCCGACTTCGATGTCGTTGAGCCGAGCAACCTCAACCGTCAGCAGTATTTTATCGATCAGCTGGGACTGCTTAAAACGGACGCATTGGTTTCCAATCTTTGGAAAATCAACCCCTACGTGGAGTTCGAAGCACACGCCGTGAAGCTGACGCCCGAGAACGTTTTCCCCATGTTTGGAAAAACGGATGTAATGATTGAGGCCTTCGACCGCGCAGACCAGAAGGTCATGTTGATGCAGTGTTTTATTGCGGCGCAACCGGAGGTTCCTTTTGTCGCCGCATCCGGGCTGGCGGGGTATGGATCGGAAGACACCATCGGGGTGAAGAAAATGGGAGGGAATACCTATGTGGTAGGCGACCTTGAAACCGGAGCCCGACCCGGCTGCGGCCTGATGGCGCCCCGGGTGGGTATTGCCGCGTCGATGCAGGCGAATTTAGCATTAAGATTAATTGTGGAAGGAGATAAATCATGAAAATTACATTTAAATACTTCGCTCAAATCCGGCAAAAGGCCGGAACGGAATCAGAAACGATTGAGGTGGGCGAAGGCGCGACTGCGCTCGAATCTCTTCAGTCACTAGAGCATGGCGCTGAATTCCGCGGATTACTCTTCGATGAATCCGGCGCGCTGCGCCCGGTGATTCTTCTGCTGGTCAACAATACCCCTTGCACCGCGGAACAGGTACTCAGTCCTGGCGACTGCGTGCAGGTATTCAGCCCGGTGGCGGGAGGGTAAAGAACCGCAGAATGTCGAATGTTGAACAAGGAACTGTAGAAGGAGTTAATTCTATTTACTTCGGAGTTCGACACTCCTTGTTCGACATGCTGCGGTTCATTTGAAGGAGAAACTGATGAATATAAAACCAATTGCGTTGAATGAAGAAGAGCAAGCCACCTACGAGTGGCAGATGTGGATTGACGGCTTCGGCGAGGCCGGGCAGGAAAAACTGAAAGGCGCGACCGCGTTGGTGAGCCGTTGCGGCGGACTCGGCGGGCCGTTGTGCTATCACCTAGCGTCGGCGGGAATCGGCAAGCTGATTATCGCCCACGCCGGAAACGTCAAGCACAGCGATCTCAACCGGCAGATTCTGATGACGCACGATGGGCTGGGCAAGCCGCGGGCCGAAAGCGCGAAACGCCGATTGTTGGAGCTCAATCCGCGCATGGAGATCGTTGCCGTCGCGGAAAACATCACCGCCGAAAACGTCGATGCGCTGGTGGCCGATGCCGACCTTGTTTTCGACTGCGCGCCGCTCTTTTCTGAACGTTTCGCCATGAACCGCGCCTGCGTCGAGCAGGGTAAGCCGATGGTTGAGGCGGCCATGTTCGATATGGAAGGACAGGTCACCACCATTATTCCCGGCGAAACCCCGTGTCTTGCCTGCCTCTATCCTGAAGATCCGCCCAAGTGGAAGCGGGAGTTTCCGGTGCTGGGCGCGGTATCCTCCATCGCGGCCTCCATTGCGGCGGTCGAGGGAATCAAAGTGATCACGGGAGTCGGGGAAACGCTGGCGGGAACCATCCTCTATTATGATGGGCGCAACATGACCTTTCAACGCATCCCCGCCGTGCGCCGCCCCGATTGTCCCGTTTGCGGATAAAGCGTTTCCAAACCTTGCTGGAGGGTGCGGAAAGGTGTCGGCGTTGGTTGAAAACATTTGGTGAAATCGAAGTTTTCCGCGCGAAATGTATGCGGACCGAGCGATTGACAGGTTAGAATTGAGCGGTAACAAAAGTGGGAACGGCTATGTTCATGAGTTCAGCATGTAACGAAATAGCCGTTTTTTTATGCCCTCAAAGCACCCGACCAGGCTGGGGGTGATTATGCGTTTGCGTGGCGTTCGGCCAGTTGCTCCTTGACCCGTTCCGCATCCTTTTCGGTGAAGGGGTAGCGGAAGACGAAGAAGCCGCCGATGAGGGTGAAGATGGAGGGAAGCAGCGTGAATAAAAGCCGCATATTGAGCACCGCTTCCGGGGTCTGCACCTCGGCGGAGTCCACGATGCCGGCGACGTTGATGAGCCATCCGCTGGCGGCCATGGCGATGGTGACGCCGACTTTGAGCAACCAGGCGGAGGTGGCGCTGTACATGCCTTCACGACGCGTACCCGTTTCGAGATCATCCCGGTCGCAAATATCGGCGTACATGGAAGGCAGGATGGTCCAGACCAGGATGAGGCCGGGGTAGATGATGATGGAGAGCCAGACTTGCAGGAAGGGGTTTTGCGGAACAAAGAAAAACCATTTTATGAGCTGCCCGATGACGATCAGGGCGATTCCGCCGATCAGGGTTTGTTTTTTCCCAAAGCGACTGGCAAACCAGGAGATGATCGGTACAGCCACCAGGCTTGCGACCGCACCGACAGTCCCGCCCCAGCCCATGATCTCGGACGCAGCCTGCTTGGCCTCTTGAATCGGCAGGTCGCCGTACACAAAGAACACATTGATATAGTAGCCCATGCCGCCGACCATCACGACGCCGCCACAGAATAGGGCCGTAAAGATGCACAGCCCGATAAAGTGCTTGTTTTTAAAGGTATATTTGGCTGACTTAATAAACGAAACCTTCGGAGCCGCTTTCGTGGTGGTGTGCGATTCTTTACAGAAAAACGCGGACATAATTGCGGTGAGGGTCATGATGACGCCCACGATGATCCCAACGGTGCGGACGCCGATGACCTCGTCGGCAACGCCGGCGACCTCATTGCCTTTGCCTAAGTAAATAGCCAGCGGCATGATCCATGGAATAATAAAGGCCGCTCCTGTGGCGAACAAGCTACGCGTGGCTTGTACGCTGTTGCGCTCCTTGACGTCTGGTGTCAGGTCGAGTCCGAGCGCCATCCATGGAATGTTCCACATGGTGAAAAAGGTGAAGAAAAGCAGGCTCATCGCAATGAACCACGCCAGCAGTCCGGCTTCGCTCCACGATGTGTTGGGCATCCAGAGCAGGGCAAAGGTGAGGCCGACCCCGATGCCGCCGAGCAGGATGTAGGGGCGGCGGCGGCCCCAGCGAGAGCGGGTGTTGTCGCTGATATGCCCCATCAGTGGGTCGGCGATAGCGTCCCAGACGCGGGGCAGGGCAAGTGCGATCCCGATCCAGGTGGCTTTCACGCCTAGGCCGAGCGAAAAAATCGGCATAGCAAGTAACATTAGGGCGTTGACCATATCATTCGTGAGACCGCCGAGCCCCCAGGCGATTTTTTTTGGCAGGGAGACACAGTGGGCGGGACGATTCGGTTTTTCAGCTGGTTTCATGGGGTCTCACTTTTGTTGCAGATTGTCATAGTTCGGTATGTGTGTTTGGTGCCGTCGGCGAAAAAGGGCAACGTCTATTTTGAAGGTGCGGCGAGTGTTTCGCCCTCAACAAAGAAGGGGGCGGCCAGCATGGTGCTGAGTTTCCATCTGCGGTCGATCATCTGCCGACGCAGGAACTGAATACAGAGGCCGATTTCATGTTCGGGCGAAAAGCCGATGCCCGAAAGCATTCTTCCGTTCGGCATGCTGTGGTCGTTCGGCGGATTGGCGCTGACAACGCTGAGGTCGCCGGGTACATCTTTTTTCAGGAGCTGGAGCGCGCTGATCAACTGTTCGGATCGGGCGAGCGACATGCTGAGGAAACAGGTGGTGCCGTTGGTTGTTTCGAGCGCTTTGGTTAATCCCGCCGTGTCGCGCAGGGTGGTGTTCTTAAGGGCATTGACGAGCGTCTCATTAGGTTCGAGTCCGGCCTCCGCCATGGCCGCCCGATAGCCCCGGATATAGCATTCCTTAACATGCGGGGTGAGGATCGGACAGGGGACAAGGCTAATGTGTCGGTGTCCTGTTGAGATGATTTTATTGGTCAGATGGAAAAAGGCCGCTTCATAGTCGCTGGCAATGCAGGGAGCGCAGCGGTGATCGGGTTCGCACCAGAACACCAACGGGATTCGGTCGGTTTCCAGTATGGATTCCAACGGGCGGTGGAATGGGAAGAGGGAGATGATGCCTTTTACGTTCTCATCAAATAGATAACCTGCTTTGTTCAGGTCTTTGTGGTTGTCCTTGGCGCTGACATAGACCACTTTGGTCTGGTAGTTGGCTGCTTCAGCCTCTTTCATAAAGGCATGCACGAGCTTTTGTTCAAAGGCGAGGAAATCAAGTTCGCGTTCGTTTTCCGAGTCGGCCAGCAGAAGGATGCCGATGGTGCCGATAGGGGTGCGGCCTTCGGGCGACATGGAGGCCAGATAGACGCCGGAGCGGTTTTCCTGCCGCAGGTATCCTTCAGCACCGAGGCGTTCGATGGCCTGTTGCACCGGCATGCGGCTGACTTCGCATTCGCCGGCAATGGTCATCATGCTGGGCATTTTTTCATCGATCTTCCACCGTCCCGCGTGGATTTCCTCGCGCAGAATGTCATAAATCTGGTCTGCGAGCGGCAGGTGCCCTGACTCGCGCGTAACGGGATGGCCATACAGTCGTGTAATTTTCATGCTGGTAAATCTGTCATATAAAAACTTCCAGATCAATGACAAAAATCCATGTTGCCGTTGTGGAGGTTTAATCGGGAGATTCTGAGGCTGAACCTGTTATCTATTTTGGCCAGCTCGGCTGCGTTGGGAAACCGAGATGATGGATTCCATCGTAAAGCGGATCTGGGACACCCTGAAAGCGTCCAAATTTGTGGATGACACGCTCTTTATTTTCAGCGCCGACCATGGCGAGGGCGCGGCCTATAAAGGCAAGCGCTCGAAAGGCTACCTCGACGATACCACCATGCGGGTTCCGCTGATTGTTGAAGGGCCGGGGGGGGAAGCCGGGCGCGGATCCCCGGAATTTGGACTCAACCTTAAATGAGTTTTTGGCGGGTGGCTTTGGCGACGGCGGCGGTGAGGTTGGGCGTTTCGAGTTTCTCAAAAATACTGCGTATATGGAAGGAGATGGTGTGATGGCTGACCTTCACTTTATCTGCGACCTCTTTTCGTGAGAAGCCCTGGGCGAGCAGTTCGAGGATTTCCGTTTCCCGCGGAGAAAGCGGGTTGTGTTTCGGCTCGTTTTGTCCGCACAGCACGCTGAGTACGACCCGCGAAAGCTTTGAGTCGATATAGGTTCCCCCTTCGGCGACCTCGCGGATAACCTCCCTGATTTTTTGAACGGATGCGCCTTTGATCAGGTAGCCTCTTGCGCCGAGATGGAGCGCTTCAAGCACGGTTTGGGAGTTGCTGTTTTGCGTGAGGATAACCACGTCGGTTTGCGGGGCTTCTTTTTTGAGAAGCGGGAGCATGGTCAGCCCGTTTTCGCCCGGCAGGTTCAGATCGAGCAGCAGGATGTCAGGTTGTTGCATCGTCCCTTCTTTGAGGGTTTTCAGGCAGGGTTCGGCGGATTGGAAGTTGCCGAGGCAGGTCATACCTTTCGAGAGCTCAATGATGTCGAGCAGCGATTTCCGATAGGATGAGTTATCTTCTATAATTGCCAGGGTTGTTTTCGGGTTCATATTTGTAACCTGTTGTTGGAAAGATGAACTATGAAAATGGGTCTGCGACGCGAACAAGTTTATAGCCCCTGGCTACGGTTGAGTTCCATTTCCTATTTCATCTTTCATAGTTCTACTTCGACAATCGTCCCTCCGGTTGGCGGGGTATCAAAGGCTATTTTTGCATTTAGTTTTCTGGCCCGTTTAATCAGGTGGGTTGGTTGCGTGTTTGGGGAAAGACCAATCCCATTGTCGCGGATTTCAAGGCAAACCGAGTTCCCGTGTTTTCGGGTGACGATTTCAACCGCGTCGGCATCTGAATGTTTGATGATGTTGTTGAGCACCTCTTTGAAAAGGAGAAGAAGGTCCCACTTCTGGATTGGGAGCAGCTGGTTGAGCTGCTTTTCTGCCTGAAAATTTGTAGTGAGGGTAAACCCGAACAGCATTTGGCGGGCGGTCTTGCTGAGCTGTTCGGTCAGGTCTCCGTCGGACGAGTCTTTTTCCAGAAAGAGGATGAGAGCGCGGGTTTCATCGGCACTTCGTTCCGCGTTTTGGATGATGTCGGAAAGAAGCTCGTTTTCCTTGACCGTGTGTTTTTCGGCAGTGAGTTCCTCGAGAAGCTGCGCGGAGTTGGCGATACTGCTGAGCGTGGCGCCCGTTTCGTCGTGCAGGTCGTCGGCAATCCGTTCGCGCACCCGCTGAACTTTTTTCCGGTTTCGGTAGCGGTTCCAGAGCAGGAGCAGCAAAAAAAGCAGCAGGAGAAAGGGCACACTGAGGATCAGGGTGCGGAGTGTTTTTTTCTGCCGGGCATTGCGAAGGTCATTCTCTCGAAGCAGCGTGGACTTCCTTTTTTCGAGTTCCCCGCGATGGGCCAACTGCAGGAACCACTGTTTCTTGGGAGTAATGGTTCCGAACGCCGACGCGCCATCGGTCAGGACGCTTGGCGAGATCACAGTGGGCTGACCCAGATTCAGGGGGGCGGCGGTTTGGAACGGGATGCCGTCGAGCAGGTTGGTGCCGTTGTTCAGCAATTCAATTTCCGAAAGGGAAAGGATCCGCTTCTTTTTGTATGGATCCCGTCGTCCGTTCCGGAGGGTGATCTGTACGTACCGCCCTGAAATGGGGGAGAACTTGCGGCAAAGCGGGGCACTGCTCATGTTGACCGGGTAGTCCGACCGGGCGATGCTGATCGAATCCGCCTGTTCAAATGACGGGGTTGCAGACAGCTTGAGGTCAATTTGCATCGGGAACCCAACGGCGGCGGAGTGGATATGTGAAAATTCCGCTGAAAAATCGTTGGGGTAAAACCGCGCTTCATTCAGGGTTCGGTTTTCTCCGAGATCAAAGACGAGCTGAGCTTCCTGCTTGTGAGAACGGAAATTCAAATACGGATTGTTTTCGGCCGGCTCATATGGCGGGAAATAGGAATAGCCGTCGACCAGAAAAGCGGGGTCGAACTTCATTTCCTGAAGCCGTTCGTTTTTGCTGGAGACCGCGGCATTGAGCGCGATGTTTTCTTCGCCGGAAAAAATCAGCAGTTCGTTCAGCATTAAAATGTGTTTGGTGGGATACATGATCTGCGCCTGCGCCAGCCGGATGACGGTCAGGGTGAGGGTTTTTACGGGTTGTGCATCCGTGGAGGAAAACACCGCCGGCGTGATTCCGGGCGAGGGGAAATCGGCGGCGGTATGGTCTGCAATCGTGAAGATCTTTCCGTCGGCGGTTTGGGCTTCGATTTTAAAACGAACGGGGAATCCGATGGCCTGATACTCGTTTTTGCTGTTGAGGAAGTTGACTGGAACCAGCACCACCGTATCGATCGGCTTGGGTTCGGGGAACGTAATGGTGATGCGATCGCCATCGTCTTCGCGCTCCATAAATTCAGAGCTGTAGCCCAGGGTCGGGACGAGCGTATCGATTTTCATGCGCGGCAGTTCGGCCAGTTTTTTTTCGGTGGCGGCCAGTTCCTGTTCAAGCTGACTCGGCTCGGGGGTGCAGCCGAAGAGGAGCAGGGCGGTCAGGAGATGGATTGCGCACTTCATAATCAGTCAACTAAACCACAAAACCGGCTAAAACGGAAGCGGAACACCCCTACACAAATGTGTAGGTTGACAAAAAGTCAGGGATGGCGCTTAATGACAATCTATCATCAGAAAGGCGTTTCGGGCGGCGGTTTAATCGGATCGTTGCTTTAGCAAAAACTAAACCGAACAAAAGGAGAAGAGGATGAAGAGGATGCTAATAGGATTGATCATGTTGGGATTGGCCAGCGCAGGATATGCTAGCGTATTCACGAATATTACTGCTATTGGCCTGTGGGAGAATGCTGATAACTGGGATGATGGTGTGCCCACAAGCACAAACGATGCTAATATTGCCAGATATGCGAGCGTTTTGATCACTAACTCCACTGCCGAGGCAGCTATCTTTACGTTGAACAGTGGATTGAATAATCCTGCGGGGTCGGGAGGTAATCTGACGGTTGCGTTTAATGGGATTCTGAACGCGACTTCTATTGATGGATGGAAAAATGCGAGATTGTGGAATTATGGAGTGATTAACCTGACGAGCTATCTTGCTGGGACTACTAGTAGAGTTGAGTACAACAATTATGGAACTATCAATGCTGGTGGAAATCTCGATGTAGGGAATATCTTCAATAATTCGGGAACCTTTAATGGGGCGACTTTGGAAGGCGTAGGCCACCTAAACCTGACAGACGGCACGATGACGTTTAGCAATGTGACTTTCTTTACGGCCGGCACGATGGATGTGTCCGGCGACGGCACGCTGATTGTTAATGCCACGAATTCAACTCATTTTGCCACCCTTACCAATGAGATTACTACGGCGATTGCTGGTGGCCAAATTACAACCGACGGG
>CAZAPF010000074.1:0-15644 GCA_964486885.1 uncultured Verrucomicrobiota bacterium
GCGGAGCTTAGGCTCCACTCAACGCCCGAATATTCAGCTCGTGGAAAGGTGCCAGCCCGTGATCTGTAGCATTTCCCAGGGCGAGTCCTCCAGACGTCTGAAAAGCGGTTTGCTGAAAACTCAATTCGGGGATTCGACTTCGAGATAATCGATCAGCTCGGTGACGGTTTTGGTGTAGAAGTCGTCGGTCATGAGGCCGATTCGCTTGACGCGGCCGATGAGCTGCTTGCGGGCCTTGTCGTCTTTTTTGACTCCCTCATTCAAGTTAGAGATGTCGGGTTCCGTGGGGAGCGGGATCAGCTGCTCGGTGGTCTTTTCGAAACGGTAGGTCAGTAGTTCCTGGGAAGGAACGAGGTGCCGCCAGAGGAAGGCCTGCATCCAGTCTTCGGAGGGGCAAGCTAGGGCATTCGGTATAGGGAGAAGTGCGAAGGTTGAATCTTTAGGCATGGGCCTATCCCTTACGCCTGTTTTTTTATAAGTCACTGCTTCAGGAATGTCCCGATGGCCTTGATGCCTTCTGCTTCGCTGAGATGTTCCACTTCTACGTCTTTCACAAAAATGGTCATTTCAACGCCGCGATGCAGCTGGAAGCCGATGGCCCCTTCAGAGGCGGTGCGCGGATCATGGTCAACCACATCCACCGTCACCACGCCGTTGATTTTGTGGATCAGACGATTTCCAACCGCAATGATTTCATATTCGTTCCATTCCGCCAGATTGAAAAGGGGTTCCGTTGGAAATGTACCGGTAACCTCGGCTTTGGATTTGCCCTTGGCATTGAGCTTCGGGGAAACGGAAACCTGCTGGCCCCGCCGCGCCACAATGCCGCGTCCCGTTTTTTCGCTGTAGTACATGCCCTGATATTCCGGTTTGGGATGGATATCCATTTGCGGACCGGACAAGGCAAATGGAATATCGGCAATGGGCTGTGCGCGGTACATGATACCGGAGTTGTTCCCGCCCAGCATCCTTAGTTTTGCTTTAAGGTGAAAATTCCCGACCTTCAGGTTCTTGTGAATGAGAAAGGAGTTGGCTTCAAGTGGATGATTGACCGTTGACCCGACAATTTGCCCGTCCTCGACCTTCCAGAGCGCCGGGATACCGTCCCAATCTGTGAGGTCTTTTCCGTTAAACAGAGATTGAAACCCATGGGGGGATTCGGCCAGCACAGTTCCGGCAATAAACATCATCCCGAGTAGAAGGGCTGATTTCGTTGCTTTCTGTCGAGTAGGCTTCAAATCGCTCCTATATGCCATATGGTTCGCGGCGTGAGGTTTTATTTATCTTCATGGTCCGGGCATATCCTTCCGTGGCTTTTCGGGAACTCAATTTAATTAGGGGATTCGGCGTCGAGGTAGGCGATGAGGTCGGAGACGGTTTTGGTGTAGAAGTCGTCGGTCATGAGGCCGTTCTGATAGAGCATGCCGATTCGTTTGACGCGGCCGATGAGTTGTTTGCGGGCTTTGTCGTCTTTTTTTACATCCTTGTTTAAATCGGAGAGGTCGGGCTCGGCGGGGAGCGGGATCTGTTTTTTGGTGATCTTTTCAGCGCGGTAGGCAAGCAGTTCCTGGGAAGGGACGAGGTGTCGCCAGAGGAAGGCCTGCATCCAATCTTCGGAGGGGACGGCGTCGCGGGTAAGTTCCTGTCCGTCGATAGTGGCGGTTCCTGTGATGGTGATGGGGGCGGGGTTGGGAAGTCCCTTCGGGTTGCAGGTGATGAGGATCTGGCCTTTTTCTTCGCCGGCGGCGATGGACGCACTTTTCGCGGAGAATCCTTCGGTGTTGACCTGCAGGTTGATGGGGCCTTCGTATCCATCTTTACGGACGGCAAAGACCTCAAGCTTGGCTTTGTTGCCTTTTATGTAGAGACGGGAAGGAACGGTGCGCAACGCGAAGTCGGGGCGCGGGGGGCTGAGGCGCAGCCGGTAGGTGTAGGCCCGCCCTCCTTTTTGCGCGGTGTCGGAGAGTTGCAATTGGTAGGTACCGGAGGTCGGAAGTTGTAACCGGAGGTATGAGTCGGCGTGGTGGGTGTTCAGACCGGACGCGGGGTCGGCATGGTCGTCGTTGAGGGCCAGCAGGCTTCCGTCGGGCGCAATGAGCTTGATGATGGAGTCGAGCGGCGAATCGAGCCGGCGCGCGTTGATTTCCGCAACCAGCGTGTCACCTTCGGCGGCGGTGAATTCATAGATATCCTGATCGCCGGGAACTTCGATGCGCCCGTTAACGATGATGGGCAGCGAGACCTGCTGGACGGAGTTTTTGGGCTTTTCCATCTGTTCGGGCAGGGTGTCGATCGCGAAGGGAATGATGTTGGAAATGTCGTCACCCCGGTCGGCGGCGATGGGATAGATGCCTTCGGTCGGGTTGGGGGTGGCCAGTTTGATGTTGTACTTTCCCAGATTCCAGCCGTTCATTTTGGGTCTGATTTTTTTGCCTTCCGCGGTTCCGGGCGGGTAGACGTCGGTGACAAAGGGTGTTTCGCCAAGGGTCATGCGGTAGACAAAGTCCTCGCGGCCGCGGTAGATGGAGTCGTTGATGGAGAGGACGTATTCGCCGGCTTCCTCGACTTCATAGAGCAGGGTGGGGTCGGGCTTGAAGCGGTAGTCGTCGTTGAAGGCGACATCGTTTCCGTCCGCGTCCTTCAGGGTGATGACGGGCTGGAACCAGCCGGGCACCGCGTCGGCGATATAGGGAACCAGCTGGCGGGCGAGGGTGGAGATGACTAAGCGCTGGCCTTTTTCGGCGCTGAAGCGGTAGCGGTTGATTTCGCCGGAGGCGACTTGCCCATTGACGGTGCAGGGCAGCGAGATGGTTTTTTCCTCGTCCGCTGCAGCCCGTTTGCGAAGCGCGAGGTGTTCTTTCCCGAGGGTCTGGAATTTGGAAATCTTCATGGACGCGCGGGTGGTTTCCGGAATGCGGCCTACGTAGAAGGAGAGCGGATTGGAGAGGCCGCGGGTGGTTTTGAGGCGGATTTCGCGCAGGCCGGGCTTGGCGTTGGGGGCGATGGTGATATGGAACTCCGCGAGGGTGGAGAGCGACCGGCTCGCTGGATTGCGTTCCTCCTCTCGAACGCGCGTCTCCACTTTTTCTTTGATCCGCAACGTTTCTTCGTCCAGCTCCCCTTTGCTCTTTTTCAGGAGTTTAAGCTGCTCTTTCAGGAGCCTCATTTCCTGGTTCCCGATCCGGGTATAGCACTCTTTGAGTGTGACGCGGACGCCTTTGCCGGAAACGACGGCACCGGTAGTGGTGTCGATCCGCTGTCCGCCGGCCCGGACCGTGAACGTGGTTCCCTGCTGTCCACCGGCGGGGTAGACATAGCCGATGTAGGGAAGATTGGCCGTCTTCTGGGCGAAGACCTGCGTTCCGGCCAGGACGAAGAGACAAAGGATGATGAGGCGCGGTTTGTTCATGTTACATAATCTCCCTCAAACGGCCGCCGATAACGACGTGCGGTTCGCCCGGCAGCACGCGGGCTTCGAGGCCGAGCGGGTGCGGCAGCAATGCATCGGAGTCGATGCCGGCCAGTTCATAGATGCTGCCGATGAAATCGCCGGGATAGACCGGGCGTTCGTTGACCTCTTCGGCCTTGGCGGTGGAGGAACCAACCACGGCTCCGCCTTTGAAGCCGCCGCCGGCCACGAGGGCGGTGAAGACCTTGCCATAGTGGTTGCGCCCGCCGTTCCAAGGGGGCTGCCAGTCGACTTTGGGGCCGCGTCCAAACTCACCGCAGCACCAGACAAGGGTGCTTTCGAGCAGTCCGCGATCGGACAGGTCTTCGAGTAGCGCGGCGAGCCCGCGGTCGAGGTTCGGGCATTGCTGGCGCATCCGCGCGAAATGGCCTTTATGGGTGTCCCAACCGCCGGGAAAGTTGATGACCACGTAGGGGACGCCGGTTTCGACGAGCCGACGGGCCACGAGGCATTCCTGCCCAAAGGTGTTACGGCCGTAGCGCTCACGTAGTTTGTCGTCTTCTTTGGACAGGTCGAAAACATCTTTGCCGGAGCCAAGGATCAGCTCGTAGGCTTTGTCCTTGCAGAACCGGGCATCGCTGAGGACGGGGGATATGAGCGACTTTCCGAGGGTGTCGGTTTTGGCCAGCAGTTCGCGGCGGGCCTTCTGCCGTTCGTCGGTGATGCCTTTCGCGACAATTCCTTCCACTTCAAAGCGGGCGGCATTGGGGTCGCCCCCGGTGGCGAACGGTTTGTACTTCGGCCCCATGAAGCCTTCTTCGGAAAAGCGGCCTTGGGGTTTGGTGAGAACAACGTAGGGCGGAATCAGGCCTTTGTATTCCTCTTCCTTGAAGCGGGCAAAGACGGCGCCGACGCTGGGATAGGCCAGGCGTTCTTCGCGGGTGTGGCCGGTTTGCATATAGTAGGCGGCGGTTTCGTGGCCGTTGATTCCATGTGTCATACTGCGGATGAGCGAATATTTATCGGCCTGTTTGGCGAGTTCGGGAAAGAGCTGACCCACTTGTATGCCGTCTACGTTGGTGTCGATGACGCCGGGCAGGTCGCCCATATATTCACGTCCGGCATCGGGTTTGGGATCCCAGCTATCGATGTGCGACATGCCTCCCCAGAGGAACACCTGAATCACCGACTTCGCCTTAATGTCGGCGGGCGGTGCGGCGGGGGCCTTGCCGGCGTATAGCTCGTTGGCCATGATCAGGCCCCCGGTGGTGGCGAGGCTTTTGCGGAGGGCGTTGCGACGGGAGATGTTTACGTTTGCGTTCATGATGTGCTCCTCGGATTAATGCCGGTAGATAAATTCGGGGTTGTTGAGCAGCGACCAGGTGATGTCGATCCAGTCGTTTATTTGAGTTTTGGCCATCGCTTTTGCTTGCGCAGCCTTCTTTTTCTTCTGGGCGTTGCTCAGCTTGGTTTTGTTCTTTTGTTTTGGCGGTTGTTTGGTCGCGCCGATATTCCCGTAGGACATGACGGCTTCAATTTCCGCTTCGGTGGGGTAGCGCGAGAGGATGGTGAGGTAGAGCGAGTCGATCAACTCCTCTGGATTCTTTCGCTTCGTAAGCAGTTTTTTCATGTTCGGCCCACGCTCGATTTTTTCCTGGATATGGCCGGAGTTGAGCAGGTGGCGCCATTGCGGCGGGGTGATCTGGTTGTTGCGCTCGTTGGCCATGCCGGTGGCGCGCGCGGAACGGCCAAACAGGGCGAGAAAGGAGCTGGTGATGCTTCCGTCGGCTATGGATACGGCGGATTGGTCTTTGGGTATATAGGTGAAGGGCTCGGGGATGG
Source organism: uncultured Verrucomicrobiota bacterium (assembly GCA_964486885.1). Taxonomy (GTDB): domain Bacteria; phylum Verrucomicrobiota; class Kiritimatiellia; order Kiritimatiellales; family Pontiellaceae; genus Pontiella. The sequence continues at coordinate 5,252 of CAZAPF010000074.1, forward strand.
CGCTGGTATAGAGGTCGGTGGTTCCCGCGATGTCGTTGATGGCATCAATGATCACTTCGGCCTCGAGCCGACGCAGCGGATAGGCGGCAAACTGGGCGGCGGCTTCCGGGTTTTCCACGTTGGAAACGGAAGAGAGCTGGTAGGTTCTGGAGTTGAGGATCAGTCGATAGAGATGGTTCATGTCGTAGTTGTGAGCAATGAACTCCTTGGTGAGCCAGTTCAGCAGTTCGGGGTTTGAGGGCGGGTTGCCGTCGCGGATGTCGTCGGGTTCGTGAATGATTCCGCGACCCAGCAACCAAGCCCAGACGCGGTTGACGGCGCAACGGGCGAACCATGGATTTTCGGGGGTAATCAGCCAGTCGGCGAATACTTCGCGCGGATCGCGGTTGCCGGACAGCTTGACGCTTGTTCCATCGGGGAAGGTGGCCATGGCTGGCCGTTCAACAGCTAGGGGTGCTTGGTTGGTGTTTGGGGCGATGACGGTGGTGACTTTTTTGTTTCCGGGCGCGGCGTTTCCATCGACCTTGGTGGTTTGGAGCGGATCCCAGAAAACGACCTCTTCTTTCCATTCGCTGGTGGGTTTGTAGCCGACCTGCGAGAAGAAAACGGTGAGGTTCCGCAGTCGCTCTTCTTCCCATTTTTCGGTGCGGGCGCCCATAAAGGTGAGAGCCGCGGCGGTGGCCATGCCTTCGGGTGTTTTGTTTTGGAGCGCGCGGTAGAAATTAACCTCGCCGACGCGGAAGTTGCTGCCGCTGGCGGTGAGCATTTCGCGTGCAAATTGATCGTAGGGTTTATTCTCGGCAATGGAGGTTCGAACCCAGTGATGATAGGCCTGGGCGGCGTTCGGCCAAAGATTGATTGGGAATTCGGCTTTAATGCGCAGGGTGTCGGCCCATTTCATGGCCCAGTAGTCGAGGAACTCCCTTTGGCCCATCAACTGGTCAATAAGGTCGCGGCGTTTGTTATTTGTGTCGGGATCGTCGATAAAGGCCTTGGCCTGTTCGCCGGTGGGCACCTTGCCGATGATATCGAGATAGGCGCGGCGGACAAACACGGCATCGGAGCAGAGGACGGGCTGGATGTCCAGTTTGGAGAGTTTGGCAAAAACCAACCGGTCGATTCCATTGGCCGGTGCCAAGGGGGACGTATCTTCGAAAACAGCCTTCGTGGCCTCCGCCGAGCCGAGGGTTAGGGCCAATGCCGCCAGTTGGAGCCATCGCGTCTTATTCATATATACTTCCTAAGGTTGATCCGGAATAAACGAACCAAGGGTTATACTAATAACGATATGCAGGAGCCGCTTGGGACACAAGCGCTTACTGGATCGCACCGCGTTATCCAAGCAGTCTCTTCTGCATTCATTCCTTCTTGAGCCTAAAATATAATATAACCTTTTCCTCGTGGAGGGAGTCTATCATCATAGAAACCCATTGAACTCTGAACTAGAGGATCCAATTGCATGGCAGAGAACCAAGAGATCATCCAAGCCATTTTGGACGGTGACCGCGAAAGGTATAGTGAATTGGTGGAGCGGTATGCCGATCGAGCACACGCCATCGCCTACAGCCACCTGCGGGACGTCCAGGCTGCGGAAGATGTGGCGCAGGAGGCCATGGTTAAGGCGTACGCGGCCTTGCGAACCCTTGCAAAACCCGAAGCCTTCGGTGCTTGGCTGGGCAGTATCACGCGGAACCTCAGCCGCTCCGCGTTTCGAAAGAAACGCGTAAAAACCGAGGAGCTAGAGGGCCACTATGAGGTAGCTGACACCAGAGCGAAGAGTCCTAGACGGTCGGCTGTGGAAAACGAAAGAGGCGACCTCCTGGAAGAAGCGCTGAGCCAAGTCCCACCAAAAATCAGCGAAGCCATCGTCCTGTTCTACCTTAAGGAACTGTCGATCACTGAGGTGTCCAAGGCACTCGGAGTATCAGAAAACACCGTAAAACAACGCCTTCATCGCGGACGAAAACTCCTTCGTGAGCGCCTGGAGGAGGTGGCTCTGGGGGAAGGCAGAAGAAAGCTCAGGGTCTCTCAGAACTTCCTGTCCAGCGTTGTCATCGCACTGCCTAGTCAACCTTGGAAGGTCGGCGCCTTTGGGAAGTTTTCCTGTAAACTCGCCTTCCTGCCTATGCTGATGCCCTGTTCGCTTCCTTTAGTGATCTTCCTCGTCACCCACACATTCACGAACAGACTGATTCTAATGGACGTGGATCATTCGAATGAGGAGTGGATGCTCTCCTATAAGAAATTCTCCAAATGGATATTCAGACGTATATTGCTGTTGTTGATTTCGGTGCTGGGGCTATTCGCATTGACCCAGGCCTTCCCCTCCTTGGCCTGGATATGGGTGATCTTCCCAATCCTGATGATTCTAGGATTTTTCCGAAAAGACTTCCTGTTCTCCTCAACATGGAAAGAGAAGGCCGGAACGATTTGCTCGTGTGGAGTTTGGGCTCTTCTGGCCATACAAATATTGTATCCCCATCTGTCGCTCGAAGTCGCTCCTTTTCTGACCCAATCATTCGGTATACAAGGCATGCCCCCGCCGGCCTCGCTACTTTGCTCTGTCAAACTCTATCCCGACGGAGCCGTGGAGGTCGAAACCGCTGTGCCCGACACCCTACCTAAACATTGGGGAACCGTTGAGGAGCAGAAGGAACGGCTAACCGATTATTTTAAAACAACATGGGCCTACTACGCTTCCGGGAACAAGTCCGCTGCGCGTTCTATTTCGATGGGTCTCTTTCCGCAAAACAAATTTTTTGTCCGCAAGACGGGCCGGAGAATTTTGCAGACCTTCTTCTGGTCATCGCTCGCCCTAATGATAGTGCTTGATGTAGGCCTATTTGTTTTTGCGAGCAGGACTCCGCGCTTGAAAGCCGCCGCCATCGAGCGGTTCTATAAAGATGAGTTTATGAGGCGCTATAAAAACGACTTCAAAGGGTTGGCCTCAGATACAGACCGAAACATGGTTACCTATTACAAACAGCCCCCAAGCATGATGGCTATTGAAGAGGTCAAATCCGCCTATCTCGACCTGCTTGAGAAAAAACTGTACTCCTCTCAAGGGAGCATTCTTTTCTCTCAAGGCCGGGACGTCGTTAATGGATTGGAAGCGGGATACCTGTCCATTCCAATGCTTCAGCAATGGGATCTTGCCATAGAGGATATCGAAAGTCTGGAATACGGTGAGTGGGCCTCATTGCCGTCCCGGGTCGTGGAAGAAGATGAAGCGCTAAGCTGTTTCAGCGTAGAAGATATGGCCTATCGGGTACGGCTCTTAAACGCCTTGGGGGCCATCGAATTTATGGATCAGGAACTACCGGATAAACTTATCGAGAGGCTTGACTATAAAGACGGCACATTCACTCTCGACAACGCCACGCATGCAACCTTCGGCACGACCTGCCAGACCGCTTGCATCCTCACCATTTTCGACCGATGGGACCTGGCAGACCAAGGGGCGGTCAAGCACTACCTTGTAAATTGGTTAGGCAAGAACAGGCACTCCACAGATAGCGGCAAAATGTATAACCTTGCCCTGGGACTGATAGCCGTCGATGGAATAGGAGAGGTTCCCCTGTCCAGGTTGGCCTCGCAAATCAGGCCTAAAAACAATGCGGCTATTTTTAAGAACTCGGTTTGGGGAGTCCCACCGTATGATATAGAGGGTTACGCCATCAAAGAGATCCTGTCGGAGTATCCCGAAAAGCTCCTGCTTATTCACTAAGCAACCTCGGTTGCCACCCCGGATTGGAAGGCATTCGGGACACATGGAATGTAAGTGCTTACATAAAGGAGTGGACTATTGGGTTCCGGTGTGGTTTAACAGGCCCATTCCTTGAGCCGTTCTTATGATCGGAAGGTTTTGTGTCAGAGCGCCACATTGGGAATCTATTGGTTCCAAAAGCTACAGGGGAGATTGAATTTATGATGGTTTACGAAGTACAGAGTGAAGGAGAGAACGATGAGAATGAAACTGTTTGCTATGGCGTTGATGGTTGCGGGTTTTGCTTTTGGCATGAGCAGCCGCAGACCAGCGACGGAGTTCAGCTTCCCGATGGTGGAACCACAACACACGCATATGCAGCAACTGCTGGAAAACGCGATGGGGTACATCAATCCTGAGCATGGGCTGATCGATTCAACATCGGGCTACCCGGTCGAGGGGTGGAATCACGATCCGTCTAAAGGGCTTTACCTCCGCTCCTTCACGCAGCTGACCTCCATCGGTGAATGGGTCGAGCTGATGGCCAATATTGCGGCGGGGTATGCGGACAATTCGTATATCTCCCGCGATGAGGCTTTGGTGAAACTGGAGCAGGCCGTGGATTCGTTGATGATTGACCAGGCCGATCCGACGGTCAGTGCCAAGGGGTTGCTCGGTAACTTCCTCGGGCTGGAAGGCGACCGACGTCTGGGGCCGTTGGGCGAAGAAGTTGAAAAACAGGATTTTGTCGAGGCGTTTGGGCAGGAGAAGGCCGAAAAGATTTGGCAGGCTCTGACTGCTCGCGGATGGATTGTTCAGCAGAAGGACGGCGCAGAAGGAAAAATCAAGCGGGTGGGCGAATACGGCTCGGATTACTTTACGGATGAACTGAAGCCGTTCGCAGACGATGCCACCAAATATAAAATCATGGAACTGCTCGACGAGCGCGTCGTGAAAATTATTTTCGGCGACAACGTCAACCTGACCTCTTCCATTGCCAAGACGATCGGCGCTCTGATGCACCCGAGTCTGGATGGGAATGACAAGGCCGCCCGGTTGGTTGAAAAGATGGAAAGCTTCATTGTTGCTCAGAAGGAAGGCTACGACTATTTGTTTGATCCTGAAACCGACACGTTCATCTTTGGCTGGAATGCATCGAACGATCAGTATGTCGGTTGGCCGGATGGCAAGGGCGGCTGGGTAGTCGGTCACCAGAACTATTTCATCAACGAGTTTCGCGGTCCGTTCATGTTCTGCCTGCTGAAGTATGACTTCCCAATCAACTCGGTTAAGAATTCCGCGTTCAAAATCAAGCCGTATCGCGCCAGTGACGGGAAGGACATTTATACCCTTGCAACCTGGCATGGCTCTGCCTTCCAGTCATTGGGATTGACCTCGTTTATGCAGGAACCTGATTTTTATGGGTGGCAGAAAAACCTAGAAAACACCGTGGATATCGAAATTGACTTTGCCATGCAGCGGGGGAATCCCGGCTTCCTGACAGAGTCGTACAGCGGTAAGGGTGTGGAATACACAGGCGATGTCGGAATTCCGGACATTGCGGTTGCGACGCACCATCGCATCACGGACGCGCCGTCGCTTTACACCTTGGGTGTGGCCTATATGGTTGCTCCGGAAAAAATCGAAAATTTCCTCGAAGTGAATTGGGAAAACGTCACAAAGCTTTTCACCACGCATGGTCCGTGGGAAGGATACAATACGAGCTCGAATGCGGTGATTGAGTTTCAGACCTCGGCACATACGATCTCGCTTATCCTGGGGGGAATCGGATCCGGGCACGAAAATATGAAGCGCTATCTGAAAAGGCATGACCTCGAATCGAAACTTGCTGAGTTCAACAAGCCGGGGGCTGCTTACGACTTGCTGGATGATAAGGTTCAGTGGCTGTCGTGGACATCTGCCGGCGATCAACTGGTTCCGCATCGTGACGATGAAGGATTCCATGTTCGGGGCGAGAAAGTGCGTACAGGCGGGATTACCATCGTGGTTCCCCGAAAAGAAGGCATCTCGCTTTCGAATGGAATTCTTAAGATCCGGTATCGGGCGGCCAATCCGGTCGAGGGCATTATGACGCTGGAGCGTGCGGAAGGTCTTCCGATTAAGCCTCTGGTTTTCGAAAATGATATTCATGTGCGCTTCGACGTGGCACTCGGTCATGAAGAGACTATTGAGATCCCGATGCCGGGCACACCAGGCCTCGAAAACATCAAAGAGCTGATTCTGGTCTATGGAGACGATAACATTGTTGCACCGGTCGACCTGACGATTACGGGGTTCGAATTTATTTCGGGGAAGTGATTCGCCTTTTGTGAAAATAATACGTCTGAAATTCTAGTTGGCATACGTATACTCCTATTAAATAGGAGATAAATTATATGAATCGCAGACTTTTTATCGGTGCGCTATGCGCAACTTCCTCCGCTATGGCCTCGGGCCTCCTGAGGCCTCGCAAACCCAAGTATGTCTTTTACATGATCGGCGATGGAATGGGCGTGGCTCAACGTGAGATCGCAGACCGTTACGCCCGAATGAAATATCCATCGCGTGACGGCGGCCTCGCAATGAATAAACTGCATGCCTCGTCGCTCACAACGACGGTAGAGGTTAGTGGAAAGATAACGGATTCTGCTGCGGCTGGAACCGCGCTGGCCTGTGGTGTGAAAACCGTGAATGGTGCGCTCTGCCTGCGCGAGGATCTGACTACCCCTTTGCGGTCGATTGCATTCGATGCGAAAGACGAGGGAATGAAGGTGGGTATTGTCACATCTGTTCCAATTGATCACGCGACCCCTGCCTCATTTTATGCCCAGGTTCCTAAACGTGGCATGTATTATGAAATTGATGAGTATCTCGTAAAGTCGGACTTCGACTATTTTGCGGGAGAGACCATGCTGGGCCGTAAAAAGGCGAAGGGTTTAGTGCCTCCGGATGAACTCGCGAGGAACGCGGGATACCGGCATGTCCGTGACCGTGGTGAATTTGATGCGCTGAAACGCCGCCGTTCCGGCAAGGTTTTAGTTGAGCATGATGTTGGTTATGCCATTGATGGAAAACAGGAAATCTCGTTGGCGGACTTCACCCGTAAAGGGATCGAGCTGCTCGATAACAGAAAGGGTTTCTTCATGATGGTTGAAGGGGGCAAGATTGATTGGAGCGGTCATGCTAACGATCTGGCAACCAATATTCATGAAACGCTTGCGTTCGATGAGGCCGTCAAAGTAGCGCTGGAGTTCTGCAAGGAGCATTCCGATGAATCGCTTTTGGTTGTGACGGCGGATCACGAAACGGGGGGGCTGAAGTTCATGGACGATCATCCCTCCAACAACCTGACCGACGTGGTGGATACGCAAAAAAATAAAGCCGCCCACTATGTAAACCAGGTAACGGCATGGAAAAAAGGCGGGGTTGTTTCGGTTGATGAGGCGTATGGCCGGCTTAGCCAATCGTTCGGATTGACCGACCTTTCTCCTGAAGCGAAAGAGGGTGTGCTTGCCGCTGTTGGCGATTCGCTGGCGAATGAGGAGACCGATGTGCGGGATCCCGCGATTCAGGCCATGTATGGGAAGCGAAATGCTGCAGTCGTCAGCTGTCTTCATCAGTTTGCGGAGCAGGCGGGAACTCGCTGGACCAGTTTTAAACATACCGACACGAGAGTTGAAACCTCGGCCTGGGGCCGATGGGCGGAACAGTTCGCTGGAGAAAACGACAACACAGATCTTGGAATTAATCTTCGGAAACTGATAACGTCTTAACTCGAAATCTTCCGGACATCGGACGATGGATCACCCTGCTATAAAAAGGAGTTCTCATATGGTTAAGACGGCATTCTTATTGTTTATTTTTCTCTTAGGGGCAGGCTCGATAAGTGCGGATATTCGTCTGGGCAGCCTTTTTTCTGACGGCATGGTTATGCAGCGTGAAACGCTCGCGCCGATGTGGGGATGGGCCGATCCGGATGAGAAGGTTATAGTAACGGCATCGTGGGGTGCCAAGGCTGTAACGACCGCCGCTAAGGATGGCTCCTGGCAGGTTGTACTGAAAACATCCGGGGCCGGCACTGGTTACACGATTACGGTGGCTGGTAATAACACGATTACCGTTAACGATGTTGCTCTGGGAGAAGTGTGGTTCTGCGGCGGTCAGTCGAACATGGACTTTACCATGAAGCAGATTGCCGGAAATGCACGTGAATCCCAATATCAGCCCATAGCGGATTATGTACGCAACGAAATAGAAAGTGCAGCAGACCCTCTGCTCCGCCATATCGAAGTGCCGAACATGCCGTCGCCGGATGAAAAAAAATATGACTTTGTAGGCTCGTGGAAACCGGTTGATCCGGCTAATACGCCCGCAATGACCGCGACCGGTTATTTTTTCGGCCGTGAGTTGCGTAAGCATCTTAAGGATGTGCCGATTGGATTGTTGGAGTGCGCATGGGGCGGAACACGGGTTCAGCCATGGCTTTCAAAGGAAACCTATCTTGCCGATCCGGAAAAAGCGGCGCACTACAAACGCGACATGGCGGAGTTGAGAAAGCGTTCCGAGGCATGGGGTACACCAGAAATGGCACGTGCACGACTCAAGACCGCCGTTGAAAAGTGGGAAGCGGGAGGAAAGAAAGGTCGTAAACCAAGATATCAGGATGATCCTGTATTTGATAAGCAGTGGTCATCAACGCTACACAACGGCATGATTTCAGCGGTTCAGCCCTATGCATTCAAAGGTGCGATCTGGTACCAGGGCGAATCCAATGCCGGCTACATGACCGAATTTTACGAAGACTATTTCAGCACGCTCATCCGCAGCTGGCGCAAGGAATGGAACCGGGGTGATTTCCCGTTCTACTGGGCGCAGCTTGCCGCATTCAAGGATCCCAATGCCGAACCGCTGGAGGATGATGGCTGGGCCAGCATCTGCGACCAGCAGCGGCGCTGCCTGAAACTGCCTAACACGGGCATGGCAGTGCTCACCGATATTGGCGAGGCCAAGGATATTCACCCGCGCAATAAGATTGATGTCGGCAAACGTTTAGCGTTTTGGGCACTGGCGAATGACTATGGCGTGAAACTCCCCGCCTATAGTGGTCCGCTCTACAAGAGCCATCAGATTCGGAAAAACCGGGTGGTGGTTCATTTCAGTCAGGTGGGTTCCGGTCTGATGGTCGGGCATAAAAACCTACTGGATGATGCAGTTGAGACGGATGACCCCCTCAAACGGTTCCAGATTGCCGGTGCCGACCGCCAATGGAAGTGGGCCGAGGCAAAAATTATTTCGAAAAATGCCATCGAGGTTTCTCACCCGGATATTTCGACTCCGACGGTTGTGCGCTATGCATGGTTGGCCAATCCCGAAGGCGCAAATCTCTACAACAAAGAAGGTCTTCCCGCATCAATGTTTACTACGGAATGAATTCGTACTAAGTACTACGTATTACGTATTGCCAAAGGACTCCTTGCCGCGAAAGATACGCAATACGAATAGGAGGATAAGCCATGTCTGAAATATTCACGGGTAATAATTTTGTGGTTAATACCGAGGTGGCAGCGTCTGGCGAAGGGGTGTGCCCTTTATTCACTTCCGACGGCGGGCAGCTGGGCGATATGAAGGATCTGATCCGGATCAACAGCGAGATCGGTGGCGACTGGCCCGAATCGTTTGTAGACCAGGGAAACGGATCCTACATTCGCGTCTCGAATAACGGCATGGGTTACGGCACGTCGGTAGTGGGCTGCCCAAGTTTTAAGACGTTGGCCAAGTTTCATTTTATTCCAACGCCGCAGCGTATCGAAGTCTCCGGTGATCCTGACCGATTTCAAATCAAGGCCGAGAGCGTTTATGAAGAGCGCGATCTCGAAGCCGCCAGGGTTTGCAGCACGCGCGTTTGGCACCGCCCGCCGGAAGGGCGGGGCGATGTTACGGTCGACCTTTCCACTTCGCTCGAAATCAAGGAGCACCTGCCGCTCAGTACAGCCACCCACGATGTCGGAAAAGATCTGTTCCGCTGGTACATGCTTTCGAGTATGTATGTGAACGACGTCACCTACGACAGCAACCTGTTGCGCTTTGAGGATGCTGAAGGCAAGGCGCAGGAAATCAGCATCAGCAAACATTACGACGTGGCCGGCGGCAAACGGCGGGATGGACACCTTTTTGAAAAGCCTGTTCCGCTTGGTTCATGGCTGGAACTCGATAAAACCACCGGCTCCACCTGGCTGCCGCGCAGCCCCAGCATTCGGTACGACATCCGCGATACTCACGGCATGCAACTCGGCGTGCAGGGCTGGTGGTCCGGCTCCGACAATCCCGACGACGACAATCTCAACATCTGGCTTGAGTGGATCGATGTTCCCAAAGCACTTGAGCCCGGAATGGAGTTTGCGCTCGACGTAGGCGTTACCTCCATGGCCTGCATTGACCGGGACGTGGAAAAAAGCCGGCCCGCCTGGCCCAAACGCCTCTGGTGGAAACCCACCGACTATTCCCATCGCATGGAATATGACTATGCACTGAAGTAGAGCCTCCACTACGTGGTGGCTCTCCGCTTGAGGTGCTTGGCATGTGGGAAGCCAGCGCGTAGCGCAGGCTGTACCGGATGCTCATGCTAGTTTTGAAGCCTCTTCAGCCAAATTGGTGGGTTAGCTCTGGCTCTGGAAGCTCGCCCATGGT
>CAZAPF010000075.1:0-15246 GCA_964486885.1 uncultured Verrucomicrobiota bacterium
TCTCTGCGTTCCTTTGCGGCAAATAGATCCGTTCATGCAACATTCGGGCTAGTGTGTGCATGCACCAGAATGACCTTACATAGAACCAAACCTGCCACCCCTGACAGTTTCCTATTCATAACTTACCCCCATAAATTTGTATTGTATTCCCTCTAGCGAAACAACTTCATCAATAAAGACAGCAATAGGCTTTGCCGTTCATGATGTAATCCAAAATAGAAAAAACGGGACCTTAACTCAAATTATAAATAATACAGGTCTTCATAACTTTATGTTTAGATTTAATACCAATAAGACCCGCATTTTGGAGCTTCCAAATGGACCAGAATCGGCCTAGGGCTCGACCCAAGTAGTGAGAGCCGAGAGCCCGTCTTTGGGGGAGGGCCGAGAGCCGACGCATCAGGGGGGGGGAGGCCTCGTTCGGGAGATCGGTTCCGGCGCCCCCCCCCAGCCCCGCCCGCCCCCCCCCGGGCCGGGGGGCCGCCCCCCGCCCCCCCCCCGCCCGGCGGGCCGCACCAAAAAAGGCCAGCAGTTTCCTGCTGACCTTTAAATTTGGTGGGCCTGGAGGGACTTGAACCCCCGACAAAGAGATTATGAGTCTCCTGCTCTGACCGACTGAGCTACAGGCCCGTTTTATAAAAGCGGACGGTATAAATACAGTAATCGGGCAAAGCATGGCAAGGCGTGTTTCGCTTTTATTGCTTTGGTTCGAGGCATAAAAAAAGCGACCCGAGACCGGGTCGCTTTGTCGTGATCAGGAAACGTTCTGACTTAGAAGCTTCCATCTCCCGGATTCGTAGCAGAAGGAATAGCTTTTTTGAAAGCATCCTGGCTACCATCGCCTACGCCCAGCACATTGCCGTCTTTGTCAAACTTGGTTTTCGGTCCCAGCTGACGGATAAATTCAATGCCTTTTTCTTTAATAGAACGGCCACTGCGTGTTTCAACAATATTTCCCTCATGGTCCGTGACTACCACCAAATAGGTTTCGTAGGTTCCGCCCACGTTAATGTTACCGCTGGTTTTTCCAATCGGATACATCGGGCTGGTGTATTCAAAGGCATTGTCTTTTTCTTTATCAAAAACCCCGGATCCTTTTTTAACATCAATGATGACAAAGTTACCGGTATGGATCTCTTTTCCGATCACATAGAGCTCGGCGGTAATCGGATCCGTCCAGGGCTGGCCGCTGGACTTGCGGATTTTAACTCTAACCTGTACCTGCTCCACTTTGGCTTCGCCGTCATATCCGGCACCAATATTTTTTCTCTGGCGTTTTGTGGAAACATCCACATCCACGCGCAGCGGGAATTTTGTCTGAGCGCTTGAAGCCATTACAGAACCTAGAACCGCGACACAAATCATACCTTTCAACATTGTCTTCATGACATACCTCCATTAACAGTTTAAAGGCTTATAAAACATTCGCGATTCACACGCAACAGAAATGCCTTACGAACCCGGTTTATCCTGACCGTCTTCAGCACTGGTATCTGCCGAAGGAAGCCAAACTTTCACGTTTAATTCCTGTACTCCCCAGAGCCGGGCAAACCAGTGGTTGGGTCGATAAAGATCGATATGCTGCCCTTGAATAGCTCCTCCCGTATCCTCGACACGTCCATAGCCATACCCGGGAATATGCATAATCGTTCCATAGGGATAGATTGTTGTGTCAGCAGCAATGCTTCCCGGTCGCACCATTGCGCCGGAAGAGGATATCCCGATGTGTTTGAGCCGGTAATTGAAAAATCCGCGCTTCTGATACGGAACGAACAGGAACCACTTATAGCTGCAGCAACGCCGGCAATGACAGTACGCTGTGGCTTTCATCTCCACTTCAACCGGCTTTATCCCATCTGGAGGCCGGATATGTTTCGGGAAATAGAACCGACCTTCATGGGCCAACCAGAAAAGCACCAATACGAAAATGATCACTTTCCACTTTCGAATTTTCTGGTTATTGCGCTTCCGGGCCATATTGATCATCCCGGAAACAGCCCGGCATATCGTGTCGAAAAAACCTATCGGGCGTTCAGTTGTTTGCGAAGCGACTTGAGATCACGCTCGGCCAGCCGAACCTCAACCTTGGCATCTTCGACTGAGTTAATATCGGGATCGGATGCCATGAGCTTTTCATAGTGAGGAGTCATCTCTTCCCCGCTGACGGTCTCCTTGGCAATCAGTGCGGACAGCCAAACAGATGCATGACGATATTTCGGATTGGGATCGTCAGCAGTTTGAGCCGCGTATTCCTTTGCTTTCGGATAATCGCGTGAAACCAGCGCCATGAGCCCTTTATAATTCGTTTCGCCGTATTCGGCTTTGAGCTCCTTATCCTTACCGGAACCGTGAACTGCTCCCAGCGTTGCGCCGGTTGCCCCGCCAACGACTGCCCCCTGTGCCGCTCGCTCGATCGGATTGCCACTGAACAATCCCCAGAAAAAACCGGAGACCGCACCGCCGAGTGCACCATAAGCCGCACCTTTTTTGGCTTCTTCTCCCGCCGCCGACTTTGACTTACATCCCGATACCAACAGGATAGATGTCAGCATAAGTGTTCCTGCAATATGGACTATAGATTTTTTCATGGAGAATTCCCTTTCTTTGAAGAAATTTATGATAAGGAGCTATCGGATAATGTAAAGGAGCTTACAAGCATATCCTACAGGGGGATAGGAAACACGAAGCAGGGGCACCGAAGCAAACCAGAACGGCCACCGAATCAGAGATTCGATGGCCACGCCGTTTCATCTATAAGCATTACGTTTCAGGCTACTGAGCAATTACCTCAACCTGATCCACATAAGCATCTTCACGGGAATTGTTCATTTTTCCCCGGAAGCGAATCGTCAACGAGTCCGTTCCACTGACATCCACCACAACGCTTTCGCCGGCCCAGGTATTTTCCTGATCAACGTTGCCTTGACGCGTTGCTTTTTCAACCCAACCTGAACCGGTATCTGTGTCGAGCGCCAGATACTCACCCGTATCGAGCCCCTTCTCAATATACCACCAGAAGTTAATCGTCACCGACGATTTGCCCGTTACATCGATACTGCGCGAAACCAACGCCGAGTCAGTCACGTTGCCGTCGATCTCCGCGCTGTAACTGCCATCGTATTTACGGGAAGTCTTACGCGCCCAAGCCCCGTAGGAGGCCCACTCCGATGTCCAGTCCGCAGACAACTCGAAGTTGTCGCTAAACACCACCACGGGGACAACGGGCGCGGCATCCACGGTAATGTTCAACGTGGCGGTGTCGAGCCCGCCGTTGCCGTCATCCACTGTAATGGTAAAGACATTTAAACCCACATCACCCGCATCCGGAGTTCCCGAAAGGGTGCCATCGCCCGCGACGATCAGCCATGCCGGATCGCCGGGATCCTTGGTGTACGTCAATGTTTCTCCCACATCTTCATCGGTGGCTGAACCGGCGATGGTATCGCTGTAGGCTGCATCTTCGTCGGCGTTGGCCGTGGTGATCGGATCGGCGGAAAATACCGGAGCGTCGTTAACGTTTAACACTTCGAGATTCATGGTGGCTTCGACTGGAGGATTGATTCCATCGGATACGCTGATAACAAATACGCCCACGCCGACATCGCTCTGCGTTGGCGTACCCACCAGCTTACCCGTGGCTGCATTTGCAATGGTCAGCCAATTCGGACCGGAAACCTTCACGAAGGTTACAGGATCGCTTTCCGGATCGCTGACGCGCCAGTTGATCCAGTTGGTATAGGCTGTATCTTCCGTTGCGGAGTTTTGTGTGAAGGGATCTGCGCTCCAGACCGGCGGAAGATTGGCGGGCGCATCCACCGTAATATTCAAGGCCCCCGAGATGATTCCTCCATTTCCATCATCCACCTGAACCGTGAAGCTGTTCAGTCCATTATTGGTGGCGGTCGGAGTTCCGGAAAGAGCGCCGTCAGAGGCAACACTTAACCAGACGGGGCCACTTATCTTGGAATAACTTAGCTCATCGCCATCCTCATCGGTTGCTGAACCATTAATGGAATCGGCATAAGCCACGCCTTCCGTTGCATTGGTCGCCACAATGGGATCAATCAACAGAACCGGATCATCATTCACGTTGATCACCGGAATGTAGACGGTATTGGGTACCGGAGCATATACACCGTCGCTGACGGTGACCTGCAACATGTTGGTTCCCACATCAGCCTGCTCCGGAGTTCCCGTCAGTTGCCCGGCACTGGACAAGGAAACCCATGCCGGACCGGAAACCATTGAGAAGGAGAGCGTATCATTCGTATCAATATCCGAAGCCACCCAATTGATCCAACGGCTGTAGGCCGCATCTTCGGGGGCATCCTGCGCTGTGTAGGGCGAAATATCCCAAACCGGCGGATTGTTTACTGCAGTCAGGACGATCTGTACTGCCTTGTTGCTGGAGAGCGTGGTCTCGATCGGATAATCGACCCCTTGATGAGTCACGACGATGTCGTAGTCTCCCTTGAAACCATGCACTAATGTCCCCCATCCACCGGCATCGGTCGTGGAAACCTCGTCGGTCGAATAGCGGATCCGGTGCAAATAGTACCAAACCAAACCATTAAGTTTTGGAACCCCGTCATAATCAATCAAGGAGGAGGTTCCATCATGCAGGAAGTTCCACGCCGTGAGACCGCTAACCAACGGATGACTGAAATACTGCGTCATCATTTCATCCGTAATTTCGCCCCGTTCAAGATCCGTATAGATGTATTCCTTCCAGTCGCCCGGATTGGAATCTACAACCTCAAATTCGGTGCCGACCATCTGCAGGCCGTATTTATCGCCCCATTCCTTGAGTCGATCCCACAGGATCTGCGGATCGCGACGCTCCAGCTTAATACGGCTCTGAAAACCAATGCCATCAATTGGGCCACCATCCGCAATGATCCGATCGATATTGGTCATATATGGATCACGCCGGCCGGTATAGTGCCCCGGCGTGCGCTCTTCGGACATCGCGGAAATAATCTGGTAATCGTTAATCAGCAGTTTGCAATCGGGATCCAGCACATTGCTTTCTGCGAGCTTGAACCATTCGGCCATTTGATCCTGCCCCATAATATCCTGAAGCAAATGATTCCCCAATGTTTCATTAATTACATCCCACTCATAAACGTTCCATTGGCTGGACCATTCCTGAACTTCTGCATCCACAACCGCTTCCAGGGCACCCTTATCAGCTTGGGTCCGTGCACTGGCTTTGTAGGTTTCCACTGCGGTGCGGACATCGTAGCTGGCATAATCGGACGTGCTGGAGGAGGAAAGGTGCGTACCATAATCAACACCAATCACCGCATTTGTATCATCCAGATCCGCAAGCTCCCCGATTCCCGGCCACAGCAACAGATGCCCCCGAACCGGCAGATTGTTTGTCTGCGCCCAGCCCAGAAAGTCCGGAACATACTGATGCAGATTTGTAAGGCGCGGTTTAAACCCGTTATTCAGGCCCACCCCATTGAACATGGATAGAATACGATCCTTGTAAGTATCCGTCGTAATGCGAAGATCGCCATTTACATCATTGAAATCCTTAACCGAAAGGGTTGCTCCCCATTTAAATGCATGGTTGCGCAACTTAACCGAAACCTGAGTTCCCTCTATCGGGCTACCCAGATTATCGACCACCTGAATGTCCATATATGCCTTGCGGCTTTGTTCAATGCGCGCATTAGCATCGATGCGCCACTGGGCGACAACCGCAGGCTTTACGACCGATTCAAGCTGGGCCTTTTCCGCGGCACTTAATGTAATGCCGAATTCAGCTTCCATGGCGGCAATTTCCGCAGCCGTTAATGAGCCGTAATTCACCACAACCTGCAACTCCGCAGTTGCAATGCCGCCTGTTCCATCATCAACCTGAACAGTCCAGCTATTGGTGCCCACATTTAAATCGGACGGCGTACCGGAAAGGACTCCGTCTGAGGCCACGCTCAACCATACCGGACCGGAAACCTTCGAGAAGGTCAGGGTCTGGGCATCCACATCCGATGCATCATCCGCGATCGTGCCGGAATAGGCCACGCCTTCGGTTGCAACTGATTCCAAGATCGGGTCGGCAGAAAAAACGGGTACACTGTTGGTCGGAACCGCCATAGGAGCCGAAGCCACCAGGCGATCCGCGCCGGCGGCTTCGCCCGGTGTACGCATCAGAATGGAAAAATCGTACATCATGTTCTGCGAAGTCACCTCGTAGGCTAGGTTTGTTGTTTCCATGGGGTCGGTGTCGTAATCGTAGAGTTCCTGCCCCACGATATCCCCGGATGTGTTGATCCATTCAATGTAGCGATAGCGTTCAGTGCGGTAGGCATAGCCCGCCGTGCCTGATCCATATTGCGTGATCGCCCCGGTCCGGACCGATGCATTCGGATCCGCAAGAATCGGAGTCAGCGATTTTCCACGCAACGGTCGGCCGGTCGACTGGGTTTCACTCAACGGTTGTTCCGGAACGGATAACCCGGCCATCTCACATAGCGTTGGGTAGATATCAAGGAATGTAGTCGGTGACTGCGTGGCCTGCCCGCCCTGTTCCCATGGTGAATAGATAATCATCGGAGACCGGGAGGCCTGCTCCAGATTAGAATGCTTTCCCCATTCATTGTGGTCGCCGAGATGAAAACCATGATCTCCCCAGAGCACCACGACCGTATTGGTATCCAATCCCAGCTCAACCAGCTTATCCATCAGCAGTCCGACCTGGGCATCTACGAAGGAGATGCTGGCATAATACCCATGGAGCAATTCCTTCTGAATGTCATCGGATAAAATTCCACTCGCCATTTGGAGCGCATAGCCCTGACCATCCGTTTCCATATAGTAGTTGTCGCGCAACTCGGTAACGCTGTTAAAGGTATAGGCCGTCTGGTTCAGAATTCCGGTCTGGTGAGGATGGACGGCGAAATCGTTCCGCTGGTAAAGATCCCAATATTGCTTCGGTGCCAAAAACGGGAGATGGGGTTTCTTGAAACCGACTCCGAGAAAAAACGGCTTATTGCCCGCTGCCAGAGAATCCAGTAAACCCAATCCTTCGATGCAGATTTCGCCATCCGGGAAGTCGGCATCCGGTGCATCCACACTTTCAGTAGCCAGTTTAACTGTGGTGTTCGTATCGTGTGCCCATGCCGCTTGTGATGAACTGACCGAACCACTGGAAGCTTTAACATATGGCAATGACCAGGAAGGCGGATCATCGTAGGTGCTGCCATCGTCGTTTACCGTTCCATCCGGATTGATGGTTCCCACACAACGGTTATCATTGAGTTTACCCGTTGCCGCCGTTTCATAACCATTGTTCTTAAAATGCTCCGGCAGGGTAATCAGGTCATGCAACTGGGCATCATCATTATGGCGCATTTTCACAAATCCCATCACGCCGGTTTCCTCCGGCATCAGGCTGGTCATAATGCTGGCGCGCGATGGACCGCAGACGGCCCACTGGCAATGGTTGTTCAAAAAGACGGTTCCCGCCGATGCCAGCTCATCCATGTTAGGAGTCTGGATCTGGGCATTGCCATAGGCTCCGATAATCGGCTTCATGTCATCAATGGCAATGAATAGAATATTGGTACCGGTAAAGGGCGTTACCGGAGTGCCGCCATTTACTGTTATTTCAAGTTCAACCGGAGATCCCCCCTCTTTGGAGGAGATTTGCCCCAACGCGTTCGAAAGTTCATCCAACGCAAAACTAAAGATTCCGTCCCCTGTCACATATCCGGTGACATCAATCTCAAACCATGCGTTCGGGGTGCCTGTTCCGGTCCCGAGCAGAATTCCGGTTGCTGGCCGGTTGTTCCAGGTCAAAGTCGATTCTGTCCAGCTTGTATCGGACACCGCATACGCCTCCACCGAGGCATCCAGCGTTGTTGAATATATTTTGAGTTTAGCGCTGGTTACCGGATCTGAGATCCCGCTTACCGTGTATTTAAGATAGCTTATCCTGCTCCAGGAGGTGCTGGCCGAAGAGCGCAGCTGCAGTTTGATTTCCCCTCCCGTATTCTGATCGGGACTGGCGACTTTTGCATAGGTATCGTCTGTTGGAGTGAACGACAGTACTGCAGCATGTGATGATATGCCGCTAAGAACCATCAAGGTAATTAATAAGACCGCTTTGCTACACAACAACCTTACCGCCCGACTTTTCGTATATGCATACATCCTATTCTCCTTTTTCTAATTTTATCCAGCAACTGAACTTACAACAGCAAACCCTTGGATTTCAGAGTCACTCCCGACCGGACAACCGGATATATCGCTTATACCCCATTGAACACACTCTTCTAGTATTTATTACTGCGCCATGTCAATTATTTATATATATTCGCTATATATCACTTGTGCATTAATATCATTAGCTAAACATTTCTACCTGATCGCTCATTTTTTTCGGGGGAAAATATTACCGAGGCGATCCGCTTGAAGACGAGGGTGTGAATTGCTAGATTTTGTGGTTTCCAAATAGAATTTTATCCATATCTTGTGGTTTTAGAGGGTTTTAGGTAAATGGCCGCGAAAAAGAAGCACGAATACACAGAAGACAAGATCAAGACGCTTTCATCGCTCGAGCACATCCGGCTGCGTACCGGCATGTATATCGGCCGCACCGGCAGTGGTGCGCACTATGACGACGGTATCTATATCCTCGTTAAAGAGGTGATCGATAACGGTATCGACGAATTTATCATGGGTCACGGCGACCGGATCGATGTAACGATCGAAGACGACATGGTGTCGATCCGCGATAACGGCCGCGGCATTCCGCTGGGCAAGGTAGTCGACTGCGTGTCGAAAATGAATACCGGCGCAAAGTATAACGACGATGTCTTTCAGTTCAGCGTGGGCCTTAACGGCGTCGGCACCAAAGCGGTCAACGCCCTCTCCACCTATTTTCTGGTCCGCAGCCATCGTGACGGGAACTATGTGGAAGCGGAGTTTGAGTGCGGGACTTTGGTTCGTGAAGAAAAAGGAAAAACGGACGAACCTAACGGCACCTATGTTGCCTTTTCGCCCGATCCCGATATTTTCAAAAAATTTAAATTTAATCCCGAGCACCTCGGCCGGCGGCTGCGGTTTTATGCCTATCTCAATGCCCGGCTGAAAATCTGGTTTAACGGCGAGCTGTTTCATTGCAAGGGCGGCCTGTTGGACCTGATCCGCGATGAAAGCCAGTTTGAAAAGATTTATACCCCGCTCCATTATGCGGACAAGACGCTGGAAATTGCCCTGACGCATACCAACCGCTTTTCCGAGGAATACTATTCCTTTGTAAACGGCCAATATACCTCCGACGGCGGCACGCACCTTTCCGCCTTCCGCGAAGGATTGCTGCGCGGCATTAACGACTTTGCCAATAAAAAATATTCCGGCGACGACGTGCGCGAGGGGGTACTCGGTGCAATTGCCATCCGCCTGAAAGAGCCGATTTTCGAGAGCCAGACCAAAAACAAACTCGGCAATTCGGAGATCCGCTCCGATCTTGTGGCCAAGATTTCCAAGGTGGTTTCCGACCTGCTGCATCGCACGCCGGACGAAGCGAAAAAGCTGATCTCTAAAATTGAGGAAACGCAAAAACTCCGGAAGGAACTGAACTCGGTTAAGAAGCTGGCGCGCGAACGCTCCAAGTCAGTATCCATCCGGATTCCGCAATTGAAAGACTGTAAAAATCACTTTAACCGCGAAAAACAAAAGCATCTGGAAACCCAGGTCTTCATCACCGAGGGTCAGTCGGCCGCCGGCTCAATCGTGAGCTGCCGCGATGCCAACAACCAGGCCATCTACACACTCAAGGGAAAGCCACTGAACGTCTGCGATCTTAAGCGCGATACGCTCTATAAAAACGTGGAAATCTACAACCTGATGCGTGGCCTGAACATTGAGGAAAACCTCGATAACCTGCGCTATAACCATGTAATCCTCGCAACTGACGCCGATGTCGACGGATTGCACATCCGCAATCTGATGATCACCTTTTTCCTGCGCTTCTTCGAGCCGCTCGTTCGTGAAGGGCATCTGAAGATTCTCGAAACGCCGCTCTTCCGCGTGCGGAACAAAAAAGAGACGATCTACTGCTACACCGAAGACGAACGGGTTAAAGCCATCAGCAAACTCGGGCGCGGCGCGGAGATTACCCGATTCAAAGGGCTCGGAGAAATTTCGCCGAAAGAGTTCAAGGATTTCATCAGCAGCGACGGCATGCGGCTATCGCAGGTGAATGTTGAGGGCGATCACTCGATATCAGAAATCCTCTCCTTCTACATGGGCAAGAATACTCCCGACCGGCGCAACTTTATTATGGATAACCTCGTCGTTGATGCGGAGATGCTTTAGCGGAATGGAGCTCGAGCAACATAAGCGCGCCTGAGAGAAAATAGGCACTAAGGCGCGCCATGGCTCCGGACTTTCCGAATGCGATCATCCGTAAGCGGATGAGACGATACCCAACCCAGCGAATCGATCTCCATATCTTTGATCGCCTCGCCTAAAGCTTCCAGTGCCGCAGCCATCGGCTCAGAGTGGCCGCACGTATCGATGAGGTAGTCCGCGGCAAATAAATCTGCTTCGGTCTCAAATCCGCGTGAATATCCGCTGGAGAGCATGACCTGCGGCAATGCGGTCAAGATGCCGGCACTGGTGCCCATATCCCCCAGCGCCACGCCAATCAGGAACGCCACCCCGGCCTCCCGCAAAACCTGCCGGGTTCCATGGCGCTTTTCCACATGGGCGATTTCGTGCACCATTACGGCGATAATCGCTTCGTCGTCGGGCATGGCATCCACCAACTGATCGCCTACAATGATCGTGCCGGAAGGCAGCGCAAAAGCATTGACGCCGAAGTTTCGGAATTCCAGTGCATACCGGTATCCGGGTGATCCCAGCTCTTCCACCAACTCATCGAAGCGAACCTGCAGCCTGTCCTGCACGTCTTCAGCAAGCTCGGTCGGCTTGAAGCCGAAATATTTATCGAGCACATCCGTGGTATTTTCACTCATTGCTTCCAGCGTTGAATGCGGAAGTTTGTAGGCCAGCGAATCGGCGACTGCCGGAATTCCATACCGGTAGGAAACAAACAGGAAGGCGAGCAACATGACGATACTGAGGACGATCGCGTGTTTATGACGCTCCAGCCGGCTGGCCCACTGATGCGGGTTTTTCCATTTTCCGGCACCCCTCGGCACCAGGCCATCCAGTTGCGCCCCACTTTCGGTATAAAAACGTGCGCCGTCTTTAAAGACCACCGTTCTGGGACTGTCAGCGCCTAACGGGGCATCCACATGAACATCTTCCTGAGCATACCGGCGTTCTTCGTTCAGGTCCTCAAGCACCACGCAGACATCGCTGTTTTCATCGGACCATTGCAGCACCGCCGGATGAGCCAGGGCCCCTTCACCATCGTAGAATGTTCCCGTGCAGTCGCTCACAACCCGATTTCAAAATCAAATTCATCAGCAGCCATATCGCCGAATGCACCGTCATCCTCGTCCTGCTTCTCGGCAATCAGCTGAGCCACTTCGGGGTGCAATTCGACTTGCATGCATTCCATGCGATACCGGTACATCCGAACACTGGCCCACGGAATAAGTAATCCGAGAGTCAACGCACTCAAAAAGACATTGCTGATCTGGATCCAGGCATATTTAAGGGGGTGTAATGTACACTGAAACCGCGCGTATTTATCGAAGGTCATGTTGTTCCAGCAATAATTGGTGATCAATGCCGTGATAAAAAAGATTCCGATAAACATCACAAAATAAATCAGGAAGATGGGAGCGATCATAGCAGCCGACGGCTCTCCTTGAGCGCCCACCCCTTCAAATGACAGGCCGGCAATCCCAAAGGCCGCTAATAAGCCCACGCCAAGCATGGCGAAGAACGCGGCATAATAGACTTTAAAGAAATAGGCCGGTTCGCCGGTAAATGTGGAGTGCTGTCCGCCAAAGCTGACATTCTTAAAAAAGTAGGCCTTTTGCCGGAAGAGCGCATAAGGCTGGCCCAGCCCAAGCGTAAAGATCATCAGGATCGGAATCCCCAGATACGCCGCATACGATTCTCCCAATGTTCCGGTAAATCGAAAACGTAGATTTCGGTAAGACGAGTTGTGGCAGAAAAACCGGCGCGATTTATACAGCACCCACGGAAAGCCGATCATACCGATAAGCATAACCGGTAAGGCCAGGATCGGGTTAATGGTCGGCAGAAAGTTGTAGCAAACCAGAAAGCCCACCAAAATCAGATAGCCGATCAGCAGTCTTTTCGGATCCGCCAGATAATCAAAGGGATCGCCGGCCAGACGCGTGTTCAGATAAAAATAGCGGCGCGTACGTACTTTGGCCCATGGCGTGTAAAAACCGAGCGTTACCAACGTGAGGATCACATTGACGATCCAGATTTTGAAATATTCCCCTACCGAACCGGTGAAAACCGGATTCTGCCCGACGGGAAATGCCTGTTGCCGCTCGGCATCCTCCTGATCCCCTTGGTTCACCATTGCTGCGAGCACATCACCTGTTGCTTCATCCATAACGACACCCCTGTCTTAGATTTCCCATCAAACTTTTGCAAAGACAATAGCAAACACATCTATCATAAAAAAAGAGCAAAGCCCGTTAATATCCATAGATGCCGGGCACTTTCAGCGATCCCCCGGTAATTTTGAATTGTGTAGACTGCACAGGTTGGATAGGTTCTTTCGCTTTAGTACCCACACGAAAAATCTTAATAACACACGCATCTATTCCGATATGCCACAGAAGAAAAAAACTGAAGAACCCGAACTGTTTGAAGAACAGGCCGCTGAAGAAGAAACCGCGGTGACGGAGGAAGCTCTCCCCCCCGTTGAAGAAGGGCCGCGAAAATTTGACCCGCTGCATGCGGAACACGGTCCGCTGAACAAAATGATTCGGTCTAACTTTCTGGATTATGCAACGTATGTCATCTGCGACCGCGCGATCCCAGCCCTCGAGGACGGGCTGAAACCGGTACAGCGCCGCATTATGCATGCGCTGAAGGAAAAGGATGACGGCCGCTTCATCAAAGTCGCCAACATTGTCGGCCACACCATGCAGTATCATCCACACGGAGATGCCTCCATTGCTGATGCCCTCGTGACGCTGACCAATAAACGCTACCTGATTGAAGGTCAGGGTAACTTCGGAAATATTTTTACCGGCGACCGCGCAGCGGCTTCGCGTTATATCGAATGTCGACTGACTCCATTGGCGCGGAACGAAATTTTTAATAAAGAACTGACGGAATGGATTCCCAGCTATGACGGCCGGAATAAAGAACCCGTCAACCTGCCCTGCAAACTGCCGCTAATGCTCATGCTTGGCGCGGACGGCATTGCCGTCGGCCTTTCCACCAGTATACTGCCGCACAACTTTATCGAGCTGCTTGAAGCACAGATTGAAATTTTGCGGGAAAAGAAACGCACGCCGGTCGAACTCAACCTGCTGCCCGACTTCCAGACCGGCGGACTGATGGATGTTTCGGAATACAACAAGGGTAACGGCAAGGTTAAGCTGCGCGCAAAAATCGAGACGCGCAAAAATAACCGGCTCGTGATTACCGAAGTGCCGCACGGCACCAACACGGATTCGCTCACCGCCTCTATCGAAGATGCGGTGAAAAAGAAAAAAGTGCCGGTCCGCGCGATCGATGACTTTACCGCCGAGAAGGTCGAGATTGAACTGACCCTCTCCCCCGGTGCCTCGCAGGAAAAAGCCATTGAATCGCTCTACGCCTTCACGAAGTGCGAAACGTCCGTATCCAGCCGTCTGATCTGCCTGCGCGAAAACCGCCCGGTTGAAATGACGGTCGATGAAGTGCTGCGCGAAAATGTTCAGCAGTTGCTCCGCATTCTGGAAGGCGAGCTGCAGCTCAAGCGCGACAAACTGCTGGATGATTTCCATAACAAGACACTGGTGCAGATCTTTGTCGAAAACCGCATTTACAAAAAAATCGAGCAGTGCAAAACCTATGAAGCGGTTTTCAAAGCGATCTACAAAGGCCTCGAACCGTTCAAGAAACAGCTTAAACGGAAAATCGTAGATGAAGATATCGAGATGCTGCTGGCAGTACGCATCAAACGCATTTCGCTGTTCGACATCGAGAAAAACCGCAAGGACATCGACGATATTCTTGCCGAGCTCGCCGAGGTCGAGAAGAACCTGAAGGGGCTCAACGGCTATACGATCCGCTACATCAAGCGGCTGATCAAGGAATACAAAGGCCAGTACCCGCGCTGCACCGAAGCCACCAGCTTCAAGGTAGCTGATGTCCGAGAACTGACCGCCTCCGAGCTGCAGATCAAACGTGATGAAAACGGCTATATCGGAACCAATGTGAAAGGCGAAGTGATTCTGGAATGCTCCTCGCTCGACAAGCTGCTGGTGATCTGGACGAACGGGCAGTACAAAGTGCTGCAGCCCCCGGAAAAACTGTTTGTGGACGACAGCCTGGAACGGTGCGAAGTTTTCAACCGCGACAAACAGTTTACTGCGGTCTATACCGACTCGCGCATCACCTTCATGAAGCGCTTTAAGATCGGCGGGGCCATCATGAACCGCGAATACTATATTTCGCAGGGCGAAAAATCGAAGCTGCAGCTGCTTATTGACGGCACCCCGGAAGGGATCTATGTCAAGTATCGCCCGGCCAAAGGCCAGCGCATCCACCAGCAACGCTTCAATCCGGCCGACCTTGCCATCAAGGGCGTTAAATCGCGCGGCAACCGGATGACCACCAAGAGCATTAAATATATCGGCACCGAGCCCGGGCGCTGGTGGGATCACGACGACGAAGGCGCGATGCCCGAAGGTGTGATGCTGTAACACTTGTCCACCGGATTTGTGTCGCGCAGAGGCGCGGAGAACACGGAGAGAAGGGCTACTCTGCGGATTGGGTTTCACCACAGAGGGCACAAAGAACACAGAGACTCACAGGCAGAGATTCTTAAGTTTCTTCCTTTGCGAACTCTGCGGCTCTGCGAGGAATTATTTTTACACCGTGCGACAGGGTGGTTTCTCGCAGAGGCGCGGAGAACGCGGAGAGAAGGGCTACTCTGCGGATTGGATTTTACCACAGAGAGCACAGATTTAGATGGAGGGATGACCTCTGTGTCGTCCTAGCGGCAGAGCTGAACAGAACCTCGGCTTCCGAAAGGACGACACAGAGGTCGTCCCTCCAATTGTATGCGCCTTTTCGGGCACCCCATTGACAACGGCTAAGCCGTTTGAGTGCGGA
>CAZAPF010000076.1:0-14589 GCA_964486885.1 uncultured Verrucomicrobiota bacterium
GTTCGCATAATCCACTATTTTTCTCAGCGAACTGGCCTGAAGCTTGTTCAGAGAATCAAACTTAAGCGTGAGGGTGTCGACACGGTCGTGGAAGTGGTTGCGAATCATTTGGCCACTGAGAAATCGTTTCCCGAATGAATCATGGATCTGAAATGAATCATTCTTAATCCGTTCCTCCATGGCCTGAAGACTGATACCAAGGATCTTTGCGCCGACTGCCGGGGAGATCAAATACTCACCTCCATCATGCAGTTCGGCCAGCTTTTCCATTTCGCCATCAATGATTTCAAATGCTTTTCGCAGATCTTCTCTGGTAATTTTCTTCATAAACAATTCCATGTGTTGAGCCTATATTTCATTTCACAAACCTTAATAAAGGTCAAGGTTGTGGTCGGCAAATTATTAACTTCCTCCGGTCAGATCTTTAAAGCTCACTTCATTCGGACTTTCGATTTACAACACGCCGACCGGTCCGCAGATACGCGGCGGTGGACGTCTTCATCCGGGGCGGGTGGTGGCCCTTGAAATGCTCGCGAATACGCCGCTTCGTCCGCTGGTCTATTTGAGTGGGCATATTGGTGAGCAGTGGCCGGTTTTGCTCGACTTCACATCCGGCGCGACCTGGCTGGAGTTCGAGCTGGCGAGTCAGTTGCGGGCCAGGCCGGTCGGCGAAAGGAAGGCTAAGCTGGTGAGCTTGGCGGGGGATGATATTCCGGCTGTGCTTTCGAGTGTGTCTTCGCTGAGGCTGGGGCAGATGTTCATCGAGTATCCGCTGGTGTATGTGCGGATGGCGACCGGTTCGCTCGGTGCGATGAACCGGGATGTGTCGGAAGGCCCGGTGCAGGCGGTGATCGGTTGGGATATCCTGAAAAAGTTTGACCAGATACAGTTCCTCTATTCGCGTGAGCAGGTGCTGCTGACGACGGGACGAGTACGTGCCGAATCCGGAGGAGTTGGCGGCTACTCTATCATTGGTGAAAGGCACAGGATGCTGTGCTGTTCGAGGCTTGGTAAACGGGCAGGAGGGCGCTATCCTGATTGATCCGGCCGGTGACTTTGAGGTGGCTGCCGATGGAGCGGTATCCTCCCTGCAGCTGGGAGAGGGTATTGTGCTGTCGAATCCGGTTACTGTGCCGTCACCGGGCGGGATGCGGATCGGTGCCCGATCGCTGCAGAACTATCGGGTAACAGTTTGCCCCCAAGTCGGTGTCATCCATTTTGAAATGCCAAATGTGCCGGAGGAAAACTAACTATTCTGATTTTGCTTTCAATTGCTCCAGGGTGAATTCGTATTTTTCAATATTGATATTGCTGGATTTCTGCATGCGGAGAAGATGCATCAGTGCATCGAAGTTTTTGAAGAAAGAGGCCGAGTTCGACTTGATCTCGCCGACCCTGTTGCGCATCTCTTTTTCAATCTCGCGGGATGCAGTTTTGTCCACCCGTTTCCCATAGGCTTCGGCCGAGTAAATATCCTCGATAGAGTTTTCGAGCAAAGCTAATTTTTCATTTACCGCGGTCAGCTCAATATTTATTTCCTCTACAGATCGCTTGCTCCTTGGATTCGCGAGTTCTTTTTCAAGCGCGGTGCTTCGTTCGGTCAGGTCTTTAATGCCTCGTCGCATCTTGAGGATAATATCCTTTTTATTTTCTACAGCGTTTTCGGCCAATCGTTTCCGGCGTTCAGAATCAGCATTGTCGTCATCATGAGCAACGCCGCTGCTGTAGAAGTCGTACCCGCCTAAAGAGGTTGTAATCGCTGTGATCTGCTGGATCCGCAGGGTTATTTTTGCATCAGCCCAATCATGAACCTTGAGCATGTCTTCTTTGATATAATTTTGATCCCTTGCCATTTCACGGGTCATATCCTTCTGCAGATCGGAATAGCGTGCGACTGATCGGGTCAGATCCTTGAGCATACTCTCTTTGCTTTTCATGAGTCGCTCACGCGTATCCGCAGAATCAGTATATTGCTGGGCGAATTTGAGCGTCTTGGCGATGCTGCTTTCAATATTTGCATCGGCTTTCTTTAGTTCGCTGACCAACTTTTCTATGCGGTCGGTATATTCAGCACTTTCGGCCTGGTACTGCATAAGGGCTTCCTGGAGCTCAACGACTTGTGGTTTATCCTGAGCAAGGCAAGCCGTCGCAATCGATAGTACGGCAATCAGTTTCTGTTTCATGATGTGTTCCTTTGTCTACAACCTCTTGGTCTGAGCTCATCTTAAGCCATTATGCGGAGGCGCTCTTCCTGGGTTTCAGTCTGATAGGAAACCGCCGTCCAAAATGGTGCGGGCGACTATTAAAATAATCGGTCAAAAGAGTGACTTTGCGCATTAACGATTAGTAGAGGTGGCTCGGTAAGTCAAGGGCTGAAATTAACCCGGTTATCCTCATGATTCGGAATACAAGCGTGTATGCCGTGTTTTTTAAAATTGATTGGGGTGTAGAATTTATCATTCCTCTATGAAACTCGATATATAACCGCTCTTGATTGTTTAAAATCACCATAAACCTCATAAAATGAGTAGAATGTGAAACTTTTATAGGGATGCTCAACAGATAAAAATATGAAAAACAAAATTGACGCACTATGAATCAATTGTTATATAAGACAAACAATCACTAGGAGAGGTTTCTGGTGGGTGATATGTGATTCGGGTGAATCACAGAAAACAAAAGGAGATACACATGAAGAAAAAACTACTAGCAGCAATTGCAGTGATGGGAATCCTCTGCACGGGCGCAATGGCGGATCTTTCGTCGTTTAACGCCGCTGAGGGATTCGTGAACGTATTCGAGATCAATGGAACCGGAGATGGCGCTGGTGCCTATCAGTGGGGATCCGGCTGGGGTGTTGCAGACGTTAAGTCCGTCACTTCCGATGACCTGACGTTTGAATTGTTCCCGAACATCAACACCTACGATGACAATCCTGGCGACGCGTACTGGCGTAACAACGCCGGCGCAGGACCCGACGGGAATAAATGGTTGGAAGCATCGACTTTCCGTGGGTACACCCTCGGGGCAGGCGAAACCGAAGCTACACTGGACTTCAATGTCAGCGCTTTTGATCTCGACAGTCGCTACGATCTAACCGTCTTCATTAAAACCCTTGATCCCGGTGCCGGCTGGTCCGTGGTTGAGAGTGATTTGGCGACCATCACTGGAACAATGGGAACGACCTCCCTCTCCATCAACGGTTTGGTGGCAGGACATGTACTGCAGGTTGGATGGCAGATGGACGGTATCAATGCCAATGGTGCCACTGACTGGGGTTCGGCCACTTCGACTCTGGAAAACGTAAACGTTATCCCGGAACCGGCAACGATTGCATTTGTCGGGATCTTTGGTGGCGCCATGCTTTTCCTGCGCCGTCTTAAGGTTGTTTAATATTCTCGAACGCAGCTCAAAGGCCGCCCTCCGGGGTGGCCTTTCATTATATAATCTGCTACGCTTAATAAATGATTTTTTCCCTCATAACAATGGTTTCAAACGCATTGCTGACGCGACTTAAAAGCGTGTTCAGGTATACCGCCGCGGTTCTTGCTTTCACCGGTTCCCTGTCTTCGGCGCAAACCCTTATTTGGAGTGAGGAATTTAACTACACCGCAGCCCCGGACAGCGACGTATGGTCCCACGATCTTGGTGATTGGGGCTGGGGCAACGCCGAGCTTCAAAATTATACCAGCGATTCCGCGAATGCATGGGTCAATGGCAGTAATCTCGTTATTACTGCCATAAAACAGGGTAGCGGAAACAATGCTACATTTACTTCGGCCCGGCTCAAGACGCTCGATAAACTGACCTTTAAATACGGCACAGTAGAAGCCCGGATACAGACTCCTGATTTGGCCAATGGATTGTGGCCCGCGTTCTGGACCCTGGGTAACGATTTTCCGACCGCCGGATGGCCGGAATGCGGCGAGATTGACATCATGGAAATGGGCATTGGCGGTGCCATCGGCGCTGGACTGGTCAACCGGCGGGTTGGATCACATTTCCATTGGGATAACAACGGGTCATACGCAAACTATGGTTTATCCAAGGATATGCCTTCCGATATTAACGACACGTTTGTGGTCTATCGCATGGAATGGACCCCAACCGAAATCAAGACCTACATCAACGGTCTGCATATCGTTACCATGAACACAGCCAGTATCCCGGAATTCAACGCGCCGCACTTTTTCATTCTCAATCTGGCCGTAGGAGGAACCTACACAGGCTTATTTAATCATGGTGACATTACGGCGTCGTTCCCGGCCGAATATAAGGTCGATTGGATTCGTATCTTCGACAATGGACACACGGTTCTTGGCGGAACCTCTCAAGTGGCTCCACCAACCCCAGGCACGAATCTTCTCACGAATGCAGGCTTTGAGACCGGCTCGACCGGGTGGAACCTGAGTCTCGGCGGAGGCTCGGCGTCAGATTCGACAGCTTATGCACGCAGTGGTGCAGATTCGCTGTTGATTGATAGCACGGGTGCGGGCGATTGGTCTTCCCCGAATGCGTCACAAAGCTTTTCGGCAAGTGCCGGGGATGTATTCAACATGCAGGGATATATGCTGAATCCGGCAGGTGATTCCATTACAGGCAGCTCATTTGGATTGTTCAAGATCGAGTTTAGAGACAGTGGCGGAACCTTGCTCGATCCGGCCTCGATCGATACCGGTACTGCTGCGGGTTCTCCATGGTATGGCGCAGAGTCGACTCCGCGGCTGAACGCGGCCAGCGCAACGGACACCTGGATTTTCAGCGAGGCACAGGCCGAGGCGCCGACGGGCACGGTTGAGGCCCGTTTTGTTATACTTAACGTAAACGAGCCCGGAAACCTCGGGCCGATGTATTTTGACGATATCCATGCTGAATTGCTGGGCGAGCCCAATGATCCTCCGGTTTTTGCCTCTAATCTGGTCATCAGGGCCAATGCGACAGAAGATGTGGGTTATACCGGGCAGACCCTGGCAGGCGAAGCGACGGATCCGGACAGCGATCCGCTGAGCTACAGCCTGGTTCCCGGCGGGCCGGTATGGCTGAACGTGGCGACCAACGGCGCACTTTCCGGTACACCTGGCAATGAGGATGTGGGGTTCAACAATTGGACCGTTCAGGTTTCCGATGGAAACGGCGGAACCGACACCGCGACATTGAATATTACAGTAGACAACGTCAACGACGCACCGGTCTTCACGACCAATCCGATCGTCATGCCAAATGCTCTTGAAGGCAACGCCTACAGCGACACCATCGTCGGCTCGGCCACTGACGTGGATGCGGGTGCGAGCCTGAGCTACAGTCTTGTCCCCGGTGGGCCGGCGTGGCTTAGTGTGACGACCAACGGCGCGCTTTCGGGTACACCCGGCAATGGAGATGTGGGAACCAACAGCTGGACGGTGCAGGTCTCCGACGGCATCGCAGCACCGATTACGGCCACGCTTGAAATCACGGTAAATGCCCGGGTTGCAGGCCTGCGTCTGCTGGAGAATCCCGGATTTGAATCCGGTACGGCGGACTGGGATTCGAATCTTAGCGGCGGTTCTGCGGCGGCGACCTGGATCTATATGCATGGTGGTTCATATTCCCTGGAGATTGACAGCACAGGTGCGGGCGATTGGGCTTCCCCGAATGTGTCGCAAAGTTTCCCGGCCAGTCCCGGAGATGTATATCATATGCAGGGCTACATGCTGAATCCATCGAGTGATCCAATCACAGGAAGTTCCTTCGGGCTGTTCAAGGTCGAGTTCCGGGACAGCGGGGGGGCGGTGCTTGAACCGGCTTCGGTCGATATCGGCACGTCAGCGGCGAGTCCGTACTACGGCGCAGAATCGGACCCGCATCTGAATGTTTCCAGTGCAACGGATACATGGATTTTCAGTGAGGTGGAGGCGGAGGCGCCGACGGGAACGGCAACGGTTGGATTTTATATTCTCAATGTAAACCAGCCCGGAAACCTCGGTTCCATGTATTTCGACGAGATTGAGGCGATATGGGTGAATGCTCCGGTGCTCCCGGTCACGCTGAGCTCGGTCATGGCGGGCGGAAACATCCAGCTCAGTTTTCCCACGCAAAACGGCATCAGCTACGAGGTGGTCTGCAAGACCAACCTGACCCAAGCGACATGGATTTCCATTGAAACAATCATCGGGGACGGGAATACAAACTCGACCTCATATCTCATGAGCGAGCCTGCTGGCTTCTACAAAATTTTAACCCCCTAAAAGAGAGGCACATACAATGCAAATGAAAGCAGTTTTACTGAGTTCCGTTTTGGTCTTGCTGGCCTACGCACCGGCGCAGGCCGCCGTGATTTGGTCGGATGAGTTCAATGGAACCGTCATTGATACGGACACCTGGACATGGGATGTCGGCGGCGGCGGATTCGGCAACGGCCAGTTGGAACACAACACGGCGCGTTCGGAAAATTCCTACATTGAAAACGGCAGCCTGATCATCGAGGCGCGGGATGAAACCTATTCCGGCAACGAGTTTACCTCGGCACGCATGCTGACCCAGGGACGCTTTGCATTTAAGTATGGAACACTGGAGGCGCGCATACAACTTCCAGACACCGCCGACGGTTTGTGGCCTGCATTCTGGATGCTGGGCAACAATTTTCCGGGCGTCAATTGGCCGGATTGCGGTGAAGTGGATATCGTTGAGGTGGGATCCGAAGCGGGAATCACGGAAGGCAAGCAGCAGGAAAGATACAACGTTGCGATGCACTTCTCGAATGCCGCCGAAGAACAGCAAAGCAATGTGGTGTGGGACGATGCGCCGGTGGATCTGAGTCTGGACTACCACCTCTACAAAGTGTCATGGACTCCCACCGACATGACCTTCTATCTCGATGGGGCCTTGGTCGCAACCTGGGATATCACCGCAGCCCATATGGCTGAGTTTCATCAGCCGTTCTTCCCGATCCTCAACCTGGCCATCGGCGGCTGGAACTATGTAAATATTACCGATCCTAATCTGATCACAGCGTCCTTCCCCGCGAAAATGAAAGTCGACTGGATTCGTCTTTCTGACAATCCATACACGGAAGTATTCCTTGGCGAGGATACTGAAGAAACCGGTAACTTCGGGGTCTTCACCGAAACCACGCCTGTAAATGATTCACTTGTTTATGGCGACGATACTTCGACGAACTGGCCATATGGCGACGAGGCGGCCGTGTACCCATGGGCGGATACGATGACGTTTGCCGCGGTGCAGACCAATTATTCCGAGGGAACCGAGGGCTGGACACTTGATGTTGGTGCGATTGGATGGTGTGGCATGGGCGTTCTCGTTCCAAACTTCCGCAACATGGCAAACTATTCGGACGGTTTCCTGCATGTGGATATTAAGACCACCTCGACGGATCTCTATCAATTTGGAATCGAAAGTGCCCGAGGCCAACAGGCCTGGATTCCAGTGGGCGATGAAACAACAGAGTTCGGATTTGCCCGTGACGGCAACTGGCATACGGTCAGTATTCCGCTTAACCGGTTTGGAAATACCGACTTTAATACCGTTAATCAGATATTCATGTTGCTGTGTACAGCCTCTACGGGTGGCACAACCTTCTCATTAGACAATATTTGGTGGGAGCCGAGCGTGGCCCGGCCAACACCTTCCGGTGGCAGTTTCGGGGTTTACACGGAGACCGGCGCCAACAAGACCGCGGGCGAATTTGGTTTAGGGGTAGATGGGAATTTCTTCGTATGGGCCGATACCTTGGATCCTGCCACCCAGGATCCTTATGAAGGAAGCGAGAGCCTCAGTTTTGAATCCGCGGCCGGCTTGTCCTGGTTTGGCGCGGCCTTTACACCGAACGTGAAATACGACCTTTCGGCCTTTGACAATCCGAACGGCAAATTGGAATTCGCCATGAAGACCAGCTCCACGGTCACGTTCCAGGTTGGCATGAAGAGCGGCAACCAGGACGGGGTGGGCCAGAAATGGATCACCTTTGAATCCGGCAGCGATCCCTACGGATTTGTGCGGGACGGGAACTGGCACACGATCCAGATCCCGACGTCAAATCTTGTCGCGGACGTTGATCTCTCCCAGATGAGCCAGCTCTTCGAGATTCTGGGTACGGATGGCGCGATCTCCGACATTGAGCTGGACGATATTTACTACTCCGGTGGTTTGGCAAACCAAACCAACGTTGTTGCGGCCTCAATTCAGGACGGGGTCGGCATCAGCTGGCCTTCAACCGATGGCTCGACCTACACCGTGCAATGGAAGGATAGCCTCACCAACGCCGGTTGGAACAGCGTGAGCCCCACCGTGGAGGGTGACTGGACCACCAAAACCGTGTTTGACCCGACCATTGACCCGAGCAGGTTCTATCAAGTCCTGGAAACACCGTAACCCTTGTGAGCGTATATATTATGAAAATTATAAATAACATATTCCAAACCGTATCTAGATCCGCCTCTGTGTCCTTGTTGATGGTCAGTCTGGGACTGATGGCCTCAGCAAACATTTCGCACGCATCAACACCGTATACCGGAACCCCGATCGCCATCCCCGGCACCATTGAAATGGAAGATTACGATCTCGGCGGCGAGGGCGATGCCTACCACGATGTCGACGCGGGCAATAATGGATCCGCCACCTATCGAACGGATGATGTTGATCACGAGGCCTGCAGCGAGGGTGGATTCAATGTCGGATGGACCGTGGCCGGTGAATGGCTGAAATACACCGTATATGTGGCTTCAAATGGTAGCTACACGGTTACTAACCGTGTTGCCAGTGCTGTTACATCGGGTGCCTTCCACATTGAGGTCAATGACGTTGACGTAACCGGCACGATTTCGGTTGGCAATACCGGTGGCTGGCAGACCTGGATCGATAAAACGGCGGTTGTTTCGCTCACCGCCGGCACGAATGTGGTCAAGCTCGTCATTGAAGGCAATGACATGAACATCAACCGCATCGACTTTGCGTACAACGGCCCTCCGCCTGCGGAGCCAACCGGTTTGCAGGTTGATTCGACCGGAACCAACTCCGTCAGCCTGAGCTGGACGGCCCCGGGCTCCGGCAGCCCGACCGGCTACAACGTGAAACGCGCGGCCACCAGCAATGGGACATACACGGTTGTCGGTACCACGACGGTTCCCACGGTCGTCTTTACTGATTTCGTGACCGGTGGTTCAACCTACTATTATAAGGTGTCGGCGATGACTGCGGGCGGTGAGAGTGCCGACAGTGCATTTGTGTCCGCCACGCCTATCCTTGGCGTGCCGGACGCCCCCACCGACTTGGCGGCCACCCCGGGTGACAATCAGGTTTCATTGAGCTGGACCGCCCCGGCGGTCGGCAGTCCAACCAGCTACAATGTGAAGCGTTCCACCACGAGCGGATCGGGCTATGTGGCCATCACCACACCCGGTGCGCAGACCACCACGAGCTACATTGATACCACGGCCGGTAACGGCACGACCTATTATTATGTGGTATCGGCGGTGAATGCGACCGGAGAAGGCGCCAACTCCACGCAAGTGTCTGCTACGCCCGCTACGTTCACCACCATTTACGAGCCCTTTGACTATCCCGTCGACAATAATCTGCTCAGCGGTACCGCCTCCAGTGCCGCCGGGTTCGGAACCTGGAGCAATGGAGTTCCCGGCTGGGTTCTCGCCGGTCTGAGCTATCCTGATCTTCCGGTGGACAACAATGCGATGCAATCGCCCTCTGGCCGGCAATCCGTGAGCATTGACACCCCGATCTCCAGTGGAACCAAGTACATTAGCTACCTATGGGAGCATAGCGGCGGAGATCCCGGCGGAAACAAAAACGGCGTTTACTTCCAAAATGGCGGTGCGGGACTCTACATTGGCGTTGGCTATCCCCATTCCGCCACGGAAGGAACCTTTGGCCTTGCTTCCATAAACACCGTGGGCACCACCGTGGACGGCAGCCCAACCTTACTCACGAACACAGCACTACCGTACCCCTATGGCGGTACCAAGCTTATCGTGGTGAAAATTGAGTTCAACACCTCCGGCAACAACGATACCGTCACGGTTTATGTGAACCCGACGGCCAATCAGAGTACGCCCGGGGTGGCTGCTGCCGCAACGTATAGCAGCTTCGATGTCGGAACCATTTCCGGCATAGGTATGCAAGTTTCCGGGGGCGGGAATTTCATCACCGATGAGTGGCGTATCGCCGA
Source organism: uncultured Verrucomicrobiota bacterium (assembly GCA_964486885.1). Lineage (GTDB taxonomy): Bacteria > Verrucomicrobiota > Kiritimatiellia > Kiritimatiellales > Pontiellaceae > Pontiella. The sequence continues at coordinate 10,178 of CAZAPF010000076.1, forward strand.
TTCCTACGCCGGTGTCGTGGATGCGGTTGTTGATCCTCCGAATGCGCCCACCGGACTGATGGCCACAGCGGGTAGCAATACGGTTTCTTTAAGCTGGACCGCTGCCACTGGCGATCCACTCAGCTACAACGTGAAACGCTCGACCAGCTCCGGCGGTCCTTATACCAATATCGTTGGCACCACGACTGAGCCGACTGTGGTGTATGACGATGCGGTCCTGGGCGGGCAGACCTATTACTATGTAGTGTCGGCCGTGAACGGAATCGGGGAGAGCAGCAACAGCGCATACGCTTCCGCTTCGCCGATCCTCGCGGCACCGGCTACGGTGACCGGATTAATGGTTGTTCCCGGTGATTCACAGGTGGCCTTAAGCTGGACGGCCAGCGCCTTTGCCTCCAGCTACGACGTGAAAAGAGCCACGAGTATCGGCGGGCCTTATGTCTCCATCGGTACCACAAGCTCAACAACCTTCGACGATACCACAGCCGCCAATTCCATCACGTACTACTATGTGGTGACAGCGATAGGTGCGGGCGGAACGAGTCCCGAAACTTCGCCTGAAAGCGCCACGCCTTTCGGTCCTTTGCCCCTGGTACTCGACATTGATCCGGGCGTAGGCATCACCTGGTTTGCCAGCAACAGTGTCACCTATCTGGTCCAATGGGCCAGCGAGGATCTTGGCACCAACACGGTCTGGAACACGCTGGGCGAATCCATCTCAGGAGACGGCACCACGAACACGGTGTTTGATTCCGCCGGCGCGCCGCACAATGTCCATCGGGTTATCTCCATCCAGTAATTGGAAATAAATGGGGCTAAACCCCTTTGACTCCCTGGGCCTGCAGGGCTTTTCCTGCAGGCCCTTTCTGTACGACCGCCAAGGATCACCGGCTCAATTTGACTGCTGTTTCGATTATACCCAACACCTGGCCAGAGGAAGATTCAGATGAAATCAACTACATATAGCATACCCCGAACTATCGCCGGCTGGCTGGCATTTGCCGCCGTCCTCGCCTTTGCTTCCTTGCTGCATGCCGCCACCGTCCCCGTGGGAAGCGGCAGCTACACCACCACCCACCCGGGCCATGATGAAGCGGGCCGCAACCACTATCCGGGTGGAACCCCCCAGCTGAGCGGCAACGCCGTCGGCAAGCCGGTTCCATCCAACGACTGGTGGTCCAAACTTCTCAACACCGATCACGTTAACAATCTGTTCAACTATCCGTTGTCAATGGGCACGCTTACGTCCGGGCTGGACATTGGCCAGGTTTGGAGGGCGCCCCGCGATCCTTTTGACTCGATCGTTGTGGGGGTCGTCGGCCTAAACTCAACACAGGCCACGATCGACGATTATTCCGACTGGACGGTGACCATCGGCTGGGACTCGGGCACGAATTCATTCCGTGCCACCAGCGGCATCGGCATGCCCTTTGTCTATTTCTCCAAAGCGTCCACCGACACCGCTTCCGTTACGGTTGAACAAGGCACCGCGACCATCGATAACGAAATCCTGCTGATCACGGATTCGGAAAATAGCGCCGACTTTGCCGTCTACGCTCCCGTGGGTTCCGTTTGGACCCAGAACGGCGACACCTATACGTCCACCCTGAATGGGGAAAACTACTGGTCCATGGCCATCCTGCCGGCCGGCACACCTGCGACCGTGGCGGCCGCCTGGCAGCAATATGCCTATGTGGAACCGACCAACACCGTAGTGAGCTGGTCCTACAACGAAACCAACTCCATCATGCGGACCGAATTCACAACATCCGTGGTGGTGCACGAGGGCAGCGGAACCAACGTGATTCAGGGTTTGCTGCCTCATCAGTGGGCGCACCTCGCTCCCGATGCGCCGGCCCTGACCGGCGAAACGCTCACCTCCGTTCGCGGGGAACTGAAGCTACTCGCATCCAATACGTTTGCCACCGAGCGCACCTTCCACGGCATCCTCCCGACGCTGCCGGCGCTCGGAGAACTGAGCCCGGGATATGATCCGGTTGCGATGAGCAACAAAGTGGCCCTGCTGGAAGATGAAATTCTTGAAACATGGACTGACTCCTACAACGACGGACAGGTGCTCAACCGCCTGATCCAGACCGCCCGTGTCGCCCACGAAACCGGCAACTTTGCTGCCCGCGACAAGATGGTCGCCACCGTGAAGGAGCGCCTCGAAGACTGGCTGAGCTACCAGGGCGGGGAGGTGGCCTTCCTCTTTTATTACAACTCCACCTGGACGGCCATGTTGGGCTATCCGGCCGGTCACGGACAGGACAGCAACCTTAACGACCACCACTTCCATTGGGGCTACTTCATTCATGCCGCGGCTTTCATGGAACAGTTCGAGCCCGGATGGGCGAGCCAGTGGGGCGCTATGGTCAACCTGCTGGTGCGCGATGCCGCCAGTCAGGACCGCAATGATACGCTTTTCCCCTTCCTGCGCAACTTCAGCCCGTTTGCCGGTCATTCATGGGCCAACGGTTTTGCCTCGTTCCCCAATGGCAACGACCAGGAATCCACCTCCGAAAGTATGCAGTTCTGCTCGTCCCTGATCCACTGGGGCGCCATCACCGGAGATGATGCCATCCGCGATCTGGGCATCTATCTCTACACCACCGAACAATCCGCTATCGAAGAATACTGGTTTGATATGTACAACCGGAACTTTGATCCCAGTCATCCCTATTCGCTCGTCTCGCGCGTCTGGGGCAACGACTATGACAACGGAACCTTCTGGACGGCCGATATCGCCGCCTCGTACGGCATTGAGCTCTATCCGATCCACGGCGGCTCGCTCTACCTCGGCCACAACCTTACGTATGCTTCCAATCTCTGGACGGAGATGACCCAGAATACCGGCATTCTCAGCAATGAAGAAAATGCCAACCTGTGGCACGACACCTACTGGAAATTCCAGGCCTTTACGGATCCTGCCGGGGCCCTCGCGCTGTACGACAGCTACCCGGACCGCACGCTGAAATTCGGGATGTCCGATGCCCAGACCTACTACTGGCTCCATTCCATGAATGCTCTTGGTCAGGTCAATGCCGGAGTCACCGCCGATGATCCGCTGGCTGCGGTCTTTAACAAGGGCGGAACCAACAACTATGTGGCCCATAACTACGGAAGCACGTCCAAGACAATTCAGTTTTCCGATGGTGCCAGCCTGTACGTTCCGGCCTATGCCATGGTCTCGAGCATCGATCCGCGCGATCCCGTAACCAATGCTGTTGCGGTTGTGCTTGTGGAAGGGATTGGCATCAGCTGGCCGACCACCGCCGGAACCAACTACGCGGTTCAGTGGACGACCGAGCTCGGCACGAATGCGGCCTGGAGCAACCTCGCTCCTGTCGTGGAGGGCGACTGGACCACAAAAACCGTGTTTGATCCGGAAGGACTTCACTCGAACAGATTCTACCGCGGAATCGAACTTCCCTAAAAAGAGCTGTGATTATTATGAATAAAACAATCCAAACGTTAAACAGTCTGTTCTGCGTCCTGGTGTTGCTGGCGACGGCGAACATTTCGCACGCATCAACTCCATATACAGGAACCCCGATCGCCATCCCCGGCACCATTGAAATGGAAGATTACGACCTCGGCGGCGAGGGCGATGCCTACCACGATACCAGCGCTGGCAATAGTGGACCCGCCTCCTACCGAACGGATGATGTCGATCACGAGTCGTGCAGCGAAGGGGGATACAACGTCGGGTGGACCGCAGTCGGTGAGTGGCTGAAGTACACCGTGAATGTGGCTTCAAACGGCAGCTACACCATTACGGCGCGTGTTGCCAGTGCTGTTGCATCGGGTGCCTTCCATATCGAGGTTGACGATGTTGACGTAACCGGCACGATTGCAGTTGGCTCTACCGGCGGCTGGCAGACCTGGGCTGATGTTACGACGAATGTCACACTCTCCTCTGGGACGCATGTTGTCAAACTCGCCATTGATGGTGCGGATCTGAATATAAACCGTTTAGACATTACCTACGATGGTCCTCCGTCTGCGCCGCCGACCGGTTTACAGGTTGATTCGACCGGAACCAACTCCGTCACCCTGAGCTGGACGGCCCCGGCCGGCAGCCCGACCGGCTACAACGTGAAGCGCGCAACCGCCAGCAACGGGACGTACAGTGTTGTCGGCACCACCACGGCCCCCACGGTCGTCTTTACTGATTCCGTCACCGGTGGTTCAACCTACTGGTATGTGGTGTCAGCATCGACCGCGGGCGGCGAGAGTGCCGACAGCTCGTATGTGTCTGCCACACCCACCCTCGGCGTGCCGGGCGCTCCCACCGGCCTTTCGGCCACTCCGGGCAACAATCAGGTCGCTTTAAGCTGGGCCGCCCCGGCGGCCGGCGCCCCGCCGAGCTACAATGTGAAGCGGTCCACCACAAGCGGATCGGGCTATGT
>CAZAPF010000077.1:0-14489 GCA_964486885.1 uncultured Verrucomicrobiota bacterium
CCCCCCCCCCCCCCCCCCCCCCCCCCCCCCCCCCCCCCCCCGGGGGGGGGGCCGAGGCACAATAACTCCGCGCCACCCATCGGTCAACCCTTAAACATGATCGTTTTAGTCATGTTTAAGCATCGGCATGATTTTCGGGTGCCGCTCCCATGCGAGCGAGTGCTTCAGAGACACAAAAAACCGCCCTCGCAGGAGGGCGGTTTTTCTCACGTGAGAAAGTCAGGTTTATTCCACCAGCAGGCGGTAGAAGCGGTTGGACACGCTATCCCATGTGATCACGTTGGTGCCGCCCCCAAAGATGTTGAAGGAGTTGATGGCGAAGAAGGATCCGGGATCCCGCGGATCGGTTCCGGCAATGTACTCCTCTGATATTGGACTGCGGAGGTCAGCGAATAAAGGAACCTACGGCTTTCACGACGGTGAGCAGGCCTTCGGGATTCGATGCCAACATCACGATCAGGGCGGTGATGAAGACGAGGCTCCAGCGTTCGAGCTGGGTGACGCGTCCGTTGGTTTTGACGGCGTGGGCATGGATGGACTCGAGCTTTTCGTCGATCTGGTCGAATCGCTGCCTCAGCCCGTCGGGCAAATTGCTGTTATCCATGGCGCTGCCCTAAGGATTGATGGCCGTGATGATGCCGTTTTGAATCTGAAGAACATCACCCGCCTGAAAGGTGTGGTTGGTGGTGATGCCGGCAGACTGCATGACATAGCGGTTATCGGCGTAAGTGCGGTTGAGAATAGCATTCGGATCGTTCTCTACCGTGGAGACAAACCATCCGCCGCCCGCAAGCATGCGCTCTTCAAAGCTGACATAGGTGCTTTCTCCCTTAAGCCGGATAGTCCCGTACCCGTTCATAATCAGGTTTGCCGCTTCAAAGCCAAGCGAAGAAATGGTCGGCGACAGCACCACGGTTTCATAGGTCGGATTGAACGTGAAAAACTCATATTCGGCATCCCATGGAACGGTGGCCTTAAAAAGCCCATTCACTTCCGAAGAAAGGGAAGAATCGAATTTAAGCGGCGTGGTGATAGCCGATTTTTGGTGGTAGCGATTATCGCCCGTTCGACGGTTTAAAGCATGATCGGGATCAGAGGCATCGGCATAGAGATAAACATCGGACCCCAGAATCTCTATTTCCGTATCAACCGTCCCTAACCGCATGCTTGATGCATTGAGACGTGCAGCCGTTTCACCGCCCGTGTAAACAACGAACCCCTCCTCTGGATCAACCACGGCCGAAACATCTCCGACGCCGGGAGCCGCAGCGCGAATCGTAATTTTTTTATGCGACTGCTGGGGGTCATCGGCATAGCAGTAGAGAGAAATATGTTCATTCGACACGGCGGACCGGATAAAACGGCCATCGGCAAAACTTCGGCTCATGATGGCATTGGGATCGTCAAGAACGCTATAAATCCACCAGCCTCCGCCGCCAAGGCTGCGTTCTTCAAAGTTAATGAAGCTGCCATAGTCAAAGCTTGTTAGTTGGCCAGAAGAAATAAACATGCTCCCCACGCCAAAGGACACATTCTGATCCGAGGCCAGCCACATGGCTTCTTCGTCTTCATCCAGTACAAAGATATCCGAGTAGTCCCCGCTCCACGGAATGTAGGCGTTGAATATCCCGGAATTCGGAACGGACGCCGAATAATCGAAATTCAAAGGAGCCGTCATTTTGCGGGAGCCATCGGTATGCAATGCTGCCAAGTCATCCACGGGAGTCTGGACGCCCTGACCGTCAGCGAGCCAGGAGCCACCGGCTTTTGTGATTGCCACGGAAAGACACAAGAGACACAAGATGCTAATTACGCGTTTCATTAATCACTCCTTTGGATGAGTTCGAGAGTTCCGTTGGTTGCAGTGGTTGAAATGATGAGAGAGTCGCCGAAGTTAAATGGATAGTCGGCCTCGGGGATCCAGGAGACATCCTGCACGTTGGTTAGGGTTACTGTAGAAAGCAGAAATTCCGTCCCATTGCTAAGCCGCTTTATGGAGACGGTTGGGTCGACAGACTCTGTGAAGTGGAACAGGAGCGCAACGGGTACCCAGCAGGAGCGCTTCTGACTGTTGGCAACAACAACCTCACCGGTCGCAAGGGAATAGGTTTTGGAGAAACCGGCGGCTAGCGCGGTAGCAACGGCCACCAGAAGGCACAAGAATGACAAAACGATGACTTTACGCATGGGACACCTCGGGTTGTGCATAGGACGGAGTTTGGGGAACTGCTTCTGATCCGGCGGGGATGGATTCCATCCATATGCCGCGAAGGAAAACATCTGCACGAATGGCGGCGGCATTTTCGGCTTCGGTCAGGGTTTTGTCCATCTCCCCCTTTAGTTGAAAGATGATGATGTTGGCGGCGTGACGCAGGCAGGCCGGAGGCAATGTGCCTTCGGTTGTATCCATCACGGTTTCCGGGTTGGATTCAAGCGCGGCACGGAATTCTCCCACTACCATATCAATGATCGCATCCAACCGATCGGCTTTGTCTGGGTTAGCAACGAGCCATTGCTGATAGTCCGCGGCCAAGGCCGGACTAAAGGCGGACTGGGTGGATTCGGAAGTGACGGGAGACCAGGACATTGATTCAGTTTGGGGCTATCGGTTTAAGGTTGAGAGAGAGCCCGGTCTGGGACCGGGTCTACAGTTACACCGCAATGTTGAGACGGTGAGCAGCGGCGTTGTTGCACACCTTGACATCTTCGGACCAATCAAACTTGGCGACTTCGACACGGCCGTCGTCACGCATGTAGGAACCCGGCACCATGAACTGGTTCATGAGGCGGAAGGTTTTCATGAACGACGGATCGCGCCGGGAAGGCTGCGCCTTGCGGGCAAAGACAAGCACGGCATCATCGAGCAGGAAGTTGATATCTTCGTCGACTCCTTCAGGGGCGTCATCAAATACCATGTAGCTGGTACGGACTTCCGGAGAACCGATGAACATCTGACCGGCATTGGCCTGCGTGGGTACCGCGAGACCGACTCCGCTGCGTGCGCCGGATCCAACCACAAAGCGACCCCGTACCTTGGACTGGTTTTTGAAGACGTTCCAGGCACTTGCGCCGAAGAGCACGCCGACGCCCATGAGCGATCCATACTTACAGGTTTTGATGACATCAAGGATGGCGTCGTCGATATCGGCCACGGGATCGGCGGCGTCATTCCAAGTGAGGTCGCTGCCGGGACCAACGGCATCGACCGCGAGATCAATGACCGACTTTTCGTGGGCCAGCGCAGCGACTTCGGCCACGGCGACGGCGCCTTCGCGCAGCATGTTTTCCAATCCCTGAGATTCAAGCTGCTCCAGGTTGTCAACCGGGTAGTCGAGCGCATGCGGTTCACAGTTATAGGTTTGATCGGTTACTTCAAAACGCAGCTCGGAGGCGCGACCACCGAGGGTGCGCAGCGTCTTCGGAATATGGAAGCGGTTTTTCTCGGTGTATTTTTTGAAGCGTCCGGTCGAGGTGGGCACTTCGATGGTCGGGGCGATAAAATCGGCTACCGGCATGATGGCGCTTTGCGCGGCACCCTGGGCGAACTGGCGAAGCATTGGGTTGGTACTGATTTCGGATAGACGGGACATGGTAAACCTCCGGTTTCGGTTGTTAAGTTTTAGGTTTTAAGTGTTAGGCACATAGGGAGAACAAGGCAGGCGGGCGGCGCGCTGGGGACAGCACGCCCTACCTTACGTTACGGTGATGACTCCTAGGGGGAGCGGGCGGAGGAGTAGGAGCTGGGCGTCAACGCCGAGCTCTTCGGCAATACCAATGCCGCGATAGGTTCCCGGGTCGGCCGGTAATACCGTGACCTTTCCGGGCTGGCCTTCAACGGCAGGGTCGGCGAGGACCAGCGTGTCGCCCGGATTGCAGGTTCCAACGATGGGAACGCGGATGTTTTTTTCCGGATGCAGCGGCATGAAGTAGCCATTCTCCCCTGCCCCGGCTCCTTCGAGCACAAGGTATGGAACAAGGTCATCCTGCGCGGTGGGCAGCAGCATCTGCGGCTCGCCGGCATTTTGTGAAAGCGCTACGAGCAGGTCGATGGCGGCCGTGAGGTCTTCGCCGCAGGGTTTGACGATCGGGCCGGTTTTTACGTTGGTTTGACTCATTACTTAACTCCTTATTTTTTACCACAGAGGGCACAGAGGAACACAGAGGCGGACGGACGAAATGATCTCGCGCAGAGACGCAAAGAACGCAGAGACCGATGCGGACTGGGATTTAGATTGTTCATAACTAGGTGGTGAGTTCTTGTTCGGCGCGGCGGAAGGCGTCGGGGTAACCCACGCTTTCGGTTTTCATGATTTCGCTGGCGCGGTTGCGGATCTTGACGGCGTGCGCTTCGGATTCGGGTGGGGCGTCGCGGTTATGCGTCGCCTTGATTTTAGAATCGCGATTGTGGAGGGGGCGACGGGTGTCGGGAGAAGCACTGGGCACTGGGGGCTGGGCACTGGGGGGAGACTTCAAATTCTTGAATACCGACTCGGTGAGCTGGCGGTTTTCAAGAAACTGCGTGCGGACTTCGTCGCGGTTTTCGATGACATCGGCATGTTCATCGAGAAATGCGTCGGCATCGGATTCGAGCTGCGCCTTTTCGAGATCGGCAATTTTTCCTTCCGCGGATTCCGCACGGTTCAGCAGCGCTTCGACATCGCCGGGCGGGGTGATGTTTTCAATGGCGGACTGGATTACATCGGCGCCGGCCTCCGGTGGGAGATCCAGTTTCTTGAGCAAAGCATCAACAATAGCTTTCATTAATTCCTCCTGAGTTAAATCGGGGTTCTTATATGAAGAGGCGTTATCAAACGCGGCGGGAGAATCTTTCACCACAGAGGGCGCAGAGTTTCTATTAGACAAAGGGAGGATGCCCTTTAGATTGGGATCGTTGGTGACGGCAGCATTGAGCAGGCGAATCGGGCGGAGTCGATTGTCGCCCAGATCCTCGCAATCAGCTTTAACCCAGACGGGCGAAAGGAAACGATAGCGTCCACCCCGGACAGCGGCTTCGCCGACGTCGCTCCAACGAATGTTGGCGTACAGGCCGGGCGATGCGGACTCATTTTTTACCACAGAGGACTCAGAGCTGGGCGGGGACGAGATAAATTTTAGGTTGGTGATCCAGCCGGCGGCTTCGGAATGTTTTTCGGCATCGAGAGAAAAGTGGTCGAAGTCGATCAAAAGGCCGGGAAAATTGTCGGTTTTTGATTGAGCGTTTTCAAACGCTTCGATCATTCGGCCGCAAGCATCGGCGTCGATCAGTTGACAGACGCCAGCACCTTGGTGAGGAAACTCGCCAAGCGGTGCGAGTTGGTACCAGCCATCATCGGGAAGCTCGAAATTACGATTGAGGATTAGATTCATCACCTAAAGGCGAGGAATCAAATGTAACCACGGAAATAGAGTGGCCACAAAGAGGCACAAAAGGCACGAGGGCCTCAGCCAGATTTATTTTAAAGAGTGCACAGATTAGGCGAGCCGTTTGGCTTTTGAGATATCAAGCTCATATTTTCCACTGTAATCATAGATTCGCGAAACTTGGACTGCTGCCTCTATATCTCCGTAATAGAGTTCTACCAATTCGCCAGATGCGTACTGAAGTACCATCAATTTATCTACCTTATCTAGCGTGCTGGGTGAAATGGTCACAAATCCGGTGGTTTGGGCCGTTGTCTTGACACTAATTCTTTCCCCATCTGCAGAGATCACGTCAAATCCGTGTTGGTTTGGTTCATGAGCAAGCTGGCCATTTACTTTTATGGCGCAATAAAACTCCCCCAGGCGCCCTATAAGATGACGAACCTCCGTAGGTTTGACACCGAACTCAATGGTTTCTAATTGAATGAGGTTTAGATACTCATCATAGAGATGTTTGATTTGTTCCAATGTCATCATGATTTCATGTCACACATTTCGTGGGTGTAGCTGGTCTTACGAAACATTCTGTATCATCGTTTGTGCAAAAGCTGGAAGCTCGGATGTTTCCAAGCATTGGAAAACTTCTTCCCACGTGACGACTTTGTGTGTTTCACTTTTTGACTTCTTGTGGACCAGGAAAACAAAGTCGGTCTGAATGCCAAGCAGGTCTTCCATCATGTATTTCTGGAGCTCCATCTGTCCGACATAAGAAATACCCCGCCGGTTAAAAACTGCTTTATCCCGATCCGTACCAGGATACTGCCCCTCCCCTGATTCATATTTTGCCTCTATGCAAATTGCCCGGTCTTTATCTAAGTGGATCACGATGTCGGGTTTGATATTGAACGACCACTTGAATTTGCAAGCGGTCAAGAAATCCTCGTTATCCAAAATTGTTTTATCGTATTTGGAGAGAGCCCATTTGCCGGGTTGCTGAATGAAGGCTTTAGATGCTGAAACTCCTGCTCCAAAATGAGTGTTTAACTCAACCGGAGGTAGGTTTGACAACTCCATGACATTACTGATTGGAAGGAAATTCCGAAGTACGCTTCGTTTCGTTTCATCATCTGGAATTTTGTTCCATATATCCCGGAGATAGGCATATTCAAAATAGATGCCGAAGTCTTCGCCCGGAGTCTCGCTTACCCCGAGCAGGCCGAGGAATTTTTCAATATTACCGGGCTTGAGAAGAGCGGAATAGAAAACGGCCGCATAGTTGCGTTCTTCCCGGTTAATTTCCGCATAGTTTGGATCCAGCCCCGTAACTTCCCTGATGTTCATAAATGCCCCCTAGTGAGTGGGCATATTAACTATCGACCGGAATTGTCGCAAGGGAGTAGCCGGTTTTTTCAGAGACTTCCTCGGGCTTGACTTCGAGGCCGGCGGCTTTGAGAAGCAGTGCGTCCTGCACCACCTGGCGGGTTTCCTGGGTGAGGTTTGGCGAGAATTCAAAGTAGGCCAAAACCGGCTGCCCGGGGAAGTGCTCTTCAAGCAACGGTACATCGATGGCATTCTGCAAAACACCGGCAAGGGTAACGGCATCGGATTTGGCGATCTGCAAAAAGGTGTCCTGATGCGCTCCGCCGGCCAAGGTACCGCTGCCGGCTTCGGCGAGCATGGTTAAGAGTCCGCCGGTCGCTGCAATGGTGATCTGCTCGTCGAGATATTTGATCTGCTCATGAAAGGGCGGCTTATCCCCTCCTCCATTCACAAACTTGATGTCGCTTTCGTGCGGCAGGAATCCACGGCCATCGGAAAGGATCTGCTCAGCGATGGATTGATATTCCTTCTGCTTATCCTCGGGGACATTGGGCGGGCCGACCAAAAAGATGGAGGGGATCCCGTAGACGGCGAGGTAGGAATCCCAGTCACGTTGGGAAAGGTTCTTGCGCAGATAGAGCACACTAAGAATACGGTCAAGCGCGGCACATTCATGAATGATGAAATCATCGGGCTCGATGGCAGCACCACGCAGCGTGCCGGGGTTGGCGCCGGCGTTGTATTCCCAATCGCCGAAAAGTCCATCGCGCAGCCAGAACCATTGTTCGACCGGTTCAAGCCGATTGATCAACCCGTTATCACCCCGGTGCTTTTCGAGGTGTGCGAAGCCACGGAAAAAGCCGGTGAATAGAAATGAGACCGCTTCGCGGAAGTTGGCAATATTGTCGTAGACCATGCGCAGGAAGTCGGCCTGTTGTTGTGCGCGGGGATCGTGTTGCGACTGGGAGCAAATGCGAATGTCCCAATCAAGCGAAAGCAGTGCGGCCCGGCGGCGCTGGATGACGGAATGGATCATCGCATCGGATCGCTCCATATAATAGTAGAGCCATTGCAGATCGGCATACTGCCCGCGCTCCCCGGCTTCCTGCAGGGCGACGAGTCGGGATAGGTTCAGTCCGCGCAGCGGGTTGTAGGCGTCGCGCCATCCGTGGTCTTTCTGGAGATAGATTGAACCGTTCATTACTTTCCCTATGTCCTTAGGCCATTATCGGTCGCTTCGCTCGCGGGTCGCATGATTCCTCACACAAAGTGTGGAAATCAAATGAAACCGCTAATGGACGCCAATGAACGCCAATAAAGCAAACCACGGAAGACACAGAATACACGGAAGGCAATGCGGGCGGGGAATCAGGCATCAATATACCTATTTATGAGTAAGTATTTTACTCTTGCATACCTCCGAGATCGGAGTATAGACCCCGTTTAGGGGGTTGAGAGAAATGGAGGTGTGAGATGACAACGACAATCAAAACAATACTAATTGGAATACTGCTGGCAACAGGAGTGACCGTTGCAAAAGCCGAACTTCCAAATTTCAGGCCATACGGTGGTCTGGACTACATGTTTCTCGGCATAGTCCCATATGAGAGCGATGAAGCGAACTTGGGAGCCATTAGAGGCAAGCTGGGAGCGGAACTGTATCCCTATCTGGCACTTGAAGGTCATGCCGGCACCGGTGTCATTTCAGACGATGATGTTGACGAGTTTATTTCGGAGTTGAAGCTGACCGAAATTTGGGGCATCTACGTCCGGGGAATTCTACCGCTTCACGAACGGCTAAAACTTTACGGCCTACTTGGCATCACGAGAACTGAATTCGAGATCGACTTGGCAAGTTCGCGTCGAGAGCATTACGCCACTTCCGGCTACTCCTACGGACTAGGTGTAGAAGCCTTTCCCCTTGAAAACCTTTCTGTGGTTTTGGAGTTTGTAAGTTTGATTGATGAGCTTGAAATAAGCGGCTCACGAGATGAAGGAGAGCCTGAAATAACAGCTATAACACTAGGTGCTAAATATTACTTCTGAGCATTACCATATTCCATCAACAGCTCTAGTCCTTCTGACAGATAAGATTTGGGGCCATGCCCTAATCCAGTGCACGCGGACGCGGGAACCAGCGGGACCGGCGGTCGTGTATCGGCGGGATCGGGAGAAGCGGTCCGCAGGATTCAGTTTTAGGTTTTAAGTGTTAAGGAAAAAACTTTCACCTAAAGGCGGGGAATCAAATGGCAGTGTTGAAGGCACGAAAGGCAGAACGGGCGGCTTAACTAGTATTTCTTACTAAATTATGCCTCAAAAACCCCTTGTCGAATGCAAGTGTATATTTATAATCATTTGCCTGCATTAGCAAAGGACAAGCAATGGTAACTAATCCGGCAGGTAAAGGTACGAAGACATTAGGTATCAACATGAAAGCCGACATGGCGAGTGAACTCGAGCGGCGCGCGAAGTCGATGCAGCTATCGACGGGATCATACTGCAAGATCATTCTCCGGCAATGGATAGACTCGGGAGCAAAGCTGAAACTACAGGAAAAGTAGGTACGGCATGTATAAAATCGAGGCAAATGAGGATCATCTTCTGGTAAAGTTTGAGGGTGAATTCGACTTTCCTATCATCCAGACCATCATCCGACATGAGACTACGCTGCGGCAATACCCGCATACCAACGACATCTGGCTGATAGGAAAACACCATGCCGACATCCGGCTCGGCGAATTGGAAAAAATGGTGCGGGAGTTTCAATGCCTGTGCCCGACCGATGCAACCCGGACTAAAACGGCGGTCGTAGTGAACGAAGGTCTCACCGGAGCTCTCCTTGAGCTTTGGGTGAATGCACTCCAAAAGCGTGTGGCATTCGATATCAGGATTTTCCACACACTGGATGAAGCCGAAGACTGGCTGGGTGTGGCAGAAGAGAAGGTGGCTTAGCATTACAGTGCAATGGCCACTGAACGGAGATTAAGATGAACCGTGCTCTGAATACTAAAATCTGGATCAAAGGGCTGGCAATGGAATGCCCGCATGGGATCCCGGCAAAGGATTGTCCTCTAACAGTCCCTTTAGCGTTTTCTGTTTGAAGGCTTTCTTTGGTGTTGATAACCGTGAGGCTTCCTCCTTGAGGGCACCCAAAGATGAGTGAATTGATATCTTGAAAAGGCCAGGATAATGAACACTCCAGCCACAACAATTGAAATGAGCAGGGCCATATGCAGCTTTTCGATACCAAGTTCACCTCGCTCTACGCCTTGCTGAATAATGTAACAATATGGGATTCCAAACAATTGACTGGTGAAAGCTAAACTAATGGCGAACTTCGAGGGGCGGTGTTTGTATATAGGCGTTGACATGGATTAGACCTTAGTTGTCGAGCGTGTCAGCTGATGTCAAAGCACGGGCAATGGCATCTAGAATCGTATTTTTTTTTACTGGTTTTTCAAGAAAGTCAGACGCACCGGCATTATATGCTTCAGTGGCGATTAAGGTCGTTGGCTCGCCAGTCATCATAATGGTCGGGATATTCGGCAAGGCTTCCCGAACAGTTTTTAAAAGTGAAAGTCCAGATATACCGGGCAGTACTATATCCGATACGAGGACATCGTAATCTCTTTCGGAGAGTTTCTTTAATGCCTCCTGAGCATTTTCGGCCAGCGATACATCGTAACCCGCATCCTTCAGGAATTCGCGAAAGCAGAGCCGGATACTCTTTTCGTCGTCAACCACAAGGATTCTTTTTGGTATGTCCTCCATAACACTCACTTGTTGCACAGGCCTGCAGTCGGGATCAAGGCGGCGACATCCCGCAGTATTTCCTCTTTGCCGATCGGTTTTTCCCGGATCACATCTGCTCCCAGCGCCTTCATAATATTTAAATAGTAATCGGATGAGATTTGCCCACCGCCTGAAACTGCAATGATCTTGGTGTCGGGATGTGCCTGCTTCATCGTCTGAATCAATTCAACGCCATCTGTCTCGGGCATAAGGATATCGGTGACGATGACGTCAATACGGTCAGTTGAATCAGCAATCGCTGTTGCCGCCTTGCCATTTTCCGCTTGCAATGTTTCATATCCAGCCTCCTGGAGGAACATGCACAGCGTATCGCGAATGTTGGGCTCATCATCGACAACAAGCACTCTGGCTCCTGCGTGGTTCGCGGACTCTGTTGACGGGATGGACTGCTCATGGGCTTCCGTGTTGCCTGTGTCTTCGCTGTTTTTTTGGCTCCATATTACTGGGGTCTTTTCAAGCGGGACTTGCTCATGAGGTGTTAACGGAAAATCCACGTAGTACCGTGTCCCTTCAGCAGAGGTGCTTTCGATTCCGATTTCCCCTCCGTGATTTCTAACAATGTTGTGGCTAATATAGAGCCCTAAACCTGTGCCCTTATGCCGCGGCTTGGTCGTGTAGAACGGATCGAACATACGCTCTCGAACTTCGGCAGGGATTCCGGGGCCCGTGTCTTCTACCGTGATGCGAAGCCACTTCGTTCCGGCTTTTTCAAGTGCGGTGGCTGATAACATGATCATCTTGTTGTGGTGATGGTTGGGGTACTTCATGTTAAGCGCATCGCGAGCATTGGTGATTAGGTTCATGACGACCTGTTGTATTTCCTGGCTACGACAACTGAGCTTCGGCAACGCCTCGGGAATATCGATGTGCAACGCAATCTGGTCATGGCGCAAGACCGTATTAACAAGGGAGAGTGTTTCGGTGATAATATCGCACACACGCGCAGGGCTGCTTCTTTCCATGTCCGGACGGGAGAACGAGAGCAGGTGCTTGACGATGCTGGCCACACGTTCGGTCTCGTGAATGATTTCGGAGGCGAACTCCTTTGTGGAACTATCATCCCCATTCAACCGATCTTTAATCAACTGTGCATAGTTCATGATGCCCATGATTGGATTGTTGATTTCGTGGGCCACCCCCCCTGCCAGCGTCCCAATGGCTTCCAGCTTCTGCGACTGCTGAAGCTGGGATTCCATTATGGTTCGTTGCTCCTCGGCCTGTTTTCGTTCGGTGATATCCCGGGCTGAGGTGATAACAGCTTTCACTTTGCCATTCTGTTCGTACTCCGGCATAAGCAACCAGTCCACCCACCCGTCTTCTGTGGCCTGGAATTCGATTCGGTTGACCTTTCCCGTTCGGAATACACCCCCGATTGCGTCCTTCCAGAGTCGGCACAAATCTGCTGAAAACCCTAGTTCCTCGTGCGTTTTCCCAATGTATTTTGCGGCCTTGATACCGGTAAAATTCTCCACAGCCGGATTTACATAAAGATGCCGCAATTGGTCGTCGAAACGCATGATCACATCAAGGCTCTGCTCCGTGAGCGCCCGGAATTTTTCCTCGCTTTCGATCAAGGCATCCTTCGCCAGTTTGTGATCGGTAACATCCTTAACACACTCGATAATGTTTGCAACGCGCCCATCCTCATCCTTTAAGGGATAGGTGGATAGTTCGAACCAGTTTATCGGATAGTCTGCCGAGGGAGAGGGAACGAGTTCGGAGTGCGGCTCTCCTGTTCTGATAGTCTTCAAGGCTGGGCACCACTCACATGGCGATTCCCGCTGCTCGTAAACCTCATAGCATTTCCGGCCCACAATATCGTCTTTAGAGCCATAGATTTCCTCTAACCACCGATTCACGCGTAGTATGTTAAAGTCGGTATCGAGTACACTGATGCCGTCGCGAATGGAATCGAACACATCCTGTAGAAATCGTTCGCTCGCTCTCAACGATCGTTCGGCAGCCTTTCGTTCCGTGATGTCGCGCTCGATGGCATGCACATGGAACACATCCGGCTCGGGGGTCCTGGACACCGTCACCTCAATATCGAAGAGCTCCCCCTTCCCGTTATAGCGCTCCCATTCGAAAATCTGGGGCTGGCCCGACTTCGCTGCCGTCATGATTTCCGTTAAACGTTCCGCAGATGATCGGCCACCTGACTGCATGGGCGGAGAGTAGTCAAGGGGTGATTTTCCAACGATTTCTTCCCGTGTACGCCCCCAGCTCTCTTCTGCTTTATGATTGCAATCAATAAAAAATGCACCTTCATCGGTCACTTCCATGGCGTAAATGGCATCACTGGTCGATTCGAGGAGATGCCTGTATTTGGATTCACTTTCATGCTGTAGTTTTTCTGCCCGCTTGTGGTTGGTGATATCGCGCCCCTCCGGCACGACATAGATCACATTACCTTTGTCGTCTCGAACCGGATTCAGCGAGAAGTCAATGTTCCGGACTCCACGCTCGGGCGCCGGGTGCGTCGTCTCGAACCGAACAAACTCGCCTTTGACGGCACGCATGAATGCATTTTGGACTTCCGTTTGCTGCGAATCCCACCATGGGCCCTCCCAGAACAACTGCCCGATGACCTCCGCCTCTTCAACACCGGCAAATTTCAAGGCTGTACGGTTTGCAGCGAGTAGCCGGCCCTCTGTGCTAAGCAAACCCGTAAGCTGGTAGTGGTGGTCAAAGATCGCCTCCAGCATTGCCTTGCTTTCCTGCAACTCCTCCGCCTTCTCTTTCTTCCGCATACAGTTTCGGTCTGACAACTCAGCCACAAAGGCGATCTCCGCCACGGTCCGGCCGGCTTTGTTCCGCAAGCCGGTCGCACAATAGGAGATGGGGATTGGCTTGCCGTCTATGTCGAGAATGTTGACTTCAACATTGCTTTCGGCTTCCCCTGTATCCATGAAGCGCTTGATTCGATCCGCGATGATGGTCCTGAGCGTTTTCGGAGCGAACAAGGGGGGATTTACTTCTGCCACCGTCTTGCCCAGCAGGTCGCTTTCCTGCCGGCGCACAGCTTTCAAGATGCCCGAATCGACGCTCTTGAAACGGCCGTCGCTATCAAAGTGTGCAAACCCAAGCGGCTTGTAGTTCATTTGTGCGCCGTCGACGAAAATTGGTGAACATTCTAATATATTCATAGTGATCCCCATAATCAGTATGTGTGCCAAGGGAATCGACGGGGCGCATAAAGAACCACAAACCGCTAAAAGGAAACAATATACACAAATATCGACTTTGTCGGATCACGCTATGTAGAGGACGGTTGAAGGTCTGATATTTAGTAGATCTACGAAATATCGTTGCCTTTAGATGGGCGCTTGATGCCCAGTTTATCCATGCGTGATTGCAGAGTGGAAGGATTGATACCTAGTACCTTGGCAGCGCCTTGCTCACCCCGGATGCGCCAGTTTGTCTTGTCGAGAATGGTCAGAATATGCCTGCGCTGAACCTCGTCGAGGGTTTCTTCCACCACGGTTGGTTGTAGAGCAGCTTTCGCCGGGGGGCGAATCTGAATCCGTGGTCCCTGAGTTCCAATCATCGCGCGTTCCACTACATTACGCAGTTCACGGACATTTCCCGGCCAGTTGTAGTGTCGCATAGCATCCATATCAGCCTGAGAAATCGTGTCGATCCGTTTGCCCATTCGCGTCGAAAATTCTTCGATAAATGCCCAGATAAGAGGCTCGATGTCCTCAAACCGGTCACGAAGTGCCGGAATGGTGAGTGGAAATACATTCAGCCGGAAGAACAGATCTTCGCGGAAACTCCCGTTGCGAACCTCTTCTTCTAAATTGCGGTTCGTGGCTGCAATCACGCGAACATCTACGCTGATGGTATGGGGATTACCCAGGCGCTCAAACCGGCCCTCCTGCAGTACCCGGAGAAGCTTGACCTGCATATCCGCCGGTAGCTCACCAATCTCATCTAAAAAAAGGGTCTTCCGCCGAATAAGTGGGTAAATGAATGATTAACACACCGGACATCTT
>CAZAPF010000078.1:0-14396 GCA_964486885.1 uncultured Verrucomicrobiota bacterium
CCCATGCGCCATCACAATCCCGGCCACGCCCACAAACACCCACCCCCCCATAACCGCCCCGACAACCAATGCGTAAAATCGTATGTGCGGATCGCCATGGTGAGAATCTCCGGAGCCCCCCTCCAACGCGAAGACTGTCGGCGCCACCAGTTCGATAGCCAGAGCCGCAATCAGCGCACCGGCCCCAAAAGCAGCAAGCACGGAAATAGTGGTCGGCCGGGGCTTCGTCTGCAGTCCTACCAGCGAACCAAGCGGCAGCGAGAAAGCACTGATAGCCCCGAGCAGAATCGCCCAGACGATGTACCTTGCGGAAAAATACTCCATTCAATCTACCCTTACACTTACGTCGCGGGCCGGTCCCTCGATCGGAACCTTCCGGGCGAATAGGCGGGCCGCCACCAGCGCGACGACTGCTGCCAGCGGAACTACAAGCACGATCATCACGAACAGGCCCTGCGGAGGATTCGTGATGCCGAAATATCCAGCGAACACCGCGGCGATATTTCGCGTGCACATCCCAAGCGCCATGCTGCTGCGCTGTTGCTGTTCCAGGCCGAAATGGATCTTGTACGGGATCACCGTGATCGCAATGAGGAACAGGACCAGTGCTCCGGGAGCGAAGCTGCCCACTGCACCGAGCATGTCGTGCCCGTGAAGTACCAGGGTACTCACGACGGTAGTTATCAGGAAGATCCCGCCGACCTTCTTGACCACCGGCAATAGTTTTTCCGCTACATTCGGGGTGAGCACCCGGATTGCGCCGCCGATCAGCATTGGCAACAACACCATGATGAGCAGCGGTTTTGCCAGCGACCACGCGTCCACCGTCAGACCCTTGATCAACAGAGGCGCCAGCAACGGCAGCAACAGCACGGTGCCGATAATGGCCAGCAACATGAATGCGCCGGCGAATGATATGTCGCCACGTGCCTTTCGAACCATCAGCGGGAAGAACGCAGCGGTCGGTGCAAGGCTGATTAGAAGCAGTCCGGCCGCGTGCGCATCCTGCAGGGGAAGGGCGTTGATAATAAGCCAGGCCAGTGCCGGCCCGACCACCCAGCCCCAGAAGAGAACCAGCGCAATGACTTGGGCACTCCGTAGGGTTTTCAGTGCCTCACGCAGGTTCAGTTCGAGACCCATGGCCGCAAGGTTTGATACCGTAAATACCACGACCACGATATTGAAGACGACTTGCAAACTCATAACCCTCTCCCGGGATTCGTTACTTTCAGTTATTACCGACTGCCGACGTTTGATTGAACCGTTTCCGTCGGCCGCTGTTTTCTTCGGACATTATTCCGACAAAGCATGAGGGTTGCATATGACTCAGTTCCTACGCGAAATTATAGCCCGTCAGTACTGATTCCTGCCCGGTGGTCTGATCCTTCATGTATTCAAAGAACGAGAAGAACAGAAATCCCCCGGCCAGGTTGTACACTTGTTCGTACCCCCCGTTCTGCAAAGCCCGAACGGCATTATAGCTCCGCTGGCCGCTGCGGCAGTGGATGTAGACAGGACGATCCTTTGGTATTTCATCCATCCGGCCGCGGAACTGACTGAGCGGAATATTGATCGAATCCTTAACCGCGCCGGATGCCAGCTCGGGCTCCTCACGCACATCCAGAATATAGGCCCCGCTTTCAACCAGAGCACGCAGCTGGTTCGGCACGGCCTGACGGCACACGCCATCAAGCAGATTACTGCCGACATATCCCGCCATATTCACCACATCCTTTGCGGTGGAGAATGGAGGCGCATAGCATAATTCAAGATCCACCAGATCCCGGATCGTTGCTCCGAAATTCATAGCGGAGGCAATGGTGTCGATCCGCTTATCGGCGGCGCCTTTACTAATGGCCTGCGCGCCCAGAATGCGGCCGCTCGGTTTTTCAAAAATGACCTTCAGGAAGACCGGCGTTGCTGCGGGCATAATGCCTACAATGTTCATGGGGGCTACCACTACAACCTCATACTCGATCGGTGTTTCCATCATCGCAATCTGCGCTTCTGTCACCCCGGTTGAAGCGGCGTTGTAGTCGAATACCTGGATGCAGGAGCTTCCAATATAGGACGGATTACTGAACGGCTGTCCGTTAATATGATCGGCCACTCCCCGTGCCTGTATCTGGGCGGGCCATGCCAGTGCAATTTTAAACGGGGTGCCGAGTTGGGCATGCATGACTTCGACGGCATCACCTACGGCATAGATATCCAGATCGCTCGTCTGGCACGCCTCATTGATTTTGATGGCTCCGGTGCTTCCCAAGTCCAGTCCGGCTTCTTTCGCAAGCCGGGTTTCCGGCGACACGCCGATGGCCATGACCACGGCATCGGCCTCGATCGTTCTTCCGGAGGCCAGAACAACAGCATCTTTTTCGAACGACTCAACCTTATCACTCAAGACCAGCTCTATCCCGTGATCCACCAGCTCTTTCTGAAGGATCTGAACCATGTCTTCATCATAGATGCCCAGAATCTGCGGCATAGCTTCCACCAGCGTTACAGCGCAACCCGCTTCCTGCAGGTTTTCCGCCGCCTCTACACCAATGAATCCACCGCCGATCACCGTCACCTTCTGGCCGGTCGACGGCGTTATGCTCTGCTTGAGGCCGACCACATCACCGACATTGCGTATAACGTGTTTATTGACTAGCTCAATGCCGGGAATCGGCGGAACGATCGGTGCTGCACCAGGCGAAAGAACCAGTTTGTCGTACGACTCTTCATAGATGGTGTTTTCGATTCGGTTTGTCACCGTGACCGTTTTCGCATCCCGGTTTATCGCCGTTACTTCCGACATGGTTCTGACATCAAGATTAAACATCGCCAGAAATTTTAACGGTGTCATCAACACCAGCGATTCCGGATCTTCAACCAAACCGCCGAGATAATAAGGAAGACAGCAGTTTGAAAAAGAAACATGCTCGTCCCGCTCGAAGATCACAATCTCGTCTTCCTCGCTCAACCGTCGCAAGCGCGCTGCGCATGAGGCGCCTCCGGCAACCCCACCGATTATAACAACTTTCATCTTTCTTCCTCCGTTACTCGTTATCCAGATTCCAGGCTAATCACCGTTCTTCGTACCGGCTAGAACCTGGTCAGGAAAAAAGGAATCAGCAGTGCGTTGGCCAGGTCGATAAAAAATGCGCACACTAAAGGCACAATAATGAAGGCCAGATGAGAGGCCCCGTAGCGCTGCGTTACGGCCGACATATTGGCCATAGCGGTTGGTGTAGAACCCAAAGATATGCCACCGAAACCTGAACAAATCACGGCAGCATCGTACGATCGCCCCATCGCCGGAAAGACAATGAAAATAGTGATGAGCACCGCCACGGCAAACTGGCCCACGAGAATGGCAAGGAGAGGCCCTGCCAGGTCTACCAAGGTCCAAAGCTGCATACTCATGAGCGACATCGCAAGAAAGGTTCCCAGTGCCATGTCTGCAATCAGGGCCATGGAGGGTGTGCGGCTGGGCCATCGGGTTCCGCTAAAACGCGGAAATTTTTCCGGTATGATATTCGTTAGGATAATACCGGCAAAGAGACAGGTAACGAAGGAAGGCAGCTCAAGCCCAAGCTTCAGTATGCCCTCATTAAGAATCAGCCCGAAAACAATGCTTAAATGAATGGCAAAAACAGCATCGAGAAAATCCATGGAACCGATGGCTTCACCGCTCTTTTTTTCTGACACACCCACATCTAAACTTTCACTCTGATTGGGCGTGAGTTTATGACGAGCAATTAAAAACTTTGCAATCGGACCTCCCATCAGGCTTGCAAGAATTAAGCCGAAAGTCGCACAGGCAATACCAACTTCCATCGCATTGGACACGCCATAGTTTTCCGCAATTTTCGGAGCCCAGGCGATCGCTGTTCCATGACCGCCGATCAGTGATGCGGATCCCCCCAGGACACCGACTCCAGATGGCAGACCGAAGAGGGCTGCCACGGACACTCCTGTTAAGTTCTGGACGACCATATACAGCAGTGTAATTCCCAGCAGTATGATGAGAGGCTTGCCCCCTGACAACAGATCCTTCAGGTTGGTATTGATGCCGATAGTCGTGAAGAAATAGACGAGCAGGAAGTCACGGGCCACGAGGTCGAATTCGACCGCAATGCCGGTTGCCGCATACACCATTGCAAACAGGATCGAGAAAAACAGTCCGCCACTCACGGGCTCCGGAATACTGAACTCCCGAAGGAAAGGAACCTTCTGATTCAACCGCCGGCCTATAAAAAGAACCAGTATACCAATTGTTGCCGCTAACCCCGGCCCGATTTTTAATATCCCGTCGCTATATTCCATACAACCTCACTAGATTTATTTCGCTTTCGACAACGATATTTAAGATTGATTCTCATGTATGGGAACCAGTCTATTGCGAATGAATGCAATGCTCAGCTCCCTCCGTATGGTATCGTATGAAAAAAATTCCCGGCCCAAAGAATAGTTTAAGTCGACCATCCTTTTTCGTTGCTCCGGATCATCCAGTACTTCAAGCGTGCGCTCTACCGTCGCGTCTGTCACATAACCATCCAACTCGATGACGTCGAAACCCTTGGGCTTTATATCCTTGGTATAGATTGAGTAGGTGTTCACCACAATCGGCTTGCGGAAATAGAGCGCTTCAAGGAAGGCGTTTCCAAATCCTTCAAAGAGGGAGGGATAGGTCACCAGATCCGCAGAGGGATAAATATCCTGCAGGGTGTAGATCTTGCGTCCGTCGGGGTCAGTTCCGCGTTTTTCGCCAACCCAGTCAGCAGCAAAGAGGGTCTCGACACCCATGAGCCTTGAATATTCCCGAATACGGTTTTCGTATTCAAAGCCTTCATCTCCGGCAGAATGAGATATGACGAGTTTTGCTTTTCGCTCCAGGCGCTTTACCAGTTCGATGGCGTGTTCGATGCCTTTCCGCCGGACGATGCGCGTCGGTTGCAGCACAAAGAGTTCATCATCCGCCACGCCAAAATCCCGTCGTACATCACGGGCATAGTCATCGGGCTCCGCCGGTGGATTTTCGAAATCCATGATATTGGGTATGATTGTGGCAGAAATCCCCGTTCGCAGACTGAGCTGCTCGTCCGCAAAGGAGTTAATGACAAAATGTCGAATGGAGGGCAGATCCGGCGGAAACGACATATTAAGAAAATCGGAGACGGCGTTCACGGCAAACCGATCCCGCTCCCAGTAGAAGTCATGGTGGTGAGCTGCGGTTCGGATGCCTGTTTCCGCTATAAACTCAGTGAGGGCCAGCCCAAGAGGAATGTTCATTGGAATCGTCAATGCGTTTTCGATCAACAGCCAGTCTATTTTGTATGACTCCACAAAGGTGTATAGGTGATCCTTGATGGTTTCTTTGATCTGATGAACCGTCTTGGTTGTGGCGCGAGTCCGTTGCGTTTTACCAAAGACCAGGTCATTAAGCTCGTTAATGGCCGGGTGAGCGAAATGGGCTTCGGGTACTAGTTGGCAACGGTCATCCGGGCGGTCCAGTTCGCCTGCAAAATAGTATGACTCGATACCCACTTCCTCCATTACACGAACCCACTTTTCTGTTTCGAGGGAGACCCCGTCCGTGCCGGCCAGTCTGGTTGAGATAACACCGGCTCTCTGCGCTTTGCTTATATCGAGATATTGTTCCATATCGGTCTCCTTTCTTTTGCGCGCTTGTGGGTAATGTCGTTCGGCATGTGCGAAAATTTATTCACGGGTGTTGAGGTCTATTACCGTATATTTCTTCTACCAATATTGCTGACCAGTCCGGCAACCAGTATGGCGCAATACATAACTCCCGTAACCGATTCCAGGTAAGCCGAAGTTCGGGAGACCCGGGTTAAGGGAAGAATCTCGCCATAGCCCAGGGTCGTGAGCGTGACAAAGCTGTGATAAACTAAGGACGATCCTTTGTTGTTGAGGTCAAAATCCGAAGAAAAGGAGTAGGACCCCGGTGAAACCAGTTCAATAAATGTGTTTAGGGCGCCCCACGCAATGCCCAACAAAAGGTACGACAGAACAGCCCCGCTGATCAGATCTGCGGTAAAGAGCTTTCGCTTGAATATTGAGTTCAGGATAATCCAGATGCAGTACCCAAAGAACACCACGGTCAGGGCGAGGGAAACAAGGAGGACTCCGGTTAATTCTTTTTGGAGTAATTGCCCGATAAAACAGATAAATATACAACTGAACAGGATTATTCCGAGTATCATGATGCGGATGCGGTGCTTTCTTTCGCCAATTAGAGAAAGTACCAGAAACGCGGTAACCAGCAGGCAGCAGCCGCTCAACAGCAGGCGCCCGAACGGGTAATCTTCGAACAGCGGCATGATGATCAAAGCGGTCAGCAACAGGAGTAAAACCAGCGTATACTGACCGACTTTTTCAGATATTGTTTTTAGAAACATGACCTCACCGTTTCAGCACATCATTTAACCCCGTACAGTATGGCGTAAAATACCGGGACCACTACCATGGTGAGTACCGTTGCGCACATGAGACCGAACACGATGGTCACTGCCATGGAGATAAAGAAGGCGTCGAGGAATAGAGGAATCATGCCCAGAGCTGTGGTTGAGGCGGCCATGGCAACCGGGCGAAGACGGCTGGTTGCGGAGTTGACAATGGCTTCCATGGGCGGCTGGCCTTCGGCAAGCTGCACATTGATTTCGTCAATCAGCACAATGGCGTTTTTAATCAGCATGCCGGAGAGGCTGAGGAAGCCCAGCAGCGCCATGAACCCGAAGGGCTGCCCGGTGCCCAGCAGGCCAAACGAGACTCCGATCAATGCCAGCGGTACGCACAGCCAGATGACGAGCGGTTGCCGCAGATTGTTAAACAGGAATATCGTGGTCAGAACCATTAAGATTAAGAATTTCGGGATGCCGGCAGCCAGCGCGCCTTGTGCTTTTGCGGAATCCTCATATTCTCCGGACCAGTTCAGCTCATACCCGTCAGGAAGCTCTATGGCTTCGATGGCTGGCCGAACTTCCGCGAGGAGCTCATTTGCCGTACCAGATACCGGGTCAGCAAAGGTCGTTATGGTCCGTTTTCGGTCCCGACGGTAAATGATTTCATCTTCATAGACCGTTTCAAAACCGGACACCACCTGCATCAACGGGATGCGTGTGCGAGCCGTCGGGCTCCATATCTGGATGTTACGCAGAGAATTAATGTCTTCCCGCTCTTTTTCCCGGGCTCTCAGGATCATGGGAAGCAGCAGATCGCCTTCGCGATAAATTCCAACGATTTGGCCCTGGAAGGTCTGGCGTATAGCACGGGATACATTGTTCCGGTCTATGCCCATCAGGTTGGCCTGTTCTTCGATCAGTTTGGGGCGAATAATCTTTACGCGCTCACCCCAATCCTGGCGAACCGCTTTAGCCCGGGGATGGGCTTCCAGTATGGCTTGGGCCTGCGAGGAGAGATCGCGCAGGACGTCGAGATCCCTTCCGGAGAATTGGGCCTGAATCTTCCCTTTGGAACCTGGTCCCAGCTCAAACTTGTATCCGTAGGTTAGGGCATCCGGAAACAGTTCGGGAGCTTCCCGGTCGATTTTTTCGATTAAACCATCCACCAGCTTTGGGTCATCGACATCAACCAGAAAATGACCAAAGGCTGAGTTGGGTCTTTCCGGGGTGTAAGTCAGCAGGAATCGCAGACCGCCTTGACCGATAAGCGAGCTTACATGCGTGACGCCTTCCTGTTGCTGAAGGTATTTTTCGAGTTTCTTTACCTGAGCCTCGGTTTCTTTAATGTGCGTGCCCTGCGGCATCCAGAAATCTACGAGAAACTGGGGCCGTGTGGAGGGGGGGAAGAAACTTTGCTTGATCTGCTTAAATCCAATAAGTGAAGCCACGAAGATCGACACAATGATGCCTACCGTTAACCAGCGCCGTTTTAAACAGGTTCTCAGAAAGCTTCGATATTTCCTGTAAAACGGAGTGTCGAAGGGATCTTTATCTTCCTCGCCGGACTTCGGCTGTTTAATCTTGATGAAGATGACGCCTAATACCGGCGTAATCGTAACCGCTGTAATCCAGCTGAGGAACAGGGAAACCAGTATGACCTGAAACAGGGATCGGCAAAATTCTCCGGTACTGTCCTGGGAGGTTCCGATGGCCGCAAAGGCCAGAATGGCAATGGCCGTGGCCCCCAGCAAAGGAGTGGCAGACTGCTGAACAACATCAATGGCCGCCTGAACAGCCTTCTTCTTTCGCTGCATGCCCACGAGTATACCATCAACTATCACAATGGCGTTATCGACTAACATACCCAGAGCAATAATCAGCGCACCCAGCGAAATACGCTCCAGCGCAACGCCCATGGGCTTGAGAACCAGGAATGATCCTATAATGGTAATGACCAGTATGGCTCCAATGAGCAGTCCGCTTCGCAGCCCCATAAATATCAGCAATACAATAATTACAATAGCAACTGCCTCGACCAGGCTGATCACAAATCCACTGATGGCGGTGGTAACGGCCTGGGACTGTAATGAAACCACCCCGAATTCCATGCCCAGCGGAATGTCTGACATCAGTTCATGCATGCGTTTTTCCAGGGCGTCACCCATGGTTACGACATTGCCGCCCGAAACGGTAGAAATTCCCATACCGATGGCGTTGTGGCCGTCATAACGAATGGCATGGCTGTAGGGTTGCTGGTATCCACGTTTTACCTCTCCGATATCCCGCAGATAAAACTGCTTATCATCCGCCTGAATCAGCAGGTCATTAAATTGTTCAACGCTGGTGTATTCTCCGCTGGGGGTCAGCGTGATGAATTCTGAACCCACCTGGGCCCGTCCGGAGTCGCTGACCAGGTTCTTGGAAGACAGTTCCACGATAATGGAGGTTGTGGATACTCCAAGTTGCGCCAGCCGGTCGCGATCAAGTTCTACATACACCACTTCGGGCAGTTCGCCAAATGTATCGATCTTGGACACATCCTGAACCAGCAGCAGTTCTTTTTTCAGCATATCGATGACGCGTTTGAGTTCGGCGTAGCTGTATTCGTTGCCGTAAATCACAAAAAAGACGCCATACACATCGCCATAATCATCTACCACGATGGAGGGGCCGGCGCCCGGCGGCAGGCTGCTTTGCGCATCGCCTACTTTGCGGCGCAACTCATCCCACACCTGAGGGAGTGAAGTTTTATCATACTTGTCCTGAATGGTAACAGTCAGTGTAGACAAGCCCCGCTCGGATCGGGACTCAATCTCATCCAGCTGACTCAGCTTCTGCACCGCCATTTCCATTTCATCGGTGACCTCTTCCTCAACTTCTCTGGCAGAAGCTCCCGGATAAGGTGTGATAACCAGCGCGTCCTTAATGGTAAACTCAGGATCTTCCAGCCGGCTCATATTATTGTAAGCCTGCATCCCGCCCAGAATCAGGACCAGGGTCATTACAAAAGTGATTGTCTTCTTCTCTATGCTGATTTTGGCAAAATTCATTGTATAAATTCCCCGAAGTGGTTATTGCCATTTTTTTACAACCATGCCCTCGCGCAGCTGTTGAACGCCAGAGGTGGCAATGCGGTCGCCATTGTTCAACGCACCGGTGATTTCAATGTTGTTGCGTTCCATTTCTCCTGCCTTTACCGGCACTTTTCCTGCCGTCATCGTTGAAGGATCAATACGCCAGATATAAGCCTCCCCTTGACCGTCATGAGCAACGGATTCGACAGGGACGACAAATGCGGGGGAATCACCGTCAAGGTCTCCAGGTGCTGTAAGGAAAACCGTTGCCGTCATACCCGGGCTTATATTCAGGGTTGAAGGGGGTGAAAAGGCAAAGGTTACCGGAAAGGTTCGGGTTTGAGGATCGGCCTGCATACCAATCTCACTGACCCGCGCAGGAAAAGAGCTCCCCGGGAGAGAAGTCAGCCGGATGGTTGGCTTGCTTCTCTGAGTACGCTCTTCATTCGTCATTCCTTTCGCCGCTATCGTCCAAAGAGTTTCCGGAATATTGATCACGGCCTCCAGCGTGGTTGAATCCTGAAGAATCATAATCTCCTGCTTGGCTCGTACCGTCTCAAAGTCATCGACCAGAACCCGGGCAATTGTTCCTGAGAAGGGTGCCTTCAGGAAGGTGTCTTCATAGGCTTTGGTGGCCTGTTCAAAGTTGGCCAGCGCTGTCTTCTGGGCTCGGATCGATTTTTCAAGATCTTCCTTTGATGTCGCATTTTTTTCGAAAAGCCGTTGATTGCGTTCTGCCTCCAGGCGGGTCTCGTCCAACCTGGCTTTGGATGCATCGAGTGACGATTTATAGTCCCTGGGATCCAGGGTGGCCACGATGGTTCCAGCATTGACTTCATCGCCTTCCTTCACGTTCAGATCAATGATTTTTCCCGTCACTTCAAAGGCCAGGTTCGCATGAAGGGAGGGCTGTACGCGTCCCGGATATTCAAAGGTCTTTTTCAAGCCTCCGGCCTGTAGTTCGACCATTTTTATTGGACGAACCGTGGAGGTTTTGATAACTTCTTCTTTTTTACCGCAACCGAACAGTAGCAGGCTTGCAGATAACAGGTAAACACGGATTTGGATCTTCATTCTATTTTCTCCTATATATAAATTCAGAAACTTCCACCTAAGGCCAAATGAAGGTCTACGCGTTGGGCTATGCGTTCATTCCGACTACTGATATGAGAAATTTTTGAAGCAATGACGCGCTCTTGCATCTGTAACACGCTGAGGAGATCCAGCTTCCCGTTATCGAACTGGATTTGGGCAATATCAAGCGCACCTTCGTTGTCTTCCAATGCGGCATTAAGGAATTTTTCCCGTTCAGCCAGCAGAGGTTCGTTGGCCAGGGCCGTTTCAACTTCGCTGAACGCTTTCAGGGCGGTCTGTCCATACTGCAGAAGAACCGCTTCCTGTTGAGCCGTACGAATGTTGACCTGTTCCTTCAGTGCTCCACCGGTGTAGATGGGGGCCAGGAAATTTCCGGCGACCGTCCAATAGCTCTCATTGGCATCCATGATCTGAAGCAGCTCGCTGTTGGAATAACCTGCTGCCCCAGTCAGTGACAGTCGAGGTAAGCGGGCCATTTTCGCTTCGGTCACCAGATGAAAAGCTGCAGCCGCCCGTTTTTCCGCCGCAACTAAATCGGGTCTGCGTTCAAGGATTTCGGATGGAATTCCTGCCGGCACCGGCGGGGGCAGCGGCACATATTTTTTCATGATTTCCAGTTCGGTTGCCGGGTAGCGCCCAAGCAGGAGTTCCAGAGCCCTGATCGCTTCTTTGTGGGCTATCATTATCTGTTGAACCCGGTCTTTGGCAGTGTGGAGGTCGGCACTGGATAAATAGACTTCCTTCTGGGTCACCTGCCCTTCATCAAATTTTGCCGTTACCAGTTTGAGGGTGCTGGCCTGCACCTCGACAACCTCCTTGGCATAGTCCAGTTGCAAGCTGGTTTCGGTGGCTAAATACCAGGTTTTGGTGGCCAGGGCCACGATCGACATACGGGCAAACTCATAATCTGCTTCCGTGGCTTCGTAGTTAGAGCGGGCGGCCGCCCGGCCGGCGCGAACCCGGCCCCATACATCGATTTCCCAGGAGACAATGAGTTGGGCTCCGGTATTCTCGCGGTCCCCCAATCGCGAATTGTCGAAACTGTCAAGATATCGCGAAGAACCGGCGGCAGTTACCTTGGGCATGAGCGCCGCTCCTGCTCTCCTGGCTGTTGCCGCTGCAGCTTCAACCTGTACCGCTGCACTCTTTAAATCCAGATTGTTCTGCAAGACCCCCTCAATAAACCCTTCCAGTTCTTTGTCCTGAAACGTCTTGATCCAACCGGTGTCAACCGATCCTGCCCGTGCAGGTGACGACCAGCTTTCCGGTGAGATGGACCGCAAAGAGGTGTCGAGCATTTCCTGATTCGAGGGAGGTGTAGGCGTTCGGCAACCAGAAAGAAGCAATGCACAAAGGCTGTAGACCACAGTTCGTGGCATATGGATTTTCGGGCGGCCGGTTGACCGTATTGATCGGTGGCGGTCAATTTGAGTTGTGATCATGATGTCCTCTAACATTTATCAAAACACTATTTTAATAAACCAAACCGCATGTCTGACATGAATAGACAGCCATACCGCTTCCGTTAGCGGGACATTACGTCTTGTATCAGAAGGGCTCAATCCCACCTTAGTGGTATAGATAGAGAATAGATAAACAAAGAGCTTGGTCGACCCGGTTGGATGTTTATATTGCGTAGTGCATTACGCCGTCTGAATGGTCTGTGATGGCCAATGACGAAGTACGACAGCAGACTGAATTTATCCAGACCTGTTCACGCGCACATCATAAAATGGTTTCGGGTACCACAGATCCAGCGGCCTGGTTTGATATTGGAGAAGTCACAAAGTCGCTAGTCAAGACCGCCCCGAAAGCCGTTCTCTAATTGCCCCGAATCATACACGAGGCATAGTATAACCATTTTCGTCGTGGTTTAATCTTTCCCGACGATCTCAGGGAGTGGCGTACACTCGTACCGCATTGAGTTTCAGGATATACTTGCCCATTTTCATGCGTTCGTCTTCCGGTTTAAAGGGAAGGTCTTCCTTTGGGCGAAGCCCTATCTTAACATATTTAGCCGGAAGCACTTCGTATGGATTGACGTGCCAATCCCGTCCCATGGCAATATGGTATGGGTCAGCCCTCCAGATTTCGACCCAGTCTTTCTGATCAATGGAACTCCAGACCGTTAAACCCCGAAGATGGTTTTGGCGATCCTTGTAGTCGGCAACGATTTCGAGGCCATCAACGGAAATTGCCTTTTCCAGTTCGATCATGACACAGGGAGTGTCCTCCTCCTTCGTTTCAAAAACGGCGGCCATCGTCAGCGAAGGCTGGAGCAGTTTTGCGACATCACCGTTGGCCTTACTGCTGGCCGTGACTTTGGCATTGTCCGAAACACAGATGCCGCGTTTCGATGGAAACACCTCCGCAAGGAATTCCGCCGAATAGTCAGCTGTCAGACCAATTTTTGAGGTGTCAATCTGCTTGAATCCCATTTTCAGGGCCGGTGACTCCTTGGCGAGCCGGTAATCGCCGGGTTTCGCTTCAGCCATCAGATTCAGTTTTTTGGCGAAAACAGGATCAGCCACGGCTGAACCGGCATCAACACCCTTCGCCTGCCATTCGGTCAGGAACTTTTCGAGATGCTCTGTCTTGGTTTCGCAGTAGTAGAGGTTGTTTTTCACATCGCACGACTGCGGCGTCTTAATCGTTTTGGACTCGCGTCCGGTGTACGGAACAAGATTATCGCGTGTAAAGTAGAAGAGATTG
Source organism: uncultured Verrucomicrobiota bacterium (assembly GCA_964486885.1). Lineage (GTDB taxonomy): Bacteria > Verrucomicrobiota > Kiritimatiellia > Kiritimatiellales > Pontiellaceae > Pontiella. Next base: position 13,292 of record CAZAPF010000078.1, read on the forward strand.
TTGTGCACCTTGGAGCCGGGATCGGGCTGCTGATCGGGATAAAGTGAAAAGTTAATCCTACTGTTCACGAAGATATTGTTGATCAGGTCATTTTTCCCTTTGTGTACCACGCCGCCGGAAAGAATCAGGTTTCCCTCAAAGGTGGTGCCTTGCTGCCAATCATCGCAACGCATGCCGTTACCGAGCACCATTGAGAGCATATTCCTGCGCAGCACGTTGCCGGTGCCCGCGCCGGACACATTCAGGCAGGCGCCATCGCCAATCTTCGTGCGGCCGCGGTAGACAAAGTTTCCTTCCACCAGGTTGTTACGCGCATGCAGATATGGAAGCAGACGATTCTGTAGCGTCCCATCTTCATCGGTAAAGATCTCACACCCCAGTTCATCCCAGCGGATCGTTTTACTGGCTTCGTCCCAATCAACCTTCTTGCCTTCCATGAAAATCGCCCCGCGGACGCCGCAAAGGCCGATCGCCTTGCGCGGTACTTCGCGGATATGGTTGTTGGCAATATAGTTTTCTCCACTCTGCCAGACGAAGATCGCATGGCCATGCCAGATCAGCTCGCCCGTGCGGCGGATCAGGTTGTTGACGATCCGGTTGTTTTTGTTGACGTCCTTGGTACCCGGACCATACCCGCATAGCAGGATGCCCATGTGGCCCACCCGGTCAATCAGGTTGTTCTGGATGGTGATATTCTGCGCATGCAGATCAAGGCGAATGGCCGAGTTGCCGGAATTTATAAACCGGCAGTTTTCAACTAGGCAATCCTCCGCACCACGGAATCGTAGCAATGCATTTCCATGATCAAATTTATCCCAGTCGTGCTGAATGCCCCAGCCCTTATGATCGTCCCACCAGGAATAACGATTGCCCTGCGTAAAGGTAAGCCCCTTAAAAGCGAGCCCTTTGACGGGCGTGTCTATTGACCCCTCATAATCGATTTCACCTTCAACCCGAAAAAATTCGGTCAAGGTCGGCACGCAGATATTGTCGCCGGGCTTACCGTTGACCGGCCAGTAATAAATCTTGCGGGTCTTGGTGTTCACGCACCATTCGCCGGGCTGGTCCAGCACATCGATATGGTTTTCGAGATAGGAAGGATTAT
>CAZAPF010000079.1:0-2957 GCA_964486885.1 uncultured Verrucomicrobiota bacterium
GAGCAGGACACTTGCCGGCATGATTGCCTATCGCGATAAACGCCCATTCTCACTCGACCAGAAACTCGAAAATCTCGACTCTTATTTGCCCCCTGGTCACGCGCCGTGCGAAGTCCGCCTGCTTGCAGTCGAAGAGGAGTACCGCTATACGCGCATCTCACAGGGACTGATAGCCCGCCTCATCCAGCATGCCATTGATTATGAATGCAACCTTTTCGTAATCTCCGGTACCGTTCGTCAGATCAAGCTATACCAATACCTGGGGTTCACGCCGTTTGGACCGCTCGTCGGCACTGAAGACGCGCAGTATCAGCCCATGTACGGGACACTCGATACGTACTATAACCTTAAAACCCGGTCCCGTTCCTTTGCCAAAGAACCCCCGGAGCTTGCCGCTGACGACACGACGGCCTTTAACTTCCTTCCGGGGCCAGTTGATTTTTCAAGACAGGTGCAGGAGGTCTACAAAGACAAACCCTGTTCCCATCGGGGTGAAGACTTCGTGAAGGATTTCCAGAAGGTGCGGAACCTGCTTTGCGAGCTTGCGGGAGCGTCGCAGGTGGAAATTGTTATGGGGCCGGGCACGCTCGCTAATGATGCCGTAGCCGGGCAGCTGGCATTGCTATGCAAAACAGGCCTGATCTTGGTTAGCGGTGAGTTTGGGCGGCGGTTGGTAAAGAACGCCAACGGTGCCAAACTGTTTTTCCATACCTTGGAAATCCCGGAGGGGCAGGCGTTCCAGCGCTCGGATATCGAAGCGGCGCTTAACAAATATCCGGAAGTCGAGTGGATTTGGGGGACACACTGCGAAACATCAACCGGTGTCCTGAACGATCTGGAAATGTACAAGCAGGTTTGCAATGAGCGCGGCATCCAGCTTTGCATGGATTGCATAAGTTCGTTGGGAACTGTTCCGACCAATTTGGATGGTGTTTATTTGGCATCCGGTACAAGCGGAAAGGGATTGGCTTCTATCTCCGGCCTTTCCATGGTTTTTCATAATCACGACTTCGAACCTGCGCCCGACGACCTTCCCTGTATTCTTGATCTTGGGATTTATCAGGAGCACCAGGGCATTCCCTATACCATCCAGTCTAACCTTATCTATGCCTTACTCGCGGCACTGCAGTCTCCAGACTGGGATAAACGATTTGAAGAGGTGCGCGACTGGTCAAAAACCATTCGACGGAAGCTGGCCGAAATCGATGCGCCGATTCTTGCCCCCGATGCCTGCGCCATGCCGGCGGTTGTCACCATTGCTTTACCGGAAATGCACTCTTCAGTGACGATCGGGGATAAGCTCAAAAGCCACGGTGTGCTGATCAGCTACCGCAGCAACTATCTGCTGGAGCGCAACTGGATTCAGGCCTGCATGATGGGGGCCGAAAACAAACCCGCCGAAAAATTTGTGCGGTTATTAAAAAAGGAACTGTCGCGGTAGGATGCAGCTCTGCTGCGTCCATCCAAATGAAAGGAATGACATGGAATGCATCCCTGAGTTCAGTCCCTTCAACCCGTACGAAGAAGTAAAAGTTTACCGTCGGCACCTCCCGCACTGGCGGCAAAAGGGCGCAACCTATTTCGTCACCTTCCGGTTGGCCGATTCCATTCCTCAAACTATCCAGCTTAAATGGAGGGAAGAGAAAGTCCTTTGGCTCAAAGCGCACGGAATCACCGACAATCTCCCCGCCGATAAAAAGGCAAAGCTTTATGACGCAATTCCCACCCAAGAGCGAAAACGGGAAGAGCAAGCAGATGCCCGACGCCTGCACCTCGAACTGGATCGCAGCCATGGCTGTTGCCTGTTGCGGATGAAAGATAACACGGATGTTCTACACCAAGCCATATTGCATTTTCATGGAGAGCGTTGCTGGATCGGTGATTTCATTATCATGCCCAACCATATCCACCTGCTAGCGCAGCCGCTCAAGGAGAATCCGCTCGAAGAATGGTTGAAATCAGTCAAGGTTTTCGCCGCTCGTCGGTTCAACAAGTCTTCAATGAACGGATGCCGGGTGTTCCAACAAGAGAGCTATGACCGCATCGTCCGCAACGATGAGGAGTTGACCGCATACCGGAAGTACATCGAAAACAACGGTGTCAAAGCGGGTTTAAAAGAGTCAGACTATCACTACCATCAATGCGACTGGTTGTAGGATGCAGCTCTGCTGCGTCTGTCCGGTTGTCGGGAGTCGAAGCGGAGCTTCAACCTACGCTGAGGTCGGTCGATCAGCGACCCATGAGCGCATGGCTTCCTTGGTTTCTTTCCACTCCTTGGAACTGTCGCGTTCCTTTACAAATTCCTGATAGAGGTGGAAAAACGATTGGCGGAAGGTTTCGAGCATGACCATGCGTTCCTGAAATTTTCCGACGCGATCAAAGGTTTCGGTTTGCGGCAGTTTCAGGCTGCGAAAAACAAATTCATCAGCATCGAAGGTAAAGGCCCAGACTTCTTCACCCCGAGCAAACTGTACCTTGGCTTTCTTCAATTTCTTTCCGCTGATCAGTGCAGTACGTGCTTCAGCGCTGAGCATAGGCGTTCCCTTGCGGAGGGTAATTTCATGAGCACCTTTTCCTTCCATCACGAAGGTAAGCGGACCCTCAACCATGTAGGCAATTTCTCCGACATCAGGAACCTGCGAAAGTCCGCCGCGCTTTTCAGAGCAGTACCAGAGCCACATGAGAAACTCGCGGCCGGCTGAGCCATCAACCATCCCATCTTCCATCTCATCGGAAAAACTGGACGGTCCCCAGTTATGCGTATCGATACTTTCTGCCTTGGCCGCGATGGTTTCGGGATCGGCAACCTGAGCTGAACATCCGGTGGTTTGCATCAGGCCGAGCACAAATGCATCGAGTTGCTTCTCAGATGTGGCCGAGGCATAGATCATGTGAGAGCGCTCGTCGAAAACAAAGTCGATGCCCTTGAGCTGCGGCGGCATATCCGGAAGCAGGCG
>CAZAPF010000079.1:3057-14124 GCA_964486885.1 uncultured Verrucomicrobiota bacterium
GGTTTCAGGCCGGGAATGGCCTGGAAGTTGGTGCCCCACAGATTGTCCACCAGGAACGAAAGGCGGACATTGTTGGCGTACCGGGGGAAATAATGCAAGCCCAGGGAAGCACTGGCTCCAAAATCGCTGCTGGAACGAACTTCGTGCGAGCTCTGATATCGGGTTGTCTGGGAAAATTCCACTGCAAATTCATTCAGGAATTTCCAGTACGCGGAAAGGTTCAGCAGGTGCTCCGGATAGTCCAGTTCATAAAGTCCGGCATAGACATCGACCGATTCTTTTTCAAGCCACTGGTAATAGGCTTTAATAATCAAGTCCTCCGAGGCGACATAGTTTATGGAGGCATCAACGCCACCCACATTCAAGGTGCCGAGGTCTGTAGCGGTCCAGGTTCCCCCGGGCGCCGTCTGAGTCCAATCCATAGCGTTTTCCACCTGACGGAAGAAGCCGGCAATGCGCCAGTCCAGGCTGGCGGAAAGAAACTGATGGAAGCCCAGCTCGGTGCTTTGAGATTTCTGCTGCCCCTGCAGGGCATTTCCGGTACGGAACGGGCCGGTATAATAGAGCGTTTGATAATCCGGCTGTTGAACGGACTCCGAATAGGAGGCATAAACGGAGCTGTTGTCGGAGGCATGCCAGTCAATTCCGGCCACTGGTAGCCATTCCGCACTTTCGTCTGTTTGGAAGACGCTGTTCAGTCCGGCCTTAAGGGTAACCCGTTCAAAGCGTGCTTCCGGAAATATCAGGATGGAACCACGAGTACGATCATGGCTGCCGATATCTCCGCTTACCCGTTCATGTTCCAGATCGCCCCGCAGGTTCAGTGAGATATGCTGGATTTCCATAGTGCGGCCTTCCAGCACGGTACTGCCATACCGGGACAGCACATCGTTGGCATAAAAGGATGAAGGAATGCGGTATTGGTCATCGAATTCCCGGTAACTGGCACTCGCGCGGAAAAATGCATCATCGAGATCACCTTTCGATGCGCTGGCAAATAGTAACCCGTCATGCGTTCGCTCTTCAGCATAGGTTGTTGATGGAATTCCGTAATAGCCCTGCGCGTCAAACTCTTTGGTCTGGCTGGCGGTCAGGATATCAAACAGCCAGTCGTTTTGGGTAAATTGCACAAAAGCTCCGCCGGATACGCGCTCCAGATGATTTTCATCATAATCAATTTTCCGGGCTTTTTCCCAATCGATGAAGCCGCTGATGTTTTCGCTGCTGCCGAAGGTGGTCGCTTTATAATGCTCTTTAGTCCCGATGGCGGAAGAGATCTCGGAAACGATACCAAGCATCGGGAGGTTGTAGGTTTTTGTCCCGATCAGATGCCCGGAAGTGTTGTTCGGCCCGTATTGAGCAGCACCGCTGGAAATCATATTTCCGAGTACCGGAAGTTCGGCATTAAAGTGTGCTGAATAGGGCACCTTCAGGTTATGCCCGTTAATGGAGGTGCCGGCGCCTGTATAGCTGCTGCCGCGAATGGATAGATCCTGCTGAGCCAACCCCTGCGGATTTGCCAGTACATCCGGCTGTGTAGCCAGTCCAGAGTCAACGAACTGGATCTGTGCTCCGGCAGCCATGGCAAGGAGCAGGCAGGATGCCTGCGGTACGTATCGCCGGCATCTTGCCGGCCTTGTCCGCCAGCTGACCATCAACAGAAATCCTCGATGGTTTGCTGAAGGGCATAAACTGCGCCTTTCAAATCGTCGTCGGAGATAACCAGCGGAGGCATGAGGTAGAACATGGTTCCGAGCGGGCGGAAGAGATAGCCCTGTTCGAAAAGCGACTGCTTGATTTTCAGGATCTGCGGTTTCGTTTCCGGCTTCAGCTCAACGACGCCAATCATGCCGAGGAAGCGGAGCTCCTTCACGCAGTCGAGGTCCTCCATCGGCAGCATCCATTGCTTCATCTTTTCGGCCATCTCGGCACCTCGTTCGACCGTTCCTTCCGCTTCATAGATATCGAGGGCCGCCAGTGCGGCGGCGCAGCCAATTGGATGTCCGGCATAGGTGTTGCCGTGGTAGAACGTGCAGTCTTTTTCGCCCTGGTCCGTGAAGGTGTTGTAAATGGAGTCTTTCACCACACAAGCGCTCAACGGCATATAGCCCGCGGTCAGGCCTTTGCCGAGGCAGACGAGGTCCGGATCAATGTCTGCATGATTAAACGCAAACCGTTTTCCTGTGCGGCCGAAGCCCATGGCCACTTCGTCGATGATCAGAAGAACGTCATTTTCAGCGCAGCACGCCGCCAGTTCTTTCAAATACCCAGCGGAATAAATTTTCATGCCGGCCGATCCAAGGCAAAGCGGTTCAACGATAACAGCAGCCAGTTTATCGGCATGTTTTTCGATTACGGATTTGCTGGGCAGGAAGCCGTTAGGGTCATTATCCGCCGGTACCGGGAAGGGCAGTTTGGCCGGATGCGAAACTGCCCGCTCAAACGGCTTATGGAACCCATCGACAAATCCGGCACCCAATGCTCCCATGGAATCACCGTGGTATCCCTGATCCATTCCAATGGTCCATGTCTTGTCCGGCTTGCCGACGTTATACCAATATTGAATCGCAACTTTCAGCGCGGCCTCCACGGCTGAACAACCATCACTGGCAAAAACAGAGTGGCGATCCGGTGTGGGCATCAGCTGCGCCAATCGGTCGGCAAGTTCTAACACATTTGGGTGTGTCAGGCTTCCGGTGATTGAATGCTGTAAAATGCCCGCCTGCTCCTGAATCGCCTTAACGACTTTGGGATGTCCGTGTCCCAGCGCAACCGCCCACCAGCTCGAAACAATATCGACATATTTATTTCCCTTATCGTCAAAGAGATAAATCCCTTCGCCACGAACCATGTTCAGGAATCCGCGCTCGACGGCTGAAAATGCAGTGTAAGGATGGAAGATTTTATTGGTCATAGGTTCAGCTGGTTTACAATTTTTTCGACTTCGGCCACGACCGGGATCGGCAGGTCGTCAAAGGAGGGGTTCGCTTGTGCCAGTTGGCTGCAGTAGGGGATGGTTCCAAGAACGGGAACTTTGCCAAATTGAGCAATGGTGTTTCCGTTATCCTCTTCAATGAAGCCGGTCTCGGCATCGGTGCTGGCCACGAAAACGATGCCGGCAATATCGAGGCCGTCGGAACGGAGAGCCCGGATAGAGAGTAAGGTATGGTTAATGGTTCCGAGTCCTGGGCGTGCAACGATCAGCACAGGAAGTTTCATCGCCTGCATGAGGTCGAGCATCATTTCCCGGCGGTTGAGAGGAACCATGATACCGCCGGCGCCCTCTGCAATCAGGTATACGTACTCTGTAGAAAGCGTGCGGGCAGAAATGATCATTTCCGCAATATCGATTTCGGTGCCGGCCATTTCCGCGGCCAGATGCGGAGAGCAAGCCGGTTCGAAGGTGTAAGGAGCCATATTCCGGTAGGTTTCAGCATCTACGGTCATTGATGCCATTGAAAGAGAATAGTCGAGATCGGGAACTCCTTCATCACATCCTGTCTGAGCCGGCTTCATGGGGGCCGCATTGATTTTACGTCGTCTCAACTCGGCTAGCAAAAGGGCGCTGAATGCGGTTTTGCCCACGTCGGTGTCTGTGCCGGTAATAAATAGTCCATTCATGGGGCATACCATGCCCGAAAACTATTTAGTCAGCAAGAACGTAGCGGTTTCATAGGAGGCGGTAACGCCGCCATCGGAAGCATGAGCATCCTGGTAGTCTGCAACGAGCTGACTGAGTTCGGTCCGGGAAAGCGGGGCATTACCGGCACTGACCTTTCCTCCGGTCACACCCTGCTCATGTATCGCTTTGAGGAATGCTTTGGCATCGTCATAAATAATTTCTTCTTCGCTGTGCTTCCGCCGTTCCAGATTAAATCCGGCCTCCTGTAGGCAGGCCTTGATTTCTTCATAGGTCGGGAGCACGACGGAGGGCGTTTTTTCAGGGGCAATGGCTGCGCGGAGCTCGTGCAGTTCTTTAAGTGTTCCTTGTAGCATCATCCCCAGTGAAAAGGTGCCGCCGGGTTCCAGGCATTGGAAGATATTATCACAGGTTTCCCGCAGATCGGTGACCCAGTGCAGGGCCGAACTGGAAACAATCAGGGGATATCGGTCGCCGCCCCAGTACGTCTGTGCATCATCGACAATCCAGTTAATATGAGGGAACGCCTTAAACCGGTTGCGGCTGAAATCCACCATTTTTTCCGAAATATCGACCGCGGTAATGGGTACTTCGGGAAAACGCTCGGTAATCAGTCGGGTAAGCTGGCCGGTGCCGGATCCGAGCTCGAGGATTTGTTCCGGATACATTTCCGGCAGCATGGATATAACCGACTGCGCCAGCGCCAGCTGCGGGCGGGCATGGCGGTCGTAGGTCTCTGCTGCGGCTGAAAAACGGTTGGAGATCATTAAAACTTCCCTAAAATTCGGCGCGGAGATTGCGGCAATTTCAGTTACAATGCAATCCAATGGTGGAGCTGATCTCCTTGTTTCGATCAGTATCCGCCATTTTTAAAAGAACATGAGGATTTATTTATGCAGGAACTTGCTGATTCGTTGAGTTTGCCGGTAGAGCTGGTCCGGAATCTGGCGCACACCCTTGTGACACTGGTTCTTCTCTATCTGTTTAAGGTGATTACCTCCCGGGTGGTCGGCCGGAAGATCGAAGATGATAAACGCCGCTATAACGTCAGGAAGACCGTTACGTCTATATATACGGCGGTCTTTCTCGTTGTGCTCGGTTATATCTGGTTCGAGGGGATGGCTTCGCTCGGCACCTTCTTCGGATTGGCAAGCGCCGGTCTTGCGGTTGCCCTGCACGATACAATCTCCAATATGGCCGGCTTCTTCTTTATCAGCGCGCGGAAGCCTTTTGCTGTAGGAGACCGGATTGAACTGGGGGATATTGCCGGCGATGTTATTGATATTCGTCTGTTTCAGTTCAGCATTGTTGAAATTGGAAACTGGGTGGATGCCGACCAGAGTACCGGCCGCATCATTCATGTGCCCAACAGCCTTGTGTTGAAGCAGCCGCTGGCTAATTCCCATATCGGGTTTGAATATATCTGGAACGAAGTCCCGGTACTCATCACATTTGAAAGCGATTGGAAACGAGCCAAAGAACTGCTGCTGGAGATCGGGCGGGAGAATGCGGAGCATATGTCTCGTGGTGCTCAATCCCAAATCAGGAGGGCGGCTCGCAAATACCTGATCGTGGCCGGGAAAATCACCCCGACGGTTTATACTTCCGTAAAAGACAGCGGCGTCATGCTGACGATTCGCTATCTTGTGGATCCGCGTCAGCGCCGCGGTTCGCAGCAGCAGATGTGGGAGGAAATCCTGGATGCATTTTCCAAGGAACCCGCTATCGAGCTGGCATACCCGACGATTCGCTATTTCAATCAGTCAGAAATGCCTGAATTGAATTCATGACCGGATTAAAAGCATGCGCGGCCAGTGCATGCCCCTGATTCGGGAAAACTTTCAGTTCGCTTTCAGGCAAATGGTCGTTCAGCCATTCAGCAGCAGTCGGAGGAATAATCCGGTCCTCCGCACCGTGCAGCAGCAGAACCGGAATCTTAATCTTCGGAATAAGGTCTCGCACGTCTGAAGTCAGCAGATATTTCAGACCGCCAACCAGATTTTCGTCATCATCGCGTTTAAGCTGCTGGGCTTGTCTGCTTTGCCGGTGGGGGAAATGGACATTCTTGAAAAACTCTTCCAGCACCGCATCGGGATTACGTTTGAGTTGAAGAATCATGCGTTTCAGAATCTTTTCGTGCGTGCCGCATGAATAACCCTCGCCTGCGCAGAACTTTGCCGTTGATGAAATAAGCACCAGTTTCCGGCAGTTTTCCGGCAGCAGCTCCATCGCAAGTAATCCGCCCATAGATCCCGTCACAATAAAATCGGCATCCGGAATCGACCGATCCTTCAGTACCTGATCGCCCGTCATCAGCTGAACCTTAAAGCGGTCCGCCAGAAAATCGCCCATAGGCTGAATGGCATCCAGCCCATGCGCCCAGCCGCTGATCAGTAATAGTGAAAGTTTCATATGCTTATAATCCGATAGTTTTGATAATGTTCATAAAGTTTAAATGATTAAGCGTGGGGTATTTTATCTATGAAAAACAAGGCCTATCTATTCGTGTTTGGCACGGTCGTGCTCCTGGGCATAATTCTCTTCTTCGGTACAGAACGGAATTCAGCTGTACCTGTTGAGCATCCAACTGTCATGACGCCTGAAGGAATCACAGAAATAACGAACGATTCATCCGGTTGGGTTGAGATGGTTTTATTGCGCGATAATGATGAGCGGATTCAGCTGGCCAGAAGTCGTGGTAAAATGATGCGCGAGCTGATCCGTAGCAATCCCGAACAGGCTATTCGCGAAGCGCTGACCCTATCCGAATGGAGCAATCTTCCTCCGGAAATTCAGGCGCATGTTGAACAACCTTTCAGCGCAATCGCCAATGTGGAAGTAATGATTGCCTGCGGCGAGGGCATCAGCGAAACCACCATTTCAACGGTATTTCCTGTTACGGGGGAAATGGAGACGTTTGTTTATGGCCGCCGAAACGGTTTGGGCACAAAGAACGGAGCGCCTGTACAGGGTATCCGTCTGGGCAATATCGGTGTATTGCGCGAAGAAATTTTCCAACCGCTGGCAACGGCGGATGAAGAGGCGGCATTGCAAGTTTTTCCGGTAGCCATAGCTGATCCGGGTGGCGACTCGGTTGCCGCACTGGGCGGCGGTAAGATCTTCTATTTTAAGAGTCAAGCTGCGCTCGACGAGGCCAATGCCCGCCTTGCCGCCCTGGAAGAGCTTCCCGGTCCCAGCACAGGGACGGAAGCTCTTTTTGAATCATTTGAGGCTTATTTGACCGATGACGGTGAAATTGATTTCATCGCCCTTGAGGCTGCGGCAGAGCTAGCGGCGGCGGAATGGACGGGAACACCACGAGATATGTATGTGATCCTCGTCGACTTCCCCGACCGTATGGGCGAACCAACTGATCCGGTGGCGCTCTCGAATTCGATTAACACAACGGTTTCGCAGCAGATTTGGGAAATGTCCTATGAGGCAACACATATCGTTTGCACGGTCAATCCCACAACCTACACCATGCCGCTGGGCAATGCAGCGTATACGAACAATTCCCTGCTTTTCACTCATGCAACGAACGCGGTGCCTGGCGTAGATCTAAGTCCGTATGAAACAGTCTGCGTGTTTCATCCGGCCATCGACGGGGAAACTTATGCAGGACTCGCCAGTGTGGGCGGAAGCAAGATGTGGCTTAAGTCGGCGAGCACCCGGGTGATTACGCACGAGTTTGGGCACAACTATGGCTCGAGGCACGCTTCTGCGTGGACCAATGCTGTCAGCAGCAATCCCGTTGAGCCTGCACCTGCCGGCGGCAAAGTGGAATACGGCGATTTTTCCGATATCATGGGTAGTGGCGCTGTCCCCGAGGGGCATTTCAATATCTGGCATAAGAAACATATCGCCTGGTTCGCTGCCTCGAATTGGAGTTCTGTGACCAATTCCGGAATCTACCGTATTTATCGCTCCGACCACTATCAGACCACTGGGCTTCTCCGTGGTTTGGAAATCGAGAAAGGTGCCAGCGATTACTATTGGGTTGGACTTCGACAGGAGTACCCGGCCTACGAAACCTTCAGCCGCGGGGCCTATCTCTTGTGGAAAAAATCGGGTGACAACCGCTCGTACCTTCTCGATACAAGCCCGCTGTCGGCCGGAGGAAAGACGGACGGCGGTCTTGCCCTCGGGCAGACCTTTTCCGATACGGCGGACGACGTACACATCACCCCGACCGCACGCGGTGGCCAAACTCCGAATGAGTGGATGGACATTACTGTAAACCTAGGTGCTTTCCCCGGAAATTCGGCACCGACAGCATCGATTAGCGGCCCCAGTAACCTGACCGTTCAGGCCAGTGCGCTGTTTACCGTGACAGCCTCCGATGTTGATGGCGATGAGCTGGCCTACTTTTGGGACACCGGCGACGGCCTTGTTAAACCGAATACCCCGACTATCGCAACGACCTGGCTTTCCGGTAGCACCGTAACGGTCAGTTGTGTGGTGAGCGATATGAAAGGCGGCACTAATAAAGTCTCCCAAAGCGTGGTTCTTTCCAGTTCACTCGAAAACTGGACGCAGCGGACTTCAGGAACGACTGAACCATTACGCGATATTGTCCTTGGAGGGAACCGACTTGTAGCCGTCGGTGGTGATGCAACAACAGCCTATTCTGACGATGGCACTAACTGGACGGTTCATACATCGTTTGATGTATGGGAAGGAAATATCTCTCTCTATGGGGTCGGTTATGACGGTTCGCAATTTATCGCAACAGGGAGGGATTATGATGGTGGACCGGTTGTTTGGGAGCAGGTTATCTTTACATCCCCAGACGGGACGCATTGGACCAAGCGTTATGATTCCAACTCAGGAACATACCCCTCCATTCATGCGTGCAGGGATGCTACGGGAGGTAATGGCGTCCTTGTGGCAGTGGGTGACGATGGAGCAATACTCCGCTCAACCAATGGTCTTAGTTGGAGCACCATATCATCCGGCATAGGTACTGGCACCAATCTACATGGTGTCAGCTATGGAGATGGCATATTTGTTGTAGTTGGGGCCGAAGCTGATGGCGGTCCTGCAGTGGTGCTGACCTCTTCAGACGGCCTTGTTTGGACAAACCATTCTGCCGGTGTGGATCTATCCAGTTGGAAAGGGTTTTACGACGTGAAATATTGCAATGACCGTTTCCTTGCCAGTGGGTGGTATGCTCGAATTCTGCATTCGACCGATAAAGGACAGACCTTTTCCACGTTGATGAGCGGGGATCGCCTGCAAATTTCAGGTTTTGCCTATGGGAACGAGAATTATTTTGCCGCAGGCATTAACAAGGACAATTCAAATGCTGATATCAACCTTGTTTCGACTGATGGCGCGAATTGGACGGCGCTTTCAACGGCCAGTCAGGATAACCGAAATGCGGCCGTCTTCTACAACGGTACGTTCATCACAGTGGGGGATAATGGATCAATCTGGCAGTCGGATCCTATAGGAGCAGTGGAAACGGGTTTTGCGAACTGGCAACTTGAAAACGCGGAGGAACTCGGCTTCGATCGCGACCCGCTGGATGATGCCGATTTTGACGGAAGCTTGAATCTGACCGAGTATGCACTCGGCACCACAGCAACGGATGCGGGCTCAGTGCCATCCTCTGCCATGGTCTCTACAGGAAGCTACTTCCAGGTTTCATATGGACGCGATGGAGTCAAGTCCGACGTCGACTATGAGGTGGAACGGTCTGTCAATCTGATTTCCAATGATTGGAGCACTGCAAATACCGTTACTCTGGAAGATTCGGTTACAAATCTGGCTGTTCGTTCGGCTTTGACGATCGCCTCGCAAACCAACGAATTTATGCGCCTGAACCTCAAACTTATAAATCCATGAGGTAATGATTTTTCCGCAGGCAGTATGTCATTTTACGGCCTTGATAATGGCTGCCGCCGCGTGCTCCAGGTCATCGACGTGATGCGCAAGCGTGATGGAAAGACGCAATCGGGCGGAGCCGGCGGGGACCGTTGGCGGACGGATGGCTGCGGCAATAATTCCATCTTCGCGCAGTTTTGCAGAGATCGCCGCGGCCTTTTCATTATCGCCGATCACGATCGGGATGATCTGGCTTTGGCTTTGCATGGTATCCAGTCCGGCCTCGTGCAGGAGAGACCGGAAATAGTCGGCGTTGGCCTGCAGGATATTTCCAAGTCTCGGCGACGACTCAAAAACATCGAGTGCGCCCATAGCCGCGCCGAGCACGGCGGGCGGCGGCGCGGTTGTATAGATAAAGGCCCGCGATGTGCTCACCAGTAAATTACGCAGGGCCGACGAACAGGCTACGAACCCGCCGTAACCCGCCATCGCCTTGCTCATGGTGCCCATCGAAACGGTGACGCTTTTTTCAAGCCCGTGTTCGCGAATAAGTCCCGCTCCAAGCGGTCCAAACGTTCCGGTGGCGTGGGCTTCATCGACCATCAGCATGGTGCCATGTTTCTCCGCCAGCGCAGCAATTTCCTTCAACGGGGCAATGTCGCCGTCCATGCTGAAGACCGATTCAGTAATAATCAGGCGTCGGTTGCCGTTGGCGGGAAACTGCTCGAGCCGTTTTTCAAGCGCTTCAAAATCATTATGGGCAAAGCGGACCAGTTTGGCGCCGGCTAATTTAGAGGCGTCGATCATGCTGGCGTGTACCAGCTTGTCGGCAAAAATAATATCGTCCCGCCCGGCCAGCACCGGGATGGTTCCGGCGTTGGCCATATAACCCGAACCAAACAGGAGTGCGGATTCGTAGCCTTTTTCTACGGCAATACGCGCTTCCAGCTCTTCGTGAAGGGGCAGGGTGCCGGTCACCAGCCGAGAGGAGGAGGAACCTATCCCGTATTTATCCAAGGCCTCCCGGGAGCAATCCATGACATGCCGATGATGGGCGATGTCCAGATAGTCGTTACTCGAAAAGTTGAGCACTTCCTGATTGTCGATTTTAAACTTACCGCCGGCCTCCGGGTAGACACGGGCTGTTCGCTCCAATCCTTTGCTTTTGGCTTCGTCGAGTATGGGTTGTATCCAGTCTTCACGCATGGGAGTACCTTGTCCGACTCAGCGGAGTGTTGCAACATCGCTTTGACTTCCGTTGATGCATAGTTAAACTACGCTGTGATTAACCAAGGGGATAACATGGAACTTGGATTACGAGGTAAAGTGGCCATGGTGGCCGCCGCGAGTAAAGGGCTCGGATTCGGTATTGCCCGCGAACTGGCAAGGGAAGGGGCGCTGGTTTCCATCGGGAGCCGGACGGAATCGGAAGTTCACGATGCTGCTGAAGTCCTGACCAATGAAACGGATGGCGATATTCTGGCCAATGTGCTGGATGTTTCAGATCCGGCCTCTATCTCGGAATGGCTGGAAAATACAGTCGACGCCTTTGGAGGGGTAGATTTGCTGGTGGTGAATGCCGGCGGACCTCCTGCCGG
>CAZAPF010000080.1:0-13343 GCA_964486885.1 uncultured Verrucomicrobiota bacterium
TCCGCACTCAAACGGCTTAGCCGTTGTCAATGGGGTGCCCGAAAAGGCGCATACAGATGATCATCCTCGGCAGTATCCTTTGATTCCATATTCACAACTCGCCTTTTCCGACTAACATCCTCACGATAAGTTGAGAGAAAGTTTACGCAGGTTTTGGAAGAACATTAAGTGCTAAACCCGTAAAGTTTGTAGGGAATTCTCCCCGAAAGTCAGTTGAGGGACCTTGGGAAGAAAACTTTAGCTGTTCGAGGTGGTCACAATTTGTGACCGCCTCCAAAAAGAGATCTCACACAGAGCTAACGGAGAGAACAGGGTAATTAAGGTTGCGCTATGACACAGTTGCTCTGCGCCTCAGCGAGGGATACTTCTGCGGATCGGCAACGCGCTCAGCGATCGCGCCCTGTCTGTAGGTGAGATCCTCGATCTCGCTTTCGCATGAAGAGCCCACTCCAACGAGTCCGCGATCTTGGATCGCAGCTACACGACCGCCTCTCTGCTTTCTCCGCTCTCTCAGTATGAGATATCCCGTCCGAATGGTTATCTGCTCTGCCGTAACGGGCAAGATGCCCGTTCCACATATGGAGCCGGAGGTTTTGATTAGTGCGCATTGATGCCGTAGAGCATGAGCAGGCTATGCGGAAGGGTGCGGAGAATTTCTTCGGTGTATTCACGGACCGCTTTTACACTGCCCGGCAAGGTATAGATCAGCATATTTCCAATCGTACCCGCAACGGATCGGCTGAGTAATGCACTGGGTAAACGCTCACCGTGTTTCATACGGATAAATTCCATGATGCCGGGTATCTCACGATCCAGCATCGGGGCAATTACATCCGGCGTAATATCCCTCGGACCGATTCCAGTTCCACCCGTAGTAAAGATGACATCGGCACCCTCGTCCTTCGCCCTTTCAATCTGCTGCTTCAATTGTTCCGCATCATCCGGAATCAATACACGCTCAACCGCAATGCGCCAATGAGTGGTTTCAAATCCGGCAGTAAGCCGTTTTTCAATTTCCGGCCCGCTGAGGTCTTCATATTCCCCCGCCGATGCGCGGTCGCTCAGCGTAATGATCCGAATGCGGACGGATTTAGGTTCATAGGAAAACGTGTCGCCGGGTTTAAGCACACCGCCCCGAATAACGCGGCAGAAGATGCCTTCCTTCGGCATAATGCACGCGCCGGCTTCCTTGATGATTTCACAGCCGAAGTGGCATTTCTTTCCAATCTGCGTAACTTCCAGTTCAAGGGAATCCGAAACAAACCGATCGAGGATTTTAGTATCTTTCAGTTCAACCCCTTCGGTCGTAATGTTTTCAGCAAAATCACCGGGATCAAGCATACGGCCCACCTGATCGACAAAGCGTTCATAGCTTTCCAGCCCCAGCAGGCTGACCTGGCGGTGCCAGCTTCCGGCGTGCGAGTCGCCAACCAAACCATGATCGTTTAATTCAATTTCCGGAACCGGCGTTTTCTTCGTGCCCTTGTTCTCAGAAATATTCAGCGACTTAACTGTTAAAACCTTATTCATTCAAACTTCCTACTGGATCAATTTTCTAAACACCCGCTCGTAACTCGCTAAAGACACTAAGTTCTCTAAGAAGCGGCTCTCATACCTTCTTTGTGTCCTTAGAGTCTTTGTGTTATTCCCCTCTGCTCAGAAGCAGATTTAAACATCCTCTTTAACTTTGTCGACGAGGACGATGCCGCCGATGAGCATGGTTTTATCCACGGCCTTACACATATCATAGACTGTCAGTAATGCCGTGCTGACGGCCGTCAGGGCCTCCATTTCCACTCCGGTCTGCCCGGTACATACCACCATAGCTTCCACCAATACGCCGTCCTCTGTACACACCGCCTTGACGTCAATCTTCGAGAGCAGCAGCGGATGGCACAGTGGAATAAGATCACTGGTCTTCTTGGCCGACTGCACACCCGCCAGCTCGGCCGTAAGCAGTACGTTCCCCTTCTTGATCTTGTTATCGCTGATCAGCGCGAGCGTTTCCGGCTGAAGTTTGATGATGCCCTTCGCGGTGGCCGTGCGTTTTTGCGGCGGCTTGCCACTGACGTCGACCATGCTCGGACGGTTGTCATCTCCAATATGTGAAAGCTTTCCCATCTTATCCTCCAAGAGTTGTAAATTCGCGCGTGGCCCGGTGTCCACTCTGCGGTTTTCCATCCAGCGCAAGCTGAATGGCCTGCTCAATGCCCAGTTCGCGGACATCGTAGCTCAAGTCGCTGAAGAGGCAGGGATAAAGTTTTCCATCGCTCGACAGACGCAGACGGCTGCAGGTCGAACATTTACCGCCGTCGCCGCCCTCCACCTGCCAGAATTCACCGGTGGCCAGGTTCATCTTACGGATATAGCGCACCTGCAACCCGCGCTCTGCCCCAAAGGCTGTCACACCGCGGGCATCCGGTTCGTCGGACGATTCCTGTATCACGCAGTTCAGTTTGATCGGATCAAAACCGGCATCGATTGCCGCATCGATTCCGGCAACGGCATCGGCCAGCTCGCCGCAGCGGGTCAGCTCGCGGAAGCGCTGGGGGTCGACCGTATCGAGACTGATATTCAGCCGGTGCAGTCCGGCATCAAACAGAGGTTTGGCAAACTGCGGTAGTGCGATGGCATTGGAGGTCATTCCAAAATCTTTGATTCCATCAATATGGGCAATCTGTTCGACCAGTTCGACAATCCGGTGACGTACCAGCGGTTCGCCTCCGGTGATGCGCACCTTGGTTACGCCCATGCCAACGGCGATGCGGGTAATCTCAACAATCTCCTCCGAAGACAAAATGCGTTCGCGGGGAATCAGTTGAATCCCCTCGGCGGGCATGCAATATGTGCACCGGAGATTACAGCGGTCTGTAACCGAGATGCGCAGATAGTTGATGCGTCTATTAAAGGAGTCGAACATCAATCAGGCTTCCTGCTTCATAAAAGTTTTCGCCGGCGGGGAAAGTAATCAACCCATCGGCATTACACATGGCGTGAATATGGGCGGAACCATGAAAACTGATTCGTTCTAGACCACCGTCTACAATCTGAACCGGAATAAAGGTCTGCCGCCGAGCGCAACGGATTTTCAGATCCTTGTTCAGCTTGAGCTTTACGATACGCGGTTCAAAGGTTTGCCCCATGGAGTGGAGAAGATAGGGTTTTACCAGCAGTTCCATCAAAACGTAGGTGGATACCGGGTTGCCCGGCATACCGAAGCAGACGCCTTTGGCATGCGTCGCAAACATCAGCGGTTTGCCCGGTTTGATATCAATCTTTTCAATCAGCATCTGCTCGCAGTGTTTTTCAAACAGCACCGGAACAAAATCAAAATCACCGACCGAGCTCCCGCCGCAAACCAGCACGACGTCATTCTCATCCATCGCCCGCAGCAGCGTTGTTTCAATCTTTGCCTCGTCATCTTCAACTACGCCATAATAGCTGCAGCCGATTCCCAGCGTGTCGAGCTGCGCACGCAGCTGATAACCGTTGGTTTCGCGAATCTGTGCTTCGGACGGTTTATGCGTTGGCGAAACCAGCTCGCTGCCGGTCACCAGAATCCCAACCTTTGGAAGTCTGGCTACAACCGGCACCACACAGCCGACCCCGGCCAACACCGCAATCTGTGCAGGACCAATCAAGGTTCCTGCTTCGAGCACCACATCACCGGTTTTAACATCTTCGCCCTGCCGGCAGATATTGTCCGGCACCTTCTTGCCGGTATACCGAACCGAACCATTTTGTTCTTCAGCCTGCTCGACCATGAATACACAGTCCGCACCCTCGGGCACCTTGGCACCCGTCATGATTTTCGAACACTGCCCTGCTCCCACGGTTTTCGATGGAGGGGTTCCGGCCGCAATCGTTTCAAGGATTTCCATGGATTCAAAAATATCGTCTGCACGGCAGGCATAACCATCCATTGCCGATTTATCAAACGGAGGAAAGTCGATATCCGCCGACACATCCTGAGCCAGAATACGTCCTACGCAATGCTGAATGGAAAGCGGTTCAACGCCCAGGTTGAGCGTCTGCGATGATACAATGGAAACTGCATCGTCAAATGGAATCATGGCCATGGTTTAGTTCCTAAATAATTCGTAACGGGTAATGCGTAATTCCAAGTTCCGGCATTCGCGTCTATTCGTGTTCATTCGTGGTTCTATTCAGATAGTCCCGGTAGTCTTCTTGCGTATTAAGATTCCGGTACCAGCCGGACGTGAGGGGAATGTACTCAACCTTAATCGCACCGATCAAGTCCCGTATAGCGCATTTATCGGTAGTAAGCTGTTTTTCGATCACTTCAGCGACACCTTTCCGGTAGAGCCCGATCAACGGCTGTTTCCAACCCTCGGCATCAACAGGCACCACGGCATCGTAGTCCCCAATACTGCGGATCATCTTCCTCACGAAAGTCATGTTCGGCTCCGGCATGTCGCAGGTCGTAACCCAGTTCAGTTCCGAACCCGAAGCCTTAAGCGTGGAAAGCAGTCCCATTAACGGACCGCGATCCGGTTCCAGGTCAGGTACCGTTCGGACATGGGGAAATGAATATTTATCCGGATCTCCGCTCACGATTACTTCGCGGAAATTGCCTGCCAATTTCCCGGCAATGTTGGAAATCAGCGGAACCCCGTCCACCGGCAACAAACCTTTATCCTGCCCCATCCGCGTGCTTTTACCGCCGGATAAGATAATGGCGGTCGCGTCTTCGGGCAGCCGCCAGCGTGCACCGGAAAAACCAATGGCATCCGGATCGATATCCCAGCCATCGCCATGAAACAGAATAATGCGGTCAGCCTCTTCGTACACTTCGGTGCAGGAGGGTTTAAAATCGTCGCCCTCCTGCCGGACAATCAGAAACAGTCCGGGTTCAACCGCTTTCCGCGCGCTGTTGGATTCGCAGATAATGCAGTCCATTTCGAGTGCTATGCCGTCAGAGCGCATCTGCTCAAAGAGAGCTTCCATACCTTCATCGAGTGCACTCTTGAGTGTGCGGAGCCAATAGACGGAGCCGGCACCGGCATGGAACATCCGGTGCGTATCTTTTGCATCGGGCCCTTCCCCTTCACGCGTAATCATGAAGCGGCCTTCGAGCGTTTTATAGGTATTGCACCGCGCCGTTTCGGTGATGATTTTCCCATCGACATCATCGAATGCCGTCACCTTGATTGCGACAACAGGCTGCGTTTTAGCAAGGCGCCCGATGGCGCGGCAGATAAACGTCGTCTTACCGAGGTTCCGGCCGGCGGCACCTACCATCAACATGTTTGGGCATCGAATCATTTTTCATTCGGCACGACCCACCAGCCTTTTTTGGTGCTGCTGATCGCCCCGGTCTCCACGCGGATGAACACCTTAAGCAGAGCAGTCAGCGTGAACAACCCAAAAGCAATGATACCGAGCGTAACGAGAATCTCCACCAACGTGGGCAAATATTCAACGATTTCACCAAGCGACGATGGAATAAAGCCGGGAATTACCAGACCCATCCCCTTCTCCACCCAAATGGAGATGAAAAGAACAAAGCAGGCCGGCACCAGAACGGCAATATTTTCACGCAACCCCCGTACCGAGATGAGTAATGTGGCGAGTACGTTGCTTACAACCGCCCCCCATATGATGGGCGTTACGGCGTGGTGTCCGTCGAGCCCGAACCAGAGGTACCGTGCGTGCGCGGTATGTTCGGAAACCCAGTAGAACTCTTTGAAAATTTCAGAGAAGAGCATGATCAGGTTGGCATAGGCTGCGAACATCACAATCATCGACAGCTTATTGATGGTCTCGTTGGCAATCTTGAACGGGGTGGTCTGCCGGATAATGCTGAAAATGATGATGATCAATGCCGGACCGGCGGCAAAGGCCGAGGCCAGGAAACGCGGCCCGAGCAGCGCCGAGCTCCAGAAGGAGTTTGCTGCCACACTCACCAGCAGGAATGCAGTAACCAGATGAATGCCGAATGCCCAGAATACAGATAGGATCACGAACGGAACGTAGATTTTTTTATTCGGTTCCTTACCGTTGTAGCGGCAATGCAGAATATAGGCAGGGATCGCCAGGTTGAGTACCAGATAACCGTTCAGCACAATCACATCCCACGTCAGCATCGACTGCGGGAAATGGAAATATCCGATCACCGGAAGCATATGCCAAAAACGGGTAACACCACCCAGATCCACGAGCACGAACAGCAAGGCCATGATGAGTGCAGCCACCGCAAGTCCTTCACCGATCAGCACCACTTTCGTAAAATCGCGATCCTTCATGATATACGCAGGAATCACGAGCATTACCCCCCCGGCGGCAACCCCGACGAAGAAGATAAAGTTACTGATATAGATGCCCCAGCTGACATAGTCGTGCATGCCCGTGGCGGCCAGGCCCTCTTTAAATTGCACGGAATAGCCATACGCCCCTGTAATCATCAGCGAAAAGAGCAGTCCCAGCCAAAGATAGTATCGCACCGATCCGGTGAAGACTACTGCCAGCCCGTTAGTGAAAAAATTTAGAAAAGCTTTCATAGGTAAAATCCCATTTTTGATTTCCGATTTTTGATTTCCGATTTTCGGAACTCAAACGGCGTTGGCCTTCCCTTGCTAAAGCTGTCGCAGACCCACAAATCAGCAATCATCATTCAAAAATCCAAAATTCAGCGGCGCAGCCGCACTAGTCCGAGTAATACCAGAACGTCGGTTCAGTCCCGAGTTCCTCTTTGAGGCGGAATACTTTCTTGTTGGCGAGGATCCAGCGAATCTCGCTATCGGGATCAAGCAGGTTACCGAAAACACGTGCCCCCGTCGGACAGGCTTCGGCACAGGCAGGAAGCTTGCCATGACGTGAACGCTGGGCGCAGTAGGTGCACTTTTCCATCACCCCTTTCATGCGCATGCGGTTAGTCAGGTAATGCTGCTTCGGATTGATTTCCTCCACCGGCACTTCAGGCTCTTTCCAGTTGAAGCGGCGGGCGAAATATGGACAGGAAGCTTCGCAGTAGCGGCAACCGATGCACCAGTTATAGTCAACCACCACAATACCGTCGGCCTCTTTCCACGGGGCCCCCGTCGGACACGACTTGGTGCACGGCGGATTCTCACAATGGAAGCACTGCGTACCCAGGTAATGCTTTCCCTCGACCGGAACTTCGTGAGAATATTCCGCATCCCCCTCGTGGAGATTCCCCATCCCGCCTTCCATTTCAAACAGCTTGATATACTGGATGTTGCTGGCGCGATCCTGATTATTTTCTTTCACGCAGGCATCGACGCATTTACGCGACCCTTCGCACTTCGAAATGTTAAAGGCGTACCCAAACATGACATCCGGCCGTGCATCGGTGCTGTCAATTTCCACATCGATACCCTGCACCAGCTTGGCCTTACGCTCGAACCGGGCAACCGTAGCCGCGCGTTCCTCTTCCGTCATGACGCGGTAGTATTTTTGAAAAAACTCGTTGCGCTTGATGCGCTTGAGTTCTTTTTCCTCGTCCGTGTCGATTGCTGCTGACGCGCTGGCTGCAGCAGCCGTAGCCGCGCCGCCCAACAGGGCCGTCAACGCGCCGCGGCGCGAGCCTTTCTTCTTTAACGCCATATCGGCAAAACACTTTTCCGACGAGCTGCAACCGCTGCATCCGGCATCTGGTTTTTTTGAATCCTCTTTCATCCTAATGTCCCTTTGCACGTTCGGGTGTAATCGTCGGCTGAGCGATCGGAAGCGTGGTTCCCCGGCTGGGTGAATGCGGTTCATGACAACCCGTGCAGTTTTGAATGATCCGTACACCATCCCATCCGGTCACGCGTTTGCCATGTGCACCGCCAAGCCACGACTGAAACTGATCCTTATGGCAGCTTCCGCAATGCAGATAGGCTGTTTCCAGCGTGGCATCCATATTGATGACCGATACCAGCTTTTCCGGATCTTCCTTTTTGTGACAGGAGAAGCATTCCATATCTCCGGCGTGGTGAATGGCCACGTCCCAATGGGCATCCTGCCCGGGAGGAAGCGATTCGTCGCGATACGGTTCCTGGTCCGGTTTATGGCACCGCGCGCAATCCTTGCGTTCGGTATCAAGCCCAGCCACAAATACATGGGCGTAACCCGGCAGGTCGACCGGTTGTGCCTGATGTTCTGCAATGAGCGTTTCCCGGTCATAGTCACTCTGAACCAGCGGTTCGCTATACGTATGCTCCGGCTCTTTGCTGCACCCCGAAATCAAAAGGGCCGCAGCCAACACGATGAAACTACTTTTCAACATTGGCGCTTACCATCCGGGGATCGATTAGAGATTGGAACACCGGCAGATCACGATCCACCACATGGCATTGCTGACAGTTTTGACGCTCGGGATGCGATGTCTTGATTTCCACCACGGCCTGCGGACCGGCATGGCATGCCAGACAGTTTTCGCGGAACTGCAGCGGATGCGGAATGGTAAGCGGCCCGCCGGGAATGGCCTGACGACCACGCTTCGGCAATGCCGGCATCACCCATTCGGTCTTCACGAACCCTTCTTCCACCGTCTGCGGCACATGGCACTGACGGCAGTTCTGCATTTCCGGGTGCGGAGTGATCGGCGTATACGCATTGTATTCCGGCACAAATCCGCCATCCTTGTGGCACGAGAGGCAGTCGTCGTTGATCACGCCGTCGAACTGAACATCGTGCGCGATGACCGGTGGTGCACCGGGATAGGCGCGGCGGCTGTAGAATTCCTTCAGCGTACGCACCTTAGCTCCGGGACGCGGAGTTGCTTCGTACGAAGCAAGAACCGTCCGGGGAGGAACAACGGATGCTTCAACCGCGTGCGGCTGAGCATGTGATGTTTCCCACGAAGCTCCATGATGCGATTCGTGCGTTTGTGAATGCAGTTTTCCGCGAACGGAAAACAGTACCGTCATGCCTATGGCAATGAAGGCGGCCAGGATAATGGCCCCGGTTAACGGGGATGCTTGTTTTGAGCTCATACCCGTTCAACCTTTACTGCGCATTTTTTATAATCCGGCTGTTTCGAGATCGGACAGTATGCATCCAACGCCAGCTGGTTAATGAGTTTGTTTTCGTCAAAGAACGGAACGAAGACCGACATGGAAGGCGGATTGCCGCGCCCATTGATTTTAGCCTTCAGCACGATGGTCCCGCGACGGGAAGTCAGGCGAACATCACGGCCATCTGCAATGCCCAGGCGGCGCGCATCTTCGGGATTAACTTCCACATAGGCTTCCGGAACCGCTTTGTGCAGCGCCGGGATGCGGCGGGTCATGGAACCGGTATGCCAGTGCTCAACCACACGACCGGTACACAGCCAGTACGGATATTCGGCATCCGGCTCTTCGGCGGCCGGTTCGTACGGACGGGCAAAGATTACGGCTTTGCCATCCGGCTTTCCGTAAAACTTGAAGCCACTGCCCTTCTCAACAGCAGGGTCATACTTTTCATTATAACGCCACTTGGTTTCCTTGCCGTTGACGTACGGCCACTGGAGGCCCGGATATTTTTTCAGTTCCTCGTACGGAGCCATCGCGTGTTTCAGTCCAACGTGGTGGCGGCGATATTCTTCGTAGACGTCGCGGATGTAGGTTTCGCGCGGATAATCAAATTCCTTCGTGAAGCCCATACGGCGGGCCACTTCGATAATCTGCCACGTGTCGCACATCGCTTCTCCGGGCGGTTGAATCAACTGATCAAAATGCTGTGTGCGGCGCTCGGAGTTACCATAGAACCCTTCACGCTCGATCCAGCATGCGGCCGGCAGAATGACATCAGCCACGGCGGTGGTCGGCGTCGGGTAAATGTCGGAAACCACTACAAAGCGGTCTTCCTTCATGCTGCCCTCAAAGTAACGGTTCAACTTCGGCATGGTCTGCAGCGGGTTGGTGACCTGCGTCCACATGAAGCGGATATCTCCCCGGTCCAGCGCACGGAACATGGCAACCGTGTGGTTGCTCGGCTTGCTGGGAATACGCTCAACCGGAACGCCCCAGATGTCCGCCGCAAATTTACGGTGCTCGGGATTCATCACCACGCCGTGCGGGAGCTTATGCGTCAGCGTTCCGACTTCACGAACGGTGCCGCAGGCACTCGGCTGTCCGGTCAGTGAGAACGGGCCGTTGCCGGGCTTGGAAATCTTACCGGTGAGCAGGTGAATGTTATAAACCAGGTTGTTGATCCAGGTTCCACGGGTGTGCTGGTTCATGCCCATGCACCAGAAGGAAACCACCTTCTTCGACGGATCGCCATAGATCGCAGCCAGGCGGCGGATATCGTTGGCTGATACCCCGCTGATTTCCTCCACCTTTTCCGGAGTGTAGTCGGCGAGGAAGGCACGATAGGCCTCCATGTCGATCTTGTTGGCTTCGTCCTTGAACTTAAAATTATCTTCCAGGCCGTATCCAATATCGGTTTTGCCTTCCATGATATTGACGTGCTGATTGACAAAATCCCAGTTGACCTGGTCATTTTTCACAATCTCGTGGCAAATGGCGTTGGCGATTGCCAGATCCGACTGCGGTTCGAAGATGAATGAATCGTCGGCTGCATGGCTTGTCCGCGTCGTACGTGTCGTGAGATCGATGATCTTGACCCGCGGATCGCGGCGGCGGCGTTCCAGGCAGCGCGAGAAAAGCACCGGGTGCATCTCGGCCATGTTGTTGCCCCACAGGACAAAAGCATCGGCCAGTTCGATATCGTCGTAGCAACCCATCGGCTCATCTGCACCGAAGGTGGTGAGGAAACCGGTCACGGCACTGGCCATGCAGAGACGCGCATTGGCTTCGAGGTTGTTGGTACCGATGCAGCCTTTCATGAATTTACTGGCCACATAACCATCAGGAATGGTCCATTGGCCGGAACCGTAGAGCGCAACGGAATCCTTGCCGTGCTTATCGATGGTTTCCTGCATCTTGGAGGCGACGAGGTCGAGGGCTTCCGAAATTGGAACGGGAACCATTTTTCCGTCGCGTTTAACATAGGCCTGTTTGAAACGGTCACCGGCATAGAGTGCCTGAACAGAATGCAGCCCTTTCACACAGCCGAGCCCGCGGCTCACGGATGACGCCGGGTCACCTTTGACCGCAACTGCTTTGCCTCCTGACACGCCGACGAGTACACCGCAGCCTACTCCGCAAAAACGGCAGGGTGCTTTATGCCACTCGAGTCCGCTTCCGGTCTGCCCGACTTCCTGAACCGCACCGAATGTTACCCCCGGCACCATGGCCGCGGCTGATGCACAAGCTGATGCCAGTGCTGCATTTTTCATGAATTTACGACGATCCATTAGTCATCCTCCCCTTCCGGTATGTCTGCAAAGCTGATCGCGATGCAGCTGATTTTATCATTATTCTTTAGTTCACCATAAAGCCGCTTGTCTTCTTCCTTATTGGGCGTGTCAGTGACCAGAACGATCACTTCTTTCCCATCGGACGGGTAGGCCTCGCACCCCTGCGTTTCCGAAAGCTCCTGACAGAGCGTTTCGAACTGGCCTTCCACGGCATTAACTACATAACTGCAAACAGGCATCTGATTACCTCTTTTCGGCTGCTATTAAATTCCACATATTTTGAGACTCTACAGGAACGCCCCCGCAATAAATTGACGCATATCAAGTTTTCGCAAAAAGACTGCTAAACTGATCGGCTTTCCCCCGTGCTCAAACGCATTGAGAAACACCAAATCCCGGAATCCTTCAAGTAAAGATGATCAAAACAGCCGTATTTATACAGAGTCTCAGTAAGGATTGCTTTAAAATTGGATCTGGATACGAAAAAACCCCGCCTGAAACAGACGGGGTAATCGCATCTTAATTAAGAACTGTTCTAGCCTTCCTGGGCTTCCAGAAAGCGTTCCGCTTCGAGGGCCGCTGCGCAGCCGGTTCCAGCAGCCGTAACCGCCTGACGGTAGATGGCATCGGACACATCGCCCGCAGCATAAACACCTTCATACTTAGTCTTTACACCATCGGCAATCAGATAGCCGACTTCATCTTTTTCCAGCTGGTCAAAAGCATCGGTGTTCGGTTTGTGCCCGATCGCGGAGAAATATCCGGATGCAGGTATCTCGACCATTTCCTCGGTTTTTAAGTTTTTAAGGCGAACACCGGTGACGCCGGAGTCATCGCCGAGAATCTCATCGACCACTGAATCCCAGGCAATCTCAATCTTATGGTTGTTCTTGACCCGGTCCGCCATTATTTTCGACGCGCGAAGCTGATCGCGGCGATGCACCAGCGTAACCTTGGAAGCAAAGCGGGTCAGAAAAATGGCTTCTTCGCAGGCGGTATCGCCACCACCGACCACAACGATCGGCACATCTTTATAAAAAGCGCCGTCGCAAGTCGCGCAGGCTGAAACGCCGCGGCCCATGAATTTCTGTTCTGACTCGATGCCTAGATATTTTGCCGTCGCACCGGTGGCGATAATGACGGTCTGCGCTTCGATGGGATCGCCAGCCATCATTTCCAGCTTGTACGGGCGTTGAGAAAAGTCGGCTTTCGCAACCGCATCGTATTGCAGGAACTTGGCGCCAAATCGCTCGGCCTGCGCCTTGAATTTATCCATCATAACCGTGCCGTCGATTCCTTCCGGGAAACCGGGATAATTCTCGACATCGGTGGTTGTGGTGAGCTGCCCACCGGGCTGCATGCCCTCGATCACGAGCGGTTCAAGGTTGGCACGGGCGGTGTAGATTGCTGCGGTATAACCGGCTGCACCGGCTCCGATGATTACGACTTTTTCCATATCAAATTCCTTTTCTTCGATGATTTTGAGTAATGGACGGGGACGCTACAGGAACGTTCAACCTTTTTCAAATGCGATTGCTTGCAAACCCATCCCATTGACAAAAACCTGATCATACCACCTAACAAACCACAACATATTGTATAGTAAGTGCTTGTTGATTAAATTTTGGTTCAATATACTAAATCTATAACTGAATGGCATTGTTCATGCTTTCTCACTATTTAATTAAAGAGTTAGGGGAACTGAAAATGAGAGCCAAGTGGAGAGTCCGTGCAATTGCAGTATTAATCATGGGGAGTGCATTTGCAGCCAATGCAGATTTGGTGTGGGGAAACCTAACCAATTGGGTCGCCATTACGATTGGAGGAAGTTTATACAACGATCCAACCGATCAAAGCCCCGGCTCTGTCGACCTCTTAGGCGACAGCACCCATGCCGCAGGATTTTGGCAATTGGATGAAGGTAACTCCCTTTCATTCCGGTTGCGCGTATCCGATCTGCCCAATAACCCGCAAAGTGTTTGGCAGATTCTTCTTAATACCGATAATGATAATTCGAACGTAGAATGGATTCTTCAGCTGAACCATTCCGGAAGCAGCGATGCTGTCCTGC
>CAZAPF010000081.1:0-12928 GCA_964486885.1 uncultured Verrucomicrobiota bacterium
TGTTCGCCCATTAAAGCGGTACGCGAGCTGGGTTCAGAACGTCGTGAGACAGTTTGGTCCTTATCCGCCGTGGGCGCAGGAAATTTGAAGAGATTAATCCTTAGTACGAGAGGACCAGGATTAACGTGCCGCTGGTGTTCCAGTTGTTCCGCCAGGAGCATCGCTGGGTAGCTACGCACGGGAAGGATAAGCGCTGAATGCATCTAAGTGCCAAGCCCCCTCTAAGATAAGATTTCCCTTTGACTTCGGTCATCTAAAGGCTCGTTCAAGACTAGGACGTTGATAGGCTGGGCGTGTACGTATCGCGAGATACTTAGCTAACCAGTACTAATTAGCCGTGAGGCTTGATCTTAATTTTTTATTAAGGTATACATGCCGTTGTTGTTATTTCAATACTATGCAGTTGTGATTTTTTGAAGATTTTCCGGTTACCATAGCGAGGAGGAAACACCTGTTCCCATACCGAACACAGAAGTGAAGGGCCTCAGCGGCGATGGTACTGAGAGTTAGATCTCGGGAGAGTAGCACGTAGCCGGTTTTATAATTTTCCACCCTTGGAACTTAATTGTTCCAAGGGTTTTTTTGTGCCCGGAAGGCTGTTTATTTATCTATAAAGTTGAAATGTAAGCGCGTCTCATATAGATAATACTTATGAAGTAAAGAACGGGGGAAGTTCGGGTGAAAAAATCGATAGTGGCAATCGCTATAGTTGCATTAGTAACAGCTGCATGGGCTGAATTACGAATATGGACCGGGAAAAACGGTCAAACCATTGAAGCCGAATATGTTCGGGATGCATCGGGTAAGGTCTGGTTAAAACCGGTTACAGGGAAAACAAAAGTGGTCCCCATCAATGCCCTGTGTGAAGAAGATCAAAATTACATCCTGAAGAAGAAGCTGCCCAAAATCGAAATCGAAGTTGATGACGATATTAAACGAAGCACAGTGGGGGCGGATATCGACAATGTCGCTGCGGAAATGAAGTGTTCCGTGACGATTACAAAAACAAGCCGGAACCCCTACCCGGTTGACTACGAAGTTTCCTTTTATGTCCTCGCAATGCATATCCGCTACAAAGAATATTTTATCGCGGATAAAATTGTTGAAACATTCAGTCTCGATGAAAAGAGCAAGAAGTCAGTCACGTTCACGGGAAAGCAGTTAAACTTTGAATATGATCCCGATCCGCCCTGGGGTACACGCTACGAAGGTTATGCTGTGGTGGTTAAAACGACGGAAGGCGCTATGCTGGCTACGAAGGGGAAGGATAAATTTGTGGAAAGGGTTCACCTGTTCAAAGACGCAAAAGTAGGTACGCGCTTTACCAGGAATTTTGAGCCAAGCAGCAGAAGCCGTTATTAATATACCGGTGAACCCCAGCAAAGCGAATCATAAGCCTTCATTACAGTTTTCTATAAATAAACCGTTGGATTCTTACTTCGCCGGTTGCATATTCAGTGTATATGAAAAAAATAATTCTAGCGTTACTGTTAGTTAGCCTCGGAGTGCAATCCCACGCGGAATACCGGATTTGGGAAGATACCAAAGGGAACATTCTCGAAGGTGAATTCGTAACCATGAACGGCAAACTGGTGGTGGTTAAGGAGCGCAGCGGAAAAGAGCGGGAATTTAAACCGGAAATCCTGTGTGAAGCAGACCGGCAATACCTCGAAAAAGTGGTTCCGCCAAAACTTTCTATCGATGTTTCCAAAACAACGGAAGGTGGAACATCCAGAAGCAGCGGCGAAGCCGTCCGCTGCCGGGTCAGTGTAAAGCAAACGGATACCCGCCCTTATAAAGGAGAGTTAACCGCCGTACTGGTGCTGATGGGCGAAAGTATACGAACGGGTTCCAAAATGAGCGTCGGTAAAAAAGAACATGTTTTCACCCTCCCGGAAAACCGCGGACAGCTTGTTGAATTTTCCAGCAACAGCGAAAAGTTCAACGGTAATAAGTCTAAAAGCGGCAATACCTACTCCGGATATCTGCTGGTGGTATGGGATCAATTTGGCAATCCCGTGGCCGTTGAATCCAACCGCGCCGAATTTGAAAAACGGGCACGGTCACTGGCCTCACCCAGCTCGCGCCGCCGCAGTACCACGTAATTAGGAACAGCACGAAAATTGGATAAAGATTAGCCGGAGCACCCGGTTGCAGCATTTTAAAATCCGTGTTTTACTGTGTTGTTCCGTGGCTCCATATTCCTAATCAGCTAAATCGAAAGGCACGATATGAAACTCGTCATCGCAACCCGCAATGCCCACAAGCTGGAAGAAATCCAGGCGATCTTTGACTTTCAGGGGCTGGAAGTGCAGTCCGCCTTTGAATTTCCGGAAATACCGGATGTGGTCGAGGATGGCGAAACGCTCGAAGCCAATGCCGAAAAGAAAGCCGTGGAAATTGCACGGGCAACCGGCTGCTGGGCCATGGCCGATGATTCCGGTCTCGAGGTTGCCGCGTTGAATGGAGCTCCTGGCGTCTATTCCGCTCGCTATGCCGGTGATGAATGTTCCTATTCTGCTAACAACGAAAAACTCCGGAGGGAGCTTGCCGATAAAGCGGACCGGTCAGCATGCTTCCGCACCGTAGTTGCGCTATCCGATCCCGGTGGCAGCGTACAGACCGTAGCCGGTAAGTGTCCCGGACAGATTATTGAAGAGTTGCGCGGCACCAACGGGTTTGGCTATGACCCGCTCTTTATTCCGGATGGCTATAGCGAAACTTTCGCCGAGCTCGATTCCACCGTTAAAAATAAAATATCCCACCGCGCCCGCGCCCTCCAGCTGGCCCACACCGAGTGGGCCGACCTTTTAAAAGGTTTGTAGTTTGAAGTTGGTGGTTTGATAACCTGAACCGCATCCCGTAAACACCTGCAGGGCGGGGGCCAAGACCTAATGCCACTAACTTAATCTCCGCTACACTACTATGGCACTAGTATTGAGATACAGCGTCCTATGTAGTGCTCTCGAAGCAACGCGGAGAGAGTATCCCATGCAAGTATTTATTAAGTTCGTGTATTAGGGCCGGGATTCCGTCGCCCGATAGTATACAGCTTACTCTCTAGTGCCTTTTTCCTCATGCCTCATGCCGGACGCAAAGCGTCCTACACAATTTTCTCCTGTCTTTTCCGTTTAATGATTATTACGATCTTCATATCAAAAGGAGAAACGAAGCATGAAAAAATCAACTGTAGTTCTACTGTCAGGAATCGTAGCCATCAACTTCAGCCTTTCTGCCCTTGCGGAAATGCGGATCTGGACCGATGAAACCGGTAAGACCATTGAAGCCGAACACGTCCGTACACTGGATGATAAAGTCGTACTCAAACTGGTCGACGGATCTGAAATCAAAGTATCGCTGGATACGCTGACTGAAAAGGACCGCAAATACGCCATTCTCCTGGCTCCGCCTCGGGTAGAAATAAAAGTCTCTGTAAAAAATGAGCGCGATAATAAAGCCGTTGGTCGATCCAACCGGGGGCCGGGTATGCAGGTGCAGCAGGAATCGGTGCAGGCCACGGTGGATATCCGGAAATCAAGCTCCGCACCCTACGAAGCCCCGCTGCAATCCGAGGTTTATCTGATTGGAAGGCCGGAACAGGCGGACTATTACATGATTCTCAATACATCCAAATCAAAGTTCCAGTTCACCACGGAAAATAAAAATGAGCACAGCTATGAGAGCGGTATGGTTAACCTCAAACAGCTCGAAGCAGGCAAGCAGGCTGGTGTTGAGTACGAGGGGTATCTCGCCATTGTGCGCGACCGTAATAATGAAATCATCGGCATGAAATGCAGTAAACTCGTCTTCGAAAAAAATGCCGAAGCCATTGTCGGCTCGAAAAAAGGCGAAGTGTTTGATGAAAATTTTGAATCCGTTGAACGCAAGGAAGCAAAGGAAGAAGCCCGTCAGGAAGCCGGTAAAGAGAACCAGAAGAAAAGAGGCTTTCCCGGCCGCCGGTTCTAAAGGGGGAAGCAAGTGGTGTAGCTCGCGTAGCATGGGCATCCTGCCCATGATCCCTGCAAGGCATTCCTGCTCTCCGGAACCGCGCCGGGGTAACGGGCAAGATGCCCGTCCTACTCCTGTGGCGATGCTCTTTTTGTTTTCTCCGCATGAACCGTTCCCGTTGGGAACTATTTGCTCAGGAAAATTATTTATCGCTTCGCTTTCAGCCACGGTTAGCAAATCCCGCCTACAGCAAATTCAACGCCCGCAACCGTTTCTCCTCACTTTTCGTGTGATTCGTGTTTTTCGTGGTTTTCATCGAACCGGCACCTGTCTATATTCGGCGCTTCGAAACCAGTTTTAGGAATTAAGTTATAACGTGGCTTGTCCACGGGGCCGGCAAGATGCCGGCGATACTTTGTACCGCAGGTAATTGAGCGCGATTAGCAAACAATTCTCGCCTGCCCAGTTTAGGAGAATAAAAATGATTACAGCCATCAGCCCGATTGACGGACGTTATGCGTCCAAAGTAGCCGAACTTACCGAATGTTTTTCCGAATATGCCCTCGTCCGCAACCGCGTGCGCGTGGAAGTGCTCTGGCTTATGGCCCTCTGTGCCGATGACGGTATTCCGGAATGCCGTACGCTGACCTCCGAAGAAACCAACCTGCTGATGGGCGTGGTCGACGACTTTACGCCGCAGGAAGCCGAGAAGGTCAAAAAGATTGAGCGCACCACCAACCACGACGTCAAAGCGGTCGAATATTACCTCAAGCAAAAGATCGAAGGCACCTCACTCGAAGAGCTCTCCGAGTTCCTGCACTTTGCCTGCACCTCCGAGGATATCAACAACCTGTCCCACGCCCTCATGCTCAAGGACGGCCTCGCAGCCCTGCTGCCGCACCAGCAGGAAATCATCGATCAGCTCAAGGGATTTGCCAAAGAGTGGAAGTCGGTACCTATGCTGGCCCGCACCCACGGGCAGACCGCATCGCCGACCACCATCGGTAAAGAGCTCGCGGTATTTGCCGACCGCCTGGCATTCCAGAAACAGAAAACCGAAGCCGTCGAAATCCTTGGCAAGCTCAATGGAGCCGTCGGCAACTTTAACGCACACCTTTCCGCCTACCCGGACGTCGACTGGCCGGCACTCGCCAAAGGCGTTATCGAAGAAAACCTCGGCCTGAAACAAAACCTCTTCACCACCCAGATCGAGCCGCACGACTACATGGCCGAAATGTTCGATGCCGTCAGCCGCTTCAACACTATCCTGATCGATATCGACCGCGACATCTGGACCTATATCTCCATGGCCTACTTCGGCCAGAAGACCGTAAAAGGGGAGGTCGGATCCTCCACCATGCCCCACAAGGTCAACCCGATCGACTTCGAGAATTCCGAAGGCAACTTGGGCCTGGCCAACGCCATCTTCGGGCACCTTTCCGCCAAGCTGCCGATCTCCCGCCTCCAGCGCGACCTCACCGACTCCACCGTGCTTCGCAACATGGGCGTCGGATTCGGCTACAGCATGATTGCCTATCTCTCCACGCTCAAAGGCTTCAGCAAGCTCAAGCTGCGCGAAGAAATCCTCGCCGGCGACCTCGATAATGCGTGGGAAGTATTGGCTGAGCCCATCCAGACCGTCATGCGCAAAGCCGGCATCGAAAAGCCGTATGAAAAGTTGAAAGACCTCACCCGCGGGCAGGACAAAATCACCCGCGAAGTCATCCAGAAGTTTGTAGAAGGTCTCGATCTCGATCCCGCCGACAAGCAGCGCCTGCTCGACATGACCCCCGGCTCCTACACCGGCATGGGCCAGCAGATCGCTGAAAATATTTAGCCTGCAGATTACACAGATTGCGCAGATAAGGCGGCCACCGGCCGCCTTGAGCTTGTTGAGAAACTGCATTGGTGCGGCGGAGCCGCTTTGGAGTGCGCAGGCAAGCCGATAGGTGCGACTGCGCTTGGGTAACGTAACTGACTGCCGATCAACCGAAAAGCGGTGTCGTCTTTCAGTTGCCACCGCACTCCAAAACACACGCAAAGTTGCATCATGTCATTTGCATTAGCTTTATCAACAGTCTGAAGGCGGCCACCGGCCGCCTTATTGTTATGGTTCACCACAGAGTACACCGAGTTTATTTGAGAAGGGAATAAAGAAGCGGCATCGCCGCTTTTCCGATGAAATCAGAGTAGAGGATATCAATGGGAAGTCTTCGCAAACAGGTTTGTAAAGACAGCCCTGTTGAAAGCATCCCTCTTTATTCCTGTCTTTAATCTGCGTCCACCTGCGGTTGAACTTATACTTCTCTGAGTCCTCCGAGTCCTCCGAGTTCTCTGTGGTAGAAATTTTCTACATCCCGCATGTATCTCCGTGGCTTTGTGCCTCTGTGAGAGATCTATCTGCGGGCTGCTTCTGTTTGGCTCAGCCTTCTGCGGGCCACAACTCTAGTGCCTGTAGCTTTCAGCTACTCCGTAATATCCCGCCCCTGGCGCTGGCTTTCAATCCACAGCAGGTCATCCGCGCTCGGTACCCGGCCGTCATGCGTGCGCTCATATTCAGTGATGATCTGACGGAAGTCGGCCGCATAGGCCGGAATCAGGTCGAGCACATTGCCCTTCATGCGGCGGAACGCCTCTGCCTGCACCCGATTCTCTTTCTTGGTGTTTTTCTTTTTCATGACAATCACCACCTCTATTTAAAGCTTAAGTCGTGCCAGAATCGGGCCCTTTCCCGGAACGCCTTTACTTAGCCATAAAACTATAAACCCATGTGGGTAATTGGATTACAGTTCTGTAATTCATGAAGGTGCAACCGTCACGGAATGCCGGTATGGGCAGCGTCATTTTGGCACAGATGAACACGGATAAGGCGGCCAATCGCTGCCTTTTATATTGGAGAGGGGCTTGGAGTCGTAGAAAAAGTAGAACGGGCATCTTGCCCGTTGCGGCAGAGGAGTTGCGGCGCGGCGGTCATGGGCAGAGATGCCCATGCTACGGGATCCCCCTGAAGGCTCCGGCTGAAGATCCGGCGAAGAGTACTGATATAAACCTTCAAAGAGCTACGAAGCCGCAGAGTAATCAGCCTTTATATTTTAAACCGCGATACCTTCGTCCCTTTGTGAGAGATATTTATTTCACGCCGAGCCAGCAGAGAGAGCTGGGAATCAAAAGGTTCGGATCGTATTCATTGTCCACCTGTGGTTCCGTGTCGTCGTGAGGAAAATCTGCGTCCATCTGCGTAATCTGCGGGCTATACACTATGCATGTCCGCCGTCATGTCTGCACCTAGCCCGTTACTTGACCAAAAACTTGACTAATACTTGACTAACAGGAAGCCTGATTTCCGGGGTGTAGTGTCGGCTCTGTGAGCCGATGGAAAAGGGATGGTTGTCTGAAAAGTTGACAGATAGTTGTCTGATAGAGGGTTTGTCACAACCGTTATGTAAGTTTATAGCTCATAGGTTGTCATATAGTTTACTTATTGGTTGACAAACAGTTGTCATATATATAGTTTCCTACCCATGAACTTCAAACCGGCATATACAATTACTCCAGTATTGGTTGGACGGATCGAACAAATTGCAGCCCTTCGTGAAAAGATTCTTGGAGCCGCTGTGAATGTGGCATGGATTCCGGCCATGCAGTTTGACGCAAAAGCCCGCAATACACACTGTTCTACGGCTATTGAAGGGAATCCTCTCACCTTGGAACAAGTGCGTGCTGTTGAAAAGGGGATCGATATTCCTGTGGCAGAGCGCGCAAAGCGTGAAGTCCTGAACTATCTTGCCGGTTTGCGGCATATTGAACAGCGTTCCGGCATCGAAGTGGTTAGGCATGAGGATCTATTCGAGTTGCACGGCATCATTGCCGGTGGCGGTGTGATGGATCAGGGCGATGCCGGAAAGTATCGAACGATCAATGTGCGGGTGGGAAATCATTTTCCGCCGTCGCATCAGGATGTTTCTGTCCTTATGTTTGATCTGCTGGAATGGTGGAACAAAGCGGCTCCGGAATTATCGCCCGTGATTTCCTCGGCCATCCTGCATTATCGTTTTGAGGAAATCCATCCGTTTGCTGATGGCAATGGACGGATGGGCCGCGCACTTGCCTTGTGGGATCTCTATCGCCGTGGGTTTGATACACAGCATATTTTTTCAGTCGACGAATACTACTGGGAAGACCGTCCCCGCTATTACCAGGAGCTCTCCTCGGTTCAGTCCGGCGACGGTGAACTATCATCCTGGATTGAGTATTGCGCTGAAGGGCTTCTGCAAACCCTGCAGCGGGCCTGGGATCGTGTGCAGAAATACAGCGCAATGACTATCGCTCCGCAATTGACGCTGCGCCCGAGACAGGAGCAATTGCTTGCGCTTTTACAGGAGCGCGGCCGTATGGCTCCTTCGGAAATATGGGCGGTGCTCGGAATATCCCGTCAGGGCGCCCTCAAACTCATGCAGCCATTGCTCGATGCCGAACTCATTGTCCGCGAAGGCACCCGAAAGTCCGGCTATTACCGCCTAAACTCATGATCCCAGCCCGGATGGTTGGAGGGCGGTGCTTCGCGTGACCACGTTGGAGCGTGGAACGCGACTCACGTGGCTGTCACCGCCATGATGCATTGCCTGGCCCTTCCGTAGCACGGGCATCCTGCCCGTGAACCCATGGACAGGATGTTCATGCCACGCAGAAAATCCATAATGCCTCATGCCTTACATGTCTTGCCGTAGCTTTAGCGAAGGAGGATGTAGCCCGCAGATGGACGCAGAATGCGCAGATTGTTTTTGGAATGCGACTCATGTGGCCGTCGCCGCCATGATGCATTGCCTGGCCCTTCCGTAGCACGGGCATCCTGCCCGTGAACCCATGGACAGGATGTTCATGCCACGCAGAAAATCCATAATGCCTCATGCCTTACATGTCTTGCCGTAGCTTTAGCGAAGGAGGATGTAGCCCGCAGATGTACGCAGACTGCGCAGATTGATTTTTTGGAATGCGACTCATGTGGCTGTCGCCGCCATGATGCATTGCCTGGCCTTTCCGTAGCACGGGCATCCTGCCCGTGAACCCATGGACAGGATGTCCATGCCACGAAGACGTGCGGATATTTGGAGGGGGTTTACAGTCGGGAAACACTGTAGCCGCGGGCCGAGACCGCGGACCCGAAGAGCGGCCGTTCTTCCGGATGCGAGATCACGGATCTCACCTACACATAACAAACGATTCATTTCACGCAGGAAGCTGCTAATGCTTTGCCTTTAATTGTAGCCGGGGGCGATGACCCCGGAGTCCCGCAAGGAATACCTTTCCACCGAACCGCGATCACCGATCACGGCTACAGCAATGCGCCCACATCTATCCGAGGAAGATTTAATTGTAGCCGCGGACCGTGACCGCGGACCCGATGAGCGGCCGTTCTTCCGGATGCGAGATCGCGGATCTCACCTACACATAACAAACGATTAATTTCACGCAGAGGCAGTAGGGCAGGAATTAAAAAAACCCGTTCTCTCCGTTAGCTCAGCCCGGGAGATCCATCTGCGTTAATCGGCGTGAGAACCGTTCCTTCGTCTCTATTTACATACGTAAATTATCTGCGCTGCGCTTGCGGCTGCGGGCTAATACTCTTTATATTCCGCCTGACCCAACCGCACCAGTTCATCATTAATGTTCACATATGCGCCGCGTTCCTCAAGCCAGATTTCCGCCAGGTAGCGCCCATATTTTCCGCGCTTATCCTTAATCGTTTCAATGATGATTTCCTTTCCCAGAATCAGCTCCCGCAGCGCATCGCGCGATGCAATGCCGAGGGCTTTTGATTCGCCCGTCACCTCCGGTGCATTGATCCGTGCCAGCCGCAGCTTTTCATCCCGCAGCCAAATGCCCAGCCCCAGATCAATATCCACCCGGCACGTATCGCCGTCATACACCGACTGCACCTGCGCCACATAATGATAAAGCTCTGCATCCTTCGAAACCAGATTCAGCCGCTTGCCCAGCGCATCCAGATAACGCTCCAGCGTATCAATCCGGAAGTTGCTGTCGCCCGTTTCCAGGTTGCTCACCGTCGACTGCGACAACCCCGACTTTGCACAGACATCATGCTGATTCATACCCGATTTACGCCGCTCAAACTGCAGTAACGGCCCGATTTTATGCCCCGTTTTCTCGCTCATGCCATTATCCTTATATAGTCAATAGACGATATTAAAAGCCCTTAATGGGTTTAAAACAGATTATATATAGTAAATAAGCTATATAAAATCAATATATGTGGACCTTTTTCTAACCGCAGATCCACGCAGAACGCGCAGTTTTTTTGGAATGCTAACGAGCCCTTAATTGTAGCTGGGGGCGATGACCCCGGAGTCCTGCAAGGAATATCTTTCCACCGAACCGCGATCAACGATCACGGCTACAGCAATGCACCCACATCTATCCGAGGAAGTATCCTCATAGATTTAATTGTAGCTGCGGTCGACAACCACTAATGCCTCATGCCCCGCGAGCGCAGCGACCGATAATTGGCGCAGCCAATAATGAAAGAAGTGAATGTTTCACTGCCTGTTTCCAAATTGTAGCCGCGGGCCGTGACCGCGGACCTGAAGAGAGGCCGTTCTGTCGGATGCGAGATCTCGGATCTCACCTACACACAACAAACGATTAATTTCACGCAGGAAGCTGCTAATGCCAAGTGCCTCTTGCCTGTTTTATATGGAGGGGGCGCGGGGGAACCACCATTCTTGACCGCCAAAGCTTTAGCGACGGAGGTTATTCCTCGCGGAGACGCAGAGAACTTCAAACCTCAAACAGCAGACTCCAAACCATCTTATAACTAGACTCATAGGCTGTAGACATTGCCCGCAGATACGCGCGAATCTACGCAGATGAAAAAGACAGTAGAGTTAGATGATAACGATTGGGGGCAGGTGATTGATGGACTCGAATGTCGAGCATTCGACTATGAGCGCACGGCTCGTTTTTATGAAGCTAATGGTTGTTACGACGAAGGCATCGAAGAGGTCAGTAGTGCTGAGGAAGCGCAGAATTTAGCGGATTGGTATCGTCGTTTAGTCGTCGATATTCGAAGGCAGTTGCGCGATGAATAATCAGAATGAAAATTACTGGGCCGAAGACTGCCCGTTCGGCGACTACATGATCGCAACCGA
This sequence comes from uncultured Verrucomicrobiota bacterium, assembly GCA_964486885.1. GTDB lineage: Bacteria > Verrucomicrobiota > Kiritimatiellia > Kiritimatiellales > Pontiellaceae > Pontiella. The sequence continues at coordinate 11,115 of CAZAPF010000081.1, forward strand.
TGATCATTTGGAAATTCTGATTGGCCGATCCACAATCCAGGCCGAGCTGGACTACCTCGCAGACCTGCAGGAATCCGATTACACACCCCGAGAAGCCGCCTGGATCATTGCGCGAGATAGTTTTTTCCAGCCCTTGGAAAGAAGGGAGTGTTAATTTAAAGTAACTCCAACTTAAGGAGTGCTCAATGAAACCTAATGCTGTGGTATCAACAAAAGGCCGGATCACGATTCCTTTCGAAGTTCGGAAGAAATATGACATTAAGCCGGGGGACAAAGTTGAGTTCAAAGTGGTCAATGGGGCAATTCGAGTTAAGCCATTGAAATAACAGGGGGCAGGGGTGACTTTCAGGGAATTATTTTGTTCACAGATCAAGGCTGAAAATAAGAAGGGAAGCGGTACCGCATCTTCTTATATCAGTGCTCTCAATTTTCTGGATGAAATTTTAAGGCGAACTCCGGTTTGTGGAGTTGATAAGTTTTGGGGCCTTGATTCCGCCGACGCGGTGCATGAGCTGTATCAGTTTGCGCTGAAAAACCAGAAAGTCGAAGGCAGTGTTTTTCTGGATGGAACTCATCCTCCAAGTTATGGACGCGGCGGTTATTATTCGGCTGCTCTGATGAGTTAGCCGGCGCGGTGGAGCATAGAGCGGACGAGTAGTTCAGGTTTGGTATCTTTACCCCGAATTCTACTCATTCGTTCTGAGCGCTGCTCTGGAGTTAGCGAATCCATGGGCGAAGCGTATGCTTCGCAGTGTTAGGTGTTAAGTTTAAAGCGGGTAAAAACCCGCAGTATTAAGTGTTCCTCCTTCGCTTGCAGGCTACGGCGGACAAGTAGGTTTTAAGTATTAAGCCTCATGTCTTCGTGCTCTTCGAGTCTTGGTGGTTAAAAAACGAATCTGCGTGCATCGGCGTAAATCTGCGGGCTAAAAAGTTTCTAAATGGTGTATGGAGCGCGGAGGAGTGCCGGTCTTATTTAAGGATTTGTTCGAGGAAGGCCATCGTGAGTTCTGGGCGGCGGGGTTCTGTCTTTGTTCTCCGGCCTGGTTTTGTTTGATCTGGACAATAACACGGGTTGCGGCTATTTAGACATAGTTCAAACAACAGGCTGCAGTTGCGCCATAATGAAACCGTCTATGGAATCCCGGGAGGATTTATGAAGAGATTAATCGTTGGGGTGTTGGTCTTGCTGGTGATCGGTGCCGCATATGGGGATGGCGACGAACTTTATAAGCAGGGGGTAGCGGTTTATAGCGATGATCCGGCAAAGGCCTGCGCGTTGTTTGTGCAGGCTGCGGAAGCGGGCAGCGTTTCGGCGATGGTTGGGGCGGGTCATTGCTTTGAGGCTGGAATAGGCTCCGAAACCAATGTTGTCAAGGCGCTTGAATGGTATGAAAAGGCGGTGCAATACAACTCGTTGAAAGCCTGCAGTGGTCTGGCCAGAATCTATGCCTCCTGCCCCGATCCCGAATTTCACAACCGCGAAAAGGCCGTCACATTTGCTGCACCTGTTGCCCGGAAAAACCCGCGCGAAGCGGCTTCTCTTTCCCTGCTGGCGGCTGCTCATGCACGGAATATGGAGTTTGAGAAGGCGGTAAAGGCTGGTGAAAGGGCTGCATCTGTCGCAGATGGTCTGGCTGAATCAAAAAAAATGAAGGCCCGGCTGGAGTGTTTAAGGGCTGGAGAACCGGTTCCGGCTAAGGCGACCGCTGCGGTTGACCCCAATTTTAGGACCACTAGCTTAAGTGGAATCTGCGTCCTCAAAATGGTACGAAAGGACGCATGGAAATGGGAAGAAAACGAAGAACATTTACGGA
>CAZAPF010000082.1:0-3512 GCA_964486885.1 uncultured Verrucomicrobiota bacterium
TTGCAGAGCACATAGAATTCGGAGTTGAACGGAAAGTGCGCCGTGCGGATGGAGTTGATGTTGTACTGCTTCATCAGCGCGAATTCTTCTTCCAGTCGCTCGCGGGTGATGTAGTGCCCGTTGACCGGGTCGTGCTCCACGCGGTTCGCGCCATACTGAATGAAGGGTTTTCCATTCAGCGTGAGCACATTGCCTTTGATTTCCAGTTTACGGAAACCGAATTCGGTTCCGGTAATCTGCGTGACCTTCGAGCCGTCTGAAAGCTTCAGCAATAACGGGTACAGGTTCGGGGTTTCCGCTGTCCATTTACGCGGATTTTCGATGGTCATTTGAACCGACAGCACACGCTCTTCGCCCGGTGATAGCGAGGGAATTTCAATGGGTGCCGTTTTCCCGGCGATGGCGCATAGAACGGAGTGCGGCTTCGAGGGAACGGTGGCATAGTTTTTCACCTTCAGCTCCACATTCAGCTGGGCGTCTCTGTACTCCGCATCCAGGTCGGCGGTGGCGAAAAAATCGCGAATCGCGAGATCCGGCGTCGCAAACAGCCAGACATCACGATAAATTCCGCTCATATTAAATCCGTCCTGATCTTCGAGCCAGCTGCCGGACGTCCAGCGGAATACGCGGCAGGCTATCGTATTATCGCCCGCCTTCAAATACGGGGTCAGGTTGAACTCGGCCGATAGTTTACTGTCCTCCGAATAGCCCACATATTCCCCGTTCACCCACAACTGGAATCCGGCTTCGACGCCATCGAAATGGATGAACACCTGCTTGCCCCGCAGTTCAGGTTCGAGTGTGAACGTGCGTTTATAACAGCCGGTCGGGTTACCATAGGGCGTTTCGATTTTCGGGAACTTATCTTCCGCGAAATTATAGTACCCGCTGTTATTGTACATCGGCTTGCCGTAGCCCTTCATCTGCCAGTTGGACGGCACCTCGATCGAATCCCAGCCGCTGACATCAAAATCCGTCCGATAGAAGCCTTCGGGGCTCCCCTCCGGCAATTTTGACCATTTAAACTTCCACGCACCGTTCAGCGACTGATTAACGGCATTGGAGCGCTCGAACGTCAGGGCTTCTTTTTCCGACCGGTATTGATGCGCGTAGGCCCGCATCGGCTCGCGGTTTTCCGACAAAACATCCGTCTCCCACGGTTTACCCGCGCCCTGTGCGCCCCATGTAGCAACGCCACCTACAAAAATTCCGAAAATTACTTCTTTCATCATATGATCACTTTTTATTTTTCTTTGCCCTATCTCCGGGGTTCGGCAGACGGACGTTGTTTTTCCTGGCCCAGTTTATCCAGTCGCATTTCAGTGCATCGGCGCGTTCGGGAAACTGCTTCGTATAAAATTTTTACAGTTCCGGCATTTATAGCTGAATCAATAGAATACCGTCTACTGTAGGAAACTACAGCAGGCGGAAAGAGGGCAGAAGAACCGCAAAACACCGAACAGGAAACATCGAATGCAGAATAGTCATTGCGGCATTCTCTGTCAGCACGGATTGGTACCGCCCCTCAAAACCGAAAAACCTACGTTACGGAAACGCGACCCCAAGCCGATAGACGAGGTTTGATGAAGCCGGTTCAACAGGGTTGTGACCAGAAATATCGTGCCGTTCGCTCATCACGACTATTCGCCCTCAATGCGGTAGAACATCCGGTCCTCGAATCCTTCAGGCCGGGGCGCAAAGAATACGTCGCTTCCTGGATTGGAGAAGGAAACCGGGGAACGAGGGCCATCCTCGATCCGGGTGAAACCGTTGGTCAGATTATTCGAACTCTTCAGCACATACCGCTTGTGGCGGTTCAGGCCCTTTGCATGAATCATGACATTCATACGGTCAAAGGAAACGTCGTCAATCACCAGCTCACCTGAAGGAACGGTCATGATGGCATCCGCCCGCACAACGCCCCCCTGGCCGGTTATACGCACAAAACCGGCATCACCGGCGGAGAAAGGATACGCTCCCAGGAAAATCCAACCGGATTCACCGGCAGATAAATCAAGAGTCTGTTGCTCCGTGCCCCCCGCAAAGGAGGTATCGAGGAGCGCATCCGTCGTGCTCGCACTATGAACGACCTTATAGAAGTAGACGTCATACGTTCCTGCTTCAGGGAGATCGGGATTCCATTGTGCGTATGCGCCTGCATCCTGGGAGTAGCGGGTGGAGCTGTTGTCGTAGCCTTTTAATCCACTGTTCGCCCAGCCCGTGCCCCCTTCCGTGTACCCCGCGGTGCCGTTATCCAGAACGTTCTCGGGGTCCACTTCGATTGCGCTCTCCCGCGGCTCGAATCTAACTTCATCCAGATGGAGCCATTCCCCGTCGGGGCCTTGCGTCGTGAAGCCCAGATCAATCTCGTGAGAGGTCACCTCGATGTTCTCGATTTTGATCCGGGTCCAGTTGGTTAACAACGGAATGTTCCTGGATATTTCCCCGCCACCATGAGACTCCACGTGCATCCGGCACTCGTTCATGCCGCCGGAGTGCTTCGCCCAGGCCGAGAACGTATAGGTTCCATTGGCGATATGATCCAGCCGCATCCGCGATGTCATGGATCCCGCAGTCGTTTTGCCAACATGCCGCATATACGTCTCACCGGCATAGGCCGAGCCGTCGCCGTGAACGAGGTCCACCTGATCGGAGCCTACGTTGTTATAGATGCCGTCATCCGCGATCCAGCTGCTGACCGTTTCCGGTGTCTCTGCCTGAGATTCCATTCCCCGGTTACCGGTATAATTCGCATCAAAGATTTTAGTGTAGAACCGGAAATAATCGACCCGCATAGCGGCACCGGGCTCCGGAAAGCCTTCGCCTCCCAGAAAATCGGCCGTATTCCCTAATCCCGTCAGCCAGATCTCGCTCGGTGTATAACGCGGGTCTCCCGCAGTATAGTCATACCGGTATCGTTCAATACCATCGACATAATAGACCACCGCATCCGGCAACCACTCGAACCCGATCACCACCCATTGATCGGTATCAATATACGAGTCAACACGCCGTTCTTCTTTGTCTCCAACACTCGTTTGATTCTGCCCATCAATGTGCCAATGAAAGTTGACCCATGCGGTGTTGAAGTCGGAATCCAGCTCAATTCCGTCTAACTCGATGGCCTTGTTGCTCCACGGCACACGATCATTTTTTGCATCCTCTCTATCTCTGTACCCGTAATTCCAGAACGACTGATGAAAACCACGGACCTCATCGTAGAACTTGATCCTCGCCTCATAGTAGCCATACCCGAATGTCGTTCTGGAAATGACCCCGCCGCCAACCGGAACATTCGTTCCGGTATTAAAGAGATCCTCCTTCGTATAGTCGATTTTCAGCAACCCGATGCCGTCTTCGGTCGTTACCGACACATTCTTCTTTTGGTTGTATCCTCCGAGGCGTGGTGAAAGCGAATCACGATAATACCAGTCGTTGGTATTGAGACTGTTGCCGTTAAACTCATCCTGATAAACCAGCTGATACCCACTCCTGGGGTAATAGCCTTCCAC
>CAZAPF010000082.1:3612-12727 GCA_964486885.1 uncultured Verrucomicrobiota bacterium
CCGGGGCCACCGCTCCGAACAGCCACACTCCGGCCATCACCCTCCCAAAAACGAGTTTCTTCATCCCGGACATCGATCTGTTTTCTTATCAGTAGAGAATTTGTTGTGCTTTCCACAGCTCCGCTACGGTTGTGTCATCACTTCTGCCGGTTGCCGTCGTAGCGTTCCATGGAGTAGCCTTCGTATTTCCGCTGCAGTTGCCAGATCGGGCGCTCGAGTTCGAGCTCCCAGGCAAAAAGCTTTTTGTAGAGTTCCCGCACTTTTTCCGGCTGTGCCGTCGCCAGATTGGTCACCTCGGAGGGATCTTTGGAAAGGTCATAGAGTTCGGCGGGGCGATCCGGCAGACGAATCAGCTTCAGGTCGCCTTCGCGGATCGCGGCGCGGGTTTCCTTTTTCCAGTACAGCGTTTGGTGCGGGCGGTCCGTTTTTTCCCCTTTTAGGTAAGGCAGCAGGCTGACGCCGTCGATGTTCTTCAGCTCGACCGAACCGCCGCCGGCATCGACAAACGTCGGCAGAAGATCCAGCAGAGAAATCGGATGCGCATACGTCGTGTCGGCAGTGAATTCGGCGGGCCATTTGATGAGAAACGGAACGCGGATTCCGCCTTCGAGATGGGTGCCCTTCACTCCGCTGAGCGGGTCGTTTTTGGCCGAATTCTGCAGAGCACCACCGTTGTCGTTGGTGAACACGATGAGAGTGTTATCGGCCAGTCCGAGGGCCTCCAATTTATCCAGCACCTTGCCGCAGGCCCGATCCATGGCGAGCATCATCGCGGCCTGTTTCCTGCGGTTTCCCTGCAATTCCGGGAAGGGACCCATGTCCTCCTCGCGCGCATCCATCGGGGCGTGTACGGCGTTAAAGGAAAGGAACACAAAAAACGGTGTTCCCTGGTTCCGCTCGATGAAGGAGCAGGCTTCGTCGGCGAGCACATCCGTGAGATAACCTTCATGCTCCTTAAAGCCCTCAAAATCGCGCTCCATCCGGTTGAGCGGATCAAACTTCTGCCCCGGTTGGTATGCGTAGTAGTGCCGCGCCCCACCCCGGAATCCGTAGAATTCGTCGAATCCCCGCTTGAGCGGGTGGAAACGGTCGGCTCCGCCCTGATGCCATTTGCCCAGAATAATCGAGCGATAGCCCTGCGCGTTCAGATAATCGGCGATGGTTTTCTGATCCAGCGGCAGGCCCATATCATCACCGGTCAATCCGGCTTCCGCCATCGCGATCGGAACGTTGTTCTCTTCAAAACCGAACCGTTGCTGATAGCGTCCGGTCAGCAAACCCGCCCGACTCGGTCCGCACACGGCGGCGCTTACATACGCCTGCGTGCAGCGAATGCTCTCTTTCGCGAACTGATCCAAACGGGGCGTTTGGCATTCGGTGCTTCCGTGGAAGCCGAAGTCGGCATAACCCGCATCATCGGCGAACAGCAGGACAATGTTGGGCGGCTGAGCCTGCAGTGAAACGGTTGTGCAAGCGGCGATCAGTGCGATTTTCAATTTCATAACAGTTCCTTTTTAGCGGGCGATCAGTTTTACCGGCCCCAGCATGCCGGAAGAAAGCAGTGGCTTGTCCGCTTTCATATGCGGCCACTGCCAGGCATAGAAGGCGGTTCGTTCTTCGACCGGACGCTCGGTGTTATGGATCACCCAATCCGGAATTTTTTTCAACCCCATGCCTTTGGCGGTAGACCCGGTATCCGTCGTCCAGACATGATCATCTTTAAAGCGCTGGTCACCGATCAAGCGGTTCACCCAGAGGTTGGCGACGGTCACTTCGACTTTGTTTTCACCAGCTTTGAGCGCATCGGTGACATTTACCCGATATGGAGTCTTCCACGCGATACCGCAGTTTTTGCCGTTTACGCGGACTTCCGCGATCACGTCGACCAGTCCCAGATCGATAAATCTTTCAGCGCCCCCCGCAAGCAGCTCTTCGGATAATGAAAAGATCTTTTGATAGATCACGGATCCGGAATGGTATTTCAAATGCTCCTCCTCCAGATCCGTCCAGGAATGAAGTTGAGGCATGGACGCTGACCCGCCATTGGAAAATGCGAGTTTCCAGTCGGAGCTCAGATTCGCGATCCGTAGCTCTTTCCCGGACCACGGCACCGGGTTTTCGGCCGTGGAAACGGCAGGATCCCGGAATACGACAAAGTAGGCCTCATGGGGGCCAAATCGAAGCTCGACTTCGGTGTGTTCGCCCTCGGTTTGAGACGGCTTGACCGCACATATTTCGCCCGTATCAGGGAACCACAGCTCGGGTACTTTTCCACTCACGCGGAAACGCGCTTTGATGGTTTTAGCCGCAGGATGCTGGTTACTCAAAAAGTAGACCTCATCTTGGCCCGCCCTACGGTGGATAAAGTCGATTCCGACGCCGGGATACATTGTTTCCCCCATGTTACTATTGCCGACAACCGAAAAACTGAAGTCAGGAGCAATCCCATGTTTACTCAGGATGTCGCCCAGAGGCATCCCCCAGTACACCATGCCCTCCCCGCATGCATTCGAAGTTGTACTCCGTCCGTCACAGGCACCCCATATGCTTTGAGTCAGGGTCGCAAACTGTTCACGCTCTGACGAATCCCTATTCCCCGGTACAGACGAAGGTTTGGCACCTGAAATCACCGCGCCGGCGTTCAGCAGTTCTTCTACTTTTTCCAAAACCTGAACCGACATCCACGGCGACTCAGGCAGCTGCAAAACACGAAATTCCAAACCGTTTTCCGTCATCAACCTACCGTCCTCAACAGTCAACTGCATGAGGATTTCGGTGTTGCATATCGCATAATCATAACTGTACGGCAGATCGTTCAGAATCTCCCCGCCTCGATATAAGGGATCGCTTCTTAACGGGGCATCTTCACCGGCATAGCAAAGCACATCCCCCACAAACTCGCCCTGCTGCAGCATATATTGATTGCGCGACAGATATTGTAACCATGCGCCCGCATAGGGCCACCATGTGTTCCGTGAATCAAAACGCGAACCGTAGGTTCCCAACCCGAGGCCGGGCGCCTGCTCATAAGGATCATGCGCCCAGGTATGGAAGCAGAATTTGTTGACGCCCTGGGTCATAAAGTAGTCCCCCTGCCCTTTGATGCCTCCAGGGTACGCTTCAAAAATCCGTTCTGCATGCCCCGTGAATGCCTCTGAACTTACGACCCTGCGGCCGTACGTATGAGCGGCAGATGCAGCGAGCCTCGCTTCGGCAATGCGCTTCTTAGACGGGGCATTCGCCCACCATTCGCAGGTCGGAATGTCTACTTTTCCCGCCATATCATAGTCGTTGGAGTTTCCGAAGCGGCCATACGGTTCGGACGCGAATTTTACTCCGGCCTTCGCGCAGTTCTCCTGCATACGCCCGTAGTAATTTTCGACGATCATGTCGCCAATCAGCTTGCGGAAATCCCACAATACCCGCTCGGTGAATTCGACGCTGCCCACGACCCGGCCCGTCAAAACCGGCAGCAATGGCTTAAAATCATAACCGTGCGTCTCGATGAATTTACGGTCGAAGCCGGCGGTCCAGTTTTGATGCCCGGCCTCATAGCTGTCGCACAATATATTCTGAAACACGTCGCCGACCCGATCCCCGGCGATGCGGATGACACGATCGAGAAAATGTTCCCAGTAAAAATCCATCGCCGCGGCCGACATCTTGTCGATCTCAAGCCCCTTTCCCCCATGGGACGCCGGATGATTGCTGCGCCCTGTCGGCTGGTACCCCATCCTGAGGATGGTCCACTCCCCGGCAGGAGCCTCCCACTCGAGGAGCCCATCGGCGTTCATGAATTTGGAAATATCGAGAACCTGGTCCTGACGGAGCAGCTGGCTTGCCGGAACCTTGCGTTGGTCGGGATTCATATACCCTTTCAGCTTTGCATACCCGGCTTTATCCCGCCAATTTTTGATCGTCCAGGGCTTTTGGCCTTTCGGGATCGATGGAACCGCAAACACGGCCAGGTCGCGAAAATGACCCTCCAATCCCTTACGGGGCATGAAGTAGCGCAGGTTAACCTGAGGATCTCGCGCCATATCCCGTTCCAGACCCAGAACCGCCTTAGGCACAGTGAGCTGAAGCTTCGCCTTGCCGGGGCCGCTGAAGCGCGCCTCGGTCCACGCAACTTCCTGCATCGCCATTTCCGGCGTCACGAACGGAGCCGCCGTGGCTGACCAGCCGGCCCCGTTAAACATTTCCATGGCCAGACCCAGCCGCTCCGCCTCATCCATGGTATGTTCCACCAACGCCCACCATTGCGGACTGCCGTATTTCACGGGTCCTGTCGGAATGCCCTCATGCGTATTCCACAGGCCAAAGCCGCCCAGACCGGAACGCTTCATATCTTCGAGGTCGCGGGTAATCGAATCACGCGTCACATGCCCATTCATCCAATGCCACCACGTCCACGGCTTATACTCATCCGCCGGCTTTTTAAATCCGGATTCCAACGGAACGTTTGACGCAAATACCGGCAAACAGGCGCAACCACACAGCGCTAAAACAAACAAAAACCGTTTCACAAACTCACTCCCTACCTTCACTTAAAAATATCATATTCCGGGTTCACACATTTTTCGGGCGCGTTATCAAACACCTTCTTCAATTCCGCTTTGCTCGACGGATACTGACCCTTGTCATCCGTTTCTTTCTCCCATTCCTTCAGCTGCGCCCTGAGTTTTTTCAGCGTGGCCGCGTATTCCGGGTTAGTCGCCAGATTATTCAGCTGATGGGGATCCTTCGCGAGATCGTACAGCTCTTCGGATTTCCGCTGCGCCGCGTCATGGTACGAGGCCTGCAACGGCGTTAGCGCGCCTTCTTTATACAACTTTCTGAGGTTGATAAAGGTGGCATATCCGTCACGGTATGCGGCCTGATACAGCGGGCGATCAGTCATGTAATTCCTGATGTACAGGAAGTTTCCGCTGCGCACGGAGCGGACGCGGTCGATGGCATTGCCCATGCGGTCTTTGGCTGAAATCACCGATTCCCTACCCTGATAATTTGCTGCAAACAGGTTTTCCCCTTCCATAAACTCCGGCACATCCAATCCGGCCAGGGCGAGCGAGCTGACCGTGATATCGATCCCACTCACCAAATCGTTGCGCACGGTTCCGTTTTTCGCAAGTTGCGCATGCCCTTTCGGCCAATGCACAATCAAGGGAACTTTGGCGCCTTCATCGTAAAGGAACTGCTTGGCACGGGGCATCTGACAGCCGTGGTCGGTAAAGAAGAATACCGCGGTATCGTCCCAGATTTCATACTCCTTCAAGGCGGTAATAATCGCACCCACCTGTGAGTCGCAAAAGGCAATCTGCTCATAATGACGGGCGATGGCGTTGCGCATCACCGAATTATCCGGATACTGCGGAGGCACGGTTACTTCGCTCTCTTTCACGCGGCTTGGGGCGGGATACTTGTTCCCCGCTTCGCCCTGATATTTTCCGCCCGCAAGCTGGATCTGCCCGAAAAACTTTTTCCCTTTCAGCTGTTCCAGCCAGCTCAAATCGTGCGCCACCAGATGACCGCGCACGGCCTTCTTTTTGGGGCGTTTAAATTCGGGCGAAAACAGATCGCTCTGTTTATAGAGGAAATTGTAATCCGCTTTCTGTTCGTTGAAAGTGATGTACCCTGCTTCGCGAAATAGCTGGGGTATGGTCGTTATGCCTTCGGGCAGCGGCTTCGTGATCATCGTCCGGTGCTCATGCAAGCCGTGCGAGGTTTGCATCGTGCCCGTAATCAGGGCGGAGCGCGTGGCCGAACAAACCGGCGCCGGCATGTAGGCGCGGTTAAACTTTACGCCGTGCTCCGCCAGCTGATCAATATGCGGAGTGGCTACGGTATGGTCGCCGTAACAGCCGAGCCAATCGCTCATATCATCAACGTATATCCACAGAATATTCGGGGATTCCTGAGACAGGGCCGAATGGGCAGACACCAACAATCCAAGTATTGCTATTATTCTTTTCACGAACTTCTCCCCAATGATCTGTTCTACACCTACCGCACCAGCCATGATCAGGCATAGCCTTTCGCTCTCAGCTCATTTTCTCTCCAGCCATTAGGTGCACAGCATATCAACAGAATAAAGCATCCATTCTGTCGCATTCCGTTTATTGCAGATATCTCTAAGTGGATTAAATCAACGTAACAGAATCAGAGCTTTAATTTTACTACTTCCCTTTTCAAACAGAGGGTTGAAGTGCGGCTCCATTATGTAAGTTTTCCTTCAGTTCGTCCAAATGGTCGGCATACACCTCCCGCGGAGAGCAGTCGTGTTGTTTGCAGATGCCCGCGGCCAAGCCGACGACTTCGCCCATCATGCCACAGGTTTTCATGACGCGTACCGGCCCCAGGCCGGATTTCGTGACACTGATATCGCGACCCGCCATGAAGAGGTTACTGATGTTCCGGCTGTAAAGCGTGCGATACGGCGCCCAATAGATCCCGCCGTATTTATACTCTTTGCCACGCGTGAAATCGGATATGAACTCCTTGTCTTCGAATCCCTGCTGATAGGCCTCGTTCGGAAAATGAAGATCAACGTGCCAAGAGCAGGGAAACGCGGCATCTTCGAACGCCCGTTGGGCCTTAAAATCCTCCGCATCCAGCACCACATCCCCCATCAGCCGCCGGGATTCGCGCTTGCCGGCGATGAACGCGGACCAGCCCAGGCGGTGATTCGGATACATGCCATCCACGTTTTTAATCGCGTCCCAAGCGCCATACATTGCCCGGAAATTATGGTCGCGAATGCGTTCGATATCCGCCACCTGATCTTTTTCAAATCCGCTTTCCCAATACCACATATTCGCGAACGCATTGAGTCCCTCGCGGTTAAAGGTCTTCACGCCCTTTCGGCCGGGGAACGGTTTGTCGGATAAATCGAGCGCCCAGGGGCAACGGGGAAACGGCTGCTCAAACTCGCCTTTTTCATAATTCGTCGTCAACGCGGCCTTGTCTTTACATTCACAGCCCAGCACCTCTCCTTCTTTAGAAGCGTCCAACACACTGAAAAGGTTCGAGCTCCCCATGAGTTGCTCAACCTTGTATTCATGATCGGCACCGGCCTTGTAACCAACCACCGCATCGCCCGTACAATCCGCGAACCACGTTCCTCGCAGCCTCCTTCGATGCCCGGTTCGCGTACTTTGAACGGTCACCGCCTGGATGGCGTCACCACTCGTTTCCACATCAATCGCGCGGTGATCCATCAACAGCGTGATATTCGGTTCAGCCTTAACAACCGCCAATTTGCGCGCATCGTCGTAATAACTCGAATCGACGCCGTTCAGCACCTGACCCTTCTGTTTCTGAATGGGCGGTAGAATTTCATTCACGACGTCTCCAATTCGCGGATAGGGATCCTTATTGGTGTGTCCTTCCGGCCAGACGCGCACTTCGGAGCTTCCATTACCGCCCAGTACCGGCCGGTCCTGAACCAGCGCGACCTTCAGCCCCTTACGAGCGGCCGTGATCGCCGCGCAGGTACCCGCGAGTCCCCCACCCGTCACGACCAGGTCGTATCGCCCACCATCCTCCGGTGCTGCGGGAAGCCCCAGCAACTTACGACGGAACGTGGTCAACGCGTCCACATCGTCTACCGGTTCAAATCCAAGATCCGCGCAAAACAGAATCGCCTCACAGCGCCCTTCAAAACCGGTGAGGTCGCGCAGCGCGATTTTCGCTTCTCGCGGAACGTCGACGACGCCTCCATCGTGCCATTGCCACTCCGCATTTTTAGTGCCGAAGGTTTCCTTAACCGGCTCGTCATTGATCAGGAGTTTAAACTTTCCCGGCGCACCCGGAGCATTCCATGGAGCCACCCAGTCCCGGGTGCGCACCCAAATGCGATAGCGACCGGCGGAGGGAAAAATCACATTGGTCTCGGCATCTTTAACGGGTACCCCGAGCCCGTGCGCCAGCAGATAGGGCGAGCCCATTTGATCCATCGACTGCTGATCCAGCTCCCAGCCGCCAAACTCCGTGAACCCTTCGGCCTCCAGAAAAAGAAATTCAGATGACACCCCCCTATCGCGTGCCGCGCTTCGACAACCCGCCAACAACCCCATCGCGCCCGTTCCAAGCATTCCCATAAACTGGCCGCGATTTATTTTCTGTATGTTTGTATCCATAAATATCTCCTATTATTCAAACGTTCCTATAACTCGATAATCAACGCTTCAAGCCCGTCCCCACGAACGATCAGCGAAAACGCGCCCGTGTCGGTTTTACAACATGGAAGGCATTAAAAAATGCTGGATATTCCCGATTATGATACCTGTCCGATGTTCGGAAACGGGGATCCGCTATCCGTCAAGTCACTTAAAAATTTACCTCAGCTTTAATCAGTTATTGCCCTCATCAGACGCCTTGGATTCCGCTTCCGGATAGGCGGCCAGGTAGTGGTTCACCCGCCCATCTGCTGATAAAACTGCGTGTCCAGCTTCCAGCCGCCTCGATTCTTAAACGTACATGCTTCCAGCAACACGCCGTTTGATTAGGAGCCGTTTGCAAATACATAATCAGGAGCCATCGCGGTAACCACCGATGCTCCGCCAACGATATGGATAAACTCTTTTCTTTTCATAAATAATGAACCGCCACTTTCCTTCTCGCTTTTATGCAACCCGAACTGGACCAGCTATCTGATCGTTCAACAGCCTATAATAGTCGAATCAATGAATACCGTCTACTGTAGGAAACTACAGCAGGCGGAAGGGCGCCGGCAACCGGGTCTATGACCGGGTTGAGTGTCGCGCTGGCGCAACCCGCCCAATTGCTCATCAGATTATCGGTTTCCTGCAGCCTCCAGCCGGAATCCGGAGGCATCCAGGCAAGCACCAGATTAGAGCCCGTGAGTGCCATGGAAAGGATCGGCGCCACCTTCAGGGCTCCGGCACCATAGGCGGCATCATAGGCGGCATCAAGTTCCGCTTCGATCGCGCTGATTTCGGATTCTGTGAGCTGACGGTCATAAATCCGGATTTCGGCAATATCGCCCGAGAAAGATTCAGCAGGACCGCCTGCGGTCTCTGCCGCGCGTCGTACAGCATGTTGCGTTTTCCCCGGTCGCCGAATTCCAATATGATAGACGACGCCATGGAGTTCT
>CAZAPF010000083.1:0-12613 GCA_964486885.1 uncultured Verrucomicrobiota bacterium
GAAAGGCACCGACCGCACCATCACCGAGATCGCTTTCGACTGCGGCTTTTCCGACAGCAACTACTTTACCCGCTGCTTCAAAAAAACGATGGGAATGACTCCCAAGCAGTACCGGGAGTCCTAAGTCGATACAATGTGCTTTAAATGAAACTCAACCATGTAGGCATCATCTTCCGGGGCTTATTTATTCTAAGGTTCGGACGAGGCTCAGGCTGAAACTCTTTCCATTTCCCACGCAATTTCCCACTTCAGATATCCCGTCTCAAGATATCGGCCGATCTCGTTGATGACCGTTTGGCCCAGGCGATAGCCTTTGAACGTCGCCATGGGAAAATGTTGATAGGTGCGCCCGTTAATGTTCCGGTTAAACGTGGCTGCAGAGTCGCCGAACTTGAGCGTATTGTTTTATCCGTTGCATTCTCATTCTATTGCTCAAATTCCCAATAGGTTAAATGTATACGGCTCTTCGGCGACCGCATCTTAAGAGACCGCATTAAGGGATAAGCTGCTCAAGTTAATCTAATAAAGGCGATGCTAGCAGTCCGGAGGGACTCAGCACACAGTCCACGGAAAAATCGTCCCCTTCGGTCAGCCAATGATCGGGACCATTATGCATCCGGCCTTCAACACAGTCGTGCAGCGGACCGAATGTATTACGGCGCGTCATGACCACTTCAACATCCACCGTTTCTCCACACTCGGAAATATCCGCCTCAAAAGGATCCCAGCCGAGCACCTGACCATTCACCTTGGCACAGGCTCCTCCAATCTTTGGAAGTTTCATCCGCGCCGCATTTCCAGGGATTGGAAGATGATAGGTAATCGCACCGGAATAGAACGGAAAGCCCTGTGTGCATAAATCGCCCACTTCAACCTTTCCAACCATTGGAACAAGCGTTCGTTGAATTCCTTGAATCTGGACACCGAATTCCCCCAGCAGATAGATCGCCTCAATGTTGCTGTTTTCCGTATAGCGGGTTTTAAGAAGGATCTCGTTATATCCGGCCGTAAGATGAAGATTGGGAATCCGGATCCGATGAAAGGCTATATCGATCCAAGATTGCGAACCGCTTAAATCCACCGGATGCCCATTGATCTCAACACTGAAATTTTCCGACTCTTCAATGACGAGGTCCAGCCATTGGGGCATGGTTTCAATATCAAAACTGAATTTCAGTTCGACATCACACAGCTCTTGAACCGGATGCTGCGCCACAAACCACGGCTGGAGCATTTCACCGCCGCGACGCGGCACCTCGTGGCGATCCCGAACGGTCTGATCGACTTTTAAAACTTCTTTGGCCGGATTCCATTCACCGTCACCCAACCGATATTCCGCAAAATCCAACACGCAGATATTCGGTTCAGCCAGCGAAAATTCAAATGGGCCTTCAATCGGCTCGAACATTCCGGATGCAACTGCTCCACCGTTGCCCGCAGGATGCGGGCGGTACGTATCGCCTGCTTCCAGCAGGCTCTCTTGCGTAGAAGTCACCCAAAGCTTCTGCCCGCCCTTGGGAAAATCCGACGCAAAACTTTGCCAACCATCAGACGACTCGGTCTTGATCGGAATGCGTTTGCCGGTCTCGCAGATCCACTCCTCAATATTGAGGTCGGTCTTAATTCGAACGGTTACATTTTCGCGGCGTTCTTCCCGGTTCACATTCAGCGCGGCGAAAATCAGCCCATCGTCCGTTTCGCGCAGCTGGCCAAAAATATCGGGCGCATCGACCGCGGCAATGGGTTCCGGCAGCGCCTTCAGAAGAGCATCCTTGCTGAAACTTGAAACCGGATACTTGAAACCTGAAACTTCCACGGCATCAACATGCGTAGGGGCATCACCCGCAACAATCACCTTGCCTCCAGCCTCGACAAACTGATCCAGAAGCTTGAGCGTGGAGGAGCGGATGGTGTCCATTCCGGAAATTACAACCGTTTTGTACCCTGCACATCCCACTTGAAACTTGCCACCCGCCACTTTGCCTAATCGGGCAATCATCTCTTCATCGCCATAGTCGAAATCAATCTGACTTTCGAGCAACCACGTGAATAGCGTCTGATAGGTTTCTTCCAGGGTTTGGATATGCTCATCCTGCAGAGAAAGAATGTTCGACCAGCCCTGATACACTTGTGCCCAGAGACTCTCCACCGGATTAATCACCAGCACGTCGCACAGCGCATCGCCTTCAGCCATCATCAGGCCGAAGCGGGAGAAATAGTCTTCTACATGCTTGTATTCCTTATGCCACGCCGACTGGTGCAGAATGCTCGCCGGATAATCGCGCTTGGCTTCTCCGCGCATCGTATACCACGAAAGATGATGACACCGCAGGTTAACCCCCAACAGCGCCTGCCAGTCACCGACCGCCTTGTGCCCGGCAAACGGCATCTGCCAGCCGGTGCAGCCATAAAGCTCCGAAAGCAATTGCGTCTTTCCGGTTTGCCGTGCCGCAGAAGAAAGCTGTTTAACGATCCAGAAATTCCGATTTCCCTCCGTCAGCACATCAACGCCCGGTGCGGTCATCGTTTCATAATAGCGCATCACCGAACCCGACATGGCCGTCTGCGCCGTCAGGTTATCTTCATGCAGCACATGACCGGTAAGAATCAGGTTATGCTCCTCACACCAGTCGTTGCAGGGAATAGCAAAATTTTCGAGAAAGAGCTGCTGAAGCAGTTCGACATAGTGCCACTTAACTGGAGAGATGCGCTTCCCGTCCACCTGCAGGAAAAGTTCCGGAAGCCGCTCTTTCAAATCGTAGCCGAAGCGTTTCTCGAACTCCTCGAAGAGCACCTGCGTGTAGGGCGCGCAAAATGCGCCGTCGTCGCGATACATGGAAAAGCCGTCGAGTAGCGCACCCCGGTGCGGCTCATCGGTAAAAATACCCTTGATGGACTTTCCCAACCTGGGGCCGCATTTTGCCGCATACTTTTCGTGAGTCGATTCCAGAAAGGCTTTCGTCGCGTCGCGGTTCATCGTGTCGATATAAGTGAACCCGTTGTAGAATCCACTCTTTCCCTGCTCCACGACAGAAAAGCGAAGCAACGTAGACGCGACGCCCTCGTCGCGTTTCCCGTCCGCAGAGTTAAGCGACGAGGGCGTCGCTTCTACGATATTCTTGCAGACCACCCCATCCAGATTGCAGGTAAATTCCGCAATGACATCTTCACCGTCTCCTTCAGGATCAACTTCCATCAGGATCGCTTTCTGGCGGAATTCAGGATGCTTTGAAACGATGCCTCCGGCAAGGCCGGACGGCCAGCGGTCTTCGTCATAAAGCCAGGCTTCCATACCAATCGATTCTGCATAGTCAGCGCAGGCATTGATCAGCTCAAACCATTCTTCCCCCAGGTATTCCGTTTCGAGGCCGGTGCGGGAATGCATGAAGAACCCGCCCATGCCCATGTCTTTCATGACATCGATCTGACGCAGCAGTTCGTCTTTTTCCAGTTTGCCGTTCCAGCTCCAGAACGGCTTACCTCGCCACTCGGCACCGGGATTTTTGAATTCATCTTCAATCATACCCTACTCCTAAAAAATCAATAAACCACAACTCGGCAACACGGGTCATTCCGGCATCCACACGATTTTCTCAATGAGCATTCTTTTTCGATATCCCCGGCCGCCTTTTTTCCGCAGCATCAAACGCCTTATGACCCGTTGAATTTCCTTCCAATGCAGGATGATAGCTTTTCGGCAGTTGAGCGCGATGTTTCTTGAGCACAGTGCTCTTTTCAGGGTTCGCCGCAATGTTGTGCCACTCGTGCGGATCCGCCTTGCGGTCGTACAGCTCTTCGAAACCATCGTTGTAGCGAATGTATCGATAACCTTCCGAAACGATGGCGACGTTGCCGGGACCAAAGCTGGAGCGCGCCATGTGCGGCCAATCGGCCTTCGGATTCTTGAGCAATGGCTTGAGTGAGTTTCCTTCGTGCGCGGGATCAGCCTTGAGTCCGGTCAGGTCCAGCAGCGTCGGGTAAATATCAAGTAATTGTACCGGTTGATCGCACACCGCGCCTTGGGCGATGCCGGGGCCTACGATGATGAGCGGCGTCCCCGCCCCGTCCTGCCAGATGGTGCGTTTGGCAAAATGACGTTTTTCACCCAGATGAAAACCGTGATCGGTATAGAGTACAATGATCGTATTACCCGCGTCCTCCCGTTGATCCAGTGCATCAAGCACACGGCCGACCTGATGATCCACAAAACTGACACAGGCCAGATAGCTTTGCACCAGCGGCTTCCATTCGTCATTTTCCTCCACCCATTCCATGGTTGGCGATACATGCTCAAGCGTGGTCAGATTGACGGCGTATTCCGACACATCCTTCAAATCGTCCTGAAGCGTTTTCGCCAGTTGCAGCGTTTCCATGGGATAGAGGTCGAACCATTTCTGCGGCGCATACTGCGGCACGTGCGGACGGAAAAATCCCACTCCCATCCAGAGCGGTTGTTCATAAGCTGCAGCCAGCCGCTCAATTGCCCAGCTTGCGCACTTATGGTCCGGCATCTGTTCATCGCGCTCGGGGAATACCCCCCAGTCCCACAACGGATGACCGGGATAGGAGCTGATCTTCTCCTTCGGCATGGGGCCGAAGCCGCCGAAGTTCCCTCCAAAGTTTGGAATATATTTTTCGTTCTGTTGGCCGCCATTATGAAACAGCTTACCCGCACCGGTCACATAATAGCCCTCCTCCTGAAAGCGCTGCGGCATAAAGGTCGATTCCATCAGCACCGGCGATTCCTTCGGCGGCGGGCTGAGGAAATAAAGCCCGCTGGTTTCCGGATAGATTCCGCTCATCATGCTGGCGCGCGACGGATTGCAAACCGGTGACTGGCAGTGCGCGTTAGTGAACAGCACGCCGCGATTTGCCAGGCGGTCGATGTTCGGCGTCTTTACCTGCGGGTGACCGCCCATGCAGCCGACCCAGTCGTTCAGATCATCAATTGCAATCAACACCACATTCGGGGAACGTGACGTTCCATCCGCAGAAGGCTCAGCAACCGCAAAGGAAATACAAATAGAAAGTGCCAATCCAATTAATCCAGTTTTCATTTTTACACCTTACGCAATCGATCTGCGGAAAAATAGAACTATTCTTACATGGCGATTTTTCGATGTTCTCCGTTTTGCCCGGAGGAAGGCACACTTCCCAGACGCGCGAAAATGAGTTGGTCGCCCCTTCCCCGGCCACCGATAACGTGACCACATAGTTTAATCCACCGAACGCATACTCGTGAACGGGATGGCGCTCGTTCGACGTGCTGCCATCCCCGAAATCCCAATGCCAGGAATCAATCGTCCCGGCCGACTCATCCCGAAAAGCCACCTTGCGCGTTTCGAGATCCAGTATCTGGAAGGACCAACGGGCTTTCATCGGCTGCTTTTCAAGCGGCATCAGCCTGAAACGCCGTAACAGGTCGGCATCGCTGTGCACCAGGGTACTGCCCGATAGATTGTTAAAGGAGCGATACCCGTTTCGCTCGGCCTTTTCATCGTCATAATCCAACACCACCCAGCTCAGCCCGACCGTTGCCCCCTCCTTCAACTCCGAAACCTTCGCCCGTTCCGGCCCCTCCAGCGGCGCGTGGTCAAACGGCGTGATCCAGAACTCAAGGGTGTACCGCCCGGACTCTCCATGCCGGAATGAATAGGAGTCCGCGGCATTCGACCAGGGAAACTCGAGCGCCCAGGGTTGGCATCCCCAGGCCATCGCCCAGTTTTTTCCAACAGCCGGAGTAAAGACATGATAATTCTGCGCCTGCACCCCCTGCATCAGGTAACCCTCCCAGGATCGATGCTTTACGGAAGGATCTGCAATGGCTGTTATCGGACCTCCGGAAGCATCACCGTCAATCATGATTTCCAGAATATCATTGTGCATGCCCGGCATTCCGAAGTCCCAATAATTGTCGTAGGCCTCATATAAAAAGTACAGGCGGTTCAAGCCCTTCACCCATCCCACCTTGAGACGCACGTCCAGATTCGCGGGATCGTTCTTCGTCCCCCGCGCGGTGTCTTTCAACTGATCCGTCCCCACGACATACGCTTCCGGAACCATGGCCCAGTCCGAAGCATCACCATCAATGCGCGGCATCCGGTCCGGTTCGAATTGATAAACCCTGAACTCCGCAACCGCACAGGAGACACACAACAGCACCCCCAAACCTATTTCCGATTTCATTTCCCGATCACTCTATGTTTTTCAATTTCTTCGTATACCCGCACAGGACCAATCAGGACCGAGGGGCGCGGCGGCTCGCTCGGCGATCAAGCCCTACCATCATTACTTCGACTCCGCTCTCCACGACTCGATCTCTGCCTTCATCCGCGCGACAACTTCAGGGTGTACGGCGGCGAGATCGTTCTTTTCGCCGGGATCGTCTTTAAGATTAAACAGGCGGTACGGCGCAGTATCCCATTCATGCAAAACCTTGTAATGAGAGGAGTCCACCCCCTGAAAACGCAGGAGGAGCTTCCAATCGCCCTCAATGCACCAGATATACTGCAGTGTCGCGTCGGGATTGCCGACCTCGATATTGTGCGATGCATGTGATTCTCCTAATACGGTATCACGCGCGTCGACCGCTTCCGCATCCATCAGATTGATGCCCTGTAAATCCGCCGGCACTTCAATACCGGCCGCTACGGCGATCGTTGGAAACAGGTCGATGCTGTGCGCAAGGTTATCACTCCGTTCCGGCTCCAGCGTACCCGGCCAGGAAACCATGATCGGTGTGCGGGTTCCGTTTTCATAAGGGCTCCCTTTAGACCGCATGGCATAGCCGCGGAACTGCTGATCCCACGGCCAGTCCGTCGTGGTGCTTTTCGCGCCCCAGCCATTGTCGCAGACATAGAGCACCACCGTATTTTCGCGCAGGCCCCGTTCGTCCAGTTCAGCCATCAGCTCCCCGCAGGTTTCATCGAACCATTCCACCATCGCGTAATATTTCGCCACATCGCTCGCGTGGCCTTTTTCGGTATACTTTTCCAACAGGCGCTCCGGCGGATTATGCGGCGTATGCGGCAGGAACGGCGCGTACCACAGGAAGAACGGTTTTTCCTCTTCCAACGCGTGATCGATAAATCCATTGATCGGCTCGAGCCCTTTGCGCCCGATCGCCAGCGATTCATGGCTGCCATGTCGTCCATCCTCTTTCATACCATGGGTAAAACCACCCTCGTTCCAGCCGCCTTCCCACCATTTCCCCGACTGATGCGTCAGATATCCACTGGCCGTCAGCATTTTCACAATGCTTGGAAACTGATGAAACCGCTCGCGCAGCGGCTTATCCAAGGCCTCGCGTTCAGCAGCGCGTTTTTTCAACTCCACATCATTGCCGCAGATCCCGTGCTCCGATGGAAACCGTCCGGTCACGATGGAGGCTAGCGAAGGCCGGCAGATCGGAGCCGCCACATAGCCGCGGTCAAACGTCAGGCCGCTGGCCGCCAGCGAATCTAAGTGAGGTGTCCGCACATGCGGATGCTCCATGAAGCCATAATCGCCCCAAGCCTGATCATCACTCAGAATCAAAACAATATTCGGGCGCTCCGCCCCGTACGCAACCAGCGTGCAAATCAATCCGGCAAACAACATTCCCAACTTAGCCACTTTTTTCTCCTTCTTTCGCGCCACAATTTCCGCGCGCGTATTTTCCTCAATCAACTCGTCACACCGGGCGCTCATCTTTTTGAGAACGACTTGGCATTCCTGAATCGACGCGAGGTTCTCGAGTTGATTTTAAGTAGGATTCGATTTTCGCCTCAAACAGCTTTCTTCATACTGATTATATTGGCCGAATTCGCTGCGATTAATTTCCTGATACACCAGTTAACCCTTTACTCTATTATTTGACTGCTCGATAGGTGAACCGCAGAAACTGATCAAGCTCCTGGCGTTGTTGCTGGAGCGTGGTTTCAAACTGAGTCAGTTGATCAGGAGTCAGATCATTCTGGGCGTTATACACATAGGTTTCATGCAAGTCGTCCACCTGACCTAGGATTGAAGCGCGATATTCCGGGTTATAATCGCGCGGATTAAAGTTTTCGGGTTGGCTCAGGTGGTCGAGCTCTTCAAACCGGCCATGGGTTTCATGCATCATGTCCACCAGCCAATCGGAAGTTTCTTCGTCAATGCCGCCTGCTCCGAGTTTTTGATTCATTCGGTTCACGGCCGTACGCTGGTCTTCCGTATCTTCCCAGTAGCGATAAGCCTCGAGGGTTTGCTGGCCAAACTCTTGTTCAATTTGCTGGTGGATTTGATCTCGCGCGGCGAGGCTTTGTGCCAGCGCATTATCGACATCGCCCATCATCCAGCTCATGCCGGTGCTCATTTCAGCTTTTTCCCGTTGTATGAAGAGTTTGTTCAGCTCGGCCTCTTGTTCCGGCGATAGATTCAACCGGTCCAGCAGACCGGCATATTTCCGTTTGGCTTCCCGTTTCGCGCGGTTGCCGAGCATACCCTTCATTTCGGGCGATTCCATCATCTGCTCAACGCCCTTTTTCAGGCTGGGTTTCGCGTCTTCTTCAAGCTGTTGATTTTGCTCGTACAACGATGCGATCAGGTTATGCGCTTTCTCCAGTTGCGGGTTGTTGTCCGCCGGTTTTGACTCACCCGGGGCATCGGATAAAGCGATGGCGGCTTCCTCGACGGGCACCTCTGCGGGTGGCGGTTTGGAATCGGATGGCGACTCCTTGTTGCCCACCAGAAGGTAAGCCGTTTGCAGGATGAGCAGTAGACCCATAACACCAATAACTATGTTCTTCATATCATACTCCTTCTTTCGCGCCACAATTTCCGGGCGCCCTTGCTTGGTTGATCGTCTTCACCGTCGCAACTCTCCGTCTGAAAAAAATCCGTCCCTATTCAGCAGTCCGAACGGACGCGCTCATGTCCAGGAAGCGAACCGGGCGTTTATCGTCGTTTGGATCATAGTTGGGCCGAAGCTCCGGCAGGTAGCGGGGTTCGACATTCTCGCTCAACCACTCCTGCAACTGCATCAGCATCTGATCGCGACGCTCCGGCATCTGAGCCGCCAAATCCGTTTGTTCGAACCGGTCCTCTTCAATGTTGTAGAGGTTCAGGCGTCCATGCCAGTCCCACAGCAGCTTGTAATCGCCGACGCGAATGCCGGAGTGCGGGGTTAAGGGAAATCCGTCATCCGGATGTTTGACAATCACATTGAATGGATAGTGCCAGATGAACGTGCGCGGCGGAGCACTGGCAGCCGGATCCTGTAGCAGCGGCACGAGGCTTATTCCATCCAAATCTTCCGGAAGGGCATTGCCGCTCAGCTCCGCCAAGGTCGGCAGATGATCCGTGCAGTTGACCGGCGAAGTGCACCATGCGCTTTCGAACCGGCCGGGCTGCCAATACACCAGCGGCACACGCACCCCGCCTTCGTGCAGGCAGGCTTTCCCCCCTTTAAAGGGTGCATTGTCGGTGGCGGCCGGGTTGGTATATTCCACTCCCCCGTTATCCGAGGTGAGAACAACCAGCGTATTGTCCGACAGGCCGGTCGCTTCCAGGGCATCCAGCAGGTTGCCCACGGAATCATCCAGATGTTTGACCATCGCGGCATAGGTGGCGTTGTCATGCCCGAGTGTTCCCCGCTGCGTTTTTTTCTCAAAGTACCGTACGGTTTCCTGCGGAGCCTGCAGCGGGGTGTGAACGGCGAAATGATTGAAGTAGAGGAAGAAGGGGCGTTTGTCCACGCCCTGCTTCCGGTCCTGCGCATAGTCCTCCAGGAAATGGATGGCACGAGCTGTCAGGTCATCGGTCAGATACTCCGCATACGGCGGGGCTCCGGCATCGCCGACGGTATATTCTTTCTGCGGCATGGTGTCGAAGGGAAGCTTTTTCTGATTCCACCCCTGGGGCCAGCTGTAGTGCCCCGTGTCGCCGTTATCAAAATAGTGCGATGCACCGGCATCGAACCAGGCCAGCGTTTCAAACCCGTGATCCGCCGGCTGAAACCCCTGGGCACCGTGACCGCCTAAGTGCCATTTTCCGATATAAACCGATCGATGCGAAGCGAGCACTTTTGGCAGCGTGTTCAGCGATGGGTCCAGCGCGGTACTCGTGCGCCCGTTGATCCAGGCCTGCGGCTCTTTAATATCATCCTTATGCTCCAGCACATCATGAGGAGAAAAGCCCTCGGGGGGCTCCAGGCCCTGATTATAATAGGTCGGCATAAAGGGCGTTGCGGTGGTGATTCCATGCCGGGATGGATATTGCCCGGTCAAAATAGCCGCCCGGGTCGGGGAACAGAGCTGATTCGCATAGGCCTGCGAAAATGCAACGCCCCGCTCGACCAGTCGGTCCATATTCGGCGTCTCGTAGAAGAGTTCGTCCGTCGTCTTGCCACTGAACCGTTCGGCATATGCGGCCACATCCGTAATCCCGAGGTCGTCCGCCAAAATAAACAGAATATTCACCGGATCGGCATGTACCACACCCAAACCCACCATCACTGCAGCTGTTCTCACTATTTTTTTCATAAGGGAGCTCTATTCTTATTTCGCTTCAATACGCGATCTACCGCACGTCGATTTTGATTTCCTGGATGAGCCATTTCGTGAAGCCGAGGACCGAATGCGGGTCGGACTCCGGTCCGACCGGACGACCGCGCCCATCTGCGTGGGGAAACGTATTCAGGTAATAGTGCATCTTCGGATGATGCTTCGGCAGCCCGGCCTTCCAGAATGTCTCAAGCCAGTCCCGTTCCATAAATTCATAATACACCTTCCCCTTCCAACGAATCGGGCCATAGTAAAAGATATAATCTTTATCCTGTTCGAGCGTCCACTTAGCCCCCTGAATAACCTTTTCGGGCTTGCCCCACCCTGTCTCCAGCGGCCAGTGGCGATTGAATTGATGGCACTCATAGGCGATTCCGTCGCACTTATCCATGATGGGCAGGAAGCGCGGATCCGTCGCAAAGAATGAAGGTTCCTGGACCATCTGGATCAGCTTGTAATTGTCGTGCTTCAGGATGTTCTGCTTGTGGGCTTCCTTGAACATCGCCCGTATATCATCAAAATCCTTTTCATAGAGGATGCGGGTATCCTCCTTGAAGGGGCCCGGCTTGGCCTCTTTGTGCCCCCGGTGTATCGCCAGATCATACTCGCGGCAGATCAGGATGTGCTCCACCACCCCGCCTTGGGATTCCCATTTACGAATCGTTTGTACGAGCAGGTTTTTCTTCGGGTCGAGATCATCGCGCTCTTCGCTCAGCCCCCAATAATGTTCAAAAAATACCCGTTTGGTTTTAAAATCTCCCTCCAGCCAGCCTTTGACCACATCCAGGTTTTCAGCCACGAACGGATAATTACCCTGCTGCTCCGCGAAGGTCGGGGTTCCCGCCCAGGAGCCGCCGTGGTTGTGACCGTGATCCATGGCTTTCGTTCTCGGTAACGGTCGCAGCCCGACCAGGCCGTGTGTTCGGACGGGCTCCGCGGAGGCGGCTATGACGCAGACCAGTAATACGCCAAGGCGTGTCGCCACGGCTTTTAACCTCATACACCTGTGCATTATCGTAACTCCCTGTATTTAACTTGTTCTTCAAACATCATACGCATCACTAATATCTATAGTTAAAACGCCGATCGGGCGCGGCGTCACCATGTAGAAAGAAACCACTCCTATCGTTCAGTTCACCGGGATTATCCGCCCACTTAAAATCAAATCCAAATTCCGGCCGCTTTTCCGGAGCAAAGCCCAACGGCATACACAGTTCAAGCTGTGTTCCTTCATACGCCATATCGACGGTTCCGATGCGTTTCCACCCTTTGGAAGTCCACTTTTCCAGACTGGTTTTCGTGGCGGACTCCGGCGAACGGTTTATCAACAGATCGTAGCCTTCCCATCCGGTTTCCGAATTCTGATCCGCATCGACAAACAACATCATCCATTTCGGATCGGTATGCGGCGTTAACGGCATTTCAGTTTTTACCTGGAAGAAAACACCTTTTCCATAGGTAACCACCTTGCTTTCAATCATATCATTCCGGCCGCTGTCATTGGTATACACGGTCTTTTTATCGGTCCCTTCAAAATTACGATGCAGGGTATCCCCTACGGGATCCCGATGAACGGTTTCAACGGCGGCCCAATCGCTGAACAAACCGTCAATCGTTATCCGTGTCGGCGGCGGCCGCGGCCGCGGTTTTTTCATGCCCTTGAACTTCCGGACATTGGAAACGAGCTGGTAAAAATAGTTGTCTGTATACCCCCCCTTCATGGGAGCAATATCCCGATTAAATTCCTGAGAATACACATCAATGAAATAGGAATCCCCCACCGCAAGCGGTCTTCCGCCATACATGCCCTTCCAACTTTTATAGAGTCCATCGTCTTCCATTATTTTACGCTGGGCCAACCATTCGTTCCACTGGGTGACCATGATCACCTGCGGATCTACTTCATGCGCCCGCCGCCACTGCTCAGCAAACTGCAATCCCTGCGCTGTAAACTCGGTCAGATACGCTTCATCCACGGGAGGCTGCGCCCCCTTATGATGACTTTTCCCATACGGGTTTCCCGGATGGTGCGCCGTCGAAACCGATATCTGTTCCGCCGTGTTCGGATCCCTGCTCCAGCCATAATCCTG
>CAZAPF010000084.1:0-12330 GCA_964486885.1 uncultured Verrucomicrobiota bacterium
AAGTGAACCTGCATGGCGGCACCATGACCTTCACGGATACGACCGCGTTTGATACGAATCACCTTGGGAAACTCGTGCTCGATTTCGCTGGTGACGGAGAATTTATTTTGAATGCGGGCACGGAGTTTGCCAACCTTACCAATGAGATTGCTTTGGCGATGGCTGCGGGCTACATCACCACCGACGGGGTAGCGGACTCAGGCGCTACGATGGAGACCGTTGGCACAACAATCACTCTCACTGCCTCGGAAACGCCGTCGGTTGATCCGATCGGCGACATCACCATGGGCGGTCTCGTCGACGGCGACCTGGTCTTCTCGTGGGATACATCCGTTGGACAGACCTATAACGTCGAAACCAACGCCAACCTGACGATCCCCTCGGGATGGGGCATCCAGGACACGATTATCGGGGATGGGTCTCCCGTTTCGGTTACGAACAGTACGGTTCTGGATGAACTGTTCTATAAAGTAACGAGTCCATAACCCGGAGTTAAGATCCGGGCGTCCGTTCGGAGAATAGAAGGCATGTCCGTGCGAAATGCGCGGGCACGCTTTTTTGTACGTCAGCCATGGCATGTAGCTGGGTACCCCTACACAATCGTGTAGGTTGTCAAGGGGCGTGACTTGTGGTTAAACATACAGCATTATCTGTAACAAAAAAAAAGAGACCAATTCGATGAAGAAATCTATGCTGTCACTAATCTGCGCTTTGTTGCTCTGTTCGCTGTTTGCTTCGTCTGCAGGTGCAAAAGAAAAAGAGTATCTTGCCGACAAAATTACGGGCATCCGCCCTCAATGGGGCAAGCTTGAAGGGTTAGGCTTTGACGCCTTAGTTACCCAGATGGTGGAAAGGGCTGATGAATGGTCGACTGTAAACAGTAACTTGGACTTTATCGCCATTTCCGCCTCTGCATTTTACGAACTTCCTAATGGCGCCACTGATGAGACCTTGACTCTCTTAGCTAACTTTCTCGCGACTAATAATATACAGCTGGAGGCCGTTATAGGAGGCCTTAACTACAAGGTAGACGACTTAGTCGGAGCTGGCCAAGCTGAAGCCCAGAAAGACATCACTCGATTTCAGAGATATTATGATCTGGGAGGAACGATCCATCAGGTTCAAATGGATGGTCCATTCCAAAGGGCAGCTAACCATGATACCTGGACGAATGTAACTTCTGATGCAGCTGCGACCGAGATAACAAGTTATATAACCAATCTGTATAATGCATTTCCCGACATCAAAGTGGGCATATCCTGCAGTGGTCAGAAATTCTGGTGGTACGGGGAGCCCGGCGGCGCGGGGTTGCTGCCTGCTGACTGCGGAACCGTGGGATATCCTGTATGCCTGGATGCATTAAAGGAAAAACTGGATGCTGTTTCTCTTGAACTGTATTTCCTCCGGCACGCGGGTCTTACGATGCCCGAGACCACAGCGTCTGCCAGGAAACTTCAGGTTATGCAGGATTATGTTACTAAAACGAATGGATGGGTTTGGAGTTTTCAACATAAGTCCAGTAATCACTTTTCCGACCAGGAGTACTACGAGGCAGTGATGGATTCCCTGTATGAAGAGCCGTACCATGGAATTGACTGTGGAATGCCCGCGTACTATACGTGGACATTTCCACCGCATGTTTTCCTCGGAGAGGATGATCCGTATACATTTATGAATGGTGCCAAAGATCTTTTTATTACGAAGGATGGCATAGAAAAATCTATTGTCTATGAAGCTGAGGAGTTTCCAACCACAAACTGGACCTTCACCGGAGACCCCTGGACCCAGGCAAATAATAATCTGGAAATTGATGGAACCGGAGTAGCCTCTCTGTCAAACGATGTGTATCAATATTTCACATTTGAGACGGATCTCGTATTTGACCCGTCTTCATCGGGAACGATTGAAATTCAAACACATGTGCCGCAAACAAACGGATATTTTATTAATATCCACCCCGGCGACGCGAGTATAAGTTTGTTCCGGGGGGGACAGATGCTTGATCAACATTTCCTTGATCCCTTAACGGGTGCAAATTCACTCAAAATAGAAGTATATAGGACGTATAACAGTGCGGATCATTTCATAAAGGTACATTGCGACGATGAGATGATATTCACTGAAAAAGGAAGTGCCGTTGCGCCGGGGTATATCCAGTGTCGGTCAGACGAAACAGCAGGATCTTTTAATAACATAGAACTGGGTTCTCCACCGTTTTCATTCAATCTCGTGTCATTGGTTGCAAACGACCCCGGGGCAACCGAAACAACAAACAGCTCGGATACGGGCTCCTTTCGGTTCACGCGCACGGGAGCCACAAACACGGATATGGTCGTTTCGTACACCCTCAGCGGTTCCGCGGAAAATGGCGTAGACTACGAAAGCAGGACAAACCAGGTTACGATTCCGGCAGGAGAAACGGAGTGCTTGATGTCCATTGTTCCTGCCAATGACGCACTGGCTGAGGGAGATGAGACCGTCATCGTTACGTTAGTGCCGGATCCCGCCTATGAGATCGTTTTATCCAGTTCGACCGACCAGGTTGTTATCCATGATAACGAATTTCAACTAACCGTTGTCGGCGGTACCGGAGACGGGGTCTATATAGAGGGCGCAGTCGTCGCGATAAGCAACACGGTACCGGCAGGCCAGTTTGACGCCTGGACCGGCGATACGGCAACCGTAGACGATGTAAACAGCGCGGCTACAACCGTGACCGTGCCGGCGGCAAACATCACAGTAACCGCAATGGTGGCGTTGGAAAGTGAGGGCTTCGAGGCCGGCCTTGGCAACTGGGTTAATGCTTCGGGCGACACGCACGACTGGACACGTGGGGCGGGAGGCACGCCCTCCGGCAGTACAGGTCCGGATCATGACCAGACCACCGGCGGCTCCAGCGGCTACTACATGTTCCTGGAGGGTAACGAAGCAATCAGCTCCGGGGATAACGCGTTGCTGGAAGGCCCGAATCTGGACGCCGGCGACTACAACATCATGTTGACGTTCTACCACCACATGTACGGTCAGGACATGGGCACACTGTATGTGGATGTGTATGACGGCCTTTGGAACAACGCTGAATGGAGCATCACCGACGAGCAGCACGGCTCATCGGGCGCGGATTATACGCAGGCCCAGGTGGATCTGAGCGGATACAGCGGAACCATCAAGGTAAGGTTCCGCGCAGTTGCGGCCGGCGGTGAGTTGGGAGACATGGCTATTGACGATATTGAGATCACAGCGGTGCCGATCCCAACCACAACAACCGGCGATGTCGCTAATATATTTAACAATGGGGGGGGCGATAATTCGTGGACGAACACCGCCAATTGGAGCCTCGGAGCGGAACCCGTAGCAACCAACGCCGTATATGTTGAAACAACGGGTGCGGATATGCTTCAGATCAATACAGGTAATGCCGTGGCATCGGAGATGGTTCTAGGGTCTGAGTCTGACGCTGGCGATGCCGCCATTGGTTCGGGCGGAAAACTGACGCTCTCCGGCAAATTGCTGCTGAGTGCTCCAGGCAATGTAGCCACCTTTGAGAATGCGGGAACGCTTGATGCGGGAAGCATCGAACTGTACATGGGCACTCTGCAAGTTACAAACAGCGGAACCATGGCGGCGTCGGGCGATATTCTGATGGGTCGCAGAGACACTTCAACCTTTGATAATACGGGGGATATCACGTGCGATCACCTGTTGCTCGGCAACCGATCGACGGACGTTACCTTCAATATGCTGGCCGGAACCGTAGAGGGAACGTTGCTTGGTGCATGGTTGTCTAGCCATGCTGGCAGTGGTGCTCAAATAAATCTGCATGGCGGCACGATGACGTTTGATGACGTGAGTGTTTTTGACACAAATAGGGTCTGCTACGGGAACTACTCCATGGATGTGGCAAACAACGGCCAGCTGATTGTTAAAGGGCTGGATCTTGAGAGCGAGTTTGAGAACGCAATTACGGATGGGCACCTCACCGGCGTCACGGTGGACCAGGTTGCTTTTATTGCTGGAAATACAATCATTTCGGCGAATGATGCGCCGGTCTTCACGGTCGATCCGATCAACGAAGCCAACGCGACGGAAGATATCGCCTACGCCGGTAGCGTGGCCAATGCCACGGACGCCGAAGGCGATACGCTGACCTACTCGAAGGTGAGTGGACCGGCCTGGTTGTCTGTAGCCAGCAACGGTGCTCTGAGCGGCACGCCGGGCGCTGGTGATGTCGGTGCCAACGCATGGACCGTTCAGGTAGACGACGGTAACGGCGGTACGGATGGCGGTACGGATACGGCCACGTTGAACATCACCGTAGATGCTAACCCCCATGTATTTACCAATGGGGGGGGCGATAATTCGTGGACGAATACCGCCAATTGGAGCCTCGCAACGGTACCCGCGGCAACCGACGACGTCTATGTTCTTACAGCGGGTGCGGATATGCTTCAGATCAATACAGGTAATGCCGTGGCATCGGAGATGAATCTAGGGTCTGATTCTTTCTCTGGTGATGCCGCCATTGGTTCGGGCGGAGTGTTGACGCTCTCCGGCCAGTTATACATAAATTCTAAAAACCGAGTAAGCGACTTTGAGAATGAAGGTACGCTTAATGTGGGATCCCTCCAGCTGTACAGAGGCACTCTGCAATTTACAAACAGCGGAACCATTGCGTCGTCGGGCGATATTATGATGGGTCGCAGAGACACTGCAACCTTTGATAATACGGGGGATATCACGTGTGATGACCTGTTGCTCGGCAACCAATCGGTGAACGTTACCTTCAATATGCTGGGCGGAACCGTAGAGGGAACGAAGCTTGCACCATGGAATGTAGTTGGTACCAGTGGAGGTCTTTTGAATCTTCATGCCGGCACGATGACGTTTGATGACGTGAGTCTATTTGACGCAAATAGTGTCTGCTACGGCAACTACTCCATGGATGTGCAATATCCCGGGAGGTTGGTGGTTGAAGGGCTGGATCTTGAGAGCGAGTTTGAGAATGCCATAACGGATGGGTATCTAACGGGCGGTTCAGGGCTGGTTGTTTCATATGTCGGTGGAGATACAATCATTTATGTGAATACTGCGCCGGTCTTCACGGTCGATCCGATCAACGTAGCCAACGCGACCGAAGGTGTTGCCTACTCGCAAAGCATCGCAGGCTCAGCGACAGATGCCGACAGCGATACGCTGAGCTACTCCAAACTCACCGGCCCGGCCTGGTTGGCTGTTGCTGCTGATGGTTCGCTGTCCGGTACCCCGGTTCAGTCCGATGTGGGTGCGAACGTCTTCACGGTTGAAGTGGACGACGGCAAAGGCGGAACCGACACGGCCACGTTGAACATCACGACGACAGCCAGCCTTGGCTTGAATACGTTTACCAATGGAGGGGGTGATAATTCGTGGACGAATACCGCCAATTGGAGCCGCGCAGCGGTACCCGTAGCAACCGACGACGTATATGTTCTTACAGCGGGTGCGGATATGCTTCAGATCAATGCAACGAATGCTGTGGCATCGGAGATGAATCTAGGGGGTATTTCTATCGCTGGCAAAGCCGCCATTGGTTCGGGCGGAACATTGACGCTTTCCGGCAAGTTATCAATAAATTCTAAAAGCCGAGCAAGCGACTTTGAGAATGAAGGTACGCTTAATGTAGGGAATATTGAGCTCTACAGAGGCGTTCCTCTGCAGTTTACAAACAGCGGAACCATTGCGTCGTCGGGCGATATTAAAGTGGGTACTAGCGATATTTCAGTCTTTGATAACACGGGGAATATCACGGTCGATGAGCTGTTGCTCGGCAAAAGCACGATGAACGTTACCTTCAATATGCTGGGCGGAACTGTACAGGGAAGCTTGCTTGGTTCATGGGGTGGTGGCGCGAATGATGGTGGTCAAATAAATCTTCATGCCGGCACGATGACGTTTGATGACGTGAGTCTTTTTGACACAACTGAAACGTTCTACGGCAACTACTCCATGGATGTGCAATATCCCGGGACGTTGGTGGTTGAAGGGCAGGATCTTAAGAGCGAGTTTGAGAATGCCATAACGGATGGGTATCTAACGGGCGGTTCAGGGCTGAATGTTTCATATGTCGGTGGAAACACATTCGTTAGTATCTTGGAGCAGCCGCAGGTCATCGAAAGCGGTGCCATGAACGGTTCCGGGCAGTTCGAAGTCGTTGCGAGTGGCTTGTCTTCCGGCACGACCTATTATCTGTGGCGTGAAACCGACCTGACGGCTGTTCCGTCGTTCACCAACATGGTGGATAACGTGTCGGCTGCTTCGGAAACCGAAACGCTGACCGATCCGAATCCGCCTGCCACCAACGCGTTCTACAAGGTCACGGACTAGCCTGCAAATCGCTTTTGGCGAAGCCGAAAGTACATTTCTTTTTTCACCAGAGCGAAAGCGAATGTGCTTTGAACCGTGCCTGTGGCACTATTTTTCTCCGAAAAATTATTTATCGCTGCGCTTTCAGGGTATATCCAGAAGAAATGACCGTAGGGAGTGGCAACGTTTGGAAAAATTCATCTACAATGACCTACATATTTTCGGCCCCGTATCGGTCGGGGTGTTGTAACAGGAGGGTGGTACGTTGGAGAGCGCTGTACGCAATAAAACGGAGCAGGGGAAAGTTGGTGAGCGAAGAGCCGCTGCGTTATTTCTTAAGGCAGTCCTGCTACTCGTTGCGGTTATGTTTCAGCAACCGTCCATTGGTGCCCCTTTATCCAATCGCGCCGAGGCGCTGAAAGAACTGGATGCGGTCGGGGTACAAGAGATTATTTATGCCGTGCGCGGGATTCATAATGACGGGCATTGGTATGCGAATATCGGGTATCACGCCGGCGGCGCAAATCGGGCTGCATACAACAACACGGTCGCCTCAAAATTGATCCGGTACAATCTGCAGACGGGCCGGAAGACGATTCTGCTGGAGGACATAACTGGCGGCATACGTGATCCGCAGGTTCATTACGATGCTCAGAAAATTCTCTTCTCCTATCGCCGGGGGGGCGAAGCACAGTACCACCTGTATGAGATCAATATAGACGGCACCAATCTTCGCCAATTAACCGATGGGATCTTTGATGATTATGAGCCCAGCTACCTGCCGGATGGCGGGATTGTTTTTGTCTCTACGCGAGCCAGGCGCTGGGTGAACTGCTGGAATACACAGGTCGGAACCCTCTATAGATGTGACGCAGGCGGGAAGAATATCCGCTCGTTATCCGCCAATATCGAACATGATAACACGCCGTGGGTTTTGCCCGATGGACGCATCATGTATACCCGCTGGGAATATGTGGACCGCAGCCAGAGAGGGTTTCATCATCTATGGACCATGAACCCGGACGGAAGCAATCAGGCGGTGCTTTTCGGGAATATGCACCGGCATGACCTCTTTATCGATGCCAAGCCGATACCCGGCAGTGATCAGGTCGTTTTATCCAAATCCCCGGGTCATGGCAAAAAGGAGCACATGGGGCACCTGAGTCTGCTTTCCCTTGAACACGGCCCGGATCATAAAGAGGCGATGAAGCAGATCCGAAAACCCTTTGTGAAAGACCCGTACGCGCTGTCTTCATCGCTCTTTCTCGCGGTCAGTTGCGATACCAATGCCATCTCGCTGATTGACGGCAGTGGCGCGACGGTATCGCTGATGGCAGAGGCCGTCGGCAACAAGGACTGGGTCAATATTCACGAACCCCGACCGCTGATGCCGCGGGAAAGAGAGCAGCTCATTCCATCGCGCATCGATTTGGAAAAGGTCACTGGCACGCTGATTCTTCAGAATGCAAACATCGGCCGCACTATGCAGGGGGTGAATCCGGGCGATATCACCCAACTGCTGATCCTTGAAACGCTGCCGAAACCTATTAATTACATCGGCGATTTCTTTCCGCTGAGCTGGGGCGGAACCTTCACGCTCGAAGGGATTCTGGGCACCGTCCCGGTTGAGTCGGATGGCTCGGCTCATTTTGAAGTGCCCGCGAATCGTCCCCTTGTTCTCGTGGCCTTGGATAAAGACGGGAAGACGGTCAAGCGCATGCATAGCTTTCTCAGTGTTGCGCCGGGTGAAATGCTGAGCTGTGTTGGTTGCCACGAAGACCGCGTCGCAACGCCACCCAACTCCAATGCCGGCGGGCTGCTGGCCATGAAACGCCCGGTGAGTCCCATTACCCCGGTGCCCGGAATTCCGGCGCTGATCGATTACCGGCGGGACATTCAGCCGATCTGGGATAAACATTGTCTCTCCTGCCATAACCCGAACAAGCCAAAGGGGGATCTGGATCTGAGCTCCGATGCCGGGCTGGCGTACACCATGAGCTATCTGGATCTTTTCATACACAATCAGGTCTCCGATGCGCGAAATGGCGGCGGCAATTACGCCCCGCGCACCATTGGCGATGTGAACAGCCCGCTCATGAACAAATTGGCTGGCGGGCACCATGATGTGAAGCTCACCAAACATGAAATCGAGCTGGTCCGGCACTGGATCCATGTTGGAGCCCCGCATATCGGAACCTATGCCGCGCTGGGCACCGGAATGCTCTGGAATGTGGATGCCGGGGCGAAAGAACGCCTGGCGCCTTCTTTAACAACAGAGCTGGATCAGATTGAAGAGGTGATCGAGCGGCGGTGCGCAAGCTGCCACACGGGGGAGAAACAGCAGACCGGCCGGGTACCGGGCATGCGGGTTAAAAAAATCTGGAACAAAGGATTTACGCATGGTGATGCATTTGACCGTTTAAACATCAACCGCATCTATAACCTGACCCACCCTGAAAAATCGCGAATCCTGACCGCCCCGCTGGCTCGTTCGGCCGGCGGCAGAGGGATGCGGAAGTACGACCTGAAGACAAAGGTGTTTGCCGATAATGAAATTCATGAAGTGTTCGAATCGACTGACGACCCGGATTACCAGCGGTTGCTGAACGCGATCGGCAAAGTGCGGCACTATGTTCAGACCGAAAACCCGGCCTGGTATATGGAGAATTTCAGGCCGAACAAAGATTATCTCCGGGAAATGATCCGCTACGGCATTCTGCCGGACACCTTTGATCCGGCCCATGATTCGGTTGACGTGTACGAAGCCGACCAAGCCTACTGGAAATCGCAATGGTATTACGCGCCGGGAACAGAACCCGCGCAGCACGAGAACCCCGGCGCAGAAAAATATTTTAAAGCCGACCAGTCCGGAAAACCCGCAACACAAATCCGGGAGCTGAAATGAAAAACAACCTCATTAGAAAAATCGTATCGTGTAGTTTGCTCGCCATGGCCGTCGCCGGAACGAGCTTCGCCGCGGCGGATCAAACGGAAGAATGGATTCATTTGTTTAATGGCAAAAACCTGGATGGTTGGGTCGGGGATCCCGAGGTGTGGCGCGTCGTGGATGGTCACATTGAAGGGAAGGGGCCGTCGCAATACAAACAGTATCTCAGCAACACCAACCACGTGTTTAAAAACTTCATTCTGGAGGCCAAATTCTTTCCGGTGAAGGGAAACAGCGGCATCAACTACCGCAGCCATACCTACACCAAAAACAACCGCCCCTACGAAACCAGCGGCTACCAGTGCGATATCGGTCCGATGGGCGCGCTTTACGACATCTATACCACCAGCTCGGGTGGACGCTACGGCATCGCCAAGAAAGGGCACAATCATCTGGTCGACGACAACGGCTGGAACACATTCCGGATTGTGGCTGTCGGCAACAAGCTGGCCCATTACATCAACGGCACACTCGTCATGGAATTCGTCGACAACGACCCCGAAGGCTTGCGCGAAAAAGGGTTCATCGCCTTGGAACACCATGATAAAAAAGTCACCGTTTGGTTTAAGGATATACGGGTTCAGGAACTCAAAGAAAAGGGGGTGTCCGATGAGTTTTAGAATGATGGCTGACCTCTCTGTTCGCTCGGTGGTCCTGTTTGCTGCTGCCAGCGTCCTCGTTGTATAAACGCCGGTGCGGCCGACTACTACATCGACTCAGAGGGTGGCGACGACGGACATTCAGGCACATCTGAGGCTGCCGCATGGCAATCGCGCGAAAAGGCGGGTTTCGCCACCCTCGTGGCTGGAGACACACGGTTCACTTCAAGTGCGGATCCTCGTTCTCCGGTGCTATTGAGATCTCCGAATCCGCTACAGCAGCCAACCCGATAACGCTTACCTCCTGCGGCACGGGTGAAGCACCCTGATTCACCAACCCGAGCAATAGCACAGGTCAAATGTTTTTTCGGGACAAGGCAACCGGGACGGTTGCGATACGAACCGCAGGCGTCCCGCCTGCCTTTGGAGAACAGCTACAGTTCTTTCGAAAATGCTATAGTACATCATGCCTGTCACCTTATCTCTAAAGCGGCTCCGCAGCAGAGGACATAGGCAGAAAGATTATTTGGCAGAAAAACATCACCAGAACCCGCCTGTCGATTTTTCTGCCCGCAATTTTTCTGCCTAAAATACCGATGGATAGGGAGTAAAGGGTGAGTGCGTATGGAACGCATAATGGATAGAAGTTAGAATGGAAGTAACTAAACAGGAACCTGCATCTTTATATTTTTCTATCGTTAATATTTCTGTCTAAAAACAGCCGCCGTCGCCAAGGCTATGGCGGTACGCGCGGATCCAATGTTTGGAATGATTTGTTCCGGGATTTGGAAAATTCGCCCCCGGGGGTACCCCTACACAAACGTGTAGGTTGTCAAGGTGTTTGCGTTGCGGTTAAATGTTTTCTTAATCGTCGGAGGAGGATTCTGATTTGTGAAGGATCAGGCGCTGACGAGAGGGTTGCGGCCGGGGTGGTTGAGCAGCTTGTAGTTGGAAAATGGAACCTCATAAAAGGAGAAAGAGAAGATGAAGAAAATTATTATAGGGATGATCCTGTTGGGATTGGCCGGCGTGGCATCGGCCGAGATGCTCGTGGGCTATGACTTCGACGACGGAACAACCAACTTCACGACAGCGGTGACGTATACCCACGCGGATATCAGTGCGACTGACTACACGGGTGCGGGTACCACCCCCGGTCTGAACTCCATCGCCGCTACTTTTCCTACTGACAATCTGGATGCCGAGGGGAATGTTTTTGGAACAGCGACCCCCCTCGGCTTCGGCGGCAAGGGACACCCTTTCGGTTACAAAGTTGGGTCCACCACCTACGCCGCCACCCTCGCCGATTCGTTTTCCAACAATGTATACATGACCTTTTCTGTGACACCGGAAAACGGCGAGACCTTCGATCTGGAGTCCTTCACGTTCAAGCACCTCCGTGGTAAAGTCGCTGATCGCTCAGCCGACCAATGGGCGCTCTACTCCTCCATCGGCGGACTCACCATGGGGAATGAAATCGCGACCGGGACAAACCTCCTCTCTATTACCTGGAATAATAATGTCGTTACTCTGGGCGACGAATTCAACAATGTGAGCACGACGACCGAGTTCCGTCTCTACATCTATGGCGCCACTAGCGCCACCGCGAACAAGGACGATAGCTCCTTCGACAAGGTGGTGATCAATGGCACCGTCATCTCGGAACTCGTGGGTCTCAATTTGACCAACAACGGGGATGACCAGTGGACCACGGTTGGTAACTGGGTTACGAACGGTACGACCGACCTGTACGGTTCCTTGCCAACTGGACTCGACGATGTGTGGGTTACTGGCGCGATGGAGCTCTCTGGAGCGAGTGTAACGGGCACGGCGAACGATGTGACGATGAATCCAGATGCCGTTTTTACCATTACAAATAATGCGACTCTTGATGCGAGAGCTGTCCTTGGCGGGATAAATTCGGATGTTTACAACTATGGCACGGTTAATTTGTCGTTGGATGTCAGTATGAATTCTACTGGATCTGAAATGTTTAATTACGGGGCTATTACTGCGACCCAGGACTTGAAATTCAATAAGGGCGGGGACTTCCATATGCTAGGTGGAACCTTTACTGGAGATGAAATTCTCACCGGTGCCGCGGCCGGTGTCAGTGATCTGGACGTGCATGGCGGCACAATGACCTTCAACGATATGAACTTGTTTGACACAAATGGAGCCTATTACGGGTCCTACGGAATGGATTTTGAGGAAGGCGGCACATTGATTTTGAATGCGGGTGCGGAGTTTGCCAACCTTACCAATGAGCTTACTACGGCGATGGCTGCGGGCTACATCACCACCGACGGGGTTGCAGACTCAGGCGCTACGATGACGGTTGATGGCACAACAATCACTCTCACTGCCGCTGACATCACGCAACCCGAGGGTCTCAATTTGACCAACAACGGGGATGACCAGTGGACCACGGTTGGTAACTGG
>CAZAPF010000085.1:0-12197 GCA_964486885.1 uncultured Verrucomicrobiota bacterium
GTTGCCGTCGTAAACAAGGGTGATCTGCTTTCATTGCGGGGAGAATTTAACACGTGGCTGAAGATTGCCCCGCCGATCGGCAGCTATGTTTGGATCAGCGGGGACTATGTGGATATCATTGAACCGCCTAAGCCCGAACCTCCGCCTGTTGTGGTTCCTGAACCTGCGCCGATTCCCGAGCCGGAGCCCGTGGTGGAAGAGGTTAAGGAGCCCGAAGAAGAGCTTCCGCCGCTGATGCTTGTACTCGACGAATCGAAACCGCAGGGAAAGAAGGATAAACTTCCGGGCGTCCTGCGCCGTGCCAATCCCGGCCTCTATAAGCTGGTGTTGATTGCAGGCGATATTGAAGAGCCGATCTGCCTGGTGCGTGGCCGGGAGAGCCAGCTCGAGAAAATGCTCAACCGTTCATTGCTTATCGAGGGAAGCGTATATTGGGTTAAAGATGTGGATCTTCCGGTTATTCAACCGGAAAAAATCAATCTCGATCCGATCATTGCTGAATAAACTGTACGCCGAATGAAGCACATGCTCGACATGCTGTATCCCCGCAACTGTATCGGGTGTTCAGTGTCGGCTCCGGAAACCTTCCGTTACATCTGCTGGGATTGCTGGACGGATACGGTTCACATTGAGCCCCCGTTTTGCGAGTGCTGTGGCGACCCTGTTGCAGGGGCTGTTGATCATGGCTTTATATGTTTTGCCTGTGCGGACAGCACCCCTTTTTTTGAGCGGGCCCGTTCTGCTTCGCGCTATGACGGCGTAGTCGGGGAAGCCCTTCGGATGCTCAAATACGAAAAGGCGTTGTGGCTCGCCCCGGATATGGCCGGAATTCTTAAAAACTGCTTAAAAGCTGAATTTCCGGACTGTGAATTTGATCTGGTTGTACCGGTTCCGCTGCATCATGTCCGGCGGCGGGATCGGGGTTATAACCAATCGGCCG
This sequence comes from uncultured Verrucomicrobiota bacterium, assembly GCA_964486885.1. Classification (GTDB taxonomy): domain Bacteria; phylum Verrucomicrobiota; class Kiritimatiellia; order Kiritimatiellales; family Pontiellaceae; genus Pontiella. The sequence goes on from CAZAPF010000085.1 coordinate 941, forward strand.
TGCTCGCGCGGGAGCTGGGGCGGCGGATCGGGTGCAAAACCTCGTCTGGCATGCTCCGTCGAATTCGGCCTACCACGACGCAAACACATTTGACAGCCTCTCAGCGGCTTAGTAACGTAAAAAACGCTTTTCAATTCAGGAAGGAAAAGTGTCTGGCCGGGCAGCGCGTGCTGCTCGTTGATGATGTAATGACTACGGGAGCGACCGTAAACGCCTGCGCGAAGGCCCTGAAACAGGGTGGGGCTGCATCCGTTCATGTACTGACGGTAGCGCGTGGTTAACAGAGGAATTTGAAGATGGCTTTGTTTGGAAGTAGCAAAAAAAATTATTCCAGTATCACGGTTAAAAAACGCGAAGTACCGGATGGTCTGTGGATGAAATGTCCCTCCTGCGGGGAGATCGTCTATAAAGAAGAAGTTGCCGCGAACCTTGAAGTCTGCACCAAATGTGACCACCACTTTACCCTTTCACGCCAGGCGCGCATCAATCTGCTGTCAGACGAAGGTTCCTTTGAGGAGTGGGCGGGCGATATTAAATCCGTCGATGCCCTCGGGTTTACCGGCATGCAGTCCTACGTTCAGAAGCTTGAAGCCAATCAGAAAAAATCCGGCTGGGATGATGCCGTCACCGTCGGTGGCTGCACGCTGAATGGTCGCGAGATCGGCCTGGGTGTCATGGACTTTTCATTTCTCGGTGCCAGCATGGGCAGCGTGGTCGGCGAACGGGTAACCTATCTGATTGAGCGTTGCACTGAAGAAGGTCGCCCGGTGCTGCTTTCCTGTGCTTCAGGCGGAGCCCGTATGTATGAAGGTATGCTCAGCCTCATGCAGATGGCCAAGACCAGCGCGGCACTGGCCCGTCATGCTGAAGCCGGGCTGGCTTATATCCCGATTTTAACCCATCCGACCATGGCTGGTGTGATGGCCAGTTTTGCCACGCTGGGCGACGTCATTGTTGCCGAGCCGGAAGCACTTATCGGTTTTGCCGGTGCCCGGGTTATCCGGGATACCATTCAGCAGGATCTGCCGGAAGGTTTCCAGCGTGCTGAATTCCTGCAGGATCATGGGCTCATCGATATGGTTGTTCCGCGCAGCGAACTGCGCGGGCGCATGAGCACCGTGCTCGACTACATGTGCGATAAGTAATGTCCGACGCAGTCAAAGCCCTGTTCGCCAGAACGACGCAGGGTATTAAGCCCGGTCTCGAAATTATAACCTCGTTGCTGGAGTCGATGGGGAATCCCCATCACAAGCTCGCGGTCATTCATGTGGCCGGTACCAATGGCAAGGGTTCAGTATGTGCCATGCTCGAATCCATTCTGCGCGCATCCGGCTTTAAGACCGGTCTCTACACGTCCCCGCACCTGATCGATTTTTCAGAACGCTTTCGTATCAACGGTGATCAGATGTCTCAAAGTAAACTCGAGGGTTACATTCAGCAACTGGAGGCCGTGGCGGATGGCGTTGCGGAAGCAACCGGCCAGCGGCCGGCGACCTTTTTTGAGATATCCACGGCAATTGCCTTTCAATATTTTTCCGACGAATCCGTCGATATTGCCATTATCGAAACCGGCATGGGAGGACGCTGGGATGCAACTAATGTGGTTATTCCTTTAGTTTCGATCATCACGCACATCGATATCGACCACACCAATTTCCTTGGCGATACCATTGAACAGATTGCGTCTGAAAAAGCCGGCATTATTAAACCCGGCCGACCCGTTGTCTCGGCACCGCAGTCGGAAGCGGCGCTTGCTGAACTGCAGAAAATGGGCGTTCCCATTATTTCAAGTTCGGAGGCGGTCTCGGTAGTGAAAGTAGACGGGGCTTCCAGCCCCGTTGCGACGGAAGAGCCAGGCGTGCGCAATGCGGCTGGAAGCCGCATCTACAATAAAGCAGTTCAGCGCCTCAAAATCGAAACGCACTCGCGCAACCTGCCACCGGTCCAGCTTCCGCTGATGGGTGAATGCCAGCGTGAAAACTGTGCTGTAGCGGTTGCAGCAGCGGAAGTGTTATCCGACATGTTGGATGTTGAACTGGAATTTAAGAAGGGATTGGAATCGGTAGAGTGGGGCGCCCGGTTTCAACTAGTCGGAAGTAATCCGACTGTGATCCTGGATGGTGCGCATAATCCCTCAGCGGGACACGCTTTGGCAAAAACGCTTAAGGAAGTTTATCCGAGGCATCAGATAGGTTTTATATTCGGCTTTCTCGACGATAAAGAGTCGATCGAATTCCTGCGGGAATTAAAATCGCTGGTGCATACGGCATGGACGATACCAATCGACGCTCCGCGCGGCACGACTGCTGAAGCGTCCGCGGTGCAGTGCAAGGCTGCAGGAATTGATGCTATATCGACCACTGTGCCTGATGCTTGGAAGGAAGCTGATGCATGGGCCATGGCGGAGCCCTCCCGCCTGGTGGTTGCCACCGGTTCGCTTTACCTAAAACAAATGCTTCAGCCTGTTGTCAGCTTGTAACCCTTCCCGTAGATGGAATGCAGGTATTGCGGATGCTTTGGATCCGGCTCAATTTTTTGGCGGAGCTTGACGATGTAATTATCGATTGTCCGGTTCGTCGGGAATGCCTCCATGCCCCAGATGGCATTCAGGATGTCATCGCGCGAATATACACGACCGGGTTCTGAGGCCAGTAATCTCAGGATGTCAGCTTCATAGCGCCCCAGTTCTTCTTGCTTTCCGTTTAGCTCAATGGACAGTTTGTTGAAATCAATTCGAGCATTTCCTATTTCCAAAAAATCGAGTCCGGAACCGGGCGATGTTCGGTTGAGTATGGCCTTAACCCGGGCGATCAGTTCGAGCACGCTGAATGGTTTCTCGACATAGTCGTCTGCACCAAGCCCCAGGCCGCGTAGCTTGTCGGCTTCGGCGGAACGTGCGGTGAGGAAGATGACGGGCGTTTGGTCCTTATTGGCGCGGAGCCGCGCAAGCACTTCGAATCCATCCAGATCGGGCATCATGACGTCGAGAACGACGAGCGCGTGCTTTTCCGCAAGCAGTGCATCGAGCGCCTGTTGACCGCCATAGGCGCGGGTTACCTGAAATCCTTCGAATTCCAGATTATCCGCAATGGCGTCGGTCATCGCCTTTTCGTCGTCAACCACTAATAGTTTCATTGCTTCCTTTTGTATCGCCGCCATCTTGGCGGCCTTGGAGCCCGCTGGAAGCGGGCGGTACGCGAACGGTAAAAATTGAACCATTCGGTTGGTTATCGGCTACCTCGATCGTTCCATTCATCTTTTCAACCAGTCGTTTCGCCACGCTGAGCCCGATGCCGCTGCCGCGCCGTGCCGTCACCCTGCGGTCGTCTGATCGGACGAACTCTTTGAAGACGCGCTTCTTCAGCTTGTCGGAAATGCCGATGCCCTGGTCCACGACCCTGAGAATATTCCACCCATTGGAAACGTCCAGTTCGATCTGGATGGTTTTTGTGCCATTAGAATATTTGATCGCGTTGTCGAGCAGGTTGAAGACGACTTGCGAATAGGCGATGGGATCGACGGCTCCCGCGACGCCCGCGGCGATGTTTCGTTCCAGAGCGATGCCTTCCTGCTGGAGTCGTTCATGGAAGGTTTCGGCAATATGCTCTGTGAGCGCGGAAAGATCAGTCGGCTCAAGATGGAGCTTCAGTTTATCGCGCTCCATACGCGAGAAATCGAGCACGTTATTAACAATGCCGGTGAGCCGCTCTGCCTCGGTGAGAATCGTCTGATGGTAGGTCTCAACCTTTCCATTCGGCACACGGCCATGGCTGAGCGTTTCCGCGTGCAAACGAATCAGCGAAAGCGGTGTTCGCAGCTCGTGCGATACGGTGGCAATAAATTCAGTACGCATGGCATCGAGGTTGCGCAGACGCGTTGTCGATGCAATCATGCCGAAAATCAGGATGCTTCCAAGCAGTGCCATTAGTCCCCATATGGCCATGTTATTGCGGTGTCTTTTTCGGATTTTCTCCATTTGATCCGCAATGATTGCATCGGGCACCGTAAGGTAGTATCCGGGAACAATGGTCCTGTGCAGGCCTTCGGGCTTCGTCATTATTTCATAGGGCGGAGATTCTCGCAGTCGGGGGGTGTAGAGCAGGGCAAGGCCATCATTCCGGATCGACAGTACCTGTTCTTGGAATGGAACTCGGAAGGAACCTTTTTGGAGGTTCAGGATTTGGCTGATCTCTTCTGCTCTTAGGTACAAGGAGGAAAGGCGATGCTGAATCTCTTCCAGGTTTTGAACCTGTTCCTCAAGCATTGACCGAAAGAATGTTGACTGGGGTTGGGTTAGCAATCCATCCGTCCGGTTTATAAGCGACAGGATACAGCAAACCGTCTCTATGTCATAGTCCAGTTCGAGTACGTTAAAATGCGAACTGATCTTTTGGTAAAGCCGTTCATGGGTGTCCGCTTTAAGTTTTACGGCCAATTTAAAGTGGGGCAGTGCTGTCTTGTCGGGAAGGGCCTGGATGCCTTCCTGATAGGCCTGCTCAGCCACAGCATTTGGAAGGTGTGTAAGAAGGTTGCTCACACATGCAGGAACGACCTGACTTTCGCTAACAAAAAAAAAGCTGGCCTTCAGGAGGCGGTCATCACCAGTAAGGGTAAAATACTGCATCTCCTGTCTTTCTAAGTCCTCCGCAAGATTCCCTGCCAAATGTTTCAGGGTATAATCAAACGAGGCACCGATATTATTGCAGGATGCAATATACTGCTCCCGATTGAGCAGGTAAACGGAAATGAACAGACCGGCCATCAGCAGCGTCAGCAATGCCGTGTAGGGCGGTCTGGATAGCCGGGCATTCATTTCTTGTTATTTATCCCGGAGGATCGTGTTGTCGGTTACGTAAAGCGCGCAGACCTTGTCGCCCATAAAAAACATACGGAGGCCCTTGTCAGCATAGTAGGCATGGCCTCTGGGGCGGCCTTTGTTGTTTTTGTAGAGAATGCGTTCCTCATAGCCGCACTCCCTGTTTTCGATGATTTTGCGAGGGCGGCCAAGGATACTCAGCACCCGTTCCAGCGAAGTTCCTGTCGTAATACCTGCGATGGTATAGAGCGGCTCGTCTTCGAAGCGGAACTCCTTGATCATTCCATGTTCCATCCAGACCTGGAAACCGTCCTTGTATTTCATGCAGAAATAATCTGGTAGACTGTTCTTTTTGAGTTTTTCTTTCCCCAGATAATATCCATCGGGCTCTCCGAATATTCGTACGATTTTATTAAGCGTTCCTTTGGACATGTCGAAGTTGTCTACGAGTCCCTGAAGCGGGGAGGGTTTGTGGTTGCCATAAAGAACCTGCATTCTTTCCAGTGCACGGCGGATGGTTTCCTTGTTGTCTTCAGTGGGTTTTTCGGCAGCAATTTTCCGATATATTTCCAATGCTTCTTCTTTCTGTCCTTTGGCGGTTTCCAGGAAGTAGGCCTTTTCATAACTTTGTGACAGATCGTCGGCCAAGACGGTTCCTGCGATCAGTAGGATGGTGACAATCAGTGGTTTTTTCAATTGCAGGTCTCCATATATTTTTTCCATAAGCTGGAAATTAATTCGCTATCCGTTAAACCGTGTCCGGCGGATTTGACGGTGTTGTTTCCGGGAGAGAAGTCACCGTTGGCGGCGTCGGAAAAGTTTGGACCTTCCACGATGGTGGAGGAGGGGAGTTTGTAGTCGGTCGCGGGTTCTCCATTTCCATGGAAGGTATTTTTGCCGACTTTGAATTTAGGACTGCCTTTCTCAAAAACCGCAAATCCCATCTTTTCGTTGTCGGTGATAATGTTGTTTTTGACCTGAATCCGGCCGTAGTAGCGCGTATCGATTCCGGAGAAGCTGTTGCCGACGATTACGTTGTTTTCGATCTCGATGTCGCAGGATGCGAAAGCGCTGATCCCGCTTCCGTTTTCCACGATGGCGTTATTCGTGATTTCGCCGTGTGTCGTTTTGTTGCCGAGATAGAATCCGCGGTTGTGGTTTTTGATGATGAGGTTGTTGCGGGCGTAAATGGTTCCGCCGGTACTGCGGACGCCGTGTTTTGCGGAGCCGGTAAAAATGTTGCCTTCAATCGTCACTTCGCTCTCGGCGTGCGACATAAAACCGCAATCGCCCGGATTACGCACTACGCAGTTTTTCACTAAGCCTTCAGATCCGTCGTCGTAAAAGATAGGATAGGCGTAGCCTTCGAAGTGACTGTCGAGCAATTGAACCTCTGCGAAGCCCTGAATGAACACGCCGAGCGGGCAACGCGAAGTATTGGCCAGTGCGATCACGGCGCAGTCGCGGACGATCAGTTTAGAATCTTTCGCGAGGATCGCGCATCCGGGCGGGTCGCTTCGCTCACTGGTTGCGACCTGACTCTTGAGGGTTAACGATTCCAGCGTCACCTCCAGCTTCTTCGGAACATGAATCAGTGGTTGATCGGCCTCCGCAGTGAGAATGGTGGTATTGCGGTCGGCTCCCGTCAGCGTGATGGATTTGCTGATTCTAATGACGCTTTCGTAGGTGCCCGGGGGGATATGGATAATAGAACCGTCTTTCGCGAGATTGATCAGTTCCTGAATCGTAAGGTCAGTTTGGCTAAGAAGTTTTTCGTGGCAGTCTTTAATCGTGGCTTCGTGTCCGCGTATGGTTCCAATGTGCAGCAGGCGTAGCAGACTGTTTTTGATCGCGGCCTTGTTTTCGGCGGAGGGCTCTTGTTCTGCGATCGATTGATAGAGGGCCGCCGCTTTTTTCACCTGCCCTTTGGCGGTTTCCAGATAGTAAGCCTTCTCATATTTCTGATTCAGCTCATTTGCTTCGCACGCATGAGTCAGCAGCAATGCTGTGATAATCCATGTTCCCGTCTTCATAATACACCCCCGTGTTTGATGAAGGTAACGTACATAAGACCAATGGGCAAATTGTCACCACAATGTAAAATTGGAGGGTATAAAAAAGAACCGCCGGGTAGGGCGGTTCCTGCATGTAGCCGCGATCCGTGATCGCGGAGTATTGATCATGCTTTCGGTCTAGTGACCTTCGTCAACAATGTTGCCGCTTTCAACCTGTTCGATGATTTTTGCATAGTCATCGTTCAGCGGGCAGCCGCATTTGTGGCCTTCTTCAACAGTAGCGTGAAGACGAGCCTGTTCGATATGCCAGGTTGCAACTTTCAGATGCTGGTCAACGTTCATGGTATTTCTCCTTAGGTTAATTAAATTAGTACCAATTGAGTCCCAATATACAGGTCGCATTTTCCGGTTCAATATTGAAATGTGAGAAAATATTACGTATTGCGGACTACGTCTTTTGTGATTCGAACGGTGCACATAGGCAGATTTAATACGGAGTAAATAATACGCAATAAGAATTAGTTTGACTTGCCCCCCTGCCAGCCCCTACACACTCCGAGCTATGTTATACGACGTACCAGTAAATTTAGGCGATCGCTCCTACAGCATTCATATCGGAGCGGAAATTTTGGATCAACTCGGCGGGCTTTGCTCCGAAGCCGGTCTGAAGGGGAAATGTTTGGTCATTACCGACGAAAATGTGGGCGGCCACTATTTGGATAAGGCATTGGAATCCCTCGAAAAATCGGGTTTTTCAGCCAGTTCTGTCACACTGCCGCCCGGAGAACAGACGAAGTGCGGTGATCAGGTATTCGCTCTCTACAGCGAATGCATCAAGGCTGGGCTCGATCGAAAATCATTCATTGTGGCGCTCGGCGGGGGAGTGATCGGTGATCTGGCAGGCTACGTGGCCGCCACCTTCTTAAGAGGCATTCCCTTTGTGCAGGTTCCGACCTCGCTGCTTTCTATGGTCGACAGCTCGGTCGGCGGAAAAACCGGAATTAATATTCCTGAGGGGAAGAATCTGGTCGGCGCCTTCTATCAGCCGCAGCTTGTGCTGGCTGATCTCGAAACGCTTAAGACCCTGCCTCCGCGCGAATATGCTGCGGGCCTGGCCGAAGTGGTGAAATACGGCATTATTTATGACGGTGAGTTTTTCGAGACGCTGGAATCGTGTGTGAACGCGTTGAGTGATGTGAATGATTCAGAACTGCTCGCACGGATGGTTGGCCGTAGCTGCGAAGTAAAAGCAGAAGTGGTCGCGCAGGACGAACGTGAGGGCGGCCTGCGCGCCATTTTAAACTTTGGTCACACCGTTGGTCATGCTGTTGAAAATGTGGCCGGTTACGGAAAATATGTGCACGGGGAAGCGGTGGCGATTGGTTCAGTCTATGCTGCCCGCGCCTCCGTGGCTCTGACGGGTCTTTCACAGGATGCGGGCGACCGCATTGAAAAAATATTTCGGGCATTAGAACTTCCGGTGACCGCACCCGGACTGGAGTGGCCTGCGCTGCGTGCAGCCCTTTCAGTTGATAAAAAAACAATCGGCGGCATGCCGAAATTTGTTCTGGCTTCGGAAATCGGAACCGTATCGATCGGAAACGAAATTCCGGAAGACCTGATGGAGCAGCTCTGGAACGAACTCGGCTAATGGAAGAGCGTCTTGCCTATATTGTTCTGAATATGATCGAGGGGCTCGGGCCGGTAAGCGTCCGCAGGCTGGTCGATACCCTTGGTTCGCCCAAAGCGATTCTTGAGGCCGACCGGGAAGCGTTAATGGAAGCTCGGGGTGTCGGCGAAAAGCTGGCGCTTAAGATTATTGCACAGCGGGACAGCATCAATGTTGAAGCCCAGCTTGATAAATCCGCTGAAATTGGAGCGCGGATCATTACTCCGCTTGACGACGAATATCCGGAATCCTTAAAAGCGATTCACGGTCCGCCGTTGGCATTGTATATCCGTGGGCATATTGTATCCGCCGATGATAAAGCGCTTGGAATTGTCGGATCCCGCTCGACATCACATTATGGTCTGTCGGCCGCAGACCGGCTGGCCTATCAGCTGGGGCAAACCGGTTTTACAGTCGTAAGTGGATTAGCGCGCGGAACCGATACGGCCGCTCATAACGGGGCATTGAAAAGCGAGGGTCGAACGATCGCCGTTTTGGGCGGTGCGCTGGACTGTCTCTATCCTCCGGAAAATGCTGAACTTGCAGACCGGATTGCGAAGCAGGGGGCGGTGGTTAGTGAATATCCCATGGGCCGTCGGGCTGATCGCATGACATTTCCATACCGCAACCGGATCATCAGCGGACTAAGTATGGGCGTGCTGTTAATAGAATCGGCTGTAAAGGGCGGTTCCATGCATACCACCGAGGCCGCGATGGATCAGGGACGCACGGTTTTTGCTTTGCCCGGACGCATTGATACCCCGGGCGCACGCGGGCCGCATCTGCTGATCAAGAATGGGGCCAAGCTGGTTGAATCGCTCGACGATATTTTAGAAGAGTATGAATTTTTAATTCCGCCATCCGAGCGGGAAACGCCCGAGGCGGAACCTGCTGCTCGCCCGGATGTTCCTATGACGGATCAGGAATCAAAGCTTGTAGAGGCACTTTGGCAGGAGCCAAAGGATATCGATTCGCTCGGGCGCGAACTCGCGCTTAAAAGCCATGAACTGAGCGGTATTCTATTAGGATTGGAAATGAAACGGGTCATTCGCACCCTCCCGGGTCGGATGGTCGAACTCGCAGAAGACCTGCGACAGATGAAGTAAACACAAAGACTCTAAGGACACTAAGAAAAATGACTCATGAACCAATATCAGATGAGCTTGAACGGATCGGAAAAGAGATCGTCGATTCGGCTTATCGTGTTCATAAGGAGCTTGGTCCGGGATTGCTGGAATCAGTTTATGAGGAATGCATGATTTATGACCTGAGGCGGAAAAGCCTGAAGGTGGATGAGCAGGTTTATGTTCCCATTGAGTTTGATGGCCAGGTGCTAACGCGGAACAAGCTGCGAATCGATATACTGGTAGAAGATAATGTGATTGTTGAAAACAAAGCGGTCGTTGATATGAATTCGTTGTTTCAATCGCAAATTTTAACCTATTTAAAGCTAAGCAAAAAACGGCTTGGTTATTTAATTAACTATAACGTCCCTTTAATTAAGAACGGCATTAAGCGATTCGTAACCTAACCTTCGAGTCCTTTGTGCCTTAGTGTTTAAAACTGATAAGGAAGTGCTATGAGCAAAAATTTAGTGATTGTGGAGTCGCCGGCTAAGGCGAAAAAAATTAACCAGTTTCTCGGTAAGGACTATACGGTAATGGCTTCGGTCGGCCACGTACGCGACCTGCCGGCGAAGAAACTGGGCGTGGATGTTGAGAAGGATTTCGAGCCATCGTATACTGCAACAACCCGTGGTAAAAAAATCCTCAAGGAACTCAAGGCCGAGGCTAAGAAGTGCGACAATGTCTATCTGGCACCCGACCCCGACCGCGAAGGAGAGGCCATAGCGTGGCATCTTTTTGAAGCGTTGAAAAAGAATGTTGCCGAAGAAAACTTTTACCGCGTGACCTATAACGAAATTACCAAGCCGGCAATTCTGGCCGCGTTTGAACAACCCGAAAAGATTGATATGGATCGGGTAAATGCACAGCAGGCTCGTCGTATTCTTGACCGTCTGGTGGGGTTCCAGGGCAGTCCCGTGGTGCGTAAGCAGATCCGCGGGGCCAACAGTGTGGGCCGGGTGCAGACCGTTGCACTTCGTCTGGTGGTGGAGCGCGAAAACGAGATCACGAATTTTCAGCCGGAAACCTATTTTACCGTAGGTGCGGAAGTTCGTAAGCAGGAAGCTCCGCTTGATCCGTTCACGGTTAAGCTTGCGCGCATCAATGGCGAGCCGATCGGTATCAAGGATCGTAAGCTGTTGCCGGGTGCTGTGAAAACGCAGGAACAGCTTGAAGGCATCCAGAACGAGTTGAACAACAGTCCGCTCAACGTCAGTGATGTCATTACAAAGGAAGTAACCCGCCGTGCGCGGCCTCCATTTATTACTTCCACGCTTCAGCAGTCCGCTTCGGGCTCGCTGGGTTATGCTCCCGCCCGTACAATGGGGCTTGCGCAGAAGCTGTATGAAAGCGGATTAATCACCTATATGCGTACCGACTCATTTAACATTGCCCAGTCCGCACTGGATGAATGTCGTTCGTTTATCGGGAACAGTTTTGGTGCGGAATATCTTCCTGAAAAGCCCAACTTCTATAAGAGCAAGGGTGCAGCGCAGGAAGCTCATGAAGCGATCCGGCCAACGGATGCCTCTGTTGAACCCGGAAGGGAAGGGGTAAAGCTGGATGCGGCCGAACAGAAGCTCTATAAGCTGATCTGGGAACGGTTTGTGGCCAGTCAGATGGTTCCTGCAAA
>CAZAPF010000086.1:0-12192 GCA_964486885.1 uncultured Verrucomicrobiota bacterium
GGATCAGTGATGGCCTGGGATTCGGAGACAATACTAAAGCGGCGCTGATGACCCGTGGCATTGCAGAGATCACCCGCCTTGGTGCCGCACTGGGGGCTCAGCCGGAAACCTTCATGGGACTCAGCGGAATCGGCGATTTGATGGTGACCTGTATGAGTAAGCACAGCCGCAACCGGGGGGTCGGTGAACGCCTCGGGAAGGGCGAAACGCTCTCCGAGATCATGGGCAGCATGAAAATGGTGGCGGAAGGCGTCTGGAACTGCCAGGCCGCAAAAGAACTGGCCAGCGAGCTGGGCGTTAGCGTTCCCATTACGAAGCAGGTGGATGCGGTCGTGCACGGCGGCAAGGATCCGCGCCAGGCCATGATGGATTTAATGGCCCGCGCGCCGAAGCCGGAGCAGGCGTAGGGACACAACCCCTTCAGGGTTGGACGGATTTTAATCAACTCTCTAACCAGGGTTGCCGCTAGGCTACCTTGGGGTGAGTTGAGAGAATAGGATTAACCCTGAAGGGGTTTTGCCGAGCTAAACTGGAGAAGAGGAAATGCCGCAATCATTATCCAAAATCTATATCCATACCGTATTCTCCACAAAAAACCGCAAACCCTTTTTAGCCGATGCCGCAATTCGCGAAGAACTTCATGCCTATATGGGGGGAGTTGCAAAGCAATTGGATTGTTATCCCATCCGTATTGGGGGTACAGAAGACCACGTTCATATGCTCACTACCCTCGCGCGAATATAGACGATTGCAGATTACGTGAAAGAGGTAAAGCGAGTCTCATCCCGGTGGCTCTACAAAAAGGGGATTTCCGAGTTTAAATGGCAGTCGGGATACGCTAGCTTCTCCGTTTCTCAGTCAAATCTTGAGACGGTTGAAAATTATATTTCCAATCAAATGGAGCATCATAAACAGACTTCATTCCAGGATGAATTACGGGATTTTTTCGCGAAGCATAAATTGGAATTTAACGAACAGTATGTCTGGGACTAAACGGTTCCCATTATTGAAAAAGGAAGGTTTAAGATATGAAAGTTAAGGCATTCAAGGCATGGCGTCCTGCAGAGGGCAAGGCTGAAGCAGTTGCATCGGTTCCTTACGATGTGGTGGATAAAAAGCAGGCGACTGAACTGGCGTCCGGAAACCCCGATAGCTTCCTGCATGTGGTGCGTGCGGAAATCGACCTGCCCGAAGATACGAATCCCTACAGTGATGAAGTTTATGTGAAAGCCAAAGCTAACCTCGAGCGCTTGATGGACGAGGGCATTCTGATCCGTGAAGAAAAACCTTCCATTTATCTCTACAGCCAGAAAATGGGCGATCATCTCCAGTTCGGTATTGTGGCGACCTGCCATTTTGAAGATTACGAGCAGGGAAAAATTAAGATTCATGAAAAGACCCGTCAGGTAAAAGAAGATGACCGTATTCGTTATGTGGATACGCAGAATGCCAATACCGGCCCGGTTTTTCTGGCCTACCGCGACAGCGAAAAAATCAATGCGGTGGTTGATGCGACAAAAACTACGGAACCGCTCTATAAATTTACGGCTGAAGATGGCGTTGAACATGTCATCTGGAAGTTTGAAGATGCCGCCGTTATAGAAGAAGCGTTCGGCGAAATTCCGGCGACGTATGTGGCTGATGGGCATCACCGTTCCGCTTCGGCTGCGAAGGTCGGTGCAAAGCGCCGCGATGCGAACCCGAACCACACCGGCGACGAGCCGTATAACTATTTCCTCGCGGTCATGTTCCCGGAAAGCGAATTGAAGATTCTGGCCTATAACCGTGCAATTCTTGCTCTGCCCGGAACGAAGGAAGAATTCTTCAGCGCGCTGAACGAACGTTTTGTTGTGGAAGCCAACGGAGTTTCAACGCCGACCAAGGCGGGTGAGTTCTGCATGTATATCGATGGGGCCTGGAGCACGCTTACACCGAAAAACATTCCAGATGCCTCCGATGCAGTTGCTGTGCTGGATGTCAGTATTCTGCAGAATGATGTGCTGGCTCCCATCCTGAATATTGCTGATCCGCGCGTGAGCAACGATATTGATTTTATCGGGGGAATCCGGGGAACGGAAGAACTGGAAAAGTGGGTGAACGAGGGGCGTGCCGTCATAGCCTTCTCTATGTATCCGACCTCGATGGATCAGCTTTTTTCCGTTGCGGATGCCGGCATGCTGATGCCGCCGAAAAGCACCTGGTTTGAGCCGAAACTTCGTTCCGGCCTACTGGTCAATACGCTCGACTAAAACGTCTGGCCAAACATGGCGACGAGGGAAAATCCTTCATCCGAAACCACGAAGTCGAGACGTCCGATGCCGGTATAAAACATGCCGCGCAGGCCAATGCCGACATCGTATTTCATATCGGTATGAAGGGTTCCGATGTCCCAGCTTGGCGCTACCCGGCCGGCTTCTAGCAATCCGACAATCTGCCACCATCGGATTTGTAGTGGATCAAGAAGTTCGATAGCCCCAAAGGGTTGCCACTCCGGCATGACGCGGTATTCGGCACCATAATAAATGGCGGCCTTATCGTGGAAGCGGTAGGCCGGGTAACCCCGCAGTCGCCAATATCCTCCTAACGTCGGCCCTGCAAAATAGGGCGGTTTGCCGGTGTTGCTCACGGTTCTGGAGTCATACGAAGGTGCGTATGCGGCCCACCAGGATAAGGCCAGCGTTTGCTGTCGGCTCCATGAAGTATCCCACAGAGGAATGAAGGCATCAATTTCACCGTCGATCGAGGTCCAGCTTCGCGTATCCTCCAGCCAGTCAAAATCGTGTGAAATACCGATCTTGAGTTGGTAGCCGCGGTGCGGATTGGGGATGTAATCGCGGTTGTCGTGGTTGAATCCCAATTCGAAATATAAGGTTTCACCCTCCTCCTCATCACTGAAAATATTTCGGTAATACGGTCTGAAAATGATCGCGGATTGACCGCTTTTCAGCGGGTTCCATGATTCAGCTCCACTGGGGTTTTTATGTAATGTGCCATTGCGGGTGATATAGGTATGTACAGGTTCAGTCCGGTAGTGCCCCCAAGGTAGGATATAGCGTAATTGCAGGTCAATAATCAGGTCATGGGCATCCTTCTGTATATAATTATTTTCGCTTGATTCATTTGATCCAGCCCGTTCCGCGGCATAATCCGGATTGCCATCGATATATAGCCGCATTTCGGAAGCGCGTGAAGCAATGATATGGGGGCGGATATAGAGTCGTTCCAAACCGGGCATCTGCAGGTTGTACCCGCCCAGCATGCCCAGCCATGAACCATTTTCCGTCCCGTATATGGTGCCGTAGTATGTGCTCTGCGGTTGGGATTCCGGACCATAGCTGCCGCCCAATCCAACTCCAAGGCCAAGCGTCTCGCTGGAAAAGACATATGGAAGAATAATTGTTCGGCGATTGATTTCTCCGGCTTTATCCCCCTGCCGAATGATGTATTGTGCCTCGCTTGAAACGGGCCGTATCAGGAGGACCATACTCAGAAGTAGGAACAGGAATGTGGATTTAAACATTACGAAATAGTATGATGGGAACAAATTTTAGAACAAGGGGTTTGTAATGAAAAACATGGTGCTCTCTATTTTATTGTTTGCGTTGGTGGGTTGTTCCACTGTTCCGATTACCGGAAGGAAGCAGATGAAGCTGGTGTCGGATGAACAAATGGTTGCGCAGAGTGCAGTCAGTTATAATGAAGTTGTTGAAAAGGGTCCGCTATCGACCAATCCGCAGCAGACAGAACAAATCCGGCGAGTTGGTAAAAAGATTTCGGCGGCGGTGGAACAATATCTTCGCGAGCAAAACCAATTGGCTTTAATCGAAGGGTTTGTCTGGGAGTTTAATCTGATTGATGAGGATATTCCGAATGCGTGGTGCATGCCGGGCGGTAAAGTTGCTTTCTACACCGGCATTCTGCCGTATACCAAGGATGAGGCTGGCATTGCGGTAGTGATGGGACACGAAATTGCCCATGCAGTAGTCGGGCACGGAACAGAGCGGGTGAGTCATCAGATGATACAGCAGGGCGGCGGTTATCTGGCATCCTGGCTGGGAAGCGAGACGGATTACGGGGATGCGATCACGATGGTCTACGGGCTAACAACCCAGTATGGCGGCATTCTTCCGTATTCCCGGTTGCATGAAAGCGAGGCAGATCATCTAGGACTTATTTTTATGGCGATGGCCGGATACAACCCAGAGGCCACTATTGGTTTCTGGCAAAGGATGGCAGCATCCAACCCAGATGCGCCGCCTGAATTTATGAGTACGCACCCTTCGGATGAAACACGCATCAGAAAACTCCGGGAACACATGCCGGAAGCCATGCAGTATTACCGTCCGTAGGGAGTGTTTTTAACTTGATGTCCAAATGCATTGAGGCTATTCCGTTATATAAGAGTCTTTCACATTGATCCATGATCGGGATTGGATAGTGCAGGAAGGCCGGTAATCCATACTTGGAGGTTTGTTATGAAGAAGTGGTTTGTATTGGCGTTGATCGCCTGCGTTGCCGTTGGTATTCAGGCTGGGGAAGATGCTGCCAAGAAAAAGGGCGAGGCCAAGGGTAAGGATGTAACCAAGGAACAATATATTGCCAACGCGAAGAAGCAGGCTGAGAAAAAAGGTACTGAGTTTGATCAGGCCAAGGTCGAAGCAAGATTCGCCAAGATGGATAAGAACGGTGATGGCAAATTGAGTGCCGATGAAAAAGGCAAAGGCAAAGGTAAAGGGAAGAAAAAAGGCCAGCCTGCTGCTGAATAGTTAAATCCAGTTTAATTTAAGTTGATTCAACCCCGTGCAATCGCACGGGGTTTTCTGCTTTTCCAGACCTTGGAAACCGTTATCATCCCGCGCATGTCAGTATACAATCCAGATACCATTGCAGCGATTGCAACACCACCCGGCGAGGGCGGAGTGGGCATTGTTCGCATCTCCGGTCCCGCTGCCTGGACGATTGCGGACCTGCTTTTTGAGCCATTGGATAAGATGCCGGTTTCCGAGCGGGATCACGGTACGTTCGCCTATGGCAAGGTGCTGGATGGTGAGGGCGGTGAAATTGATACCGGCCTGGTGTTGGTCATGCGTGCTCCCAAGAGTTATACGCGAGAGGACGTGGTTGAAATTCAAGGACACGGGGGAGCGGTCGGTATGCGCCGGATTCTGCGTCGAGCGTTGGATGCCGGTGCCCGCATGGCGGAGCCGGGCGAATTTACGAAGAGAGCATTTCTCAACGGCCGTATAGATTTGCTCCAGGCTGAAGGCATTTTTGATCTGATCCGTGCGCGCTCCGACCGTGCGGCTTCGGCTGCGATGGAGCAGATGGAGGGAAGACTAAGCGATCAGTTCGATTCCATCTATGATGCGTTTTTGGAAGTGGCTGCGAACCTGGAAACAACGCTGGATTTTGTGGAAGATGAGCTTCCGGATGATGTGTTCTCCGGGATTGCCGGATTGTTGGATCGTACATTCCTGAATTTGGATAAGCTGCTGGATACATGGGACGAAGGCCGTCTGTTGCGTGAAGGGGCCCGGGTGGTTATTCTGGGGCGGCCGAATGCCGGGAAGTCAACGCTGCTGAATGCCATGCTCGGTTTTGAGCGGGCCATTGTGTCGAGCACCGCCGGAACGACCCGGGATACGATCGAGGAAGGTTTTGTGCTGGATGGTATTCCGTTGCGGATTACGGATACGGCCGGTCTGCGCGAAACCGATTGTGAAATCGAGGCAGAAGGCATCCGCCGGGCGGAAGCGCACAGCGAAGAAGCACACTTGTCAGTATATCTGGTCGATGCCTCGCAGCCCTTGCATGAAGAAGATCGCGTCCGTCTGGATAAGCTGGTTCCTGAGCGAAGTGTGGTGGTTTTGAATAAAATAGATCAAGGCCGTAAGTTGGATGGCATTGAGGGAATTGAGGCCAGTCTTGTTTCGGGAGTCGGCGTGGATGAGCTCAAACAGGCCATGGCTGACCTGCTGGAAAAAGGAGCGGATTTGCAGGCGGATCCGCATGCTGTGATCTCGGAACGCCACCGCAACTTGCTGGTTCGTGCGCATGCTGAAGCTCGGGACGCCCGTGCATTTTTAAATGAAAATGTCGAAGAAAATGCTGTTCTGGCCACTGAACATCTACGTTCCGCACTTGAGTTTCTCGGGCAGGTGACTGGTCGGGTCTATCACGAAGAGCTGCTGGAGAGCATTTTTTCGCGTTTCTGCATTGGTAAATAAGGGTTGAATTAACCCCGTTTACAGGTAGATTTTCCACCCTTTGGAATAACAAGGAATTTATATGAGCAGGAATCTGACACCGATTGTTAAATGGGGTACCGACAAGAAATACAAAAAGGTCGAGGACTTTCTTCTTCGCCCTTCTGTTGAAGAGAAGGCAATGAAAGCCGCTGCGGGCATTCTGGCCGACGTAAAAGAGCGCGGTGATAAGGCCGTGGTTGAGTGTGCCAAGCGCTATGACGGCTCCTCTGTATCTATCCGCAGCATGCAGGTGACTCCAGCTGAAATTGCCGAGGCCAATGCGGTGGTGGATGCCGATTTTAAGAAAGCGGCAAAAGAAGCGCACAAACGGATTGCCGCTTTTTCAAAAGGCGGGCTACGCGACGATTGGAAGATGGAAACGCCGAAGGGCGGCATGCTGGGTGAAAAGTTTGTTCCGTTTGACCGGGTAGGCGCCTACATTCCCGGCGGAGCGGCGCCTTTGGCTTCTACTGCGCTCATGACACTGACGCTGGCCAAAGTGGCGGGTGTTAAGGAACTGGTGGCCTGCTCGCCTGCAGGCAAGGACGGGAAGCTGAATCCCTATATCATCTATGCACTCAACCTTGCCGGTGCAACCGAGATTTATAAAATCGGTGGCGTGCATGCGATCGGCGCCATGGCTTACGGCACGAAAAAAATTGCCAAGGTTCGCAAAATCGTCGGCCCGGGAGGTCCCTATGTAACCGCAGCGAAGCGGCAGGTTTATGGTGATGTGGCGCTGGATATGGTTGCGGGCCCGAGCGAAATCGCCGTGTTGTGCGATAGCTCAGCTAATCCGGCCCATGTTGCTGCTGATTTGCTGTCACAGGCGGAGCACGGAACCGGTTCTGAAAAATCGCTGTTGGTAACCACCTCCCAAAAGCAGGCTGAAGCCATTCGTGCCGAAGTGTTAAAGCAGGCAAAAGAACTGTCCCGAACAGAACCGATTACCCAGGTGTTGGAAAAAGGCATGTTGTTGGTCGTGGTCAAGGGGATGTCGGATGGCATGAAGCTATGTAACCTGTTTGCTCCGGAGCACATGGAGCTAATCGTTAAAAATGCGGATAAATGGGTGGATAAAGTGGTGAATGCCGGTGCGCTGTTTATTGGTGAATGGACACCGGAATCGGTAGGCGATTTTGCCGCCGGGCCCAGTCATGTTTTGCCGACCGGTGGAACGGCGGCCTATTTTTCCGGTCTGACGGTTGAGGATTTCCGCCGGCGGGTCAGCCTGATCCAATTTACAAAAGAAGACCTCAAAGATACTTTGCCTGTGGTCGAAGCGTTCGGCCGCATTGAAACACTGGACGGGCACGCCCGTTCAGCAACCATTCGATTTGATAAATAAGCGAACTGAATTATGAGTAATTTAATTAGAAAATCTGTGCAGGCGATGGAGGGCTATGTTCCCGGAGAGCAGCCCAAGGGTACGGACGTTGTTAAGCTGAATACGAATGAAAATCCGTATCTTCCGTCGGCCGATGTGCAGGATATTCTGTCGATGATTGATATCGCGGTGCTTTCGCGTTATCCGGATCCGGTCTGTACGGAGCTGCGGAAGGTGATAGCCGAGTTGCACGGATGTGAAGTGGAAAATGTTTTTGTGGGGAACGGCTCTGATGAAGTACTTGCCTTGTGCATTCGTGCTTTTGTCGAGCGTGATGGTTCCGTGGGCTACTTTGATCCGTCGTATTCGCTCTATCCCATTTTGGCTGACATTGAAGATGTGGAAAAACGGCCGGTTGCGCTGGATGCCGGGTTTGGCTGGCAGATGCCGGCGGATTATGCGGCTACGCTCTTTTTTCTGACGCACCCGAATGCTCCGACAAGTCTGGTATACGATAAAGCGAATATTGAGCCGTTTGCCCGCGATTTTGAAGGGGTAGTCCTGATTGATGAGGCCTATGCCGATTTTGCCAAAGACAATTGTATGGATTTGGCGCTGAGTCTCGACAACGTACTCGTCGCCCGGACGTTGTCGAAATCGTATTCCCTGGCAGGTATTCGGCTGGGTTATTGCGTTGGCAACAGCGATTTGATCGGGGCGATGTATAAAATCAAGGATTCCTATAACGTGAATTACCTCACTCAGGAAGTGGCACGGGTAGCCATTCTTGATCAGGATACGATGCACGCGAATGTGCAGGCCATTGTGGAAACGCGTAAAATGGTGGCAGATAAGCTGTCTGAACTCGGTTTTGAGGTATTTGACTCTCAGGCAAATTTTTTATGGGTTAAACCCCTCGGGCTTAAGGCAAAGAGCCTGTTTGAGGAGTTGCGCAACAAAGATATTATTGTTCGATATTTTGGAAATGACGAACGTACAAAGGATTATTTGCGTATCACCATCGGAACGGCTCCGGAAATGTTCCAGTTTCTGGATGCGGTGGAAACCATCGTTAACGGCGGGGAATAGGTTGCTGAATTCCCATCCCGGAACCCCGCGGGTTGCTTGACTCGGTAAAGGGTTCGGGCATAATACCGCGCTTAACTGGACGGAAAGAATTTATGATCAAGGTTTCTGGGGTAACGAAAAAATATCCGGCACGACTGGCCGTGGATAATGTTTCGTTTAACGTTGGCAGGGGTGAAATTGTAGGGTTTCTGGGGCCTAATGGTGCCGGAAAAACAACCACTATGCGCATGTTGACGGGTTATCTTCCAATGAACTCCGGTTCCATTGAGGTGGCTGGATATGATATTTCGAAACACCCTCAGGAAGTGCGCAAACGCATTGGCTATCTGCCGGAAAGCTGTCCGTTATATCCGGAAATGCGCGTAGATGAATATTTACGCTTCCGCGCCGCATTAAAGGGAGTTAAAGCAACCGGCCGCCGGGCAAAAATAAATGAAGTGAAAGAAAAGTGCGGGTTGACCGAGGTCGGCAAGCGAATCATTGGCCAGCTTTCAAAGGGATATCGCCAGCGAGTCGGTTTGGCCGATAGTCTTGTTCATGATCCTGACCTGCTGGTGCTTGATGAGCCGACGGTGGGTTTGGATCCGTATCAGATCCGACAGGTTCGCGAACTGATCACGCAACTGGCTGAGCGGCACACGATCTTACTTTCAACCCATATCCTTCAGGAAGTGGAAGCGATTTGTGAACGTATTCTGATTATCAATGAAGGAAAGATTGTAGCGTCCGACACCGAAGAAAATCTGCACAGAAAGCTGCACGCCTGCTCGATTATCGAGTTGGAAATCATGGCAGAAAAAGATGCTGCAATCAGCAAGGTGGGCGCGATGGAAGGGCTTGATGTGCGCAATGCCAGCGAGCTTGCCGACGGCTGGCTGTGGCTGGAAATTGAAGCGGATTCAGCAACGATGCGTGTAGAACTGTTTAATCTTGCCGTTACAGAAGGCTGGGCTTTACGTGAACTGAGCGAGCAACAGCATTCCCTTGAAGATACTTTTGTTCAGATTACACGTAACGAGGGGGAGGAATAGTGACTGTATTCCTATGCTTGTTAAAAAAGGAGCTTCGTACCTGCTTCTATTCGCCGATCGCTTATGTGGTTATGTTTTTTTTCTGGGCACTCACAGGCGGTAATTTTATATGGCTGTTGAGCCAGCTGGCGCACGGTGAATCGCTTACACTGGCGACGCAGCTTATGTTCAGTGGGCCGTTGCTGACTTTTGCCCTGCCGGTTGTGGTGCCCCTGATTACCATGCGCCTGTTTGCGGAGGAGAAAAAACTGGGAACGCTGGAGGCGTTGCTGACAACTTCGGTACGGGTTCCTGAACTGGTACTATCTAAGTTCTTTGGTGCGCTTATTTTTTATATCGTACTTTGGCTGCCAGCACTTGTTTACGTGTATATCCAAACCTATCTTTCTCCGGCTGAAGTTCTTGGATTTCCTGATGGAGGCGCTTTGCGTGCCGGTGCCTTGGGGGTTGTTCTGGTTGGGGCTCTTTACATTGCCGTGGGGCTGTTTATGTCGAGTCTGACATCTAATCAGATTGTGGCGGCAATCAGCGGGTTCGCCATCTTGTTCGGCTCGTTTCTGGGGTTGATGTATATGGCCTATACGGCTCAGAACCCGTCTGTACGGATTCTTGGGCAATACTTTTCATCATTCGCCCATATGATGGATTTTTCGCGAGGCATAGTGGATAGCAGGATTGTTATCATGTATGTGAGTCATGCAGCCTGGTTCCTGTTTGCTTCCGTGAAGATTGTCGAGAGCAAACGTGTTTAGTGCCACGAGGAGTGGGAATATTTTTTAATGAAGCGAATTCTATCAAATTTGAATGCGATTGCCGGCGTGCTGCTGGCATTGGTGCTGGTGGAAATGATCGGCTTTGTGAGCTTGCGAAACCCTGTGCGGGTGAACTTCAGTGAGCGCAGCTATTACAAGTTGTCCGATAAAACCCTGAACCTGCTTAACGAGCTTGAACATCAGGTAAATATTACCGTCTTTTTCCAGGAAGAGCATAAGCTTTACCAGGACATCGAGAATTTGATTGAAGAATATCAGTACCATTCCCGCAACCTTCATGTGGAATGGGTTGATCCAGCCCGTGACCGTGCGCGCACGGAAAAACTGGCCAATAAATATGCGCTGACCGAAGCGCAGGTTGTTGTGTTCGATATCGGAGATCGGAGTAAGGTTGTTCATCAATCCGACATTGCCGAAATGGTAATGGAAAAGGGCAAGGATGAACCTACGATTACGGCGTTTAAAGGGGAGCAGGCTTTTTCCAGCGCTATACATGGCCTGATGCAGGGCGAAACGCCAACGGTTTATTTTATGGTCGGACACGGAGAGCATCGTGTAACCGATTTTGACCAAATGTCGGGTTATTCAAAAATAGGCACCATTACACTCCGGGATAACCTCGAAGTGAAGGAGCTGATGCTGAGTGGCGAAAAGCAAATTCCCGAAGATGCTGCCGCCGTAGTGATTGCCGGTCCGGCGAAAATGATGAGTCCGGTTGAGGTTGAAATGATTGAGGATTATCTCAGCCGCAACGGTCGTGTCATGGTTTTACTGGACGCCTTGAAGGAAAGCGGGCTGGAGCAGATGCTTCGTCGGTGGGGGGTCGCTCTCCGGCAGGATATTGTGGTGGATCCTGAAAACACATTGCGGGGAAGTGATGTGCATGTGCGGCGCTACAATGCCCACCCGATCAGTATGGAAATGGAATCGATTGTTCAGTTTATACTGCCCCGTTCAATTGAGCCGCTTGAGACTGATCCTGAGGCCAAGACCTCTGAGGACCGTCCAACAGTTGTGCCCCTGTTTTTTACGTCCGACAAAAGCTGGTCTGAAACGCAGGTGGAAGAATCGACCGCAAAGTTTGATGAGAATACCGGAGACAAGCGCGGGCCGTTTTCTCTGGGTGTTGCCGTTGAACGGGGATCTACTCAGAAAATGCTGGATGTGCAGATTAAGCCATCGCGTATGGTTGTTTTCGGGGATTCGGATTTTGTGAGTAATGGAAGTATGGTTGGTGGGAATTCGGACCTTTTCATGAGCGCGTTGAACTGGCTGTTGGATCGGGAAGAGCTGATGGCCATTGCATCGAAGCCGATTGAAGAGGTGAAGTTAAGTCTTTCCCGAAAACAGCTTCGTGGATTGTTCTGGATTAATGTTGCAGGGATACCGGCCATTGCGATGGTGCTCGGTTTGCTTGTGTGGATGCGCAGAAGAAAATAGGTTCACAATGAAAGGTCGTTCCACGCTTAATATTTGCATATGCATTGTGCTATTGGGTGCGTTTATCTGGTTCCAGGAATCATGGCGTGCAAAGAACCCAGCCAAGGAAGTTGAACGCATACGGCTGTTTAACCTAGATGTAGACACCCTGATTTCCATTGAATTCGATCTTACCAACGGACTCGTTCGCTGTGTGAAAGAAAACGGCGTGTGGATGGCTGGCGACGAAGCCGGGAACGTGGGGCGTGCAGATGTTGCCTTGGTGCAACGTATGGTCTCGGGTT
>CAZAPF010000087.1:0-11508 GCA_964486885.1 uncultured Verrucomicrobiota bacterium
TACATTGGATATTGTCAGCAATCTTTTGGTTTGCTCCCGGAGATACCCTCCCACATCGAGTAGTGACAGCACATAGCAGAAGGTTAAAAGGATAATAAACACTATTGAAATGAGAGTTAATATGATCAAACAAGTACTGCTTACCTTATCTGTTATTACATTTCTTCAAGGCAATGTTGTTGCGCAAGAGCTGGTAAACCTTGCCGGAGAATGGTCCATAAAGCTGGACCCAGATAATAACGGTGAAAACGAAGAGTGGTTCAAGCGCTCGGGCTTTGATGGAATGGTTCGTTTACCCGGCTGCATCCAGGAGCAAGGGTACGGTAATGTGCCTGACATCAATACGGTATGGTGGAAAGGTGAAAGCCTGAAGGAGTGGTTTGAATCGTCTCCCTGGCTGGAAGAATACAAGGCGGCGGATAACTTTAAAACACAGTCCTGGCTGGTGCCCGACCGTCATTACCTGGGCAAGGCCTGGTTTGCCAAGCAAATCAACATTCCTGAACACTGGGACGACCAACGTGTTACGCTCTTTCTTGAACGTTGCCACTGGGAAACAAAACTGTGGATTGATGGCGAATATTTTGGTTCGAACCTCAGCCTTGGCACACCGCATATCTATGATTTAAGCAAGGTTGAACCGGGGAAACACAGCATGGTGCTTTGTGTTGATAATTCGGACAAAGTCAATCTGGGGAAGTGGCCGCACGCCGCTTCTGAGCAAACAGCCGGGACCTGGAACGGGATAGTGGGTGCGCTTGAGTTGAGGGCAGAAGCTCCGGTTTGGATCGATGACGTGCAGCTGTTTCCTGATGTTGAAAACAAAGTGGTCCAGGTAAAAGGAAGTATAGGGAACCTTCTTCCATCCGCCCTGAACTGGGAGATGGATGTACAGGTAAAAGGTTATAACAACGGGAACAAGCATTGCCCGAAAGATCTCAATATATCCGGCAAGGCTTCAAGCTCGGCAACAAGCGATTTCTCTTTCGAGTTTGATATGGGTGAAGACGCAAAGTTATGGGATGAATTTGATCCCAACCTGTACAGAATGAAACTCACCCTTCATACGGAAAAATCCGGTCAGAAATATGCCAATATGAAAGAGGTAAGTTTCGGGATGCGGAAATTTGCAGCGGCCGGTCGCCAGTTTAAAATGAATAACATTCTTACCTTTCTCAGAGGGAATACGGATTGTGCCGTAACCCCCAAGACCGGGTATGCCCCAATGGATGTTGAGTCATGGCAAAAAATCTGGAAAGCCTATAAAGATTTTGGATTGAATATGGCGCGGTTCCATTCGTGGTGCCCACCGAAGGCTGCCTTTGTCGCAGCAGATGAAATGGGTATTTATCTTGCGCCGGAGGTTGGGGAATGGGCAAAGGTGGTGGAACAGGCCCAATTTGATTTCTTGCAGGCAGAAGCCTTGAGAATCCTGAAAACCTATGGCAACCACAGCAGTTTTATTCAAATGGGATTAGGCAATGAGCATACGGGAAGCAAACCGTTTTTCGAAAAGCTCATCAAAGAATGGAAAGCGACCGACTCGCGTCACCTTTACACCATAAAAGCCAATAGCCGGGGTAATCCGTCAAATATTGATTATGAGGTGGTTCGTGGTGTTGGCAAAAATCGAGAACGAAGAATGCGCTATCAGGGCGGCTGGCCTCCAACACCTCTGAAAAGTGAATTTATCAGACTGGCCCCACAAACCAGTATTGATTGGAATGAGGAAGTTGCCAGTCGCAAATACCCATTGATTCAACACGAAACAGCGCAGATTTGCGCTTACCCGGATGTAATGAATGAGATGCGGAAGTATACCGGATACCTGAACCCTACGTCTCTGGAAATTGCAATGGAGCAGTTACAGGAACGGGGCATGCTGGAGCAATTGCCTGATTTTGTTGAAGCTTCGGGCAAATGGCAGGTGGAACTCACCAGAGAAGAATTTGAAGCCGGCTACAGAACCAAAGAACTGGCCGGTTTCCATTGGTTGAGTCTAGGCGATTTTTGTGGGCAAAACCACGCACCAGTTGGTTTTACGGATGCTTTTTACGATACCAAAACGTATGTGGATCCCGCTTATGTTCGAGAGTGGAATGCGCCCACTGTTTTGCTGGCCTGTATGGATAAGCGAATCCTGACAACGGATGAGGTGCTCAAGGTCAAAGTAAAGCTTAGTCATTATGGTAAAGAGGCCTTGTTGCTGAATGACCTTGTGGCAACCTTGCAGACCGCAGATGGCCAAGTGATAAAACGACAGGAGTTTGCCGGCAAAAAGTTTGGTCAGGGAAGTGCCTCGGAAATCGGTGATATGGCCTGTGATTTAAGTAAGATCTCTGAACCTTCAAAACTGGTGTTGAAACTCGAATCGAAGAAGAACGAGTTGGTGAATCGCTGGAACCTGTGGGTGTTCCCTGATGAAGAGGTCCAGAAGATCGCGGATTCAATTGTGCTTGCCCGGAAGTGGGATGAAACCGTTGAAGAGAAGTTGATGCAGGGAGCAACTGTGTTGTTGTTACCTCAGATTGGTTCGCTGAAAGGGAATCTGCCTGTCTGTTTTACCAGCTACTACTGGACGAGTGGTTTTGGTGTGGGAGAAGGGCAGTCGTCGGCGGCCGGAGTGCTAATTAACAATAGGCACCCAATCTTCCGTCATTTCCCAACAGAAAAGCATAGCAGCTGGCAATGGTGGGATTTGCTGACCCGGTGTCAGCCCATGATTCTTGACTCGTATAGAAACCCGAACCCTTTCCCGAAGCATGTAAGACCTATTGTTCAACCCATAGATACTTGGAAAGTTAACCGAAAACTGGCTCTCGTCATGGAGGGCAAAGTTGGCACAGGGAAACTTTTGGTTTGCTCTATCGATATTGAAAGAGACCTTGATAAGAGACCGGCAACGAAGCAATTTCGCAAAGGTTTGGTTGAGTACATGTCGTCAGATACATTCAACCCTCAGACTGCAATCACAGTGGAGATGATCAAAGAGATATTTAGTGAAGCAAATGTGGATAAAAACAATCCCTCGGAAGGCTATTCCAATTTGCCCACAGACGGGTAACAACATCGGAGATGAAATGAAAATAAAGTTAAATGTCAGTCAGTTGAAAATCGGATTCCTGTCCATCTTCGCCGCATTCGCATTGCAGCTGGGCGCGGGCGCGGAAGGGGTTGTGGAGGCGGCAAAGGAGCTTCCATTAGCCTACGATGTGGATGTCGTGGTGGCGGGCGGTTCGCTGGCCGGGGTGGAAGCGGCCTGTGCCGCCGCCGATGCGGGAGCTTCGGTGCTCGTCGTTGAGTCGCGTCACTATTTGGGCTACGATTTTTGCGCCAACCAAAAACTATGGCTCAGCCCCGAGGAACAACCGCAAACCGATTTGACCCAATGGCTGTTTAAGGATTCGCGTCAAGTGACGCCGCTGCAGGTGAAATCCCTTTTGGACCGCGCATTGTTAAATCGAAACGTCCAGTTTCTAACCGGCAGCTTTCCCGCCGAACTTCTGGTGGATGAGCAGGGCGTGCCGAGTGGATTGACCATGGTGAACCGCAGCGGGCGTCAGGCGGTTCGCGCGAAGGTCGTTATCGACGCCACGGAGAATGCCGTCCTCACCCGTCAAAGCGCCGCCAAATTCGCGCCCTTTACGCCCGGTAAAAAAACCTTCAAATACACGGTGATCGGCGGTGATTTGAAAGACGCTGAAGCGGGAATGCAGGTGCCGAGTTTAACTTTTAAATCTTCCATAACAAAAGGGCGGGGAAAGGATAGGAAAACAGAAAATAAAACCCACTCTGTTTATGAGTACAGCTTCGCGATGGATTATAAAGCCGACACCTTCCGTGAACGCAGCCGGATCTTGAACGAAGTCCGCTCAAAGGTCTCCGATCCCAACATGGTGGACCACTCCGAAACGCTGCTCTACACGCCGGATAATGGGGTCTCGGGAGGCGTCCGCCCGCAGGGGGTTGATCATCTTTACGTCCTGAACGCCTATTCCGGCGAGCAGAAAAGTCTGCTCGGGTTTGCCAAGGTCGGACAGACCGTTGGGGTTGAGGCGGCGGACAAAGCGAACAACCGCTCCGTTCCAACGGGATTGAAATATGCCCGACAGAGTAATGCCAATCCGAACTTAACCGTAACGGAAACTGAACCTTCATTCCGTTTTCGCGATTGCCCCCAATTAAAACTCGGTAATCATGATCTACCGATCCTCGGACGCTGGGATGTCGTGGTGGTTGGTGGAGGAACGTCGGGGGCTCCGGCGGCAATCGGTGCCAGTCGTGAGGGCGCCCAAACGCTCGTGATCGAATATATGGATGAACTCGGCGGCGTCGGTACGGCCGGGTTGATTTCAAAATACTGGTATGGCTTCCGGTCAGGTTATACCGCCGAGGTCGACAAAGCCCTGGGTACGAAGGAGGAGTGGAGCCAGATTCAAAAATCTGAATGGCTGCGCAGCCAGCTGATCAAGAGCGGAGCCGAGGTGTGGTTCACCAGTTTTGGGTGCGGCGCTTTGATGAAGGACAATAAAGTCTCCGGCGTTATCGTCGCGACCCCTTTCGGGCGGGGCGTCGTACTGGCTGACGTGGTGATTGACAGCACGGGCAACTCCGATGTCGCTGCGGCGGCTCGGGCTGAAACGCACTACAGCATCTCGAAACATGGCGACCTGTCCGTTCAGGTTTCCAATAACCCGCCCCGCAAACTCGGCGCCGGAACCACGAACCCGGCCCGCTACATGGTTCATGATAACGACGTGTTCGATCGCTGGCACCTTAAACTGTCGGGCAGAAATACGGGAGGAACAGTTCACGACATGGGTCAGCTTATCCCGTCGCGGGATCGTCGCCGCTCCGTTTGTGACTACACGCTTACCACTGAGGATATCCTTACGAAACGCACGTTCCCGGACACCATCAGCCACCATAAAAGCAATTTCGATGCCGGTGCGCATCCGGATACGGAACTGTTTTTGGTGAAAGATATGAAAGGCCCGGTTTTTACCTGCGATATGCCATACCGCTGTGTGACGCCTGAAGGGCTGGAAGGTATTTTGGTCACCGGTCTGGGGGCAAGTACCACGCGTGACGCCATGACGCTGACCCGCATGCAGCCGGATCTGCAGAACCAAGGCTACGCCATCGGGATGGCTGCGGCCATGGCGGTGGATCAGACGCGGGGAAGGGTCCGTGAAATAGACCTGAAGTCACTCCAAAAAAAGTTAGTGGAACACGAATGTCTGGAAGAGCGGGTTCTTACGGACGTGGATTCCTTTCCGCTGAGTCAGGAAACGATCCGGCAGGCGGTAAAGCAACTTGATTCCCTTACGATTGGTGTTCATCAAAAAAGGGAGTATGACGATACGCATCCTGCCCTAGCTGTAGTGATGAGCCACCCGGAACCGTCTATCCCGTTGTTGAAAGAGGCTTACGCGACAACGTCGGACGCGCAAACGAAGCAGAATTTTGCCCGTATCCTGGCTGTTCTTGGAGATGCAACAGGCAAGGATACCCTAATCGAAGCGGTAAGAAATGCTCCGGATTGGGGGGAAGGTTGGGATTACAGCATCCACCGTGAACATGCCAACTCTTTTGGTGACGTTGACCGCCTGGTCATGGCATTGGGTTTTATACAAACATCGGATGTTAAAGAACCGCTGCTGGAAAAGTTGGATCAATTGACGATAGAAAGTCCCTTGTCGCACTACAAAGCGGTCTGCCTTGCCCTAAGGATGAATAAGGACTCGTCGATGGCTGAGCCTATAGCCCAATTCGTAAAGGAAAAAGGGCTTAAAGGGCATGCGCAAATGCTGAACTACTATGACCACCAAAACCCGCGAAGCGAACCGCACAAACGAAACCCGCTGAATAAAGAAGGCGGCGAGGTACTGAATACGAAATTCAAGGAGGTTCTCATGGGGGCTCTTCTTTTCGAGTGCGGGGATTCCCAGGACGAGGGCCGCCATATTCTTGAAGCGTATACCCAGGACATCAACGGCCACTTTGCAGAATATGCCCACCATGTGCTGACGCAAGGCACCGCAATAAGGAGCAGTGAATAATGAAGAAGTCTAAAGGGTTTATAAAATGCAATTTGTTGGGGGTCCTGTTGGCGGTGCCGTTTTTCTGCAGCGTCTTGGCTGCGGCTGACAAACCCAATATTATCGTCATTATGGCCGATGACATGGGCTATTCGGATCTCGGTTGTTACGGCGGTGAAATTCTGACGCCGAACATCGATCAACTCGCCCAAGAGGGCGTCCGCTTTACCGGTTTCAAGAACACCGCCCGCTGCACGCCATCGCGCGCCTCGCTACTGACCGGACGCTACTCGCACTCGGTCGGGGTAGGGTCTATGTCGAAAGACGAGAACCTGCCCGGGTATCGCGGGCAGCTTTCTGCCGACGCGCCAACGATGGCGGAAATCCTCAAACCGCACGGATACGGAACCGGCATCGTCGGTAAATGGCACCAGACCTATACCGGAAAATCCTCACAGAAACAGCTGTTTCCGCTGGATCGCGGTTTCGATTTTTTTTACGGAACCTGGTGGGGCGCGAAGAATTATTTCAGACCTAAATACATGATGAAAAACGGCGCGCACATCGATGATAATACGAAATATCCGGACGACTTTTATCTGACCCATGCGTTGTCGGATTCCGCCGTTGAATTTGTGGACGCGCAAGTTGGTCAGGATCGACCGTTCTATCTCTATTTGGCGCACTACGCCCCGCACGCGCCAATTCAGGCGCCAGAGGATCGCGTTCAAAAATGTTTGGAACGCTATCGGGCTGGGTTTGAACTGCTCCAGCGCGAACGGTTTGCCCGTCAGCAGGAACTGGGCGTCGTTCCGGAAAACGCCAAAATTGCCGGGGGAATGCCTTCCTGGGATACACTCAGTGACGCCCAAAAAGAGGAATGGGCGAAAACCATGGCGACCTACGCCGCCATGATCGAGATCATGGACGACGGCATTGGAGAACTGATCGAGACGCTGAAAAAGAACGGGCAATACGACAATACCCTTATTCTCGTATTAAGCGACAATGGATCTTGCCCGGGGCGGAAAGGGGAGCCACCGGTGTCAACGCTCCTTGCCGCTCTCAGCAACACGCCTTACCGCAGCTTTAAATGCCACACCTTTGAAGGTGGGATCGCATCGCCACTGATCATCAGCTGGCCGGATAAACTGCGAGAACAGGCCGGAGCTGTTCGGCACGGCCCATGCCATATCATTGATATCCTGCCGACCTGCCTGGATGCCGCCGGCGTGGAATTTCCGTCCGCCTTCCGTGGCGGAAAACCGGTGGCGCCGGATGGCGGGAGCCTTATGGACGCCGTGGTGGGGGCGGAGCTTCCGCCGCGCCCCCTGTTTTGGGAGCATTGGGGCAGCCGCGCGGTCTATCAGGATGGCTGGAAGCTGGTCGCCGACGGGGTGTCCAAGTCGTGGGAACTTTTCAATCTGACGGATGATCCCACAGAGCAAAACGACCTATCGGAGCAGTTTCCCGAACGCGCCGATGCGCTGGAACGCCGTTGGGAAACCTGGGCGCAAAAGAACAATGTCCTCCCGCTCCGGAACAAGGGAGGCAAGTGAGAGAGGTCGCCTGGCTTTTGAACAATAATTCTGAACACATCAGGTGCTGTCAGAAGTTCAATGAAAAGTAGGAACATGCAAGCTGCATTAAGTATGAAAATGAAAAACAGATTCACATTGCTCAATAAAAGGGCGGCCATTCTGCTTTTTGGGGTATCGATGGCCTATGGACAACCGCAAGCGGCTCCGGTTGATTTGCGGTGCGAGTATGAAGTGAACCCGCTGGGGATTGATGTCTCCCGCCCGGGATTGAGCTGGCGGCTGGAATCGGACGCGCACGGCGAAAAACAAACCGCCTACCGGATACTGGTTGCGAGTTCCGCCGAACGGCTTGAGCAGGATCTGGGCGACCTCTGGGATTCGGGTAAAGTGAACTCCGATCGAACCTTCCATATCCCGTATGCGGGGAATCCATTGCAGCCTCACCTGCAATGCCATTGGAAGGTCAGGATCTGGGACAAGGACGGGGCCGAAAGTGGTTGGAGTTCGCCCGCGCGGTGGGGGATGGGGATGCTCCATTCCGACGATTGGAAAGCGAAGTGGATTAAAGCGCCGCGTCCCTGGCTGAAGGGCCTGAAGATTTTTTCGGCGACGTATGGCGATTCGAAGGGGAAACAGCGCACGGATGTGAAAAGCCGGCTGGAAGCGCTGCTCGACCGGGGAGAACCGATTGTTTTAAACACCAAGACCTTCGGAGCCGGTAAGAAGGCGAGAAAATATGAACTCAGTCTTGAGTATGAACTGAACGGTAAACGCCAACGTCAGACGGTTAAATTTGGACAGCCTATTGCCTTCGGTGAACAAACGAAAAAGGGAAAGTCGGCACCACATTTTCGCAAAACATTCATGCTGGAGACGGCCCCCGAGTCGGCCATATTTACGGTGAATGCCGCCGCGTTTTTTGAACTGTATGTAAACGGGAAAAAAGTGGGGAAGGATGTACTGACGCCGGCGATCTCTGCCGTTGATGAACGCACCTTCTCGAACAGCTATGATATTAAGCCCTTCCTGAAGCCAGGCGCCAACTGTATCGGTTTATGGGTGGGACATTGGCAGGGGTGGTTTTCCAATCCGGCTCGGGTACGCGCCCAGTTAAATGCAGTCGTTGGGGGAAAGCCCTTTACCCTAGGCACCGATGAAACGTGGGAAACGCGAAATAGCGGTCGGTATACCACACAGGGAGGATATTTTGGCGGGGAACTCGTCGATGCCCGCGAATGGGTGCCTGACTGGAGTTTGGCTACCGGTGCATCCAACGGGTGGTCGGCGGTGGAAATCGACTCCGGCGATATCGGAACGAGTGAAAATCAATCCTGTCCGCGCAATCGGATCGGGAAGGTCATTTCCGCGGTCTCCGTCAAGGCCATCGGAGGAGGGCTCTATGAGATCGATTTTGGAACCGCGTTGACAGGATGGTGCCGTCTCAAAATGCCTCTGCTGGAAAGCGGAACAACAGTGACGCTAACCTTTGCCGATGCCAAATCCGCGGAATTAGATGGTAAGATGCAGAAGCTCGGCGATTCGGAATGGTATCAGATGTTTGATCAGGTCAGTCGTTTCATCTCTGCGGGCCGGCCCGACGAGGTATTCGAGCACAAGTTTAACTATGCCGGCTTCCGCTATCTGATTGTGGAAGGTCTGCCCGCAGCGCCGCAGCTTTCCGACGCTACCGCCATGCTGGTTGAAACCGATCTGGAGCTGGTCGGCTCCTTTGCGTGTTCCAATGAACTCCTGAACCGGATCTTTGAACTCAATGAATGGACCCTGCGCTGCCTGAACCTCGGCGGCCAGTCGGTGGACTGCCCGCATCGTGAGCGTAAAGGGTATGGCGGGGACGGCCAGACGCCGATGGAAGGTTTCCTGACCGGTTTCCGGGCCGATGGGTTTTATCGCAAATGGCTGACGGACTGGAAGCACGTCCAGATGCCCGACGGAAAACTGCCCAATACAGCGCCGCAGGGATTTGGCGGCGGCGGTCCGGCCTGGGGCGGTTTTGTGGCTGCTGCGACCTGGCACCACTACCAGTATTACGGCGACAAACGGGTACTGGAGGAAAATGTTGAGACTGTGCGGAAGTATGTCGAATATCTGGAGAGCGTCAGCCGCGAAAACGGCAATCTGCTGACCGGAGAGACCGGGAAGTTCAGCTTTATCGGCGACTGGGTTGCACCCGGTCGGGGGATGGATACCAAAAACATGCCCAGCCATGAGGCCCGCGAAATTTTCAATAACTGCTACCGGATCTACCATCTGCAGCTCTACATGAAAATCGCTGAAGCGCTGGGAAGGGATGCGGAAGTTGCCAAATATCAGGCGGTAATCGAAGCGATCCGTCCCCTCATCCATCAGGCCTTTTATGATGCGGACCAGGGGACCTATGTCTATGACCAGCAGGCTTATTATATCCTGCCGCTGATGACCGGTGTCGTTCCTGAAAACATGCGGGAAAAGGTGCTTCGGGATCTGGAATACAACATTGAAATTACGCGCGAGGGGCATCTGGATACCGGCCTGCTGGGAACCTATTTCATGTTGGAATACCTGCGGGAGATCGGCCGCAGTGATCTGCTCTTTACCATCTTAAACCAGACAACCTATCCCGGCTGGGGCTACATGCTCGAACAGGGGGCCACGACCGTATGGGAGCAATGGAACGGTTACTGGTCGCGCATTCATTCCTGTTTCCCATCGGCCAACAACTGGCTCTATCAGGGGCTGGCCGGCATTCAGGCTG
Organism: uncultured Verrucomicrobiota bacterium; assembly: GCA_964486885.1. Classification (GTDB taxonomy): domain Bacteria; phylum Verrucomicrobiota; class Kiritimatiellia; order Kiritimatiellales; family Pontiellaceae; genus Pontiella. The sequence goes on from CAZAPF010000087.1 coordinate 10,335, forward strand.
ATTCTTCGGAGCCGGGAATGAAGAATGTGATCATCAAGCCCGATCCGGTGGGCGATGTGACCTGGGTGAAAGCGCATCATGATTCTCAATATGGGCGAATTGTGAGCCAGTGGAAACGTGAGGGAAAGGGCTTCACCATGACGGTGACTCTTCCGCCTAACAGCACGGGTACGATATCTGTTCCAGCGACATCTTCGTCGACGGTCCTGATCAATGGCGAGTCGGTCAAAAACATCGATTTTGTCGACTTCATAAAACATGAGTCGGGCCGGGCGGTATTCCAAGTGGATTCGGGGACCTATACGTTTACTTCGACTATAAATGATACCCATGTCCTTTAGGTTTTGACCTAAAGGTGTAGTGCGGGACTCTCCGACCTGTCGGCCGTAGCCCGCAGGGGTTCTGTCAAAAAATCGATGAAAGGAATGAATGCTGGTGAGTCAGCTCGCAGAACAGTCCGAAGGGGGACGGTATTTTGGCTTTTTATGGGTCGGCTAGGTGGATAATGGCGGAACGGAGAGTGTTTTTTATGTGTGTTGATGTCGCGGCGCACAGCGGGCGGATGGCGCGAGATGCCTACGTCTCGTGAGGGTTCTTAGATATCTGGATATTGATTGGTCAGGGGGCTTGCCGGATCAGCTCGACCCATTGGGCGGGATAGCGTTCTTTTCAAAGCGATCCGCCTCCAGGGCATTTGAGATAGGGGTCTTGTTGTTAAATTCATAATTTAAACTAGACTCAAACGTTTGAGGTGGTATGTTTAGTTGTACAATGCGGATGAAGCTGTGCGCCATGCCGATGGGCCGGCAGGTTTTCGGGTTTAAGAGGAATAGAAGGCGGACGTTTTACAGAACGAGAATTCAAGAAAGGAGAGAGGTGTGAATAAAATGATTAAGGTATGCGGTTTAAAGGCAAAAGATATGAGCCGGGTTAAAAGAAGGTATACGATCCCGTTGCTGGCAATTATGATGTGTTCGGCTTTGGGGAATTGTATGGCTCAAAGCAGTGGGAAGCAAAAGGATGAAAAGCTGGCATGGTGGCGTGAAGCCAGGTTTGGGCTTTTTATTCATTGGGGGCTTTATTCTGTGGCGGCCGGTGAACACCAGGGAAAACCAATTGTAGGAATTGGAGAGTGGATACAGCATTTCGGGGAAATCCCAAATAGTGAATACAG
>CAZAPF010000088.1:0-11175 GCA_964486885.1 uncultured Verrucomicrobiota bacterium
ATGCAGGAGTTCTTCCGAGTCGTCTAGATTTTCAAATGCTTACCGGACACCAGTGATCCGAAGAACAAAAACAAATCTATCAGCATGTCTGATGAAGCATTCAAAAAAGCCGAAGCGTTGTTCGAGGAAATGTTTGGTAAAAAGAAATAACGGGCGAACCAGAGCATTGAGCTGACACGGTATGACGCCCGATTTTGAGGGCAAAGTTTATTTCCCGTGCCAGCTCACGCTGAACGTAAGTAACATGAAGCTAAATACGCACAAGCACCTATCGGCAATAATCGTTGTTGTCGGAGTCGTACTTATGGCTGGAAAAATATATGCCGACAGCGAACCCGGCGGCATTCCAAGCCTGCTTATTTTAACCGGGCTTGCGTGGTTTTTTATCTCGCGGACGCACCGAAGTATTGGATCAGTGTAGCATGGGCATCTTGCCCATGATCCCTGTGCTACGCTACATCGCACCATTACCGACCTCTCAACAGGCCTTGCCAAACAGTCGTTCGTAAAGCGTTTATTTTCTCTGAAAGCAACGCACAGGGAAAACGGGCACGATGCCCGTTCTACATGTGTGGCCATCCCGCTCTAAAGACTCCAGCCCTTACGGTATTCATGCTGGACATACCGGTTGGCGAGGTCGTTATTGGTTTTCATGGCTGCAGCGTCCCACGTCAGTTTGGTGCCGGGGCCCACGCGGGTGGCCACGCAGCCGAGCAGCATCATTTCAGTGAGCGGGCCGGCATAGTCAAAGTTTGACAGTGCCAACGAAGGATCGTTGGCTTTGATCGCTGAAATCCATTCCTCATAGTGACTGGATACCCGAGGCAGGGTTTTCGGAATCTGTTTGAGCGTCGGAGCAACAGCCCGCATATCGGTCTCCGGAAAAATGCGCGGAGAAGATCCGTAGCAGTCCTGAAGCATACTGTATTTATCGCCTAAGTATATAATACCGTTCTTTGTCAGTTTGCGAGTCTCCTCCAGCCCCTCCGGCCAGGGCGGAAGATTTTTCCCATCAAACCATTTCAGCGTGACCGGCGGTTTATTCCCACGCGCAGCAAATTGGTAGATCACCACGCTTGAAGCCGGGAACGTGTCTTTGGCACTGGCGGGATTTTTCCGCTCAAACTGAACTTCCACACTTTCCGGTGCTCCCAGCCCCAGCGCCCAGACCGGGTGGTCCATAATGTGCGCCGCCATATCCCCCAGCGCACCGGCACCATATTCCCAGAAGCCCCGCCACTTAAACGGAGCGATTTGTGAGCTGTAGGTTGCATCCGGTGCCGGGCCCAGCCATACATCCCAGTTCATGGTTGATGGAACAGGCTCAGCGGCGGGTCGCACAATGCCCTGTGGCCAGACCGGCCGATTGGTCCAGCAATGCACTTCCTTTACATCCCCCAGCACGCCGGCCTGAATCCACTCAACGGCCATTCGGGCCTGTGAATTGGAATGCCCCTGATTGCCCATCTGCGTGATAATTTTGTTTTTACGGGCATAGTCGGCCAAAATGCGTGATTCCGAAATCGTACGCGTCAGCGGCTTTTCGGTATAGACCGGCAAGCCCAGCTGCATTGCCGCCATGGTGACCACCGCATGATTATGATCCGGTGTAGTGACGACAACGCCGTCGAGGTTTTTCGCCTCCTTGTCCAGCATCACCCGCCAATCATCATACTGTTTAGCCTTGGTGAAATGTTTGAATGCACCTGCCGCACGCTCAGCGTCCACGTCGCATAGGGTGTGTACGTTATGATGCATACACCCTTTAATATTTCCCTGTGCTTTTCCGCCCGCACCGACAAACCCAATGTTCAGCCTTTCACTGGGCGGAACCTGTGTAATTTCATCCGGAAACGCGGGCTTTTTCTTTTTGGCGGCCTGAGCCAAAACGCTGGATGGAACAATGGTGAATGTAGATGCCGCAGCACCGGCAATGAGCACTTTGCGACGGGATGGATGTTTTATAGACATAATACTCCTTGTTTGAAGGCATACCAATAAACCGTTTATAGAACGAGAGTACCATAGGATAAACGGACAATTAGTTGCAGATTCTGATCGTGGGCTTGTATATTTTGCGCATCAGCTGGCTGGTGGGGTCACGGCTCCGCTCTACATATGGTGTAGCCGAGGTCCTCGACCTCGGAACGGAGGATCATCAGCGCGCACTATTTTATAAGGACACGATAATAACGGACGTCGTTGGTGCGTGTTGTATCGAATACCGATTTTTCCAATCCATTCCCGGTCACCATAATACCCAAATCCGACCAGTTCGTGGATACGAGGTTGGTTGAATACTGCGGCTGGTAGCTCTCGCCCAGCTCCGTACTCCAGACGATCTCAACTGCCGTAAAGATCTCAGCATCTGCGAGTTCCACCGGGCCATTGGTTGCTGTCAACTTTGCGACATACCCCCAGAGAGCTCCATCATACGGATTATTTCCAATCCCCGCTACATAGGTACCATCGTCGGAAATGGCCAGTGCGTTGGATAGCTTGGTCCAATTCGTTACACTCGTGCCGGCATCGATCAGCACATCCTCAAGATACTGCATGCCATTATCCGCATCCCATATAAAAGCCACGGTGCCATTGGTGATGTACCCCCTGCCCACCACCACAGAACCATCGGCCGTTACATCGCTGGCCGAACTATTGAATAATCCCCCGGGAAAATCACCCAACGCCACCATGCCGCCGCCCTGCGTCCAGACAAAGGCTTCCGTTCCATTCGACGATGTTCCGTAGCCAACAACCGTTGTACCATCTGCCGAAATTCCCAAGGCGTCGCTATTGGTGCTGCCGCCGGCCAGGTCACCCAAGCCAACCATACCGCCGCCCTGCGTCCAGATGAACGCCTCGGTACCGTTGCTGGAGACACTCTTTCCAACAACAATTGTTCCGTCAGCAGAAATGCTCCGCGCATAACTCTCAAATATACCTCCAGGCAAATCTCCAAGCCCAACCATGCCGCCGCCTTGCGTCCAGATACATGCCTCGTTCCCATTCGCCGATTCAGAATAACCAACAATGGTCGACCCATCTGCAGAAACATCTTGAGCCGCACTTTTGAATGCTCCGCCGGCCAGGTCACCCAGCCCGACCATCCCGCCGCCCTGCGTCCAACTGAACGCCTCCCTGCCATTAGTGGATTCACTGGATCCGATGATTACTGAGCCATCGGCAGAGGCACCTTGAGCGTTGCTGTAAAAGCTACTACCGCCCAATCCTCCAAGGCTTTGCAAACCACTACCGGATGTCCATTGTATGGCTTCGATACCATTAGTCGAACGGCTATGACCCACGACAACGGATGCATCTGCCGCTATCTGAAGAATCTGGCTCTTGTCCTGCCCTCCGGGGAGATCGCCTACCCAATCAAACGGAGCGGCAAAAAGACCTGTTGAGGACAGTGAGAAAAATAGGAAAAGGATTGCCGTAAACGCGTGGGTTTTCATATGCACCTCCCGTAAGCTCGGAAGTCACTCTCTACCCCTTGTGTTCATGTATTCAATACTATTCCTGTCTCAATAAGGACCCTCTATGGATGCGAATACTAAGAAATACGCAGTGATATACACTTTAACGCCATTCGTGCTTGGGATATCGCCCCTTCAGCTCCTTTTTCAGCATCGGATAGGCATTCTCCCAGAACGACTTCATGTCCTGCGTTTTCTGCTGCGGACGCTGATTTGGTGCCAATGCTTCCACCATCACCGGAATCAGACCAAAGCCGATTTTCGGCGTCTCGTTCAGATCATAGAGCTTTTGAATGGTGGCCGATAAAACGGGCGGCTGTCCGGCTTCATAACGCACTTTTGCATTGAACCCGCTCGGCAGCTTAATCCGTTCCGGTGCCTGCTTATCGATCAGCTCCAGCTGTGCCGGATTCAGCCACGACTTCACCGTCTTCCAAACGGATCGGTTTTTCAGATCCCGTTTACTCACCGCCCCCAGGCAGATTTCCTGAATCATGAGCCGCCGTGCTTCTGCATCGATTTCCGGGATGCCATAATCCGGGCACCCTTCCGCGAGGCAATTCACCCGGGCAATCCAGCGCTCCACCTGATCGTCCCATTTATATAAATCCAATCGGCCCGCAATCACCTCTTCGGCAATCATCTCCGCAGCCTGGTCCGGATCAACGTCCTGTTTCATGGAAGCATGGAGTTCCAGCCCGCGGAAAGATTTCCAGTGTTTAGAAAAAACACGATTTGCTTTTGGATCAAAAACAGCCTCGATCTTTTCTTCGATATCACCCGGAAAAAGCTCTCCCAACCAGGCTTCTTCAACCGCCGTGCAGAGATTCAGCTTCACATTCAGGTCGCGCCCTTCAATTTCTGCAATCTCAGCCGCCACCACCAGTTCTGAATCGCGTACCACCGAATCCCGATCCAAATCCCCGGCGCGGCCATGTACGACTTCGCAATGTAGCGTGCCCACATCACGCCGCTTGGCCACCTGATCTGAAAAGGCGATTAGAATGCACTTTTGTAAATCTTCATCGGTCGGTGCGCGGGAATTAATTTTCAGCCCTTCTTTCCCGGCTATCTTCATGAAGCGTTCATAGAGCGGCTTCACCTGCCGCGCCGCGCCGGCATGTACCCCCAGCTTGCGACAGGCATCAACCCGGTATCCGTTCTGGTCTGCAAAACTCCACGCCCGCATGAGCCGCTTAAAATCAGAGCTGTCATCCTCGCCCAGCAAATCATCGCGATTGCCGCGCGTTTCTTTTCCCTTGTTACGCTGCAGAATCGAGCGCCCCTGCGTCAGCGCGGCAATCAGGCAGGCCTGGCGCACACAATCATACTCCCCGCCCGCCAGCAGCATACGCGCATAACGCGGGTGCATCGGAAACGAGACCATCTTTTTCCCTACTTCGGTCAACCGCCCCGTATGGTCCAGTGCACCGAGATCGGTCAGTAGCGTTAATGTGTTCTCCAACGATTTTGGATTCGGCTTTTCCAGCCATTCAAAGGTTGAAACATCTTCAATGCCGCTGGCCTTAAGCGTCAGCACCACTTCAGCCAGATCATGCCGTAATATTTCCGGAAGTTCCTGCATCGGCCGCGCCACGTGCTCCTGTTCGGTCCAGAGCCGGTGGCAGGTGCCCGGGGCCGTGCGCCCGGCACGCCCAGTCCGCTGATCTGCCGAGGCCCGGCTGATGCGCTCAACCAGCAGCGTATCGATGCCCCGGTTTGGATCATAACGCGCAATGCGCGCGAGACCGGAATCAATCACGATACGAATACCATCGATGGTAATGGAAGTTTCCGCCACGTTGGTTGAAACTACCACTTTACGCTGATCACACTCCCCGACCGCAGCATCCTGATCGCGTGGCGACAGTTCGCCATGCAGCGGCATGACCGCAAAATCGCGGGCACATTTTTTGGCACGGATCGCTTCAACGGTACGGGAAATTTCATAGCCGCCCGGCATAAACACAAGCACATCGCCTTCCGCGCCGGATTCAATAGCTTTTTCAAATGCATCGGCCGCTGCTTCCCAGACCGAATGATGCCGGAAATCGATGCGCTTTTTTGCATAGCTGATTGCAACTGGAAACATCCGCCCTTCGCTTTTCAGCTCTTTGCATGGTGCAAGGTATTCACGAAGCGGCCCGGCATCGAGCGTCGCCGACATGACAATAATTTTCAGATCCGACCGCGTCTGCTGCAGCCGCAGCGCACGCGCCAGCGTGATGTCGCCATAGATATGCCGCTCGTGAAACTCGTCAAAAATAATGGCCGAAATCCCGCGCAGCTCCGGATCAGATAAAAACTGACGCAGCAGAATGCCTTCGGTCACATAGCGGATCTGGGTCTTGTCCGAAACCACGCTGTCCATACGCACCTGATAGCCCACTTCTCCGCCCAGCGGTTCTTTGCGCTCGAATGCAACGCGCTTTGCCAGCAGGCGTGCGGCCAGCCTGCGCGGCTGCAGGACCACCACTTCACCGGGACCGGCCTTGCCGCAATCCAATACGATCTGCGGAACTTGGGTCGATTTGCCCGAACCGGTCGGAGCTTCAATAATGATGCGGTTTTCGGCTTCAAGTGCATTCGCCAGATCGGCACGCAGTTCATAGATGGGTAGGTTCTTCGGATCCATAGGCGCGCGGTTATAGATGAATACTCAAAAGGCTTGAATGCTTCATGCACGAAAAATATATGTCACTTTAAACAAATGGGGCGCTTGAGCTTTCGTACGCGTTTTGCATGCTCATCAGTCCACTCATCAAGCTGAACCAAACCATCTTTGACATAAATACGCATTGCATCGCGACATGGCGTACCTGCCATACAAGGCCAGAGTCCAAGTAATGCCGAGGTATTTAGAACAGCTTTCCCATTATTAAGGCTATTGGTGCATTGCTTTGTTAGTTGTGAGCATCCAATACCAATCCCAGTTGCAGACAGTTGCCGTATATAAGCAGCCTTCGGATGTCCATATCCATTGGTTGTTCCAAGAGACATGAAGCCATAATTTGGAGCTATTTTCGCAATAAACTCTGGTTTGAGAGGTTTATCTTGAGGCGCACCATGATGCGGCCCCATTAGAACATGTGCACCATTCTGATCCACGAATTCACATACTGTTTCTAGAAGATTATCACCAGGCCAAAGCACAACTGTTTGATCTCCAGAAGCGAGTGATAAAATTGCAGAACTAGTATTTGGCGTTTTACTACCAACGTTCTGAATAAAGTCAGGGAAATGAAGGACCAACTCAGTATTACTGCTCTCATCTTTCCAGAGGCTTTCAGGTTCCGCCCTGATTTGCAGATTAAATACATCGTAGAAACCTTGAGCATGACCATCACGAACGCTCTTAAATAATCGCTGAAACGAGGTAGCATCCCTACTGCGATCTTCGAGCATATATATCGTTTTAATACGCCTTGCCTTACCCATGAACTCAACGATGGAGGGCAACGCCCCCGCATGGTCCGCATCATTATGTGTTAAAATTATGGCATCGATGGTAATTTCAGGATGATCAGACAACCAACTGACTAGAGGAGAATTACGAGGCCCTACATCAATTACGACAAGACGATCATCTTCTGTCTTAATTGTTGAACAATCACCTTGCCCAACATTCCATAAGTCTACTGTTACCGCTTGGGAGGCCAATCGCTTTGCTCCAATTGTCGGTCGTCAAGAATGTATACCCGTTCAATGTGATAGGTTTGGTTCTTTCCATTTATTTTTGTATGCGCACAGAATGAATCTCCCCGTTCCAATACGGACAACTGCTCTGTAACTCGTCCATGAAGATTTTCCTGTTCCCCATCATGCCAACGTATAATAAATGGTGAAGTATTGATAACCTTCCCCTCAACATAACGGGGAGACTCCTCTTCCATGCAATATGCAACATAATCAACATTGTCAATTATATGGAGCCAGCACTCCTTCTCACTGTCCGTTAATTGTTGCCGCTTAGCCTTCTGAAATAACATCAAAAACTTGCGCGCCATGCTTTTTTGAGCCTCATCCGGACGATTGATCTTAATTCCCCAACCCACTACTTCCATTGTATTTGTAGCGAGGTTATAGTGTAACCGTTGTTTGTTGCGCATTCTTAGCACCCGACCTCCACCCAAATAAATAACACTATCTTTAAGCAAAACCGACACATCACTCTTAAGTGAGTATAGCTTTTTTTCCCCTAAATAGGCTGGTTTCTCGGTATCGCTCTGTTGAGCTATACGCTCGGAAATACTACTTGGCGGGATATCTACTGGATAATAAGTAATCATGGTTTTTTGAATGCCCTCTGGGCTTCTTTAGTAAAAAACTCATCAAATGCTTGTTGTAAGATATTGTGCGAACAAGTCATTGCATCTGTTATCTGATCTACCTTCAAATTCATTTGGTTCAAACCGGTAAGGCAAGATAAGTCCATCCGAGCGCTGATTGATTTTGTTTCCTGTATACTTAAATTATGTCGCAGTATGGAATGGAAATCCGACCCTGAGATAGCATAAGAAATATCTATATTATACGGTGAAGTTTGATAAGGGAAAGTTGCATTGTAACCCGATAATGTTGCAATTCGCTCAATTTCCAAGGCCCCTTCAGCATTAAAAAATCCAGGGACAGTTTCTTCATTCAAAATATTTACATAATGCAATGCTACTTTCTTAATTGATTTTGGATTGAAATGTTCGACCCAACGTCCTACCCACTGATTAAACATTTCCAGTAGTTCTTCGTAGTCATGCAAATTACCCGCCTCCCGGTGAAGGTTAATATAGAAACCATCTTTTCGGCTTTGCATACACCACACAGGAACTCCAGAACGGTCTTTCCATAAACGAAACTTAGTTTCAACTTCGGCGATACTTTCAGGAGGAGAGTCTTTTTTTTGGTCTACTGTAAAGTTCCAGTTAGTAATTGTTTCTTCACGACTAAACTCTTGTTTAGCCAGAGAACGCCATGACGCATCCTTTTCTTCCCACTCATCGAGGTTTAAATCGCAAGAAACTCCAATTACCCGCTCAAACACCGGAAAATAATTTACTTTATTCTTCATAGCTAGAAGTTAGACCTAATTCCTTCGTAAAAAGTAATAACGGGAATCTACGATTACCAAAAGGTTCATACAATATTGAAATGCATAATTGACGCTGTCACAACCCATCGTTATTCCGCTTCTTCACCCACGTAGAACCAGTTGCCACCTTTCTTCTCAAAGACGGAACATTCGTGATGACGGCCGGGTCCTGTGTCGGCAATATGTTCGGCGATAAACTCCACCCGACCGGAGGAATCGGTTGCACTGCCTGCTTCGCGGGCAATCACGAGCAGCTTGAGCCATTCCACCTGCTTCATCCATTTACGGATCGATTTAGCGAGATCGGGCGTACGCGAATCCGGGAGTGTGGTTTCCACAAGATAATCTACGTTTTTCAGCACGTAAGCTGTGTAGCGTGAGCGCATCAGCTGCTCTGCCGTTTCGGCCTTTTGCTCTCCTGCAACGATACCCTGACAGCATTCCTTAAACAGAGTTCCGCTTCCGCAGGGACATTTATCGAATTTCATATTTTTCTCCTGGGATTGCCGTTCTCCAGAACGGCATGGTGTCGACCTGGAGATCAACACTCCCGGCCTATTCCATCTCTTCCGCGGTTTTTTCCCACTGGCTTTCCAATGATTGAATCTCCGACTGGATTTTTGCAAGGCGGGCATTGATGGTTGCAAAGTCGGCATCGCGGCGGGACATCATTTCGTCGGTAAGCTCAGTCTGCTCTTTGGTCAGCTTTTCGATCTTGTTTTCAATTTTTTTAAGTGCCTTTTCCGCTTCGCGCTGTTGTGCGCGGGCTTTGCGGGCATCTTTTCCCTTGGCGGCGGGCTTTGCAGGTTGTTCGGCTCGGACAGAGCCTCGCCCTCCAGCTGTCGGCTGTGAGCTATCGGCTGCTCGCTGCTCAACTTTCTCCAGATAATAATCATAGCCGCCGGGAAAGCGGGATACTCCCGAGTCGTCGATGGCAATAATCTGCTCAGCTATATTGCGAACAAAGGTAACATCATGGCTGACGACACAGAGAGCTCCCTTGTAATCCTTAAGTGCGGACTCCAGCGCTTCGCGGCCGTTAACATCCAGATGGGTCGTCGGCTCGTCGAGTAGCAGATAGTTAGGCGGATCGATGAAAAGGCGGGCAAAAGCGAGCCGGATCTTTTCGCCACCGCTAAGCACCTCGCAGCGCTTTTCGATCGTGTCGCCACTAAAACCGAAACCGCCGAGCAGTTTACGGACATCCGATTCTGAAGCGGCCGGATTCCCTTCCTTCACAATATGGTAGACGGTTTTTTCGGGCGGCATGGTTTCGGCAAAGTCCTGACTCTGATAGCCGATCACCACCTTATGCCCGAGCACCCGTTTCCCATCGCTCAGCGGCAGTGAACCGGCAAGACTCCGCAACAGGGTGGTTTTTCCCATCCCGTTATATCCAACCAGCGCGACCTTTTCACCGCGATTAATATTCAGGCTCAGATCTTTGAAAATCCAACGCTGATTATCGTAGGTCAGCCCCGCATTTTCCAGCCGGATAATCTCGTGCCCGGAACGCGGCGGATCGGCCAGTCTGATTTTTGAAAGGTTGGCTATGGTAGCCGGCGCCTCCAGCCGCTCTATTTTTTCGAGCTGTTTAATACGACTTTGAACCTGTGCCGCTTTCGTTGCTTTGGCCCGGAACCGACGGATAAAACTTTCCATCTGCTCGATCTCACGATCCTGGTTTTTCTTGGCGGCAAGCTGATGATAGATCCGGTCTTCGCGTTCTTTCAGGTAATAGTCATAACCGCCCTGATAGCGCGTGGTATTGCCCCCGGCAATTTCAATGGTTGTGTTAGCCAGCGAGCGAAGCAGATAGCGGTCATGCGAAATCAGCAGCATCGTGCCTTCATAAGCCCGCAGATATTTCTGCAGCCATTCCACCGCGGGAAGGTCCAGAAAGTTGGAGGGCTCGTCAAGCATCAGCAGATCGGGATTGGCAATCAGTGTACGCGCCAGCTCCGCACGCATTTGCCACCCGCCTGAAAATGACGAAAAGGGCTTGTTAAATTCTTCGACGTGAAAACCGAGCCCGCAGAGTGCGGCTTCCGCACGTGCGCGCATTTCGTAACCGCCGAGGTGCTCATAGTCGTGCTGCAGATTACCGATCTGCTTAAGCGCGCGCTCTTTTTCCGTAGGTTCCATCGTTTCCATCCTATGCTCCAGCTCGTGGATGCGATCCGGAATGGTTTTGAGCTCAGGAATGGAGTCTTCGGTATAATCCAGCAGATTGAGGTCGACCTGATGCGGGTTGAGTTGCTGGTGCAAATACCCGATACGGGTGTGTTTCGGGATGACAATTTCGCCCTTGTCCGCCTCGATATCACCGCCGATCAAGCTGAAGATGGTCGATTTGCCCGCCCCGTTCGGACCCACAATACCGATGCGTTCACCGGCATTAATCCGGAACGTTACCGACTTCAGCACGTCCTGCGTGCCGAACTGCTTGCTCACCTGTATAAAGTCGATCATATAAAGTTTCCATCCACCTCCGCCAAGGCTACGGCGGACATGAAGGCTGGAAAACCTACCGAATCCGGTGCGGACATGAAAGCCTCTCCCTCAAAGACGGGGGCAAGGGCGATCCCTGACTGCTACCATAGCAGT
>CAZAPF010000089.1:0-11148 GCA_964486885.1 uncultured Verrucomicrobiota bacterium
CCGAACTGGCGCTATTCAAAGGAATATGACTATTCCGACCACGGCGGTTATTTCTATAAATTGGGTAAGGTTTACTATGACGATCTCTTGGATGGCTATGTGCAGGCGCTTAAAAAAGAAGGAATGAATCTGGACTTTCTGGAAGTCGATTATCCGTACCAATGGTACATTAAAAACGAGCGAAACGGGGCGAAATTCCGGGACTTGCAAGCGTGGTGTAGCCGAAACAAGGTTACGTATCATCATGTAGTTAACAATCCTCCGAAAGGTGGGCCTGTAGGATTCTACACGGGAACGATGGATTATGTTGAGCAATTGCACAAAGATGGCATCTATCCTGATCTTATGCTAATCCAGTCTTGGTATGCACAACCACTCGCCCACGTGCCGGAAACCCAGGAATACACAACGACGTATGTAGCCCTCAGAGCCGCTCAAAAGATCAAAGAACTCTATGGTGAAAAGGGAGGAGAATAATGAAATTACGTTTTTTATATAGCATGGCCTGCAGTGCATTTTTATTCCAGCCAGCCTTTGCGGCAGAGAAACAGGTAAACGTCAAAGTGCACGACCCGGATATGATTTGGGCGGACTGCACCTATCGGGCTCTCAGTGCGACGGAGGAGGGGAAGCTCTTTATGGGTTTTACCACGCATTGGATGGACTTGAATGCCGCGGTCCTTTCCTATGACCCCGCGACCCGGACGTTTGCTCAGCCGTTTGATTTAGGAACCGTCACGGGAATTAAAACAGGACCCGGCGGTGAATTGTCTCAGGGGAAGATTCACACCCCGCTTTTTGAGAATGATAAGGTCATCTATTTCGGCACGGCCTACGGGTCCTCTGCCTTCAGCACGCACAAACAGCGCAAACCCTATTCGGGCGGCTGCTTTGTGGCCTTTGACCAAAAAAGCGGCGAGGCCAAAGTCGTTGGGCGCGCTCCGAAAATGGAAGCGATTATGACGTTGGAGCCGGACTTCCCGCGCAACTGCCTCTACGCCGTAACCTATCCGCGCGGACTGCTTTTGCGGTGTGATATCGGCACGGGAGAGGTGTCCCAGCTTGGCGCGGTGGATGATCAATTCATAAAATCCAAAAATATGGCGCACTTTATCGATGTGACTCGCGCTCTTGTTGTCCAGCCGAACACCGGGCTCGTCTACGGCAGTCGCAAGAATGGGGTGATCTGGCAATATGACCCCGCTACCGGAAAAATCAGCGATACCGGCCTTAATACGAAGCAGGGGGTCGTCGGGAAAGCCGATGGTAAAGGGCTGTCTGCTTCGCAGTGGCGCATGGCGGTGCTCTCTCCCGATAAGGAGAAAATCTATGCCACCCACCAGGGCACAACATCCCTGTTTGAATTGAATCTCAAAACCAAATCCATCACGCCGCTGGCACGCCTCTGCTCGGATGCGGATCTAAACAGCAAAGGAAACACCAGGGGTAGTCGCTTGGCCTTCCTTTTAGCGGACGGAATGATCCATCATCTGGCGCACGGTCCAGCGGTAACGGTTAAAGGACGCAAGCTTAACCCAGCCTATCAAGCGCATTATGTGACCTACGATCTGGAGACGAAAAAACGAACCGATCACGGCCCCTTGATGGCACCGGGTGAACGGCGCGTTTGTCATGCCGATACGCTGGCTATCCTTCCAGACGGGCGACTCTTCTCGCTGGCTTGGGTCGAGACCGTCGATCCGGCCAGAATTAAGGAAATGAAAGCACTCGCCCAAGGCAGGCGGCTGTACTCTAAAATGAAGAAAGATGGACCGTACTACGAACTCCAATTAGTCGAACTGGGGAAATAACAAATGAGAACCGGAAAAAAATGGATGTGGTGCCTGATCTTGGGTTTTGCGATATCGCTGTGTTGTGCGGAAGCCAAACCCAAGAAAAACAAAAAGAAGGCCGCGCCCGTGAACCCGGTTCTCGAGCAATTGCAATTAGTGAATCCCGCAGCGATGCGGCGGGCACTGGCGGATCTGGAAAAAATGTTTCCCGACCGCTATCCCGCGTCCGACCGGCTTTCTATCCGAATCGATGAGCTGGAGAGACAGCTTCCATCATTGATAAAGGGCTGCAAAACCGCGCCGGATCAGGTGACCCTGAAGCAGGCCGAGGCACTGTTTGCCTTTCAGCGCGAGCTGTTGGTGGAGCGCAACCCGCTGGTCGACTTTGAGCAAATAATGACGATTCGACGGCGGAGTCAGAAAAGGGGAAAACGCATTGACCTTGGGCATGAGCTTGGGCTGCCGACAAATTCCTCTGCGAATCCTCAGATATTCGCACAGAAGATGAATAAGAGCATCGACAACGAAATTGTGACGTTCTCGCTGAGGGATTCCTATGAGAACTACTCGGTGCTGTACCGTCCGAAAAATCCGGCTTTTGTTGGGGATATCGAACTACATTGGGATGCGGAAAAGATTCTGTTTTCACAGGGGACTGCCAAGAAATGGGATCTGTACGAACTTGGGTTTGCGAATCCCGTTCCGCAAAAAGTCACCACGCTCCCGGGGGCGGATATCGATAATTTTGACGGCTGCTACATGGCCAATGATGATATTGCGTTTATGTCAACGGGTTGTTTTAAGGCCATTCCGTGCCTTTCGGATCATGTCGTCGCCAATATGTTTCGACTTCATCATGATTCAGACGAAATTCGTCAACTGACCTTCGAGCAGGATCAGGATTACTACCCGACCATGTCACCGGATGGATCATTGCTTTACCTGCGCTGGGAATATGCGGGGATCTCGCATTTTGGAGCGCGAACGTTGTTCAAAATGAACCCGGATGGGATGAATCAGCGGCCCTTTATCGGCCGTGGGGAATACTGGCCGAATGCGATCTTCTATGCCCGCCCCTGTCCGGGGGCGGACGGAAAGGTGATCGGGATTGTCTCCGGTCATCACGGAGTCAATCGGATGGGCGAGCTGGTCTTGTTTGACGCCAATATCGAAGCGTCGATTCAGGCGGTACAAAAGATTCCCGGATTTGGAAAAAAGATTATTCCGAAGGTCGAAGACAAATTGGTGGACGACAGCTGGCCCAAGTTCCTTCATCCGATTCCGCTGGGCTGGGATTCGCACCGTGAATCGGCGGCAAAGTTCTTTCTGGTTTCCGCTTGGCTCGGTCCCGATTCGAGTCGCAACTTCAGTATCTATCTTACGGATATTTACGACAACATGGTGCTGCTGGCCACCGATCCCGATCCGGAGATTGCACTGCTTGAACCGCTCCCCATTAAGAAGACTCAACGCGTGCCGCTCATTCCGGATCGGATCAATCCAGACAGCAAAGAGTCGACGGTTTTTATTCAGGATATCCATGTCGGGCAGGGGCTGAAAGGCGTTCCGCGCGGCAGCGTCAAAAAACTGCGGGTGATCGAGTTTCACCATGCCTATCGGGGCATGAGTGGGAAGCGATATCAGGTCGGACTGGATGGCCCCTGGGATATTCAGCGGATTCTCGGCACGGTGGATGTCGAAGAAGATGGATCCGTCCTGTTTAAAATGCCGTCGAATCGTCCGATTTCCCTGCAGCCAATTGCGGATGAGGGGGATGCGCTGGCACTGATGCGCAGCTGGCTCACCGGAATGCCAGGTGAGACGGTTTCCTGTGTGGGATGTCATGAAGACGTCTACGAGGCGCCGGTCAACGCGGGGCAGGTGTTGGCATTGCAGTCGCCTCCGCAGGAGATTCAGCCCTGGTATGGTCCGCCCCGGGGATTCAGTTTCGACCGCGAGATCCAGCCGATTTTGGATCACCATTGTATCGGCTGTCACGATGGTTCGCCGAACCACGACACGACGGTGGATCTGCGCACCGGAGAAAGGCGTCGGCCTCCGAATTCGGAGAACATCACGATGGGAACCTTGAGCTTTACTCCATCATACTTCGAGCTGCGCAAATACGTGCGCGGTCATACGATGGAGGGAGATATTCATGTGCTGATGCCCACGGAACACCGCGCCAATACCACCCGCCTCGTGCAAATGCTCAAAAAGGGGCATCATGGCGTGGAGCTCGAACCGGAGGCCTGGGAGCGCTTGTACGCATGGATCGATTTGAATACCCCCTGCTGGGGAACCTGGGGGGAGGCGACCGAAAGAAAAGAGATTCCGCAAAAAGACCGGCGCATGGCGACTCTCAATCACTATGCCGGGGTCGAGATGGATGATCCTGAGACTATTTATCCGGTGACCTATACGCCTCAGAATCCGAAGCCGGCGACGAAGGTGGAACAGAAACCGGCACACGCTGTAACGTGTGCCGGTTGGCCGTTCGAGCCGCAGGAGGCAGCGCGTTGTGAAGTAGGCACGGTTAAACTCAGACGTATCCCCGCCGGTCAATTTGTGATGGGCGATCCTGAAGGCCATCCCGCCGACCGGAACCTGAAGGTCGTAAAAATCAAGTCCGATTTCTGGATGGCGGAAACCGAGGTGTCCAATGCCCTGTACAACCAGTTCGACGCAGAGCATGACAGCCGCCTCGAGCCGGGCGATAACTCGCCGTTCTATAAGGAAGATATTGGGGCTCCGTGTAACGAGCCGAACCAACCCGTGGTGCGCATCTCCCAGGAGCGGGCGGTCGCATTCTGCCAGTGGCTCTCTGAACAGACGGGCAAAACGTTCCGACTTCCGACCGAGGCGGAGTGGGAATACGCGTGCCGTGCCGGTTCCGCATCACCGATGTGGTGGGGCGAGACGGACGCGGACTTTGCGGCGTATGCCAATTTAGCCGATCAGCAGCTGGGCAAAGAACGAGGCATCTACGGTGGGAAATCCGTTCGTGTTCCGGAATGGCGTCCAGCGGAGATGACGCTGGATGATGGTCACCAAGTTTCGGCGCCCGTCGGCAGCTTTGCCGCCAACGCCTGGGGGCTTTACGATATGCATGGCAACGTGGCCGAATGGACGTCCAGCTCCGTTGCAGGAGGGCAGGGGGACCTGCGGATCATTCGTGGCGGTTCATGGTATAACCTACCGACGCTGGCAACCGCCGGGCATCGCATGTCGTATCCGAAATGGCAGCCGGTTTACGATGTCGGCTTCCGCGTGGTGATGGTCGATGAGTAATGATTCGATTTAAGCTACAACTTGCCGTCGCATTATCACTCCTCGCCGGTGGCCTGATGGCGGCGTCTCACCCGTTTCTCTGTGCCGATACGCGTACGGGCAGTGTAATGAAGGTGGGCCGTGATGGGGAAATATTTTGGTCCTATTCCGTGCCGCAAGTACACGACGTGTGGGGCTTGAAAAACGGGAACGTCCTTCTCGCCAGCACAAAGCTAGGAGTTCAGGAAGTATCCCCTGACAAAAAAGTGGTTTGGCGCTATAAGGCCGGAAAAAAGGATCGCACCTACAGTTGCCAGCCGCTTTCGGATGGCGCGGTGCTGGTCGGGATTAGCGGAAAGCCCAATCGATTTATCGAAGTCAATCGCGATGGCGTGGTCACCAAAACGGTCGAGGTGAAAGCCAAAGGATCCATCCGCTTGGTGCGTAAGACGAAATCCGGGAACTGTGTCGTTGCGGCGCGCAGCGAAAAGAAGGTTCAGGTTTACGACACGTCCGGCGCGCTGATTCGCGAGATTGCGGTGCCGGGTGCCTACCATGCGGTTGAACTCGATAACGGCAACATCCTCGTCGGCTGTATGGACGGACACATGGTTCTTGAGATCGATCCGAACGATAAAATCGTCTGGCAGATCGCTGAAAATGAGCTGCATGGAATCCCGCTGCGCACCGTTGGCGGGCTCCAGCGCTTGCCCAACGGCAATACTGTGATCATCAACTACGCCGGTGCTGATTATATCGGACAACAGCCTCAGATTATTGAAGTCACCCGCGACAAGAAAGTGGTCTGGCAGGTCTTCGACAACGAACAGCTTTGCACCCCCGCCCACGTCCAATTGCTCGACCTCCCCGGCGATGCGGCCGCGGGAGAGTTGTACCGGTAAAGAGGTATGTTGTTGCGGAAAAGGTATGTGAGACAAGTGAAGAAATGAGATGGTGAAACCTGAAACTGGAAACCGGAAATTTGAAATAGTGGGGACGATGAGGATGAGGCGTTTGGTTTGTTTCGGTTTGATAGGGATCTTTTCAGGTTTCACATTTCAATTTTCAAGTTTCGCTGCGAAGCAGTCTCCACCGAATATTCTGATCATTTTCACCGATGATCAAGGCTATGCCGATCTGGGCTGTTTTGGAAGCGCGGAAAATAAAACGCCGGTGCTCGATCAACTCGCAAAAGAAGGGACGATGTTCAGTTCGTTTTATGCGCAACCCGTCTGCGGTCCATCGCGCTCCGCGCTGTTGACGGGGCGCTATCCCGTTCGCAGTAAAGGGTGGTCGATGCCCGCTTCGGAAATCACGTTTGCCGAGATGTTGAAAGAGGTCGGATACCAGACCGCCTGCGTCGGCAAGTGGGATGTTTCAAATCGTAGGGCGATTATCGACCGCATGCCGAACGCGCAAGGGTTCGATTACTATTACGGCGCTTTAGGTGCAAATGATAATGGAAAGGTAACGCTTCACCATAACAACGAGGACCTTGGGCAAACGGACGATATGGGAGGCCTAACGCGGCTCTATACCGATAAGGCGATTGATTTTCTCGAGAACCAACGCGACCCGGAAAAGCCGTTCCTCGTCTACCTTGCTCATACGATGATGCACACGGTGATCGATGCCTCGCCGGAGTTTAAGGAAAAAACGGGCGATAACCTGTATCGCGCGGTTGTCGAAGAGTTTGATTACGAAACGGGCCGTTTACTCGACAAGCTGGATCAGCTCGGGCTGCGAGAAAATACTTTGGTTATCTACACGACCGATAACGGACCCTGGAACCAACCAAAGTATTATGAAAACAAAACGGGGCATCCGCCGAATTCTATATTCTGGGGAGACGCCGGGGCGTTCCGCGACGGAAAAGCGTCGATTTGGGAAGGTGGAATCCGCGTGCCTTGCATTATGCGCTGGCCCGGAAAAATCGCGCCCGACGCAACCAATGATGGGCTGATGGCCACCATCGACCTCTTGCCGACCTTTGCTGCGCTGACGGGCGCGAAGGTACCTGCTGACCGCCCCATTGACGGGGTCGACCAATCGGAATTTATTTTCGGAAAGGCTCTGACCGCGCGCAAGACCTACCTCTATAATCCGGGTTCCGCATCCGTGCAGAACACGATCCTGCTAGGCAATGCGATTCGCGAGGGAGACTGGAAGCTGATCTCCCCGTTGAAAGTGATGAAGTTACTTGAGGATGCTGGCACGGGCGAATGGGAGTTGTATAACCTGAAAGAGGATGTTGGCGAGACGAAGAACCTCGCGGGTCAATATCCTGAAAAAGTGGAACGCCTTAAAAAGTTGCTCGAATCCAATGAGGCAAAATTCCCAAAACAAAAGAAAGGGAAGCCGGAGCGGAATAAAAAACCGAAGAAAAAGCAAAGGTAAGTCGATGAGTCTAAAAATAAAGTTTATTTGTGGCGTTCTGTTTTTGGCCGGCCTGGCCCGGGCTGAAAAGCCGAGTGTGTTGTTCATTAATGTGGACGACTGGAACGACTGGAACGAGGTGTTGCAGGGGCATCCGCAGGTGATTTCGCCCCATATCAAACGGCTCGCCGAGCAGGGGGTGACATTCAGTAACGCCATCTGCGCCTCGCCTTCGTGCGGACCTTCGCGCCCTTCGCTGTTTACCGGCATCGCGCCTGCGCGTTCCGGCAATGTTTCAAATGACAACAGGGGCGGGTGGCGTTTCTATGCGGGGCCGGACGCGGTAACGATTCCTAAACTGTTTTCGCAAAACGGATGGAAAAGTATCGGCATCGCTAAAAACTTTCACAAAGGGGATGAGCCTGAGTTCGATACCTATATTCCGCCCTTTAAAACGCCGAAAAAGATCAAAAAGGTGGGGATTAAGTTAAACGCCTCCGCCATTTGGGATATCGCTGATATGCCCGCCTCGGAAATGGGCGACTACAAAGCGGCGAGTGCGGGCATCGAAACCATCCGGTCGAATACCGATCCGCTGTTTCTCTCGCTCGGCATTTTCCGTCCGCATGTGCCGTGGATTGTGCCGCAGGAGTATTTTGATATGTATCCGCTCGAAACGCTGCAGCTGTCCGAACGGCGCGTTGATGATCTGGACGATTTGCCGGAACGCTTCAAGCTACTCGCCGGCTTTGAGGCGAAGTTTGGCAAGGGTTATCACCAGATGCTGGTCGAAAAAGGCTACGACAAACAGTTTGTGCGCGCCTATCTGGCAAGCGTGACCTTTGCCGACGAGCAGGTCGGACGTGTGCTGGACACGTGGTATGCCAGCCCCTACGCTGAAACGGGCTATGTGGTGCTTTGGAGCGACCACGGCTATATGCTCGGTGAAAAGAATGCGTGGTCGAAAATCAAGCCGTGGTACGACTCGTCGCGCAGCAACCTGATTATCGCGGGCCCCGGCCTTCCGAAAGGCGCGGTGTGCAGCAAGTCGGTTTCGTTGCTTGATATCTATCCGACGCTGATCGAACTGCTGGGCCTGCCGAAGCCGCCCCAGACGCTCGACGGAACCAGCCTTGTCCCGCTCTTGGAAAACCCGAACGCCGAGTGGGATCGTCCCGCGCTGATGACCAGTCAGATGGACGGCGTCTTTTTTGAGTCGGTGCTGGATAATGACTTCCGTATGACCCGCCTGATTACGGGCGAAACGGAACTCTATAAACTGTCCAGCGATCCGCATGAATTTACGAACCTCGCCGATAATCCGGAATACGCGCCCATTATCAGAAAACTGGAAAAATACCTCTCATTCAGCTATCCGGAAATCCCGGAAGATGGCTGGGTCGAGGCGGAATCGATCCCCGCGCAGACCTCGGCAGATTATAACCTTCGCGGGAACTTCCATTACCCGCTGTCCGACGCGAGCGCATCCGGCGGACGCATGGTTTGTGCCGAACTGCGTGCCGGAGAGGGAAGCTACATCGAATTCGTGCTGGATGTGCAAACGCCCGGCACCTACCTCCTCGGCGGAACGATTGCCGCGGGCGGAACCTGTTCGGTGCAGGTGGACGATGTGAAGAACGATGCGGCGCAATCGGATGCCGGTTATCCGATGAAAACCGTCGGTACCCTGGAGCCCTCCGCCAAGCTTCAAGACGTTTCATTGGGTGTGGTCCGGTTTGAGGAGCCCGGCCTGAAAATTATCCGTTTCGTTTCCACCGCACCTAAACAAAAGCTGACATTCGACCGGATTCAGTTGCTTAAAGATGACACCGCACGGCTGACCGAATCGAAACCAGCCGTCGCAAAACCTGCTCCAGCTACTGAAAACCCGGCTCCGCCGAAACGAGCCGAAAAAGCGAATAAATCGGGCGGGAAATCGGCAAAAAATACGTGGAGTTCGCCAGACGAATGGAATCGGGAAAAACCCGGACTGGAGTGGCTCTTCGCGTTCATCGACCAAAACCGCGACGGCCAAATCGATCCGGCGGAATACGAGATCCTGCAGCACTATAAAAAGAAGCATGGTAAGACGTGGAAGCAACAGGCCCTTAAAGACCTTGAGGCGGCGCGGCAGTAGGATACGCAAAGGCGGGGCAGCATACTTTTTCATACCCTGGTGATTTCAGCAGGTTGTCGTGTTTCGGGGCAGGGGTATAGTAATTTGTTTAATTAAACAACGGGTTCGGTCGTTTGATGCACGGGGCATCCTGCTTTTTGAACGATCCGTTTATTGAAAAGGTGAGTATGAATAATATGAAAATTACCATGTCGATTTTGGTTTTAATGGGCGCGCTTTCGGGCTTCGCCTCCGAAAAACAAGAGTGGCAGGCTCAGTGGATTGGGGTGCATTCCCAAAGAGCAGTGGAAGAGGTTGTTGCGCCGTCTTCGAAGAAGGTTGGTAGACCGAAAATCGTGATTGTCAAAGCGATGTACGGGGTGGCGAATGATCCGTCGAAACAGATCGATGTGACCGCGAAATTGCAGAAGGCGGTCGATGCAAAACAGTTTCAGATCAAAGCCGATAATAAATTGGCGGGTCACGATCCGGCGAAGAATATCGAAAAGGTGCTGCAGCTCGAATATACAAAAAACGGGAAGCCGGTAAAAAAGACGGTAAAGGAAGGCGCGTTCATTGGGTTGATTCCGGGGTCAAAGAAAAAGAAGCCGCTGGTCGATAAGAACGAAAACCAGTGGAGCTGTTTCCGTAAAGTTGTTGATCTGAAAAAAGCGCCGAAAAAAGCGAGTGCACGCATTGCGGTCGATTCCAAGTATTGGCTGTGGATCAACGGGGAGCAGGTTGTCTTTGAAGGACAGCTTAAGCGCGGGCCGACCCCGAACGATACGTACTACGACGAAGTTGATCTGGCGCCCTATTTGAAAAAAGGGGACAACACGATCGCGCTGCTCGTCTGGTATTTCGGCAAAGATGGATTCAGTCACAAAAGCAGCCGGAAGCCTGGACTCGTCTTTGATGCCGAGATCGATGGCAAGGTGCTGTTGAGCGATGCAACCTGGAAAGCGCGAATCCACCCCGCATTTTCTACCGCGCCCGGAGAGGTGCCGAACAAGCGCTTGCCCGAATCCAATCTTCGTTTTGATGCCCGGAAAGAGTTGAGCGGTTGGCAGATGCCCGGCTTTGACGACTCAGCCTGGCCGGTGGCGTATGAGTACGGGAAACCGCCTTGCGCGCCCTGGAATCAGCTGGTGCTGCGTCCCATTCCGCTCTGGAAAGATTTCGGTTTGAAAGACTACGCCAACGCCAGCGAGCTGCCGAAGGTTTCTACGGGCGAAAAAATTGTCGCGAAGCTTCCGTACAACGCGCAGATTACGCCGTACCTGAAAATCGAAGGGCCGGCCGGAAAAACCATCGATATTCGGATGGATAACTATCAAGGCGGTGGTCCCCCGAATATTCGGGCGGAATATGTTACGTGCGACGGTGTACAGGAATACGAAAACCTCGGCTGGATGAACGGGCATCAAGTGCACTACACGATTCCCGCCGGCTTCAAAATCCTCGCGCTTAAGTATCGTGAAACGGGATACAACACGGAATTCACAGGAACATTTGAATGCGACGACGATTTTCTGAACCGCTATCGCCAAAAGGCGTTGCGCACGCTCTACATCACGATGCGCGACACCTATT
>CAZAPF010000090.1:0-11123 GCA_964486885.1 uncultured Verrucomicrobiota bacterium
ATTACGCATTACGCATTACGCATTACGCATTACGCATTACGCATTACGCATTACTATGTCTTCAATTAAAAAACCAGAATGGCGCACAGAGCATGTGATTTGCTCTTATGATGTTGATCCCCAGCTAACGGCCCGTCTTCCAGTGTTATGCCGCTTTATGCAGGACGCAGCTTATCACCATGCCGAACACCTTGGGCTGGGCCACTCCTTTTTAGCTTCGAAGCAGTTGGCCTGGGTTCTTTCGCGGCAACGGGTCGAAATAAAGAAGTTCCCAAAGTGGGGCGACGCCGTCACCGTACGCACTTGGCCTTCCGGTCGCGATCGCCTGTTTTTTTATCGTGATTTTGAGATATCGGATGGAGATGGAGCTATACTGCTTCAGGCTTCTACCGCGTGGTTTGTAATTGATGTTGAAAAGCGCGAACGCGTGAGCTCCGAGTTCTATCTTAGCACGGAGCTTCCTCCAGTCGGAGAGCCGGTTTTCGGTAAAAAGCTGGGCCGGCTGAAAAAATGCGGATGCGATTCGGGCGAGGCTGTTGCAGTGAACTACGGTGATCTCGATATGAATGCTCACGTCAACAATGTCCGCTATATCGAATGGATCTTGAACAACCTCACTTTAGAGTTCCATCAGACGCACTGTATTCAATCATTAGAAGTCAACTATCTGGCCGAAGCCGTGTATGGTCATTCGGTTGTGATTTGCGAGAAACAAGACGGACTGACTGTTGACCATGGAATAAATTCGGACACTGCGGATTTATTTCGTGCACGGTCTGTCTGGCAACCGGTCTGTTGACCGTCATTTATAACGTAAGTTAACAAGGGAAGGGATTGAGTTATGAATCGGAAAAACTTCATTACTACGATGGGCGCTGCATCAGTTGCTTCAATGAATATCAGTGCAGGAGGCCGTGCACCGAAAAAACCGCGGTTCGATATTTCGCTGGCCCAATGGTCGATCCGTAACCTGCACCGCGGGAAAGAGCCCGGTGCCGCAAAACTCGATCCACTGGATTTTGCAACATACGCGAAGAACGAATGCGATATCGGCGGTATTGAATACGTGAATTCCTTTTACTTTGGAAAGGAAGGCGACGAAGCGTATTTCAACGAACTGAAAAAGCGTGCTGATAGTGAAGGGGTCGAAAGTGTACTGATCATGTGCGACCGCTGTGGACAAGTTGGAGCCCCTAAAGAAGAAGAGCGTAGTGCAACTGTTGAAAAACATAAACCCTGGCTGGCCGCCGCCGCGCAGCTGGGTTGTCATTCCATCCGTGTGAATGCCGGAAGCTCCGGTTCATTTGAGGAGCAGCAGAAGCTTGCCGCAGACGGTTTGACCAAGCTGGCCGATGCAGCCAAACCCTACGGACTTAACGTCATCGTCGAAAACCATGGAGGTCTTTCCAGTAATGGTAAATGGCTGGCCGGTGTTATGACGATGGTTGATCTGCCGACGGTTGGAACACTTCCGGACTTTGGAAACTTTAAGATCAATAGAAAAACAGGCGAAGAATATGACCGCTATCTAGGGATGGAAGAGCTCATGCCTTTTGCCAAAGGGGTCAGTGCAAAAAGCCATGCTTTTGACGCCGAGGGCAACGAGACCAAATCCGACTATTTCCGCATGATGAAAATCGTCGCCGACGCCGGTTACCGCGGTTATGTCGGCGTTGAGTGGGAGGGAGGGAAGCCCGGAACCACGGAAGGCATTCTGCTCACCAAGGCACTGATCGAGCGTGCCAGCGCAGCGCTTTAAAAGGTAGGGACGGCTCGGCGAGCCGTCCCTCGTAGCATGGGCATCCTGCCCATGATCACGGGCAAGATGCCCGTGCTACGCTACTTACCAGTTTTCGCCCAGTACTTCGAAGTGCGCCTGCGGGTGTGCGCAGGCCGGGCACATGCCGGGAGCTTCTTCGGCTTCGTGGATAAAGCCGCAGTTACGGCAACGCCAAACCACTTTGCCGTCTTTCTTGAATACCTTGCCGGCATTCAGGTTATTCAAAAGGTCAAGGTAACGTTTTTCATGTTGCTTTTCGGCAATGGAGATTTTCTCGAAAACAACGGCGACGGCCTCGAATCCTTCTTCGCGTGCTTTGGCAGCAAAGGAGGGGTAAAGCTCGGTCCACTCTTCGTGTTCGCCGCCGGCTGCAGCTTCGAGATTCTCGGCCGTGGTGCCGACCACGCCGGCCGGGAAGGATGCGGTGATTTCCGCCATCCCGCCTTCGAGGAATTTAAAGAAACGTTTGGCGTGCTCTTTTTCCTGATCGGCGGTTTCCGCGAAGATATCGGAGATCTGCACGAGGCCTTCTTTCTTGGCGGCACTTGCGAAATAGGTGTAGCGGTTACGCGCCTGAGATTCGCCGGCGAAGGCTTTCATCAGGTTCTTTTCGGTTTCGGTTCCTTTGATGTTAGGCATAATTTGCTCCTTAGTTGTGAATGAGATCGGGTGAAAGTATATGGATGACGGCGGAATTCCAAAGGCTGGAACCCGCCGCATCACAACATTAGATGGTATCTAAACAACGCACACGGGATTACTCAGCCGAAAGTCCAAGCGCCTTTGCAACGCCTTCGCCGTAGGCCGGGTCGGCTTTGCCGCAGTTATGAATATGGCGAAGCTTGATCTCCTCCGGCGCATCGCCCATGGCGCGCGCGGTATTTTCGAACAGCATCTGCTGCTGTTCGGGAGTCATGAGGCGGAAGAGATCGCGCGGTTGGCTGTAATAGTCATCGTCATCTTCGCGATGGTTACACTGGCCGGCCGCACCATTCAGTGCAAGCGGCGGTTCCATGGCTTCGGGCTGTTCCTGCCATTCGCCGGAACTGTTGGGTTCGTAGCCAAGTGTCCCGCCCTGGTTTCCGTCGGTGCGCATGGCCCCGTCGCGGTGGTAGGAGTGGAAAGGGCAACGGGGTGCATTGACCGGTATATGGCTGTGGTTGACCCCAAGGCGATAGCGCTGGGCATCGCCATAGGAAAAGAGTCTTCCCTGCAGCATCTTATCCGGCGAGTATCCAATGCCCGGAACCACGTTGGCCGGATTGAAGGCCGCCTGTTCAACTTCGGCAAAATAGTTTTCCGGATTTCGGTTAAGCTCCAGCACGCCGACATCGATCAAAGGAAAATCCGAGTGCAGCCAAACCTTGGTCAGGTCGAACGGATTGAATGGAACCTGATTGGCTTCCTCTTCCGTCATGATCTGAACCTTCACATTCCATTTCGGGAAATCACCGACTTCAATGCTATCGAATAAATCACGTTGATGACTTTCACGATCCTTGGCGATGATGGTTTCAGATTCTTCATCGGTCAGATTTTTAATGCCTTGCGTGGTTTTAAGGTGGAACTTTACCCAGACCCGTTCACCCTGTCCATTGATCAGGCTGAACGTATGGCTCCCGTAGCCGTTCATGTGGCGGTAGGTAGCCGGAATACCCCGGTCGCTCATCGTGATGGTGATCTGGTGAAGCGCCTCCGGAAGATTCGTCCAGAAATCCCAATTGTTTTTCGCGCTGCGCATGTTGGTTTTCGGATCACGTTTTACGGCGTGGTTGAGGTCGGGAAACTTAAGTGGATCGCGCAGGAAAAAGACCGGTGTGTTGTTTCCCACCAGGTCCCAGTTGCCTTCCTCGGTGTAGAACTTGATGGCAAAACCGCGGATGTCGCGCTCGGCGTCGGCCGCACCACGTTCCCCCGCTACCGTGGAGAAGCGCACAAACACATCGGTCTGCTTGCCCACCTCGGCAAATACTTTTGCTTTGCTGTACTCGGAAATGTCGTGTGTGACGGTGAAGGTGCCATAGGCCCCCGAACCCTTGGCGTGCATGCGCCGTTCGGGAATAACCTCGCGGTCGAAGTGCGCCAGTTTTTCCAAAAACCAGACATCCTGCAGCAGCATAGGGCCACGGGGGCCGGCGGTCATCACATTCTGGTTGTCGGCAACAGGTGCGCCGACACTGTTGGTCAGTTTTTTCTTTTTCATCGTTTCTCTCCTAGTTCTCGGTTGATGGAAAGCAGACTGCTCCAGAAAGTTAGATTTGTAAAATTTATAGAATTTACTGGAGTGATAACTATAATATATCAATGATTCGGCCATGAATTTACAGGCATTCAAATATTTATTGGCGCTGGAGGAATGCGGCGGGTTCCACCGGGCAGCGGAGGCGTGCAATGTCAGCCAGCCGGCATTGAGCATTCAGATCAAAAAGTTCGAGGAGGAGCTGGGCATTCAGCTGCTGGAACGGGGACATAAGGAGTTCATCTTCACGCCTGCAGGGAAAGAGGTGTTGGAACGCGCACGAATGGTCATGCAGCAAGTAGGTGAAATCGAAGAGCTTGCAGAGGTCTGGCATGATCCGTATTCGGGGTCTTTTTCACTCGGGGCGTTTCCCACGCTCGCGCCGTACTATTTCCCGCAGATAATCGACCATCTTGTCGATGCCTATCCCAGCCTCCAGTTTAATCTGGTTGAGGAAAAGACGCATGTGCTTGTGGAACGGTTGAAGACGGGTCAGCTCGACGCGGCCTTTGTTGCCCTTCCAATCGCAGAGGATTGCTTCGAGCAGGGCGTGATTTTTTCTGAAGAATTCTATCTGGGGGTTTCGCCCCTGCACCGGCTCGCGAATCGGAAAACGGTTGATCCAAACAAACTTGACAGCGAAAAGCTCCTGCTGCTTGAAGAAGGGCATTGCCTGCGCGGCCAGGCACTCGAATATTGCGAGACCACCCGAATCGGTGAGGTATTAAATTTCCGCGCTTCATCCATGGAAACCCTTATGCAAATGGTTGGTATGGGGAGGGCGGTTTCACTCATTCCCGAATGTGTCGCCAGGCAGAATCCCTCGCTGCATTACCTAAAGTTAAAAGGCGGAGGAGTTCAGCGGACAATCGCACTCATCTGGCGTAAATCAAGCGTGCGGAAGGGTCTGATGGCCGAACTCGTCGACGATCTTTCGCGGGAATATTCAGGACTGTAAAAATCTGTATTAACTTGAATTGATGTGGTTCCCTACTGCGAAGCTGGATTGGCAAACAGGGGGATTATATGAAGTGGGTGCTATTCTTTTTTGGTGTGTTTGGTTTGGCGGTGACGGGGCAGGCCGGGATACGACCTTCCCATGCCTTGGTTGGCGATGATATCTATGTTCACGACCTAGCCGTTCCATCCGGCTCATTGCATTATGACTGGCTTCCCGGGGATTCAGTATGCCCCGTTCCTGCTACCAATGCCGTCAGGCTGGCTATCCACGCGTTTACCAATATCGCCGAGGGTGTAACGGTATATACTGATCGGGCGCGTGTTTCGCTTTTGCCAACCGACCGGGACCGGGGCTGGTGTTACCAGGTTGAAATCCCAATGGCCCCGACAGATGAACCTTCCAGGTTTCCGCGTCGCATGTCGTTTCGGGTTGCCGTGCATCTGGATGGCAGCATACCGGAAATCAAGAAGGGTTCGCTGGAAGAACTGAAGGAAAAATATGCATGGCTCGAGAAGCTTTATCGGGATGACAAAGACCGGGCGATAGTGCGTGGAAATCTGCGCCAGTACCAAATGGAGGTGATGCGCGCCGGCATGGCGCCGCTGCCGATTCCACTAACGCAGGAGATGGATGATCAACTGGTGGCTGAAGGTGTACTGCCTCCACAGAAGAATGTTCATACCAACAGCACGCACCGTCGGTTTGGTGGTGATTTTCGCCGCCAGGCTGATGTCTGGCAACCGGAGCTTATGCCGGAGCTGACTCCTGAGGAGCAGGCGAAGAAACGTGAAGAGGTGCGGGAGAATCTCAGGAAATATCAAATGGCGGTTATTCAGGCGGGCATGCCGCCTCTTCCATTATCCCCTTCACAGGCATTAGAGGACGAACTGATTAAGGTGGGAGCTCTTCTTCCTGTCGCTTCGGATGTGCCTCTTTCAGAGAATGAACGAAGGGAGCGGAATAAAATGGCCTGGGCATATATCAGGGCTAACAAAGAATTTCAGAATCAAATGGTGGATGAGGGATTGTTACCAAGTATCGACGCTTTACCTCCCGGCGTCGTCCGTAAGCAGGAAAAGGATATCAGGCTTATCTATCAATATGAGCAAATGAACCTTATTCGGAATGACAATCCGTTGTTGTCCTCACAAGCAATTAAGCTGACGACCGGGCAAAAGAAGCAACTGATGAGCGAAGGCATTATTTTTCTGGATAATGGTTCGATCTCTAATTCGGTGACCGGTTTTTGCCATCCGCCCCCGTCGGGTGCTGCTGAAGATTAGGCCGTCGATTCAGAGGACGGGAAGATTGACCTTCCAATGGTTGGAAATCCCGCTATCTTCATATCTTCAAAATATAGAGGAGTGGAAATGGAAGATTTGCGGAGTAAGAAGGCGTTCATATGCGATATGGACGGCGTTATTTATCACGGAAAAAACCTGCTTCCCGGTGTTACGGAATTTGTAGAATGGCTGCAGGCGGAACAAAAAAAGTTTTTGTTTCTAACCAACAGCAGCGCCAAGACATTGCGCGAGCTGAGTGAAAAACTGGGGCGGATGGGATTGGATGTGGATGAGTCGCACTTCTATACCAGCGCCCGGGCAACCGCTGCTTTTCTGAACAGTCAGAAGCCGAATGGTACGGCCTATGTGATTGGTGATGCCGGCATTATTAACGCTCTTTACGATGTCGGTTATTCCATCGACGACACCAAGCCCGACTATGTCGTGGTGAGCGAAAGCGATAACTATGACTATGCCCGAATCTGTAAAGCCACGAAACTGGTGAACGAAGGGGCCAAGCTGATCGGGACGAATCCCGACCTCACCGGACCGATTGAAGGCGGCGTGATGATCCCGGCTACCGGCGCGCTAATGGCACCCATTGAGCTGGCCACCGAAAGCAAGGCCTATTATGTCGGGAAACCAAATCCGCTGATGATGCGCAATGCTTTGAAGAAGCTGGAATGCCAGCGTGAAGAAACCGTGATCGTTGGGGATCGGATGGACACCGACATGATTGCCGGTATTGAGTCCGAGATCGCTACCTGCCTGGTGCTGAGTGGTGTCAGCACGCGTGAAAGTGTAGAGATGTTTGCCTACCGCCCGGATTATATCCTGAACGGTGTCGGCGATATTGTTCCCACGTAGCACGATGCTATGTTCAAACTAACGGGGCAGGCTGAACGCGAAGCGAGGCGAAGCCAACCCTGCGGTACGTTTTGTGTATCGCCCGGTTGCCACTCCCGTTGGTCATTGCTTTCTTTCAGAAAGCCTCGCTTCGCGTCCAGCGGGCTCCACGGAGAGAGGCACGCTGCAATGGAATGAATGATGAGTGATGATATCGATTTTGAGCTGATCTGCGACTATTACTCGCGACTGGAGCGGCAAGGCCCCGGAAGTCCAGAAATAACGCAAAAGGCGCTTGGCTATATTAAAGGGCTTACTTCCAAATCGCGAATAGCTGATATTGGTTGCGGAACCGGCGGACAGACTCTGGTGATCGCACAGCATGCTCCGGGAACCGTTGCCGGGGTCGACATGCTTGACCCGTTTATTGATCAGTTGAATTTAAATGCCGCGCAACTGGGTTTGCAGGGTCGGGTGACAGGTGTAACGGCATCCATGGATAAATTGCCGTTTCAGGATGAGGAACTCGATCTGATCTGGTCGGAGGGCGCCATTTATAACATCGGATTCGAGAAGGGGCTGAACGAGTGGAAACGTTTTCTGAAGCCCGGCGGCTATATGGCTGTTTCTGAACTTTCGTGGTTTACAGAAGAGCGTCCTGCAGCAATCAATGATTTCTGGAGCGCGGCCTATCCGGAAATAGACACTCTATCTAATAAAGTGAAGAAGATGAAAGGGGTAGGGTATGAGTTAGTCGCTACTTTCAAGCTTCCAGAGAGCTGTTGGATTGATCATTACTATGCCCCGCAGGAAAAGTTCATGGATTATTTTCTGAAGGCTCATCCTGGCAGTGAAGCGGCAGCGGCCATCGTAGCTGAACAGCGGGAAGAGGCGGAGCTGTATCACCGGTTTAAGGAGCATTACGGCTACGCCTTCTATATCGGAAAGAAGTCTGCATAAAAAAAAGCGCCCCGATTCCGGGACGCTTTTACTGATGAGTGAAGCGTGAGTCGTGAAAGGAATCACGACTCATTCGTCACGTTTCACGCTTAGTGGCTGGTTTCCACTTTGGCACCTTTGGTCTGACCGAGCTCATTGAGGAGTTCGCCGAACCATGGCTCATCGATGTTGAACGGCTTACCGCCGGCAATGCGCGGGAATTCAATCGCGCGCAGTTCGAAATTCTGGTCGTCGTCGTGACCAACCACGCCACCGATGCCGGCCTGGGCCGATTCAACAGCTTTGTCGCAGCACTCTTTAATGAGCTTCAGGTCAGCTTCATTGGATGCGGCCGCTCGGGCAAAGTAGCCGGATTTCTGAATGAGAACTTTTTCAGCTCCGAGCAGCTCGGCAAACTGCTTGCCGAACCATACGCCCGGGTTAACGGCATCGAGTTTGGCGTGGCCGAAGGCATCGCGAGGAACTTCTTCGCCGGCAGCTTCCATTTCCTTGATGATGGATTCGAGACCGGCACCTTCGGAAATGAAGATGTTCACGTTATCGACTTCATCCATTACTTTGCCGAGGCGCTTCGCTTCTGCGGCAATGTCGATTTCCATTTCCGGAATGAAGATCGCGTGCACGTCTTTGCGTTCTTTTGTGAGTCCCATGTTCGGCAGGAAGTCGAGCTCTTCCAGGTTTTCGTGGTAAACCTTGGCGGTGTAAGCAGTCAGCCACCCGCAGCTGCGGCCCATGACTTCATGGATGATGAGCATACGCGGGTTCGCATTGTGCTCTGCCACGACGTTTTCGAAATATTTTGCGCCTTCTTCAGCGGCGGTCCAGGCGCCGAGGCTCTGCTGAATCGGGAACACATCGTTGTCGATGGTTTTCGGCAGACCGACCACGATCAGTTTGTAGTCATTTTCAGCGAGGTAGGCCGCGAGATCGGCCGCTGTGGTGTTGGTGTCGTCACCACCGATAGTGTGCAGAACTTCAACTCCATCCTTAACCAGCTGATCAGCCGCAACTTCAAGCGGGTTCTGGCCGGGCTGTACGAGACCGCGTTTTTCGCAGTCCTTCACATTGGTCAGCTTAACGCGACTGTTGCCGATCGGGCTTCCGCCGTGTTTGTAGAGTACGGCAGCATTTTTACGGATTTCGTCGGTTACGGTAATGAACTCGCCTTGCAGGAGGCCTTTGTAGCCGCCGGTATAGGCAATGATTTCAGTTTCGGGAGAAACTTCGGTGTAGCGTTCGATAAGGCGACCGATTGCGGTGGAAAGGCAGGGTGCGAGTCCGCCGGCAGTGAGCAGGGCAACTTTTTTTATAGCCATATTTAATTCCTTTCTGTTGAGGTGGTTGAAAATGAAGCGCACATAATGGGAATCGCGCAAAAAAACGCAAGCTGGAATTGCGGGCAATCGGACGGGGATTTCCCCTCGGTTGATTGAAATTGAAGTTCCAGTAGATATTTTAGGTGTTTTAACGGTAAAGTGGCGTATATGGCAGATTTATTCTTAATCAGAGAGCGGTTAAAGTTCAGTCTTAGGCTGGCAGTTATCGGTGTTGTACTGGGACTGCTTGGCACATGGTATTTCTGGAGCCAGCTGGAATTTGCGGCGGATCGGAGTCAATTCCTGTTATCGGCGGTCATAACCGGAGGGCTTGCACTGGCAGCGATTGGACTGTTGCTGTTTTACATAGCTGCCAAGCGGGTAACCGATCCTTCCAAGAACCTGACAGACCGGTTCGACAGTCTTCCATGGTGGGTATTCAAGATCGTGGCACTGATCCTGTCTATTATTGTCATGGCACTTTTCATCTATCGGTTATCGGCGGCAACAGAAGATGAGTTCGATATGATACGGGATGGGCACCTGGTTGCGCTGGAGGAAAGAATCAAGGCCAATCCCGCTGTTGTAGAAAAGAAAGAATCCAAGGCTGGAGGAACTCTGATTCAGGTGGCCTTTAGCGAAGGGTATCACGAGGCCGTTACCTTGTTGCTGCAAAACGGCGCGCATGCGGATGAAATAGATCCGGGGGGAAGAAATCCGATAATTGTCTCACTTGGAACACCACTTATGCTTAAAAGTCTTCTGGAGGCGGGGTTCGATCCGGACCTGCCGGATGCCGAGGGTATCCCGCCCATTCATTATGCGGTAACGCTGCACGCTGAGAAGGGCCTTTCCATATTACTTGAAGCGGGAGCCAATATTGATGCACGCGACCCCCTCTTCAGGACAGCACTTATCCGTGCGGTAGAAACTGATGATCTCACGATGATCAAGGCGTTACTCGATTTGGGTGCCGGAGTAAATGAATATGATCGCCGGGGGGATACGCCACTGCACAAAGCTGCACGCCGCCGTAATGCGGAAAGTATCCGGCTCCTGATTGAGCGCGGTGCAAATCCCCGAATCTTTAATTTTGTTCACATGACCCCCCTGCACCTCGTTGCGCTGGGGGGGCATAATGACCTTGTATCCATTTTTCTTGAGCTTCCGGATATGACCGGGCTGTATCAGGAAAATGGTCTTACCCCGTTGAACCATGCGCTCAGAGTCAGAAAGTATGAAACAGCTGAATTGCTGATAGAAAAAGGGGCCGATATCAACCGGATCCAGGCGAATGGCGACACGCTGCTGCATCATTCTATACTGAACCGCGACTACCGTACTGCACGCTTCCTTATTCGCGGCGGTGCAGATGTCTATATCGAAAATGCCCAGGCCGAAACTGCACACGACATCATACGCCGCAAACAGCTCAGCGGCCTGCTCGACCTTGTTGAAGCACGCGATAATCCCGGTGCTGCCACGAACGCGGTTGAAACCGTTGAGGCTATTGAAATAAAGTAGCCGTATGTTCAGGCGCCAGCCCGCAGTCACACATATCTTTGAGGAGGCGGAGAATCTTTTCCAGTCTTCAGAACCCCGCGCTCTCGTTAGTAAAATTTACTAATCATAGTTTTAAAATACATTAGTGTGCAACCCGGATTCGGTGTACACCTATTATTCCACTGGTGTCCGGTAAGCATTTGAAAATCTAGACGACTCGGAAGAACTCCTGCAT
>CAZAPF010000091.1:0-11040 GCA_964486885.1 uncultured Verrucomicrobiota bacterium
TTCCGGCATCGAAGCCATCGGCGTGGATGAAGTCCAATATCGAAAGGGCCACCAGCATCCGGTGCTCATTCAACAGGGATTGCTGGACTATGTAGAATCCATTGATTCCAACCGGGAGAACCCCGAAGCCAGGTTATGGCCAACGCTCACCTATGATGAGAAGAATAAATGGATCAGGCGAGTCAGCTATTATTTCAACAAGACGGTGCGAGCTTCCATTGGGTCATCGGATGTCGTTACACGCACTCCCTTCTTTTTTGCTGCTCCAAAATAACAAATATGAAACATCGCAAGTTAAGTTGTTTGTATTGTGGTGGTTAGGGTTGTATTTCGGTTTTATGGGGTTAAACCTGAAATATCACCGTAACCCATTGGTAATCAACACTTCTAAATGCAGGATTTGTCGTCTTGCCCTGTTTCGGGATCATGGTAGTAAAGCTTTGTAGCGGCGATTTCCATAGCTCTGAGTGTGTTGCAGGTGCCGAAATAATATTCGTTTAAAAAAAATGCCCGCGGTTATGTTGGTATGGAGGGGGTGAGGTTTTGTTCTGTTGTAACTGCTTGTTGCTCAGTATATAAAAAAGCCCCTCCAATGACCTGGCGAATGGCTGTGGTTGGAGGGGCTTCTAGGATGTGTTACAGAGCTTGCTAGCAGGAGGTTATTCGAGCTCTTCGTTCTATTGCTTCCTGCCTTTTCTGTTTGATATACATATCAAACTTATCAAGTTTATCGATCAGTTTATCGCACCCATTGGATATGTTAAGTGCCAGTCTGGATGGATCCTTCAGTATAGTTGAGCCCGTTTGTGATGTATTGGAGGGGGATTTTTTATTCATGGTTATAATTCTTTAGTTATTAGTGGGTTGGAGTTCCCCTCCAAGCGCAAGGCGATACCGTGGCTCTTGGGGGGTATCGTTGGGGGTTATGCAGCTTCGGTCAGTTCGAAACAGTAAACATGAAGCCGACGCTCACCACGGCCATCTCGTCTCTTAAATGAACGTTGTGTCTTAGATATCTGAATATCCTCAATGCTGAGGCACTCCGTATCTTTAAACAGTCGCTTCATCTTCTTTCCGAACACACATTTCGCCTTTCTGAATGCATTGTCGGTGTGAAGGTCCTCGTATTCTTTCAGCCCTGGGATGAGCTCCGTAAGGTCAAGTTCCTCCAATGTTTTCAGGATGTCGTCTGAGCGCAGCTTAGTATCCATTTTCGCAGCTTTGGATAGCGCAAGTCCAACCTCCCTCGCCCAGTTGAGGTCGGGGTTATACAAGCGTTCGCGCACTTCCTCGTATCCATCAAACATCGACGGCGCACCAAGGATCTCGGTTACAATGTAATTCAAGGTGCTGGCCCATACGCGGAAGTCGTGCTTGGTCTTCGCTTTGTCATCATGCGGGCAACCGCGATCATGCCACTCCTGTACTATTCGGCATACAGCGCCCAAAAACTTGGGCTGGTTGGCCCTAACGTGGTCGAGCATGTCTCCTTCGGGGAACGATTGGAATACATATTCCATCGGCTGCTTTAGAATGCGTACCGCTGCGCAGCGATTGGCCAGGTCCCTGGTCATTTCCGCATTGTTTGAGGTCATGCTGATCAACGTCCGGCTCGGGTCGATACTGATGAATCTTCCATAGGCTGGTCGAGCTTGGTAATTATCCTCCGTCATGAACGTTTCAAATTTCTGAGAATTGATTGAACCGCGCACATTGTCGAACTGAAGCATGTTTTCCCCGCGAACCAGGGCAGTATCGAAGCTTTCAACAGCACTTCCCATCCCCTTGCCGAAGTTGATCATAGTTGCCGACTGGTTGAAGGTGGCGTTGCAAAGCTTTGCACGATAACCCTTTCCGGCCTGACTTCCATCGGCCTCTGTCAAGTCGATAGCGGCCCTGCCTTTCAGAAGATCCCCGAGCACCAGCGCAATGGTTATCGGGCTAGCAAATGCACGAGATCGGTCAGCTTTAGTCTTGAACTGAAAATCCTTGAACATGAGTTCCAGCATTTCTTTGGCCTCTTGTATGGTATTGGGCACAGGAGGTTCCTCGCCAAACGCCAGAATGCCGTTTACGACTGTCCCTCCGCATGCAAACACTAGCTTTCCGTCTACCTCAGTCAAGAGAGGGCTTTGTGAAATCAGGACCACCGTTTCCAGTTCTTTTCTGAATTCATCGGATTCCATTAGTTGACGGATCCGGGTTTCAGTCGGAACCTTGGGTTCGAGTATGAGTTCTCCGCTCTTCTCTTTTGCCTTAAGAAGCCGGGCCACCTGATTTAACAGCCCGATCATACGTTGTGCGATTAGGAGCTTGAGTGACGGCTTGCCATTGCGATCATATACGAGTTCCACAATCTGGTCCCCGTAGATGAATACTCGCCCTGTTTGCCCAAGCAGGAGCCCTGCTTGTTTTCCAGCTTCCCCGATGAGGTTATCTACGGGGCCATCATGGATGATATTCGGGCGTTCGGACGGTGTTGCTGTATTTTCTAACATTATATTTATTCCTTTCTTCGCATTTTGGAGCGATGTTAGTTATTAATTCTGAGCCGCGCTCAGTTATTTATGACAGGGAGCAGAATACGGCAGGGTGAATGCCCATCTCAGGTGGAGTTGGGCAGGTTTTGAAAATATGTTGGAGGTTCATTATGGGAGTCTATACGTCAGCGGAATCTCCGTTTAGTGATGATGGACAGGTGAAGTGGTGGGAGAAATACGTTGACCCTCTGAGGAATAATCGTGCGCTTGTAAAAGAGGTTGCCGGAGAAATTGACTCCCAGCGGCTGAAGCTGGAAAATCAAGTCGATAGTTCTTCAGATCTTCCCAGGGATCTTAATGCTCAGCTGATAATGGCTGGCGGGGTTGATGGGCTAATGTTTTCCCGGTTCCTCTCTGAAGTTGCTAAACGAGAGCGGGACGAGGAACTACATCGGCGAGCGAAGAACGAGCGCTCTGTGTTGAGCAAGCCAGGGGTTGAGGCGTCTGTCTCAGTCGCTAATATTCGTAAAGAGATTCGGATAGCTATTTATTGTCAGATGGCAAGGTCGATTAATCTAAGGAGTACAGAAAGTACGCGTGACAACGCTAAATCCATTGCCCAAATCATGCATAAAAAGTTCCCTGACAAAATTCAGTACGAAATTGGAAATCAAAAGTTGGTGCCCACAGACCTGCCCTTAGGAGATATTCCCGAATATAAAAAATACTTAAAAAAAGAACCTTTAGATAAGGACCAGATGCGTCGGGTTGTAGTTGTACGTCGAGAAAGCCGAGAGATAGCGGTTAAATTGGATAACAGTGCAAATCGCATACGGACCATCTTGGGAGAAAATAACGATAAGTGGATGCTTGGACCCCTGCATTAGGAATACGCTCATTCCCCACGCCAAACCCCACAGATTCTCCGCCCGCTAAAGGGAATTGGAGGGGGATTGCAACTGGCTGTTTCGCAAGTGGATAGGATTGCGGGGTTTGCGCTCCCCCTCCAATTTCGCTGAACACGGCTAGGAAAGTTCTGTAACGTACGTATGCATTCCATACCGTCCGATCATATACATAAAGAATTTGTTATGTTCTTTATCTGTATGAAGTACAACACATCGTCGAGGCGAGGCACTTCCAGTCACGATGCAGCATGGCGCGAGTCTCGCACCGAACTGAATGGACTCCGTTGACTGCATAGGTGTGGTGGGCGTAACTATTATAGTTTTCTGAATGTATTCGGAGGTTTTTGTTGTGGTTTGTTCCGAGAAAGCTTTTAAGATTTTTTGTAACTGATACATATTTAGACCGGTGGGATTCCAGTAAACATACGTCCAAGGGGACACGTGATTGAAGGTATAGAGTGCAAACAAACTGACGAATATCTGGTTGCTGCAGTACCGAGCCACTGGCCCGGCTTGAAGCCGAACTCAGTACAGAGGATAAGGAACGTGCCCGTGTCGAGGCCTGGAACTTCGTGTACGTCGACACCCGTAGCGGCTGGAGTCAGGAGGAGTTCGACGCCACCAACTCCAACTTCACGGGACGCATCACCGTCGATAACTACGAGGTTGTCGACGGCAGGTTGATTGTGCGTTAGCTGCTTTGGGGTTTCTTTTTGTCTTTCAGCTTCCAATCCAGTTTGTTGAGAGCGTCAAAGAGTTCTTGGAGTTCCAGCCTTCCTTGGTAGCCATAGGATACCTGACTAAGTCCTCTTGGCATATGGCCGGTGATCTCATCGATGATCCGCTGGTCGACTTTCTTGCGTTGAAGAGCTCGTGAGACGCTGGAGCGCAGGCCATGCATGCCACTCGTGACTTCTTTGGCACCTATTTTGGTTCGAAGGTTTTTGTTGAAGAAGTGAGAGAATTTACGAAGCCATTTACTTTTATCATCATAGGTAAGTGTCGGCCACAGACGGCCCTCTTTATTGCCTTGTTTTGGTATCTTCTTAACGTAATCAAGAAAGCCCAGGTCGAGTAGGGTCTGGCAGATCGGTACTCTTCGTATGCTGTTGGGATTTTTGACCTGTTGGCGTTTGTCGGGATCGTTGTGCAGGTCAAAATACGAAATTCCGTCTTCTTCCTGAATGTCGTCGACGGTCAGCATCGCAATTTCGTTGCCGCGGCACCCGGTGTACGCGAGGATCAGTGGAATCCAGTATCTCCAGGGATCTTTCCGGCAGAGTGCCATTTTGTGAGAATCCTGATATCTCACAAGTGCATCCATTTGGTCATCGCTAAACCCTGAGAAGCCCCTGCCTGCGAGTTTGGCCTGCTTCTTCACATCTTGCAGCTGCAGGTTTGCGCTGACTATGTATGGAATTTCGTGCCGTTTATGGGCGTAGCTGAAGAAAATGTTGAGCTGCTTCAGTCGATTGTTGAGGGTTGCCACGCTGATCGTCTTCAGTTTATTCCGCTGGCTGTATGCGACCTGGGCTTTCAGAGACTTATTTTTTGCGGCATCGTTTTTGTTGATGTTGGAGGCGATATGTTTGAGATAATTGTCTCTGTAATCGATGATGTGACTGGTCGTAATGGCGGTGACGGGTGTTTTTTCGGCTTTCTTACCCAGCCAGGTCATGAGGTTTAAAACCTCTTTTTCGATATCATCCCGACCTTTCGGGGTGCGTTCTTTCTCATCCAGACAGTCGTCCAGTACTTCTCGAACCATTCGAGCTGGAGGTCCGGCATGAGCAGGCGTGGTCGTCGGGGCTGGAGTCGATTGAGCGGACTCAATGCCTTGCAATAGAGGGTTCCACTTGGTCTGTACGTTGAGTTTGGGAAATTCGTGGATGATTTCTTTGGCGCAGTACTCTAATTCGTCCCTCAAAGCACGTAAAATGCCCCTGAGAGCGCGTTTGTCCTGCTGAATACCTAGTGTTTCGGCCAAAGTCCATGCGCTATGGTCCGTGGGGGTTTCGTTGTCTCCCCATTCGTGGAATTCTGAGTTTTGAATTTTACTGATTTGGGTCGTATAGGGCCATTTTTTGAGGTCATAAGCCCCTAAAACCTCTTCAAAGCGAATAATCTTGAGGATTTCTGGGTCGAGTTTGTCTTTATCGAGCAGGTCGATGATCTGATCGTGCACGTTTTGAATGTGCTCCAACTCATTTTCGCATTGGAAAAGCTCGCCGCGTCCAAGTAACACCTCCAATAGCAGGTTCATGTTGGGATGAATGAGTTCGCGGCGGACTTCGGTCTCGATATGGCGTCCGGTAGGGGTTTGAATGGCTATGGTGCTTGAAGATCGACGGATCTTCTCGAATTGGGCGAGCCATTCGGCGGCCATGTCGTCGGCGATTCTGGACGCTTCCTTCCTTTTGTCTTCTTTGAGACCCAGCGATTTCGTTATTTCGGTTTTTCCAAGTGCTTCACGGCAGTCTTGGGGCACTTTTATGCGAAAATAGCATCTACCTTTGCGGAATTGTAGATTGGTCGTCTTGATTGTCATTATCATGTCCTTGTATCACTTTCCACACCTCGTGGTGTACTAAGTGTACTACTAAAAGTGTACTACAGGACAATTGTATCTTCCAGTTTCCTAAGAAAACCCCAATAAAAAAGGCCCGA
Organism: uncultured Verrucomicrobiota bacterium; assembly: GCA_964486885.1. Taxonomy (GTDB): domain Bacteria; phylum Verrucomicrobiota; class Kiritimatiellia; order Kiritimatiellales; family Pontiellaceae; genus Pontiella. The sequence goes on from CAZAPF010000091.1 coordinate 6,056, forward strand.
TCGTGTTGATCGGGCCATATTGGTGGAGGATAACGGGATCGAACCGATGACCTCGTGCATGCCATGCACGCGCTCTCCCAGCTGAGCTAATCCCCCGGAAAAGACGAGCTTTATAGAGTTTGGGCCGTAGGGTGTCAACTCCGATTCGTGAAATATACTTCGTCGGCGGCCGGTGCTCTTAGCTCTATTGGTTATCCAGTTCCTTTTGGATGGATTTGGGGCGAATCAGGTGGTGCTTGCCGTCATTCAGAATGCCGGCATAGGTGGGGTGGATACTTAGGATTGATCCCAGGAGTACAAACCCCATCCTGAGATTGATATCACTCACGGATAGAGGCGGTAGTGATTGCCCTCGTATGATATTTCGACATAGGTTTTGGTAATTTTCTCTACCACAATACCTTTGTCCAGCTCGGCACCCGCATTGGTAAACTTTCCGTTAATGATGGCGACATCCGCCTCACTGCCCTGTCCGAATCCGTTAATAGTATATTTTTTAGCCAGCTTTTCCGGGGTAGGGAGGGTTTCGCCCGTAGCATCCGAGATGCCGACCGGATCGGGCTTTCTCTTTGCCAATAGTTCTTTGAGTGCTTCGATAACCGTTTGAGGGCCCAGATAATCGCGCCCTTTAAAGCTGTCTGCCAATAGATTTCCATTGGAATCGAGCAAAACAAGGCGGGGGATACCGTCGCCGCTGAAGGTGCGGTTCAGTTCATTGGCTCCGCTGGATTGATATTTTACGGCCGGCCAGGGCATTTGGGTTTTGCGCATATAGTCGAACATGGCGTCTTCATTGTGGTCACTGCTGATCAGCACAGTATCAAACAACTGTCCTCCACCATGGGTATTATAAAAATCCACCAGTTTCGGCGTAAAGGCCTGACACGGCGGGCACCAGTGTGCGGAAAAAAAGAGCAGCAGGTAGTCGTTTTCCAGTAAACCTGATTCGGAAACCGGGTTTCCGTTCCGGTCAACAACCGCATCCATGAGCATTTCGTCAAGCGAAGCTGACTTTTTGAAGAGTCCGCAGCCACTGCCGGTCAGCACAGCAATGGAACATAAGATCGATATTCCGTATTTCATAGGTTAGATTCCCTTTTCAAGTACCCAGTTATGCATTTGTTATAGCAGTCTGGAAGGAATTTTGAACCTCAAAGAGCCTGCCGGTTTGAGATTCGCGTTCCAACCCTTGGAAACGGGCATGAATTAGCAGTTTTTTTGAATTTGTTTGGGGTTGACAGTTGCGGGCCGATTCCGTAGTTTCCGCCCCTTGATTTTTTAGGAAGAAAACCCTTTCAGGGGTATTGAGGTAATTTATGGAAGCATATGCGGTAATAGAAACCGGCGGAAAGCAGTATCGCGTACAGCAGGGCGATGTCCTTGATGTTGAACTGCTTAAGAAGGATGAAGGCGACAACGTCGAGTTTGACGCACTGGCCATTTCAAATGGTAAAGAGCTCTCGATCGGAGCCCCACTTGTTGAAGGCGCGAAGGTTAAAGCTTCCGTGGTTGAAAACTTTCGTGGCGAAAAAATCTATTCCTTTAAGAAAAAACGCCGCAAAGGATATCGTCGTAAGATCGGTCACCGTCAGGGTCTGACCAAAATCAAAGTGGAAACAATCAGCGCATAATTTTGCGGGAGGCACGTCATGGCTCATAAGAAAGGACAAGGTTCATCCAGCAACGGTCGCGACAGTAATGCACAGCGTCGTGGTGTTAAACGCTTCGGTGGTGAAAAGGTTACTGCAGGCAGCATTTTGGTTCGTCAGGTTGGAACAAAGTTTCATGCCGGCGACAATGTAGGTTGCGGACGCGACTACACGCTCTTCGCTCTGAAAGACGGTGTTGTTGAATTCAACAAGCGTCAGCGCAAAGTGCACATTCGCGAAGAAGCAGTGGCTTAGTTTTAAACTTCGTCAGGCTTGCAAGGGCGTCACGCAGAGCGGGGCGCCTTTTCTTTTGCCTCTACCGTTTGCTTGAAACTTAAAACCTAAAACTTAAAACTATCCCTCCATGAAACACGTTGTATTTAAAGACCGCGTAAAGCTCTACATCCGTGCCGGCAACGGCGGCAACGGCTGCGTTTCATTCCGCCGGGAAAAGTTTATTCCCAAGGGCGGTCCCGATGGAGGCGACGGCGGCCATGGCGGATCCGTGATTCTGCGGTGCGATGTCAATGAAGACTCGCTTCTTCCGCTCTACTACAAGCCGCATCAGCGCGCTAAACATGCTCAGCAGGGTATGGGCTCCCATTGCCATGGGCGCAACTCCGACGACTGTATTGTGAAGGTTGCTCCCGGCACGGTGGTGACCGATGCCGAAACCGACGAATTTCTGGGCGAGCTGCTGAACGATGGTGAAGAGTTGGTTGTGGCCAAAGGCGGCAAAGGTGGCCTGGGCAACCTGCGCTATAAGAGCTCTACCAACCAGGCTCCGCGTGAATTTACCGAAGGAACACTGGGTGAGGAGAAAGTACTCTGGCTGGAGCTTAAGCTCAAAGCCGACGTCGGTTTAGTAGGTTATCCAAATGCGGGGAAATCGACCCTGCTGAGTCGCTTGACCCATGCACACCCGAAAATTGCTCCGTATCCCTTTACGACCATCAACCCCATCGTCGGAACGATGGAGTATGAAAATTTCAGCCGTCTTAAATTTGCCGACATTCCCGGACTGATTGATGGAGCACATGAAGGTGTTGGGCTGGGGCACCAGTTCCTGCGCCATATCGAACGCTCCCGTTTTATCCTATTTATTTTGGATATGGCCGGTACTGATGATCGGAATCCAACTGATGACTTCCTTCATCTGAAAGAGGAGCTCCGCCTCCACATGGAAGAGCTGTCTTGCACACCGTATCTGGTTGTAGCCAATAAAATGGATTCGCCCGGTGCGGATGAAAAGCTTAAGGAATTCAAGTCCCGTACGGACGAAAATATTATAGAAATATCCGCTGAACTAGGCGAAGGCCTGGAGCCCATCAAGGAATATCTCTATAAGCATTTCTTTGAAACCCGCAAAATCGTTCAGGAGACCGCGGAGCTGGAGAATGCAGACGAGGATTGATCTGAATGTGGACCTCGGCGAGCTGGATGATGCTTCGCTCGATGCTGCCGTTATGCCGTTCATCTCTTCTTGTAATATTGCCTGCGGTGCCCATGCCGGGAATCCCGATACCATCCGCCGAACGGTTCATCTTGCAAAGCAGCATGGTGTGGCCATTGGTGCGCATCCCGGCTATCCTGATCGGAATAACTTTGGCCGGGTTTCAATGGAATTCCATATCGCGGATCTTTGCGGCCTTATCCGTGATCAGATCCTGTTGCTGAAACAGATTGCAGAGCGAGAGGGCGCGGGGGTTTATCACGTTAAACTGCACGGAGCGCTTTATAATGATTTAGCTTTCGATTATGAGCGTTCGCGCGCCGTGGCTGAAACGGTTTTCGGCATTGATCCGGAGTTGCGCTTCATCGTCTTTTCCAATTCTGAAACTGCGCGCGCGGCTGAAGATGCCGGTTTGGTGGTTGTTCATGAAGTATTTGCTGATCGGGCCTACACGGCTGACGGCCGGCTGAAACCCCGTTCTGAACCGGGCGCGGTTTTGCACGATGAGCAGGATTGTCTGGCGCAGGTTTTTCGGTTTGTGAGTGGTCATGCAGGGATTCCGGCCGATTCCATTTGTGTGCATGGTGACAATCCTTCGGCGGTGCAGTTTGTTTCCAGACTTCGGGAGTTTTTTGGGTCTAAGAAAATCACGGTTGAGTCAGCCGGAAAACTGGAATTTAAGTTCTGTTCCCTTGGTGAACGGTCGCTGCTGGCCATGCTGCCGCCGGTCATTGCGAAATCCACGCATCGGCGAATCCGTGCACTGCAGTCGGCTCTGAAGGGATGTGAAGGAATAACTGAACTTGTTCCCTGTTATGCAGAACTGAAGGTTGATTTTGACCCTGCAGTCATTCCCTTTGACGAGTTGTGCGGGGTGATAGCTGCGCTTAAGCTGGACTGCATTACTCTTCCTGAGCCCCGGCTGGTTGAGGTGCCGGTCTATTATGACGGAGAGGATCTTGACAGGGTTGCCAGACATAACGGGCTTTCCGAAGATGAGGTGATACGTCGGCATTCAGAGACCACCTACCTGGTGTATATGCTCGGCTTTTCGCCTGGCTTTGCGTATATGGGCGGGTTGGATAAGCAACTCGTAACGCCGCGCCATGAATCGCCCCGTGTTTCAGTACCGGCCGGTTCGGTAGGTGTTGCCGGTAATCAAACGGGAATTTACCCGGTTGAGTCACCCGGCGGCTGGAATATTATCGGCCGCACGCCGCTAAAGCTTTTTGACCCATCAGCTGAAAAGCCGTTTCTGTTTGAGCCCGGTGATGAGGTGCGGTTTGTGCCGATTTCAATGGAGGGCGACGCTCTGTCGGAGCCAAGTCCTGAATGGGGCTCCGACAGAGCGTCGCCCTCCAGCATATCTGTAAAAATAATCGAATCAGGCATGTATACAACGGTGCAGGATTGCGGGCGCTTCGGGTTCCTTCGCTATGGTCTGCCGCCATCCGGTGCGATGGACAGGAGCGCTCTGGAAGCGGCGAATGCTCTTCTCGGTAATGAACTCGATTCTGCTGTGTTGGAAGCCACGGGTACGATGCCGGTTCTCGAATCCAGTTGTCCGTTAAAGCTGGCTGTTGTCTATGTTGATCACTGCGAGGTGCTGGAGGTCGGGCCGAACGAGCATGTCACATTTAAACCGATAGAGAATGGATACCGTGCCTACATTGCGATTGAGGGTGGCATTGATGTCCCTGTGCTGATGGGAAGTCGCTCTACCTATGTGCCGGGGAAGCTGGGAGGGTTAAATGGACGGACGCTGCGGGAAGGGGATGTGCTGCCTTTGGAGGACAAGTCCGGCTGGAAGTCGGCGATACGCAAAAGTGTACCGCAGGCTTCCACGGCGTGTTGCCCAAATCAACAAGAACTACACAGACTGA
>CAZAPF010000092.1:0-10818 GCA_964486885.1 uncultured Verrucomicrobiota bacterium
TTAAGGGCGCAGATTCCACTTAAGCCAGTGGTCCTAAAATCGGGGTCAACCGCAGGTATTAGGAAGCAACAAAATAAGGAGATGGTCATGAAGAGTATATATGTATGTACAGCATTAATGATCCTAGGCCTTACCCAGGCCGTCATTGCCGTCGAAGATACGGCAACCCCGGTTGCGCAGGTTAACGCAGAAGACCTGGAGCAAAGCGGAACAACTGATGTCTCAGAACTTGTACCAGTGACTCCGGCACAGAACACTGAAGACAATGCAGGTCTATATATTGCAGTAAATGCCGGTGCTGTAGTCCCCGCAGATGCTGACGTAAAATATAAAGGAAGCGGCGGAAGCGGATCAGCTGAACTCAGCTACGACAACGGCTTTCTGCTCGAAGGAGCAATAGGCTATGCTTTTGCCGATTCAATACGAGGTTGCCTTTCCTTCCTGAGCCGGATTGAACTGGGATTAAGCTACTATACGTACGACTGGGATAAATGGCGGGAAGGCGGAATCGATTACGACGAAAGTAAAAACAGCACATCGTTTTTAAATTTTATGCTCAATGGATACTGGGATATTGATAATAACTCCCGGTTTACCCCATTTGTCATGGGTGGAGTTGGTTTTTCTGTCACGGAAATTGACCATCAGGATAAAAAACACGATGAAACAGTTTTCGCCGGTCAGTTGGGCGGAGGTGTAAGCTTTGAAATCATGCCTAGCCTCCTGCTTGATGCAACCTATCGTTTCCATTTTTCAGAAGATCTGGAATTCAAGAGCGGTGGCGATACCACAGAAATTGAAAATCAGCAGCATCAATTTCTTCTCGGAGCCAGGTGGCAGTTTTAACGGAACGGTAAATAAACTCTCTGCAGAAATCCCGGCCGGTGCCGGGATTTTTTATGCCTACAGCAGTTCTTTCAGATACTGCCCCGTATAGGATTTTTCGCTTTTGGCAACCTTTTCCGGAGGACCGGAGACCACAACCTTTCCTCCATTAATGCCCCCGCCCGGACCCATATCAACAATGTGATCCGCACGCTTAATCATGTCGAGATTGTGCTCAATCACGATAACCGTATTGCCCTCATCGCGCAAACGCTCCAGCACTTCCAATAATTTATGAACATCGGCAAAATGCAGGCCGGTGGTAGGCTCATCCAGGATATAGACCGTCTGCCCGGTCGAACGTTTACTCAGCTCCGTCGAAAGCTTAACGCGTTGTGCCTCACCACCCGATAGTGTGGTTGCCGGCTGCCCCAGCTTAAGGTATCCCAATCCCACATCGCACAGGGTCTTCATCTTGCGCTGGATTTTCGGAACCGCCTCGAAAAATTCGAGCGCCTCATTAATGGTCATATCCAGCACGTCGGCAATATTCTTACCCTTGTAATGTACTTCAAGCGTTTCACGGTTATACCGCTTTTCATTACACTGCTCGCACGGCACATAAATATCCGGAAGAAAATGCATTTCGATTTTCAGAATGCCGTCGCCCTTACACCGCTCACAACGGCCGCCTTTAACATTGAAGCTGTAACGGCCCGGCTTATAGCCACGCACCTTTGAAGCCGGAAGGCTGGCAAACAAATCACGGATATCCGTAAAGGCTCCTGTGTACGTGGCCGGATTCGACCGCGGCGTACGGCCAATCGGTGATTGGTCGATCACAATCATTTTATCCACGAATTCCAATCCCTGGATATCCTTAAACTTGCCGGGAGCATCCTTTGATCCATTAAAGTGCTGCCCGAGGGCACGCTTAAGCGTGTAGTCCACCAACGAACTTTTTCCGCTTCCGGAAACTCCGGTCACACAGGTAAACAATCCTAATGGAAATTTAGCATTCACCTTCTTCAGGTTATTGGCCTGGGCCCCTTTCAACTCGATCCAACCCTTGTGTGGTTTATGCCGCTTTGCCGGAACCGCAACCATCTCTTCACCACGCAGATATTTGGCCGTCAGCGTATCGGCCTTGGCCAGCTTATCGGTCTTGCCGGCAAACACCACTTCGCCTCCATGCCGCCCAGCGGCAGGTCCCATATCAATCACATAATCGGCAGTTCGAATGGTCTGCTCATCGTGCTCCACAACGATCACGGTATTCCCCAAATCGCGCAATCCCCGCAGGGTATGAATCAAACGATCATTATCACGCTGATGCAGCCCGATACTCGGTTCATCCAACACGTAGACCACCCCGACGAGTCCCGCGCCAATCTGGGTGGCCAACCGGATACGCTGCGCCTCTCCGCCGGAAAGCGTACCGCTTTCACGGTCAAGGGTCAGGTAATCGAGTCCTACATTCACCATAAAACTCAAACGCGAACGAATCTCTTTCAGGATTTCCTTCGTGATCAGCTCTTCCTGCTTCGTGAGTTCCAAGGCCTGAAAAAACGCAGCTGAATCCACTACGGAATCGGTAATAATTTCTCGGATATTCCTTCCGTTCATCGTGCAGGCCAGTACCGCCGGGCGCAGGCGGGCCCCATCACATTCCGGACAAACCCGGCGTGTCATGTAGCCTCGCAGCCAGTGGCTCATGGCTTCACTTTCGTTTTCCTCCATCCGGCGGTTTAGGGCAGGAAATACACCTTCAAACGGCTTTTTGATCAGACGGCGGCGCATGTAATACTGGATTTCAACATCATCCGAACCATGAAACAGGACCTCCACAAAACTGCGCGGCAAATCTTTGAAAGGGACGCCCGGCTCAATGCCGTATTCATTACCCAACGATGCCAGCAGCTTGTTATAATAAATGATGGCTCGCCGTCCGCCATAGCGCCACGGATGAATGGATTTTTCCCATGCCAGATTTTTATCCGGGATAACCAGATCTTCATCAAAGATCATTTGTGTCCCTAACCCATGGCAGGTGGGGCACGCCCCATATGGACTGTTGAATGAAAAGTGCCGGGCTTCCATTTTGTCAAAGCTGATCCCGCAATCGTTGCAGGCATAATGTTCAGAGTAGATACGTTCGTCCCAGTCGGCGGTATCATTGGCCACCAGAGCGGTAATCATGCCCTCCCCTTCAGCCAGCGCCAGTTCGACGGAATCCGTCATCCGACCGCGGATATCGTCGCTAATTGCCAGACGGTCAACAATGGCATCAATAGAGTGCTTCTTGGTTTTGGCCAGTTTAGGGACTTGTTCGAGCTCATAGATTTCTCCATCCACCCGAACACGCACAAAACCCTGTTTCCGGATTTTTTCAAACACCTCCACGTGCTCGCCCTTTCGACCACGTACGACCGGAGCAAGCACCATCAGCTTGGTGCGCGACGGAAGCTGCATCAACTGCTCAACAATTTCCTCTGCGCTCTGGCTGCTGACCGGTTTACCGCATTTATAGCAGTGCGCCTTTCCAATGCTGGCATAGAGCAGGCGCAGGTAATCATAGATTTCCGTAGTCGTGGCAACAATTGAACGGGGGTTGGATCCGGCGGTGCGTTGTTCAATGGAAACAGCCGGCGACAGCCCTTCAATATAATCCACATCCGGCTTCTGCATCTGCCCCAGGAACTGCCGGGCATAGGCTGAAAGGCTTTCCACATACTTCCGCTGCCCCTCCGCATAGATCGTATCAAAGGCCAAAGACGACTTTCCGGAACCACTCAGGCCCGTTACCACCGTCAACTCATCGCGCGGAATCTTCACGTGCACATCTTTCAGATTGTGCTCGCGCGCGCCCGCCACTTTAATCCATTGTTTGCTCATAAGAGTTCGTAGTTCCGTAATGGTTTGTAGTTCCGCCTTTAGGCGGTCAGTCCGCAGAGACCGCCTAAAGGCAGAACTACGAACATAATCAATCGTCCCATCCCTCTCCCATATCGAGAACAGGATATTCCTGCCATTGCTCCAATACCTTTTCGCGCCCAGTCTCGGTAATATAGTCAACTGCACTTGAATATGGCCAGTCTTCCCATTTCTCAACATATCCATGTTTAACTGGATTATGATGAATGTAGTTTCTCGCAACGTAGCAATGTCGGTCAGACCGCATCCGACGATCCATACACCGATACCAACACTTTCGACCTCGTTTAAAATCTTCACCATTCCACAGAAAAGAGGTCTTTCCATGTAACTGGCCGATTTTAGAAATAACACCCTTCAGGTTTGCTGTTCGTACAAGCCCATGCCAATGGTTTGGCAAAACGCACCACGCATAAAGAGAACAGTTCTCGGCAGAGAGAATCTGTAATAATTCAGCCTCAAATTTCTCCATACGAGTAAGGGAGCTTCCGATGATAGGTTGATGCATATAACACGCGGCTGAAAGATGAAATCCATGAATACCATCTGGCTCAAAATGAGGGGGACTGTGCCAAGGCCGTAAGTTTTTCCGCCGGCTGGCTAAAACCTGTCTTTGCTGATTTCCAGTTAACTTGCGCCACTCATACATCGTGCTGCACCCACAAACCGCCTAAAGGCGGGACTACGAACCGAGATTCTTCTTCCCGCGATAGGTAAACAACTGCTCCCATTCATAAGACTCGGGAGCGCTATATATGTTCAGGGTATCCAGAATCTTTTGCTGCATATGCATCGTCAGGCGGCGGCCTTTACGCCCTTTTTGAATCTGCTTATGATTAATGAATCCAGGCGGTGCGATAGCCACCAGATCTTTATTCTTAATCCCCTTTTCCGTCATGATGGCATCCAGCGGCTGGGTGCCGACATTCATTTCAATTTCTTGAGTCATAGGTTTTCCTTATTAAGTAATGCGTAATGCGTAATGCGTAATGCGTAATGCGTAATGCGTAATGCGTAATGCGTAAAAGAGTTCTTTATCCAGCCGCAGAGTCAATGACGTATCACGCATTACTCGTTAAATTTTTCTCCACCAGAATATCCACTTCTTCCATAATGGCATCGACCGTTAACAGCGTTGCCAACTTCATCAGGAGCTGCTTCTTATCAAACAACCCCTTCACATAATAGGGAATATGAGTGCGGAATTGGATACAGGCCGCTTCCTCGGCCGCATACCGCACCTTTCCTGAGTTTTTCTTCTGCTTCAGCTCATTGAGCTCCATCAGCCGATTCAGGTGCTCGGCCATCATGTTGCGCTTTTCCTGAAGCCTGCAGGATGCAGGCGGTACGCACGCCGTATCGCCTGCTTCCAGCAGGCCCTGTTTTATATCTTTGAATATCCACGGATTCCCGATCGCACCGCGCCCGATCATAACCCCATCAACTCCAGATACCTTGACCATTTCCTCAGCAGCATCCGCCTTAAAAACACCGCCATTCCCAATGATTGGAATTTTCAACTGCTGCTTCATTTCTCCCAGCTTTTCCCAATCGGGATCGCCGCCATGAAAGTTTTTTGCCAGCCGGGCGTGCACCGCAATCATATCCGCTCCGCTGTCTTCAACCATCCGGGCAATTTCCAGATGATCCGCAGAATCGTTATTAAAGCCGATGCGGGTTTTTACACTGACCGGAAGTGATACGGCCGCCTTCACTTTTTTTATGATTTCACTCATCAGCGAAAGATCTTTCAGCAACGCCGCCCCGGCACCGCGGGAAACCACCTTTTTAACCGGACAACCGCAGTTAATATCCACCCAGTCAAAAAGCCCCGTTTGCTCCACATATTTTGCCGCCTCAGCCATCGCCTGCGGATCACGGCCAAAAATATGCCCGGCAATCGGATGCTCCCCTTTTCCGGCCGCCAATACCTGAAAGGTTTTCTCGGAATCCCGGCGAATGCCTTCGGCACTGGTCAACTCCGTATAAACCGCCCCGGCGCCCTGCTCCAGGCACAGCGTGCGCATAGCCGCATCCGTGTATCCCGCCATCGGGGCGAGCACGACCGGATAATCGATTTTTACGGCTCCAAACTGTAAGGGCTTGATTTGCATTGGGCTGGGAATATTTCCCAGCCGGAGGAAGATGTAAACTGAGAATTAATTTATAATCGGCATTTGCGCGGGAAACCGTTTAAATGTTGCCAGTTTTTTCAGGAGCATTTTATGGGCGGGGTCATTGTTGTATTCATATGTGTAATCGGAGCCATTATCTGGGGTATCCGGGCCGGAAAGAAGCGGCGCGACGATATGACCCTGCTGGCTGAAAAGCTGGGCTTGGAGTTTAACCACGAACGTAACTACCGCCTGGCCGACCGCTATTCCTTTCTCGATAAGCTGCGCCAGGGCTCAAATCAATATGCCTACAACATTCTGAGCGGCACTTATGAAGGTCATCAGGTCACCACCTTTGACTTCCATTACGAGACCTACTCCAGCGATTCCAAAGGGAGGCGGCAAACTCAACACCATCTCTTTTCTTTCTTTGTGCTCGAACTCAGCAGTTATTTCCCGGAGCTGACCATTGCCAAGGAAAGCTTCTTCTCCAAGATCGCCCAGGCTGTCGGCTACGACGATATTGATTTTGAGTCGCATGAGTTTTCCAAAAAGTTTGTCGTACGCTCCAAGGATAAAAAGTTTGCCTATGACTTCTGCAATGCCCGGATGATCGAATACCTGCTGGGCTACCCGAACATCAGCATCGAGGTCGATCAGAACATGCTCGCCCTCGGATTCAACTCCTGCCTGAAGGTCGAAGAGATTGAATCCCACTTGAAACAGCTTACTGAAATCCGTTCACTAATGCCTGACTACCTATTCGAGAACTAGCATGTCTATTGCGCTGATCATCATCCTTATTGTTCTGTTGCTGCCGATCATCTATGTGATTACGACGTACAACACACTGGTGGCATTACGAAACCACATATCCGAATCGTGGAGCGATGTGGATACAGAACTGAAGCGACGCTATGACCTGATCCCGAATCTGGTTTCGACGGTTAAAGGATATGCCAAACACGAACAGGATACGCTCGAACGCGTTATCGAACTACGGAACCAATGCTCGGCGGACCACGGAAGTGTCAGCCATCAGGAAGGCACGGAAAAACAGCTGGTGGCCGGCGTACAGAAACTGCTCGCCGTTGCCGAGGCATATCCTGAACTGAAGGCCGATTCCAATTTCCTGCAGTTGCAAAAGGAACTGGTCAATACCGAAGACCGCATCCAGGCGGCCAGGCGTTTTTATAACGGGAATGTCCGGGACTACCGCAATAAGTGCGAGGCCTTCCCCAGCAATCTTATTGCCGGTATGTTCAGCTTTAAACCACGCGACTTTTTCGATGTTGATCCCGCGATTAGAGACGCGCCAAAAGTGTCCTTGAAAACTTAAACTATGAATCTTAATTTTAAATTGATGGAGGGTGAGGCTCAGTCCGAACCTTGTCCGCTGCGGCTCGGACAGCGCCTCGCCCTCCAATATGAACTCAACTCAGCAGGAGAAAGACTATGATCAGTCCACCGAAAGCTTTTGAAAACATTTCATTCCTGAACAGCTCCTATTGCCGGCCAGTCCGACTCCAGCTGGAATATCTCCACCCCGAAGTGACGATGACGGAAGAAGGCGTTAAGTCAACGATTGTACTTTTCGGCAGTGCACGCATACCCTCGCCCGAAACAGAGGCTGACTGCAAAAATAAAAAGTTAGCTGAACTGGTGCCCTTCTATGAAGAAGCCCGTAAGCTGGCCAGTATTGTGAGCACGACCTGCCAAACGAACCACGAGTGTGAATATGTGGTTATCACCGGCGGCGGAGGAGGCATTATGGAAGCCGGCAACCGGGGGGCAGACGAAGTAGACTGCAAATCCATCTCGCTGAATATTGAGCTCCCCTTCGAGCAGGAAGCCAACCCCTATGTTTCGCCCGGCCTTAATTTTGAATTCCATTATTTTCACATGCGCAAAATGCATTTTCTGCAACGTGCCAAAGCCGTTTGTATTTTCCCCGGCGGATTCGGCACGTTCGACGAGCTGTTTGAAGCGTTAACCCTGATTCAAACCAAAAAAATTGACCGCATGCCGGTTATCCTCTTCGGCACCGAACACTGGAAACGACTGGTCGATTGGGAGTATCTGGCTGAATGCGGCCTGATCAGCCCGGATGACCTTGCTATTATTACTTTCTGCGATAAAGCAGAAGATGCGTGGAAAACGATCACCGATTATTATGCAGATTAATTTTATTGGATGAGTAAACTCATCCTATTCGCTAACGTCAAAAAGGAGTACACAGATGAAAACAGCACTAAACACCGTTATAACCGTGCTCGCCGCAGTCCTTCTTTCCGGATGCGCCGGCGCGGCCTTCAACCGGCTGAATCTCACCGTCAGCCGAAATATTACCGTCGGGCAGGAGTTGCTCGATCTGAAGACCGCCCATGAAGAAGGTGTAATCAGCGATACCGAGTATATGAAAGCAAAAAAAGATATACTCCATCTGGTCGACCAACTGGGCGAAATTAAAACTAAATAGGAATCCTTTATGATACATGTAATCGCATCAATAGGTGTTAAACCGGGCAAGCGCGCGGAGTTCATCGAAGCTTTCAAGAAAAACGTACCGGCTGTTCTGGCTGAAAACGGTTGTGTTGAATATATCCCGACCGTGGACACGGACAGCGGAATCGACGCACAATGGAAAGACGAAACGGTAGTCACCATCATCGAAAAGTGGGAAACCATTGAAGCGCTGCACGCCCATCTGGCCGCACCGCATATGGAACAGTTCCGGAACGATACAGCGCATCTCACGGAAGATGTGTCGTTGACGATACTGGAAAACGCATAATCGTTGTTCCATTGCTTTGCGCCCCGTCCAGTTCGCTGCGCGGGGCGCGTTCTTTGGGGAAACAACTAATCATCGGGAGAACGCAAAATGAAACGACGTGTATTTATACAATCAACAGCCGGTCTTACCGCTCTTTCAACCCTGCCGAACACAACCCGTGCAGCAACGGCCGACCGGCCAAATATTCTCTGGCTTACCTGCGAAGATAACAACATTAACTGGGTCGGATGCTACGGCAATCCGCACGCGAACACCCCGAATATTGACCAGCTGGCCCGGGATGGTTTCCAATATATGCATTGCTTTGCCAATGCGCCGGTCTGTGCACCATCGCGCAGCACCTGGATCACCGGCATTAATGCCCTCTCCATGGGCACGCACCCGATGCGCAGCCGCTACGAGATCCCCCACCATCTAATTCAATATTATCCTGATCACCTGAAGTCCAATGGCTACTACGTGGGCAATAGCACTAAAACCGACTATAATATCGGCGGGCGCTCCGACAAAGAGTGCTGGGATAATCCCGGCAAGGTGGACTGGAATGAACTGAAGCAGAACCAGCCCTTTTTCCAGATCATCAACTCAACGCAATCGCACGAAAGCAAAGCCTTCGGCGATGTAAACGAGACCGAGCACAATCCGAAAAATACCAAACTGCGCAAATACCATCCTGATGTCCCCGGCATGCGCGAAAACTACGCCCATTATCACGATGCCATAAAAAAGATGGATGGAGAAATCGGTGCGTCCCTTCAGAAGCTGAAGGAGATGGGATTGGCCGAAAACACCATTGTCATCCACAACTCCGATCACGGCGGCGTGTTGCCGCGCTCTAAACGCTATCTCTTTGAAAGCGGCATACACTGCCCGCTTATCGTCCGCATCCCGGAAAAATTCAAACACCTCTGGCCGGAAAGAAAGCCGGGTCAAAAAGTCGACCGGCTCGTCAGTTTTGTGGATATGCCGAAGACCTGGCTCAGCATTACCGGCACTTCGGTTCCCGAAACTATGCAGGGCACGATCTTTCTGGGCGAAAAAACCGAACCTGAACAGGAATTCCATTATGCCTTCCGCGGACGCATGGACGAACGATGCGAAAATGCGCGGGCTGTCTGCGATAAGCAGTTTCTCTATATCCGCAACTATATGCCCTATGCCCCCTGGATGCAGAAACTCAATTACCTTTGGAAAATGACGGCCACCCAGGCCTGGGAAACACACGTACAGTCAGGTAAAGCCTCCGAAGTTCAGCAGCGCTTCTTTAAGCCGAAAGGCTGGACCGAAGAATTATATGATATGCATAAAGACCCGGACAGTGTCGACAACCTGATCGACAACCCGGAATATGCACAGGTTATCGCAAAGATGCGCAGCGGCCTGCGCAGTTGGCAGGAACAGATTCATGATTCCGCCCTGATACCCGAATCCGACATGGCGCGACGCGTTGCGGAACATAAAACGACGATCTACGAACTGGTGCGCAACCCGAAACTCTATAACCAAACCGCCTTGTTGGATGCTGCGGATCTGGCCCTTGCAGAAGACCGCAACCATCTGCCCGCCCTGCGGAACCTACTGAAGAGCAACGACAGCGGTCTGCGGTATTGGGGTATTGTCGGCTGCTTCCTGCTGAATGATCAGCAGTCGGCGGTTCCGTGCCAGAATGACGATTCCCACGAAATACGCGCCATGGCAGCCTGGCTGCTGTTCCGTACCGGCAAAAAAGAGCAGGGCTTGTCGCAGCTGAAAGCACTCATAGAAGAAGAGTCCTATGCCCTGCTCACCGTCTTAAATATTCTGGACTGGATGGGAACGGATGCCGAGCCGCTGCTTCCGACGGTGCGGGCGATTAAATTTGAGAAGAATCACGAAGCGGTTCACCAGAATTATTCCAACATCCAGGGCTATCAAAAGCGCATGCAGGAATCGCTGCTCACGACATTCGGTCTCCCGTTGCCCGAATCTCCTGCAAAGAAAAAGAAGAGTAAAAAGAAAAAGGCATAGTTCCAACCAGAAGATGATTGCATTTTCCAGCGCACTGTTGGATTGCTCCTTCGCAACTACAGGGCCGCCAAGATGGCGGCGGTACGCACCGCAGGCATCCTCGGCGTGTTGCCCAAATCAACAAGAACTACACAGACTGATTGA
>CAZAPF010000093.1:0-10725 GCA_964486885.1 uncultured Verrucomicrobiota bacterium
CGTAGTGGCGAAAATACCGGTGTGCTTTACGAGATCCGGGCTTCGTAAATAAAGCTCCTGAGTTGGACGACCGGGATAGCGAACATCCCCCAGATAAAGGTCGCCTCGTGTATCGAGCGTATTGGACGGAGGCAAACGAACGGCCCGGTCATCGACCTGACCGCCTAGATAGGATACCGCCATCATGCGGATCATGTTTTCCGCCTCGGACCGGGCAGCGGGACTTTCGGCCAGTTGGTAATGTGTCCATAGTGAATCCGCCGAAGGGCCGATCAACGGCTTTAGCTGCTTGCAAAGGCTGCGCAGTTCTTCAGCCAGACCGAACATCCTATATGTTGTGAATCAGGACTTCCTTACGATCTTTACCCCGTGTCCCCTGGGATACTTTGGAATTGCCCAACGTATATTTAGTTACAATGGTTTCGATGTTGAAGCCCGCGAATATGTTCCTCACCTCTGGGGTGTCGTTCAGTGAAAGGAGGAATTTCCCTTTGATTGATTTGAGCGTTGTTGCCAGTCGCTTAAAATCCTCATCCTTGAAGGAAACCGCATAAAAGTCGGCATTCCAGTACGGCGGATCGATATAGAAAAAGGTCTCCGGCGTATCATACCGCGTGATGCAGTCACATGCGTCGAGGTTTTCGATGGTGGTTCGCGCCATCCTTTTGTGGGCATCCCCCAATCGTTCTTCAACCGATTGAAGATTCAGAGAATTTGGTCGCGTGGAACTGGTTCCAAACGTTCGTTTGACTACTCTTCCCCCATAGCCCATCCGCTGTAATCGGTAATAACGTACAGCCCGCTGCACATCAGTGAGTAATGCGGGGTTCTGTTCTTTTTCCCTCAAAAAATCCTCGCGGGAAACGATGGTGAAATCAAGATACCGCAGAAACTCCGGAAGATGGTGGCGAATCACGTTCCAGAAATTTGCCAGTTCACCATCCCTGTCATTAAGGATTTCAACCGTGCTGGGCTCCTTCGTAAAATAGACCCATGCTCCGCCACAGAATGGCTCCACATAGCAGGTATGCGCGGGTATTTTTTCGACGATACGCTTTGCTAACCTGGACTTACCGCCGAGATAGCCCAGCGGGCTTTTCAGCGGCTTGCTTTTAGCTGTAGTGGTTTTTGGGGGTGTATGAGGTGATGTTGTTGTCATTATGAATCATTGAATAAACCGGTGATGGGTTTTCGGCTGCACCGGAATCGAGACCGGGCAATGCCTGTTGCGGGAGTGCGGACAAAAAACGGTTCCTTGCTTCGTTCCTGGAAAAGCTTTCCCAGGCATTCAGGAAATCACGCATTACATTGGTCAAATCCCGCCAGCATTCCACGTCTTCACGCCGCTGCGCGCTTTGGTTTTGTGAGTTTCGCTGTTCCAGCTGGGCTTCAAGCCCCATGATTTCTTTATTGAAATCAGCGGGAAACCCGCCCCCTTTTAACTGAAGCGACTTGGTACCAATGGATAATTCTTCCTCTACCAGCTGTTTCAGGTTTTGCGCCCGGAGTCTTAACCGCTCCACAATCTGAACCGCGGTTACGGCCAATCTGGTTTCTGCCAGCTCTGTTCGTCCATTAAGAATGGACTCCAGTGCCGATTGTTGTGCTGTCTCACGTAGGGGTTCTGTATTTTGTGCCATGTTTTTCATTTGTTGCTGTTGTGCCGTAGCAACCGGTTGTTACCATTTTAGAATGTCTACACCTTTTTAAAAACCTGGTGCCATATTTATGGGATATGGTGATTCAGCCTGCTTCTAATGAGAATCTCGGAGGGAACATTGAGTCTCCTGTTAGGGGGAAACAACGCACCGCTGTTTACAATGCATTGGAAATGCCGATATCGGGCAGACAGATTCTGGAGAAGGTGCGGTTAACCGCGCCTTCGATGACTTATCAGGATCTTCGTCACATTCTTCGTAATTTTGAAAAACACGGTATTGCCGTATGCCTGAATCCTTTAAACCGTACCGGGCGGTACTACGTGCGTGCATCCGCTCTTACTGAAACCTTGATCCCTCATGATCAGCTTCAACTTTGTGCACTGGTCGGCCGGGCGAAAACCCGGCTTACCTTATTAAAGGAAATTGCAAGGCAGCAGCCTCACAGTGACACACCATTAACTGCATCAGAAATTAAACGGCAGCTAAGAGACCGATCTCCACTGAGCCTCAACCATGTGCTTTCCGCCTTGAAATTCCTGACCGAACATCACCTGGTTGAAATCGTTGGTCAAACGAATCAGCGGAATATGAAAATCTACGGAATCACTAATCTTGGAATAACCATTCTAAGCCATTTGCAGGCTTCTGAACATCAGTCCTCTTTCGGAAACAACCCCACACGTTAACCGTGTAATGGGACAGAGCCAAAAACTGCGGGAAATGCGCTGAAGAACCAAAAGATTTATATACCTCAAAGCCTCTAAAAAACTGACTTTGAAGGGTCGGGATGCGTTGCACCATCGGAGCTACGCACGGTTGGGGCGTAATACCTAAAGTTCGAGGCCCCCGCATTCCCACTCTTCAAGGACAACATTTAAAACCTAAAGAGAGGTGAACGTACCGTGCCAATACTAGATTATACAAAAAGGGCTCAGAAAGCCGAAAACAAGCTCATGAACAGTCCGGATATTCCGGAGCAGACCAAACTGATACTGCGAAGATTCCTGATTCAATATGATGTGAGTGATGCAAGGAAGACGATCTTCATGAACAAGGTCAGGCCGCTGCTTGTAGAATTCGATCCCATCGAATCCGCGCTGACGGACCGGGACGAGATGAACGAGCTGTTTGCCCGACTCCGGCAACATTACAGCCCGGCCACGTACGCTACATTTGTAGGGGTGATCAGACGATTCCTGTCCTGGCTGGGCGATGGAGATCGACCGGTCAGCATGCGAGATGTAAAGCGAGGAACATCCGGCAGTAACAAACGGGATCTTGAACCGGAGGACATGCTCACATGGGAAGACGGCCAGTTGATATGCGATGTCCTCTGCAACATCCAGCTGCAGGCCGCTGTACAGTCTCAGTTGGATTGTGGATTCCGGCCATCGGAATTCATTGATTTAAAATATTGCGATATTGAAGTGAATACCGGGCTTGCAGTATTTCATATCCGCGGAGGTAAAACAGGAAGCCGTAATGTTGTGTCTCACCGTTGTGTCCCCTCTTTGCTGAAATGGTTGGATGCCCATCCGACCAAGCGGCCAGGTGATCCGCTTTGGGTATCAGAAAGAAGCATAAAAGATACTGCCAGCGGCAAGCTTAGCATTAAACCTTACAACTATCCTGCCCTTGCAAAACGAATCAGAGTTGCCGGACGAAAGGCGGGAATCATTAAACCGCTGGACTTTTATAATCTGCGCCATTCCAGTTGTGTTTTAGACAAACTCGACAATCTTCCGATGGATCTGGCCGCGGAACGGCACGGTCATAGTGTTAAGCATTTTGTTGGAACCTATGGCCGATTGAGCGTACAGGATGTCATGCGGCGTTTTCATTCCCATTATGGAACCGGGGAAGAGAAAGAGGTGCAGCTGATTGAGCATCAGACCTGTCCCGCATGCCAAAGACCCAACGATCATACGAAAGACTGGTGCTCCTCCTGTGGCACTCCGTTAAACGCCAGAGGATCGCCAGAAAGCGCCACAAAAAACACTTTATCAGCCACAATGGGCATAACCGCCACTCAGGATGAATTGTCGCTGGTAAAGGCGGAGTTGGCGGCCGCGCGTGAGCGGGAAGAAGTCTTTCGAAAAGAACAACTATTCCTTCTTCAACAGATGAGCGAAATCCGCACAGCGTTGGCCGTAAACCAATCGACAGTGGTGCCTCCCGTCTAATGAGCTTTCCAATACCATCACGATAGCGTGGCACAGATTATTATCCCACTGATCCGAGGCAATCCTTTAAAAAGCTGAGATGGTGATACTCCTATGAAATTAAAACAACCACCACAGCGTAAAAAAGGAGCGAAGCCTGCTCGTTCTAAAACGGAAAAAGAACTGTCCAGTCATCTGGCTGACATCCAGCTGAAACTTGATCACATAATCGAGCGGATCAAGGATTCGCTTTACCAACAAACTATGGATGACCTTGAGGAGGATCGTAATGAATAACATCCAACTCAGCGGAACCATATTACATCGACCCGCACCTTTTTATGATGGGAAAGATATCCAGTTCATACTTCGGATAAAACATCCTCCATATAAATTCGGCCGTCGCCCAAGAACTGTCGATATCCCATGTCGAGTTTTTGATCCCCATCCAGAACAGCGAGGAATTCTTCTGAAGAAAAAACACAGAAAGAAGGTCCGTGTGGAAGTTGCCGGGCGACTGGAACAGATTGTTTCCTCAACCATAGGCGAACCACATAACAGCCGCCAATTCAGCAACCTCGAAATGATCGTAAATCGGCAGGATTTATTCCTGCAGTGGGTGAGATAAATGTACTCGCCTAGGATCTACGAAAGCCAGATTCCAAGTCTCTATCATGCCGGTCAAAACCTGGGAGTTCCCATGACTCAGTTAGCAAATGCATACATCTATTACGGTCTAATTTCCGGATACTATGGAATGGCCGCATCTGAACTGTTGCCCCAGCCTAACCAGGTGCTTCCAGCGGGAGTAAAACCGCACATGCAAATTTTCCATCCGCACTATCATTCAGTTCATGATTACATGATGGGGTTGCCTACAATCGACACGCTGAATCCATACTTCCAAACCATCGATCAGGCGCTGGAAAGAAAGGCTTCGCAGGTTCCGCACTGGAAACCAAAACGTTCCGATTCGTCGCTGGAGCAGAAGCTGAATTAACCTTGAAACAACCCCGAATTAACCTTTATTCGGGTTGTTTCGGTTCTATTCCGCTCCTGAAACAATCCATAGGTTTGGTGTACCAAAGAGAATCTTTACGCCTCCCTCCGAATGAAATTCACCATGAAACCGGCACAAGTATATTTACCCAATTTGGGTACACCAAGAATTGTCCCTACTTTCGGGACATGGAAAAGACAATCTACAGTGACGATTACGCCCGTTTGTTACAGTGGCTTCGGGATCAGCGGACAGAAAAAGACATCACTATGCGTGAGATGGGTGAACGCTTAGACGTCATTCACTCATGGGTCGGAAAGGTTGAGCTAGGCGAACGACGACTGGATCTCATCGAATATATCCAGTACTGCAATGCTCTCGAGATTGATCCCCATTTGGGGCTGGACCTGATACTTCAGTGTCCCTCCTCTCAGCGATAAGGCAACCTATCTCTAATCGTGGGATCTTTGAATATGCTGTATTACACCTCAAAAAATAATGAAGGAAAAGTCGATGCAACTTACAGTGGTCGATTTGCCTTCATTTGTTCCTTAACCCAGAATGATCACAAGACAATCACCGATCTATGCAAGGGAAATGATATGGCTACACTGTGGTCAAATCAGGGAGGTTCGGATATCAATAAGGCAACCCGTGTGCTGGCCCATGAATATACCCACAAGAAGATTTACACACTCACCGGAAGCGGATTGATTTTGACCGGTTACCGCTACTGGGTGCGCATCCTGTTTTTATTGTTCAAAAATTATACATGCGTGAAGGGATACTACCGCATGCGAACAGTGCATCTTATGGAAACGAAACCCTACCATGAAGACCTCGCTCACCAAATAGACTCCGAGCTGAAGTCTTCACAGCAAAGCATCGAAATCATTTTTGAAAAATCTATAACAGGCCACTATAAACAGCGCATACAAAACGCTGAAGACCGGATAATCGATACGTGGAAAAAGATGGGGTTATATATTTTTAAACCATGGAAAATACTCTTCGGAAAATTAGGCCTGTGGTTTCATGAAAATTTTGCGGTGAGATTCACCTATTGGGATTCAGACAAGCATTTTGTACATAACGTATTGGCCGACCAAGGTGTCTCCAATGATCTCGAAAATCTCCGTCCTGAAGAAACCACTGGTAACAGGATAAAAAAGGCATTGATGTTTAACCTGATTCTGCGCCCGATATATTCTAGGGTAAATTTCCAGACAAGGTTTGAGTGGTACTGGATTGGCCAGCGCACCCAGTTCGAAACACTCAAAGAACTTTATGGCATGGACTATTCAACATTCCTCAATGAGATCATGCACCCAAGTATATTATTTGTTATGGAATGGGCTGGCATTCCAATGCACGCAAGAAGTCAGCTGGTTGAATTTGCAGAGGACACATTGCTTATGGACAGAGCCTCATTTATCCGGCGGTGGACGCCGGTGCTGAACCAGTGGAATTCAGATCCCCATATAAACCTGTACCTTGAGTTTTTTCACCTACACGGGAACTAACTATGCTCAACTACACCTACCTATCGACCCCAACTGACCTTACATCATTTGAACCAAATGATCTGAAACGGTTTCGTTATATAATCCTGTTTGATTTGGGATCGCGTGCAGATGAAGTGGATGAAATCGAGTTTGCCTTGATCTGCGGCAGTCTCGCGCATTTCATGCATGCAGAATACCTCGTCACCACAACCGCCGACCTCTCCAGCGCACCGGAAGGATCCTATGTCAAAAAGATCTACCACATTTTCACTCCTATCAAGCCAATGGATGCCTTCGTGGCAATAGCCACCGTATTCCCGGATATCAATGACGAGTATTTGTTGGAACCGGCCTACCAACGGTTGGAATGGGATAGGGAAAGCAGCTCCCGCTATCCGGTTTATGAAGCACTCAATCACAACCTTAAAACCCTTCGTTCCCGCGTAAACTATTCTGCTCTGGGACAATTCATCCTCCCAATCCCTTTGACCAAGCCCAACCCCTTGGCCTGTCCGTTCGGTTCCATGATCACGGAACTTCGAAAGGCCAAAGGCTCGCAAAACGAAGTATCCAAGGAATGCGCCCCCGGCAAAGACAGGCCTCTTGGCCGATCCACATTGCGCCAAGCCGAGGAGTACGAACCCATCTCCCCTGATAAACTCCAGGAGTTTGCAGATTTTTTTGAAGTGAACATCTCTTATATCTCCCTGAAAGCCGTTGCCCCCAATTCAATCTTTCTTAGTGGCTTGCGGGAGGAATCAGGCCTGAGCCCGGAAAAACTGGCCCATACCATGGGTATTGCAAGTGGTTACTTTTTTGAGTTGCTGGAATCAGCGGATAAGGTTCCGGCGGAAACGATGCGTTTTGTTTACAAGCAGTATAAGAACATCCTGGGCAAGCAAGACAACGAACTGAAATTTTCCCAGTTGCTTGACCTTGCCGCTACAGAAGCCCTTGCATCAAACGCGGAATAAGCCTCCCTGCGATTCCCGCATCCGACCGCAAAGTTTATAAAGGACTCCCGCTTACCACTGTTGAGTGGTGCTTTTCATGGGCACCCTGGACAGAACAATGTTATACGAAAAAAGCGAAGAAATCACATCCCTGGACGCAAATGACCTTGCTAGATGCAACTATGTCGCAATCTATGACCTAGGCTCTTTTTAGGATACCATTCCGCCGGGGGAAACTGCCCTTATCAAAGCCCAGCTGGCTCATTTTTTTATGACCCGGATGAACGGCGATCCGATTGCATTATGCCTCCCAAGGACTCCTTGGACAAGGTGACGAAGGATACGTTTATTCAAAGAACCATGCATTCCTTTGGAGAGCTTCCTGACCGGGATGCCTATATCGCCATTGCCCCATTGCATGCAGACCCCAATGGAGGCGGAAGACGGTACCATTTTGAACCGCTGGAGTTAACCAATCGGACTAACCTTTACGGTTATGCCCACGCTATCGGGAACCAACTTCAACAGCTGGAAACAAGGCTTAAAAGCCGTTCCCTAGACGATTAATTCCTTCTATCCGATTCTTTAAAACCAGGCTTCCGCAACCCTCAGGTTCCGCAACGAAGCTGACGATCTCAAACCAAACAATCCCTCAAACAAAATAAAATCAGCCGTAAACCAGAGCTAAACCGGCATCTGCCTGTTTAGGCAGAAGTTGTCAATTGCCCCCATTTTCACTTTCGTGATTTAAGAGCACTCTCAGACAAGGGATTCCCCCCTCTGAAAGGAAGTAAGGAAGGAAACGATGAACATTATTACATTTATCTGGTCAGCCTACTCAAACCTCACCAACAGTTTTCCACCCGCACTCTTCGGGTTTCTGCTACAGGCCAACCTGCTGCTCGCATGTCCGATTATCGCTGCATTTCTCGCTTTCTCGCAGGGAGTTCGTTCACAGCGATTGAACAGGGCGATCATGGTGCTCGGAGCCTTGGTGGCCATCAGTCTTCCTATACCAGCAGTTCTCATGCAGCCATCGCCATGGAGACCCTGGTTGACGATGGCGCTGCTGCTTGGACTTTGGTTACTGCCAATTCCCTTCGCATTTCTTGCCCAACCCCGACACGGAGCGCAAGCCGCAGTATGTAATTATACCCGCCTGGTTTTGGTCGGTCTGTTTCTCATCAATATTATGTTCTGGAGCTAGATCATGAAGCCGATCAGAGATTTCATCGCATTCCTGAATGCAAAAGCCCACGGCAATAATGCCAATGCTCAGGCATCGCCGACCCCTAAACCATCTGTGGGTTCAGCATCATCGGGACCTGCAGCGCAGCCCGCCCCGACGACAAAATCTTCCTCTGCTGCACAGGGCAGCCATCATATCGAACGTCAAAAGATGGCATTTCGACAGGTAAGCCCAAACGATGTCATTGATTCGGAAGAGAAGCAATGGCGGCAAAACGGAGGTACCATGGAAGGGGATACCCTCATGACACGGGTCATTACTTCGGATGGACAGTTGGCCGACCCTTCGGAACTGCGGAGCGTATGCAGCCAGTGCAACCGCATGCTGGACACCGTCATCCGGTCCGACATCTCCCAACTGACACTCTGCCGTATCTGCCAGTGCGCTTTTGAAATGCCGGATGGCCGAAAGGTGATTTGTACACAGCAGGAATTCATACAGCTCTCTTACCAGTTCGATACCTGGGCTCAGCGAGACTTTAAACGTAAGGGTGGTACAAAATGACACCTCCGAACAAAACATCTTTGCAGAAAATGATTCTCGCGAACGGCAAACGCCTGAACAGCATGGGGCTTCATTACCGAAAGGACCTTCAGTTCATTCATAAATTGAGCCAATCTCCGTTTCCGGAGACGGGGATGGAGTATGCGCGGAAGCTTCATCAGATCCTGAATCAGATTGAGTTTTCCAGTGCGCTGAACGGTCATGAATCTGTCCCGAATCTTGATCCGGCGATTTCCTTTGAAATCGGCAGAACAATATTGAAGGGGTTGGCCTACCAGATCGCCGTGAATGGCCTGAGTGCCCACCTGATTGCCTGTGGAGCGTCCGGTTCCGGCAAGACCAATGTTATGAACCTGATCATATCGGAGATTCACGGGCAGGTCCCCGCAATCCTGTTTGACCACAAGGATGAAGGGCTTAGATTTGTCAATTCATCGTCGGCTGCAGCATATGTCAGCATCGAGTCACAGCGATGGAACTGTCTTGCCGGAGTCGGAAATCAGAAAGAGTATATCCGCTTCATATCTTCTCAGCTGGTACGGCTCATGGCACTGGTGCCGGTCACGGCCAATGCTGTACAGGCAAAGCTGATATCCCTATGCTCCGATCCGAACAACCTTCCCTCTATTTCAGATCTTACCCAGATATTCTTCAAGCTTTCACAAAAGGAGCAACGTTCGGTCCTGAATACAGCCGCCCGAGGTTTCGATGACCTATCCGCCAACATGGGACCATGGGCTACCGTGCGACAGGGTCATTGGCCGTTTGATGAGCATACGCTTAGTGTAATCCGGCTCAAGGATTGTCCACCTGCGTTCGAACACTTTCTGATTGCTTTGCTTTTTAAGCAGCTAACTGACAGGGCAACGTCCAAAGGTCACACCAATGCGGTTCGACAACTTGTGATTTTTGACGAAGGCCGAGGTTTCTTCGGCAAAGAAATGGAATCCGGCACCGCGAGTGGCAGAGGTAATTTGCAAGTGGATATAATGACCAAATGCCGCTCCTATGGCATTGGAATTATCATCGGAACGCAGAGCATCATCGGTATACAGCAAGCCGTTATCGATAATGCAGGTATACTCATCGCCCTGCGTACCAATTCGGAACAGGAGGCCAAGGCCTGCTGCCGCAGACTGGGGCTCGACGAATCACGCTATATGGAACTTATCAATATGCCGACCGGCATGGCATGGGTAGTTTCACCCTGGTGCAGGGAGCCTATAAAGATCCGGATTCCATTTCGGGACCTTGGTCATTATCCGAGCGAGGCAGAGATTATTAATCGCATGCAGCCACTGTGGAATTCATGGAATACCCGGAGCACATTCTCGCCATCAGTAGATCGTAGCGAAACCACCATCGACTTCCGCGAAATCCTGGGCGAAAAATCAGCTGATACCGCATCGACTGACGACACGGATAAATCGGCATCCCCCGAACCCGCTCAAACCAACCAACCTTCGGTCCAGAAACCGAGTGATCCTCAGATTCTTTCTGAATATTTTGCGTTGCTGCGCTCCTGTAAAACCCACCCGGAACTCGGGGCAGCCGCTCACTACAAATCCCTTGGATGGTCGGGAGGTCGCGGTAACCGCGTGAAAAACAAGCTCATCGAACTTGGATGGATCACTGCTGTAAGGGTCACGTCTCCCAAAGGCGGGCGTCCTAAAGAAACCCTTCAAATCACT
>CAZAPF010000094.1:0-10635 GCA_964486885.1 uncultured Verrucomicrobiota bacterium
ATTATAGCAGTTAACAGGAAAAACGCTTCTTTGTTCGTGAAATATTCAGGCTAAGGGTTTTGATGTAGGCCCGGTCCCCGACCGGGCGGGCAGCACGGGAGCGCAGGTGAGGCACCCGACCTTTAGATTAATGATCTTCGTGCTCTTAGAGCCTTCGTGTTTACTTTCCCGGCTAATCAGCATCAAAGTGCTATGCTTTTTGTTTTGTTTTTCACAGAGGGTTCCTTTTATATACGCCGCTTTTACCGAGGTAGTAGGAATGAAATCCATCGAAGAAAAGATTCAGGAGCTCAAAAAAGAGCGCGGCGCCATCATTATTGCGCACAACTATCAGCCCGACGAAGTGCAGGCGATCGCCGATTTTACGGGGGATTCGCTTGAACTCAGCCGTAAGGTTGCGGAGCTCGACGAAGAAATCGTGGTTTTTTGCGGCGTGCACTTTATGGCCGAAACCGCGGCGATCCTGAGCCCTGAAAAAAAGATCCTGCTTCCCGATCAGTTTGCCGGCTGCCCGATGGCCGATATGATTACCGCGGATCAGCTTCGTGAGAAAAAAGCCGAGCATCCCGGTGCCGTAGTGATTTGTTACGTAAACAGCAGCGCCGCCGTTAAAGCGGAATGCGATCTGTGCTGTACCTCATCCAATGCCAAGAAAATTGTCAGTTCCGTTCCGGCCGACAAGGAAATCATTTTTGTGCCGGATACGCACCTGGGCCACTATGTCCAGGAAGAGCTTGGTCGCGAAATGAATATCTGGGACGGCTATTGTCCGACGCACTCCCGAATTCGGGATATCGATGTAAAACGCGAAAAAGAAGACCACCCGGAAGCGGTCATCATGGCACACCCGGAATGTCCGCAGGGCATTCGCGATATGGCCGACCAACTGCTGTCCACTGGTCAGATGATTACTTTTGCCAAGGAATCCGATCACAAAGAGTTTATTGTAGCCACGGAAATGGGCCTGCTCTACCGCCTGCGCAACGAAAATCCGGACAAAAAGTTCTATTCGGTCAGCGATCGCGCACTTTGTCCGAACATGAAAAAGATCGACCTGGAAAAGATCCTCTGGTCGCTCGAAGACCTGCAGCACCGCATCACGGTTCCGGAAGAAACAGCCAAGCTGGCTGCCCGTTCCATCGAAGCCATGCTTGAGCTCAGCTAATTTAATTATGTCTCTGCCTCAGGATCTTGTTTGTAAATGCTTCCGCGTAGGGGAATCAGAAATCCGGGCGGTCCTGGTTGAAAACAAGGTTGCCGAAGTCGAACAGGTTTCCGAGCTGTGTAAAGCCGGTAGGGGCTGCGGACGCTGCCACGAACAAATAGAAGTACTGATTGCTGAAGCAGCATCTTCCGCATAAACTGATTGCTCACTTTAAAAGCAGGCAGGCCATATGGAGCAACCCATCTATCTGGATCACAATGCAACAACCCCGGTTGCGCCTGAGGTGCTCGATGCCATGCTTCCTTTTTTTAAGGATAACTGGGGCAATCCATCCAGTCTGCACACCGTGGGCAATCGTGCCAAACGGGCACTCGATCAGGCCCGGGATTCCGTTGCCGCATTAATCGGAGCATCCGACGCCAGCGAAATTGTATTCACCTCCGGCGGAACCGAAAGCAATAACCTTGCACTGCGCGGCGCTGCAACCGCGATGCGCAAGCCGCCGCACATTCTTATTTCAAAGGCAGAGCATGCCGCCATTCTTGAACCCGCGGATGCGCTCGAAGCTGATGGTTTTTCGGTAAGCCGCATTGCAGTCGATCAAAACGGATCCCTTGATCAGGAAATGCTGAAGCAGATGTTTGCAGCGAGTCATGCTCCGGTATTGGCCAGTTTTATGTGGGCAAACAATGAGACGGGCGTGGTGGCTCCAATCGAAGAGTTGGCAACAACAGTTAAAGAGGCCGACGGTCTGTTTCATACGGATGCCGTACAGGCCGTCGGCAAGCTGCCGATCAATGTTCAGCAAGTTCCAGTTGATCTTCTCTCGTTGTCAGGACATAAGATTTATGCGCCGAAAGGCATTGGTGCGCTCTTTGTTCGGCGTGGCACCCGTCTTAAATCGCTAAACAAGGGCGGTCATCAGGAACGCAGCCGGCGGGGTGGAACTGAAAATGTTCCGTTTATTGTCGGCTTGGGGAAGGCTTGCGAAATAGCGAAGCAGCAGCTGGATGCCGATAGCCTGAAAATGGCCCAACTGCGTGCCCGGTTGGAACAGGGGATTACATCTGCGTGCGACTGCGCTGTGGTGAACGGAGGCAGCAGCACGCGGCTGCCCAACACATTGAATATCAGCTTCGACTATCTTGAGGGCGAAGCCATATTGCTGATGCTGGATGATCGCGGTATATGCGTTTCCACCGGCTCGGCCTGCCAGTCCGGTTCGATTGAAGCATCCCATGTGCTCAAAGCAATGCAGCTGAAGCCGTCGCTCCTGCAGGGCGCTATCCGTTTCAGTGTTGGACGCAATACCACCGAGGCTGAAATTGATCAGGTCCTGGAAACGATTCCCGACGTTATTAACCGATTAAAAGAACTGTCTCCCCATTACAAAAAGTAGAGGTGTTTTCGCTACGGCTACGCCGTGGATTTTTGAATTTTGATTTATGATTGTCGATTTGTGGGTCTCCGACGGGTTTGTAACGTAGACGCCAATGAAAGTCTCTACGTGGAGCCCGCAAGATGCGTGCGATACAATTGCCGTACCGCCCGGTTGCCACTCCCGGTGGTCATTGCTTTCTTTCAGAGAGCCTCGCTTCGCGTCCAGCGGGCTCTGAAGCCGCCAGGGTGGCGGCGGTACAAGCTGCGTAGCTGGCCTGCTGCCGGAAGAGCGGGAATGGATGCTTAAGGAAGAGTCTGTCGGGACCGACGGTAAAATGAGAAGGGAAGAAACTATGATGCCGAATGACTGGATTGCTGACCTGCGAGTATATGAACCCGGAAAGCCGATCGAAGAGGTTGCGCGGGAGTTGGGTTTTGACGATGTTGCTGAAATCGTAAAAGTGGCTTCCAACGAAAATGAGCTGGGTCCTTCGCCAATGGCGATTGAAGCCATGCAGGAATCGATATCCGAAATGCATCGCTATCCCGACGGCGGGGCATTCTACCTCAAAAACAAGCTGGCGGACAAAATCGGCGTGGATCCGGAGCAACTTTTATTTGGCTGCGGCAGCAATGAGCTGATTGTTTTTCTGGGGCATGTTTTTCTGGGGCAGGGCACAAACCTCATTATGGGCGCGGAAGCCTTTGCCGTCTATTTTCTCGTTGCCGCGCTTTATCGGGCGGAATGCATCCGCGTTCCCATGCCGGAGCATGTCCACGATCTCGATGCCATGCTGGCCGCCATTACTCCGGAAACCCGGTTGGTGGCCATCTGCAATCCCAACAATCCAACCGGTACCATGGTTTCTCCCGCGGCGATCGATGCCTTTATCGAAAAGCTGCCGGACCATGTGGTTGCGGTGATCGACGAGGCCTATTTTGAAGTCATGCCGGATGAGATGAAACCCGATTTGCTGAAGCATGTCCGGGCCGGCCGGAAAAATCTTATTCTCCTGCGCACCTTCTCCAAAGCCTATGGATTAGCCGGACTGCGGATCGGCTATGCCGTCGGGCATCCGGAGCTGATCACCCTGTTAAACAAAGTCCGCCAGCCGTTCAATGTTAATGGCATGGCACAGGCCGCGGCCATGGCCGCATTGGATGATGTGACCCATATCGTCGAAACCCGCGAAATGATTTCCCAGGGGCTCCGGTTTTTCGAACAGGAACTTCCAAAGCTTGGTATCGAAACCGTTCCGTCCGGCGCCAACTTTATTTTGGTTAAAACCGGTAACGGCAGGGAGGTCTTCCAGGAACTGCAGAAGCGGAAAGTGATTGTCCGTCCAATGGATCCATACGGATTGCCCGACCATATCCGCATCACCATCGGAACACCGGAGCAGAATCAAATGATGCTCGAAGCATTAAAAGAGGTAATGGCATGAATGTTCCCTTTAAACCCAATGACCTGATTCTTTTTATCGGCGACAGCATTACTGATTGCCGCCGCGATAAAGATGTGTCGGATACGCTGGGAATGGGCTATGCCGGAATGGTTTCCGGAAAGCTCGGACTCGATTATCCGGAATTGAACCTCCGTTTTCTAAACCGGGGAATCAACGGCAACCGTACGTGCGATCTCCTTGCCCGCTGGGATATCGACTGCATCAACCATAAACCCGATTGGGTCTCCATTCTGGTAGGGGTCAACAATTCATGGAAACGCTACAGCCAGAATGATCCCACGGCTGACGATGTGTTTGAAAACGAATGCCGGAAACTGCTGCAGCGGGTAACTGATGAAACTTCCGCGAAGATCATCATGTGTTCGCCCTTTCTACTGCATACGGATGACGAAATCGAACGCATGCGCGAAGACCTCGATCCAAAAATTGCAATCATCAAAAAGCTGGCTACAGCATTTGGCGCGGTATGGATCGACTTCGATGCCGCATTCATTGCTGCACAGACCCGCCACATCCCCGCATACTGGGCGGAGGACGGCGTTCATCCATCCATTGCGGGCCATGCGCTCATGGCAGAAACCTGGCTCGGCGTCGTCGGTGGGTAGAGTGTGTGCCCGCAGAAAGATATGATGAAAAAGAATATCTCGCAGATAGACGCAGATCCGTTGGCAGGGGAATAAGATTTATTTTCTTAGTGCACCGGAGTTAGGTCCTGGTCATGTACTCAAGAATTTTAGCTGTTCATTATTTAAGACAGTTTCGGTTACTAATCTGCGTAATCTGCGGGCAACAATACTGCGCCTGTCTGCTGGGATCCGGTTTTTTTATTTTTTTAATGTTCACCGCTTGACTCATAAAAAGGAATGGGTACTATGTGCGCTCCTTTGAAGGAAATGGGCGATTAGCTCAGTTGGCTAGAGCATCTCGTTTACACCGAGAGGGTCGGCGGTTCGAGCCCGTCATCGCCCACCATTCTGGGGGTCATTCTTAATCGTTTGACCCCTTTTTTTATTGCCTATACGCAAAATACTCCCGTTTCCTTTGTTTTCTGATTACTCCAGACTATTCCTGATTATGGTGGGAAGAAAGTGGGAAGTTCACTGTGGATTAGGTGGCTTCCTGTTGATCATATCAGGAGAAAAGAGAGTGGCTACGTGGGCACTTCCGGATTTCAGCTTCTTCCCCCCTATAAAACTCAGGGTAAAAAATCCGTTCAAAAAAAAAAATGCGGGGTGTAAAAAATCTACAGGAGTTTGTTTTTTACCTAGAGGGCGAACTTTCTTGATAATCAATTTTCGATTGGATGATTTTTTCACCCCGTCTAAGGGTAAAGGTTTTTAACGAACCGCCTTGATTATTCGCAATCATTAATTCTGAAACCGTGCGAACAGGATCGCCGTCTACAGCCGTAATTACATCACCAATTTTCCATCCAGCAATCTCTGCACGACTTTCCGGCACCAAATTTGTAATTTGGGGGAGATAATCGCCACTAGGTAACCGCACGGCACAATAGACGCCTATTGTCCTTCCCTTTGTTTTAGGGCTAACAATCTTTTTGCGGTCAGCAACTGCAAGCGTTGGTACATTTATCCCACTTTCAAATCTGATCATTACATCGTCTTTATCGAAGGATATAGAAACACTCTTTGTCGAAGCACTAAACAGGGATGCTTTAGTGTATGCCCACACTAATAACTGCGTCCCGTTTGCATTTTGAATCTCTTGATTCGGCTTATTACCCAGCAGTGCTATGGTCTCGCTCTTTGTTGTTTCCGATGGTTGTAGTTTTGAAAGAGCTTCGTTTTTGAAGTATGAGCCACTAGTACACCCAGAACCCATGACCGTGTAGATAATTGTAAAGCATGCGAATGCAATTTTCTTTAAACATCCCTGACTTTTCATTTCCCGACTCCTTTTGCCCCTGCACAAAAGAGGGCGTGACCTGCAACGCCCCCGCTCAGAAACCGCCAAGCACCCGCACAGAGAACGCACACAAGCCACGCCCAAGTAGGCGCGTTCCTGTGCAAGTTGTCTCTGTGCTTCAAAGCTTGGCGGTTTCTGAGCAGAGCAAATTGCGCTAACGCAAAATTAAAATGTCTTAATAAAAGGTACACATTTGGGGGGAGGGCGCAAGAGCAGAAAGGCTTGACTTATACCCCCACAAATAGACCTTATTTTGAGTCATTATGTTGATAAACTTCTGCACTGCTGCCAAAACTCATTCATAAAATTATTCGCTCGGTCTGGATCGTTTAGTCTATGTATCGCATTTTTTGAAATCTTTTGAGCCAAATCTCCTCGTGGAGTGCGCTCCAGTACAATGCATTTATACCTCAATTCATTTTTTATTTTTTTAGCTCTATTAAGGTGCCTCCATTGTCTCTTCTTGCATAAATAATAGAGAATGGCTTCTTTCCACTCTGGTTCTGCACTCTCCATCATTGGCCAAACACCTTTGGATTCAAAGGTGTCAATCAACTCGAAATATTGTTCATTTAGAATTTCTTTTTCTCGTCGTGTCATAGTCTCTCTCCGTTTTCATTTACCATTCCATCCCACACCAACACCGACCCTGTTCTGTTTGGTAATTTTCCAACAAAAAGAGATTCCTTGGTTTTATCTGCAGCCAATTCATAGGACTGTATATTTGCATCAGGGGGAAGCCTCCATGCCAACGCACAGGACTCAATAAAAAGTCCAACCAATTTTTCAGGCTTCGCATGTTTTGCCCACTCAGGAGCATCATTTACTTGGCCAAAATCCAACAGATAGGCATGTCCCCGATTTCGTAACAGAAGTGGGGTAGGCGTATGCTCTGAGCACTTTCTCAATATTTGCTGGAACGACTTAGTCAGCCTGTCCGGTATTTTTGCGAGATGGGTTCCTGGTCGAGACCACATAAAAAATGATTCCACATACGATTCGGGATTCAGGCAGGTTTTAACCGTCAAGTTAAACATCGTATCCGCCGCAATACCGTGCCAGTACCTAGCCCTGTCCAACCCCTCCCTTCCCATATTCTGAAATGTATTTAATAGCTCTGAATACGTACATTCATCAGAACCGACCAACCGCCCACAAGGGTCAAACAGACGTTCCATCTTCATTTCTGCATTCCTTTCAATTTTTGACCCCACACAAAAGAGACATTTTATTATGCGATCAGTTAAACTTAGATCTTCAATTCACAAGCAACACAACGGGCTCCCCTACAGTTTCTATGTTTTTTTATTAATAATAATTCTTAAAATACTCGCGCCACCAGCAGGGGAGATAAAAAAATAACCTATAGCTTTGTAGGTGCTGATACCCATTATCCTGTCAGCTTAATTAAGTGAGGGGATTAATTATCCTGTTACCTAGGGATAACTTCATCAAGGGATGAGTCGGGGCGCAAACCTTCCCTCTAACTAGGAAATAACCCCACCGCTTATAATTCGGGAAACTTCACTCTGCCTCACAAAGGCACGACCCCGAACACGAACCTTTTTTAGTTCACCAGCCTTTAACATGCGATCCAGCGTAGGCTGTGAAATATTTAGGGCGGTACTAGCTTCCTTTCTGGATAGGAGTTTTTCTTGTTCTGGTCCTTCAGGCTGGAAGACAATAGCGTTTGCCAGTTTATCGGGAGTCAGTCCGGGGGCGTATGGCTGAAGTAGCGCTGCGGCTGCCTCACTGATTGCTTTAGGGATGTGTGAATCTGTCATGATGAACCTCCTTGGAGTTGAACTTATCGCAAGCTTTCTGTTGCTTGCTGGAGGTTTTAAATCATGATTATCATCGGCGCAATATATTACATTGCAACTGCATGCTGTTATTATGTGCTCGATTTTTTAGGCAGGTTTTAACAGCTATTTATTTCCCAAACACATCCTTGCTGTAGCGGCGGCAATGCTAGTCCAAGCGTAATAACCTTCATTTTTTTTGAAATAATCTCTAGCCATTGATCGAGTTGTTTCATGCTCAAATTCTTCATCTGCGGAGCTCAAGCATTCATGGCAAAATTTTATAAATTCAGGATGGCTCTCCTCTGTTTGAGGATCACTACCCGAATATATTCTATATATTACATCTAGCTCAAAAATTATTTTCAATCTAGTGAGTTGAGGTTTCTTCTTACCTTTTCGATTAGCCACATTCTCGCAAGCATCTCTAATTTGATTTAGAGTATATTCTGGCAGTCCTGCCTCATAGCAAATGAGAGCTCCTGTAAAAGGCTTTAACTTACCAATCATGTTGAGTAACTTCTTTGCATCTTCTTTGAGAACAGCATCTGTCGGGGGCTCGCTAAAGAGAGGTTCGCTAGTAGGATCACATTCCCGGTTCTTTTTTGAATAACACCACGGCATGATCAAAGTCCGAATTACTTTGCCTATATCAGCCAGAAACCTCTGCTCGTGAGCCTCGGAAACCCATTCAGGCATACAAAGCTTTCCTTCATCAAAATCAAACTGCTTATAACGTTTATTCACACCGCCACCTCATGCCCTAAAACCTTGGCCAATTCCTTTTTAACATCCTACCTGTTTTAGATTAAATTATACTTTACCCGTCAGCAACTCCAGAGCTTCCGCAGCTCTTGCCGTAATTGCCGCCTTGGTCATGCCTGAGGTGATCCCGCTCAGTCGCTCAATTGCCCGGTCAACAGGGTTTCCGTGGCTGTTCTTAACGAGGTCTGGGATATATCTGCCAAATGCTTCTTTAAGCATTTGCTCATCGGGCTTGAAGTAATTTGATTCTATGAGTTTGGCAGAAGCGTGACCTGTGGCTTTAGCAATTAACTGCACAGACATTCCGGCGCATAGTTGACTCGTTATCCATGTAGTTCTAAATCCATGCCAATCACGGACAGAGACGCGCCGTACACCGCTCTTGGGTTTTAATGTTGAAGAGCCTTTCTTTTCCGGCAGAGCATCCGGCTTGGCTCGGGTATTGGCTCCGCGGATAAAGCGTGTTCCTACTGCAGTCTGTATGTCGTTAAGATAGGTGGATGCGGATGATTGAGCTATCCCTATGCTTTTGGCGGCCTTACAAACAGATTTGCCTGAGATGTAGAGATCAAACAGCTTTCGCATACGTTCCTGTTTATCCGGTGCGTTGGTAGGAGGTTTTACAGTCTCAATAAACGCATACACTTCCTTGGTTAGCTTCTGAGGGTCGAAGTCATCCAGCGGACGGGGCAGGGTAGGTGCCTTGTTGTCATAGAAGCCCGCCTTTGCCAGCACACGTTTTAGTTTATGTGTAATGACTTTCGGATTCTGTCGGTACTGCTCAGCCTGTCTGGGGAAGACATACTCGGAACCATTACCGACCTGTCGCTGTAGCTCATTGTAAAGCATGTCGTTCATGGGCAGGGTAATTCTTGCTCCGGTTTTGGATGTTTTAACCGATAAGATGCCTGTGTCAAAATTAACTTGAAGGTTCTCTTCGTCATCCATCCAGCGGAGCATGCAAATATCGCCTTTTCGCAGCGGGCTACTGGCAGCTACAGTAACCAATGGCCGGATGAATGGGTCGGACTGGGCAGCGTCGAGAATATCCCGAAGCTCTTCAGGTGAATATGGTTTCCGGCTAGTGGTTTCTCCCTCTTTATCAACAATGCAATCGAACTCTTTGGATTTGGCTTGTCGGAAAGCCATTTTTAACACAGCGGCTATGTCGTTATATGTTGAAGCGGCAATGCCACGGTCGGCCTGTGTCTGCATATATTCTTTGGCAATAGCTTCATCAATAAAATCAACCTCTTGAATGGTTGGGTGCGTCTTTCTGCACCATGATACGAAATTATTAATCCACGCTGTGTTTTGTTTTATGCGTTTCTCTCCGACCGGGCTTTTGCGCTGTGCTTTCTTCCAAAGCTCCGGCAGATCATCTATTAGGTACGTCTCTACACGTTTCCCATAACGGGCAGTATGTACGGCCTGTGCGGATGCTTCCCGTGTGATCGGTTCGTTTAGTTCTGCGATAATGGAGTTCAGTTTCTTTTGAGCCTCTTTCCTGCTTCTTTCAAAGGTAGCGTCACCCGTTTCCCTTATTGATCCCGGTCGTGTCCCTTTAACTTGAATTCTGAGGTTCGGCTCTCTGGTCTTTCCTTTGAATTTATATCTGCCGTACCACCAGCCCGAGTCTTTGTGTAGTTTCAATCCGCCTGTCATTTGCTTTGCCATAGCTAGCTCCTTCGTTCTCTGATTACCTGTGATGATAATAGATCAAATTGGGAGGTGCGCGAAGCTTAAAGTGGGAAGAAAGGGGGAAGAATACGGGTAAAAACATGTTTTATGCGGATTATAATCATATATATCAGGGTAATAATTCTATACGGGATACTCGTTTACACCGAGAGGGTCGGCGGTTCGAGCCCGTCATCGCCCACCATTTCTTAAGGGCTGGAAGCAATTCCAGCCCTTTTTTTGTGCCCGCATTCCTTCGGCGGAGACGACCCTTTACGTAGAACGGACATCCTGTCCGTTTTCCCGTCGTTAGGCATTCCGCACAGGGATCACGGGCACGATGCCCGTGCCACGCGTTCCAGTAGAACGGGCATCCTGTCCGTTTACCCGTCGTTAGGCATTCCGCACAGGGATCACGGGCACGATGCCCGTGCCACGCGTTCCAGTAGAA
>CAZAPF010000095.1:0-10449 GCA_964486885.1 uncultured Verrucomicrobiota bacterium
CCCAAGTCCGTATAGCCATGATCGTCCGTATAAATTAGAATGACATTGGGTTTCTTTGCAGCCTGCGCTGAAAGTGCGACGGACACGAACAAAAGCATCCAAATTTTATAATGTATCGTTTTCATATTCATTTTTACCTTTTTTCTTTCTACCCTTCGCTTTGGCTTTGTGCACTTGCAGCAATGGAAACAGTTCTACCTTTCAGGCTCATATTTTCTCCTCAGAACAACGGGTCTATGAATAAATGGCATCCAGTATACCCGATTCAGAAACCCGCACAACCTACACAAATTAGTAGGGAGTCACCGTATGTTGTCCCGCCTTTGAAAAGGCATGTTGTCCCGCCTTTAGGCGGCCATTCACCAGAGCCGCCTTGGATGAGACTTCATTGAGGAGCGAACCCTGATTGCTTTCGCACTCAGTCTTGCTTCGCTGCGGGTGAAGCGTTGCTACACCCAAGATGTGTAGTTTCGCTTCACCCGACGCAGGAGGGCCATGAGTCTGCGAAATGATAATTCACGAAGTGAATAGCGAGCAACGCGAGAGTTTCAAGCGAACCGCTGAACCAAAGAAGTATCATGCTCAACAAATTCGACCGCAGAGCCATTCCGCAGAGCCGCCTAAAGGCGGGACAACGTACCTTTTCACACTGCTGCTTGGTTGTAGCGTTGGCTCTATGAGCCAAATTTCCAGATATCGGAAAAATAGTTCCAGTGATTGGAAACGGTGCGGAGCAGGTTTTGACCGCCAAGACGCGACGACGCAAAGGAGTATCCACAGATTGCGCAGATATTCACGGATTTATGCGACTGCTGGTTTTTGCCACGAGAGAGCGCAAAATTATCTTTCCGCTTCGCTCCAAGGCGGGTCTTCGCGGTCAAAACCTGATCCGTACGTCCAATGTCTTGAATATTTTTCTTTCAGATGCCCTGGATCCAATAAATAGCCGCCGTCGCCAAGGCTATGGCGGTACGCGCGATTTGTTCTAAGATTTGGAAAAGTCCCCCGGGGTATCCCTACACAAATATGTAGGTTGTCAAGGTATTGCCGTTGAGGCTAAATAAATGAGGATTTACAAAATGGCGCCCCTTTCAGAAATAAGGAATGCAGATGAACAAATCAATGGTTTGGTTGGCGGGATTGATGTTGCTGTCCACCCTCGGCGGAGTGGATGCACAGGTGCGGATTAATGAAGTCCATTACGATCCCGAACCGAATACGGCTGCCCTGGAGTTTATTGAATTATTTAACAACGGTTCCAACGTTGTGGATATCGGTGGGTGGTATTTTTCAGAAGGGGTTGAGTATACCTTTCCGGCCAATACATTGATTCCGGCGGGCGGACACCTGGTTGTGGCACAGGACCCGATGTCCATTGATAATAAATTTGGTGTTTCCGCATTGGGCCCGTGGTTGGGACGGCTTCGTAATGAGGGCGAGACGATTGTCTTGCGCAATTCACTGGGTGTAAAAGTCGATTCTCTCGATTATCAGCGCGGGTTTCCCTGGCCGGTCTGCCCGGATGGACGTTCTATGGAACTGATTCATCCGGGTTTGGATAATGATTTGGGCGGCTCGTGGCGCAGTTCGGGTCGTGTTGAAACTATTGAAACGGTTACGCATATCGCGACATCGGCTCTAGGATGGCGATATTTTAAAGGAGTCGAAGAGCCGTCCTCTTCACTAGGAGCTTGGCGGAATGAGGCCTTTGACGATTCCGAGTGGCTGACCGGACAAACGTCTATCGGTTACGGAGATGATGATGACAACACGACGTTGTCGGATATGCAGGGTTTTTATACCACGGTTTATTTACGTAAAACGTTCATTGTGGATGCGTCTAAAATCCCCTCGTCCCTATTGCTTCGTGTCTATGTGGATGACGGGGCTGTGGTTTGGATTAATGGAGACGAGGTGGCTCGTCTACATGTACCGGATGGAGAATTGGCCTATGATTCAACCGGCGTGAATCATACAGCAGAATGGGAAGAACTTTCTATTCCCGGCTCGATGCTGGTTGCAGGAACCAATGTGGTGGCGGTGCAGGCATTGAATAAGGCCATCGGCAGTAGTGACTTCTCGATCAACCTTGAATTGCTCTCCCATCTGGAGGAGTACTCTTTGCTTCCGAGCCCTGGCATAGAAAATCGAGCTTGGACAGAGTCGGCACCGCCAGCCATCAGGCACGTTGAACATTCTCCTGAACAACCCGCAGCGGGTGAAGCAGTGGTTGTTCGTGCGAAAGTGACCTGTCCCGAGGGGGTTGGGTCCGTGAGTCTTGAATATCAGCAGGTAGGTCCCGGAGACTATGTCCGTGCGTCGGATACGGCATACCATATGGGATGGACCGCGTTGTCCATGACGGATGATGGAGCCGGCGGGGACGAGGTGGCTGAGGATGATGTGTATTCCGCAATCATTCCCGCTGCGGTTCAGCGTCATCGAGATCTGATTCGTTATCGCATTACAATGGTCGGCTCAAATGGGGTTTCGCAACGGGTTCCCTATGCCGATGATGACCGCCTTAATTTTTCGTATTTTGTTTATGATGGAGTGCCGTCCTGGACAGGATCTGACCAGCCCGAAAGTCCTGAGAAAATATTTTCCACAAATGTGATGGCGAATACATTGCCTGTATATCATCTGATCGCGACGGAAGATGATGTTGTAAATTGTCAGTATGATAAGACGTATACAGATATCCGTTTCTATGGGACTTTGGTCTATGACGGAAGGGTGTATGACCACATTCAGTTCAAGGTTCGGGGGGAGGTTAACCCGTATAAATGTGGTAAGAATAAATGGCGTTTTTATTTCAATACAGGGGATAACCTGGAAGCACGCGATAACTACGGGAAAAAATATGAAACCCCCATTCGCCGGTTGAATTTTAATGCGTGTGCTTCGCCCCATGTTCCGGTTAATCGAGGGATGGCTGGGCTGGATGAATCCGGAACTTTCCGGTTCCATCAATTGGCTGGAGTTGTTGCCCCGAACACCTTCTACACCCAGTTGCGTGTGATTGATGATCTGGATGAAGCACCCGCGGATGATCAATATGCTGGCGATCTTTGGGGGCTCTATATGGCGTTAGAGCATATCGATGGGCGTTTTTTAGCGGAGCATGATCTTCCGGATGGCAATACCTATAAGATTAGAAGTAAGGGAGAAAAGCGCAATCAAAGCGCGACGCAAAGCGAAGATGATTCGGACTGGGCGACCTTCCGCGCGTCCATTGACGGCAATACGGAAGCCGATTGGCGATCCAGTTTTGATTTGGATTCCTACTATAGCTTCCGAGGACTCAATTATGCTTTATCCAATGTGGACCTTCGTCCCACGGTCAATTACGGCATGTATCATCATCCCGATGGACATTGGTATGTGATCCCGCAGGATTTGGATATGATGTTCGTTCCGGTAACGCATCAAGTTGGCGAGGTCGCTATGAGAAGTTGCTTGAATTATCCTGCTCTGGAAATTGAAAGCATGAACCGTTCCCGCGAATTACTCGATTTGCTTTTTGATGATGCTGCAGTTGATGGCGGACAGGCGGTACAGGTGTTTCACGAACTAGCTCAATGGGTGAACCCCCCTGGAGAATCGAATACGATTTCAGATGTCGATCACTTCATGTGGAATCATAATCCCAGAACATCGGTGAGAAAGAAACACCGGGGGGCATTTTATTTATCGCCAAACTATGACTCTAAACTGGGAGGGGACTGGACCCGCACATTAGAAACATCAGATTTTGAGGGGTTTGTTCAGTATATTACCGACTTCATTACGGATACGGATCCCGATGGTTTTGTTGTTGGAGATGGAGATCAGCGGGGCTATGGATACAATCATCTAGAGCTGAAAGCTGCCGACACCAATATTCCGGATAGACCAACGCTTTCGTATACGGGCCCCGACGGGTATCCCGTGGACCAGTTGGCTTTTAATAGTTCAGGTTTTTCCGATTCGAGTGGCTCATTTTCTGCGATTGAGTGGCGTGTGGGTCGAATTAGAAACCCATCAACTCCGGATCACCAACCGGGCGAACGATGGATTTATGAAATTCAGGATTTGTGGGAAAGCGGTGAACTTGACGAGGAAAGCTATTCAATCGATTTGCCGGTTGATCTGGTTGCAGGGAATACCTATCGCGTGCGGGTGCGCCATAAGGATGACACCGGCCGTTGGAGCCATTGGTCGCTGCCGATTCAGTTTGTTGCGCTCGGAGTTGATGTTCCAAGGCAACTCTTGCTTTCTGAAGTGCACTACAATCCGGAGGGCCCTGAAGGTGGCTCCGGTTATGATGAGGACGACTTTGAATTTATTGAGCTCTTCAATTCGGGAGACGAGCCAATTGATTTGCGCGGCTATGCGTTGGATGATGGCGTGGAATTTTCCTTTAGAAACAGTGCGGTCGAAACGCTCCCCGCCGGGGAATATGTTGTTCTTGTGCGTAACCTGCCGGCTTTTGCATCCCGCTATAATACAAATGGAATAAATATTGCCGGATCGTATTCCGGCAAACTTTCCAATGGCGGCGAAAACATCCGGTTAGAATACCATGGTCAGAAGTTATTTAATATTTCCTATAATGACAGTCGCGGATGGCCGCAGGCCGCGGATTGCGGCGGGCCTTCATTGGTCCCCAAAACCGAACGGGTTGCGGAGCAGGGATTTGATATTTTTGATTATCCAGGATACTGGCGAGCGAGCACCTATGTGCACGGTTCTCCGGGCATGGCCGATCCCGCTCCGCCGCCGGCCATTATGATCAATGAAATCGTTGCCCATACCGATACGGGCAATCCCGCCCCGCTCGACTCCAACGACCAGATAGAGCTGTTCAACCCGACGGATGCCGCGGTTGTGCTGGATGGGCACTGGTACCTGTCCGACGATCTCTCGGATACCATGCAATGGAACATCCCCTCGGGAACCATCATCCCCGCCGGAGGCTGGGCGCTGTTCGACGAGGACGATTTTCATCCCGGCCGCACCACGGGCTTCGGCCTGAACAAGGCGGGTGAACAGGTAATTCTTTCGCACCATCCGGATGCGGGCATGGATCGGGTGGTGGACTGCGTCGCCTTCGAAGGCCAGGCCAACGGCGCCTCCTGGGGGCGCTATCCCGACGGCGATGAGTTTTTCCAGACCTTGGAACCCACACCGAATGCCGCCAACCAGCTTCCCGCTCCCGGAATACGAATCCAGCAGCTGATGTACAACCCGCTCCCGGTCGAAGGCTACAATGCGGACGAGGTACTCGAATACATCATGCTCACCAATGGCTCGTCACACGCAATCGCCTTGGACGGCCAGCCGGATACGACCAACACCTGGCGCATGAATGGCGGGGTGGATTATTTGTTCGCCCCCGGAACCTCCATGGCGGCGGGCGAATGCCTGTGGCTGGTGCCGTTCGATCCAGTGGCACAGCCGGAGCAAAAGGCGTTGTTCTGCGCGGTCTACGGCCTGGATGCCGGAACCGTGCGGCTGCTCGGTCGCTATTCGGGCGATCTATCCAACAGTGGCGAGCGGATCACCCTCGAACGCCCGCAGGCATCGGACACGCCCGATCCAGACGATATTTCGTGGATCGTCGTGGACGAAGTAACCTGGCTCGACGAGGCGCCTTGGCCGAGCGAAACCGACGGTGCCGGCCTGCCGTTGCTGCGGCGCGGCCCGGCCGGCAACAACCCGTCCGGCTGGACCATTCCTCACGACTTCGATAGCGACGGGCTGCCGGATGCCTGGGAGCTATCCTACCGAGGCTCCCTGCTGGATCTGGGGCCTGGGGATTTCGACGGGGACGGCCAAAGCGACTGGGCCGAGTTTATTGCCGGAACCCTTGCGATCGACGCGGAGAGCCTGTTGGAATTCACATACTGCCAGTCAGATGACGACGGCATTGTTATGGGCTGGGAATCCGTTTCCGGTCGCGTATACAGCGTATCCTGGAGTAGCAACCTGACTGCGCAATTCCTTCCGATTGCCGAGAACCTGGCCTATCCGCGTGGCAGCTATACGGATGAGGTTTACCGTACCGGAAATGCCGCCTTCTTCCGTCTAGGCGTCTGGACCAACACCGTTCCGGCGGAGTAGCCGCCATTCTTCCAACCATTGGAAAATGTAAATCCCCAAAATTGAACAGATATCAGCTTCCATTTATTTGGGGTGTCCACCTCAGCACTCGCGTTTCAGACTGAGTGGATCCGGCACACTCCTCCGCGTCGAGGGCATGAGTGTATCGAAGTCCTTGTCCCTTTTCACTCTGGTATTTCAGTGCGGGGGCAGTAGAGTCACCCTGAATAGAGCCGCTGTAGAACTCGAACCTCCACACATCATTCACCCAAGGTACCCAGCTCGTCAGCGAGATCGATGGCAATACGCTCTTTCGTGCGGATCGTACGCGTGGTCTGCAGAGAAACGTCGAGCATCCGCTCGCGTACCAGCATAACATCGCGTAATTCTTCGAGCCGCCCGGTTCGCATGACTTGTAAATCCTGGTTTAATTTCAGGAGTAAGGGTTTGATTCGGTTCTCCCGTTCAATCGATTGTGTGTAATACGCATCAGCCGTGCTCAACAGTACCCGAAGTCGTTCCGCGATACGCTTTCGACGTAATTCCATGAGCGAATAAGATAGGGCCTGTTGTTGCTGGTAGACTGCGATATCCGGATTACGCGTTCCCCATGGAAGCACGAACGAGGCGGAGATCCCATATGAGGTTTCGTCGTCGCCGTAGTCGATCCCAAAATCAGGCTGAATGTATTTCAATCGAAATCCATCTTCTGCTCGGGCAACCGCTTCAGCCGCGGAAGAGGAACGAATACGCGCATCGTATATTTTAAAATCTGCCCGATTATTCAATGCGTGGCGTAACAAGACATCAAATTCAGTACGTGAAGGCATCTCAATGATTGCCGTTTCCGCCATGACGTTAAGATTGGCCGCTGGTCCAACGAGAAAGTGGAGATCCTGTTTGAGTTCAAGCAGATCGGTTTTTATTTTTTCGTGGTTATTCACCAGCTCCAAATAAAGGCTGTAGAGTTTTGTACGATCCACGACGGCCAGCAGGTTGAGCTTAACATGGATATCCGCTTCTTCGAGATACGGCTCCAACTCGTTCAGCTCTTTCGCATACATTTCAAGTTGCTTATTCAACATACGAAAGTCGCAGAACCCGCGATAAACGGTCAACAATTCATTCCACTCCAGTGCCGCGACCCGAAGCCGCTCTTCCTCCGCGACCCGCGCCAACTGCTCACGCAGCTTTGATCTATTCCAGCGGGACGGCAGGTAAATCCGAAGGGCGGCACCCACATCATCGTCGCTCACTCGAGGACGAAATTCGAGACCATACTCCGAGCGACTTTGCGCCGTCGCCCGGGCTTGTTCAACCGCGGTGGACTGCTGAATGAGCACCCCTTCCGATCGCTCCCGGATGGAGACATTCACCGCGCCTTTTTTCATAAGTTCGTCCAGGTCCTGTTCGGCTACGACACTCCCGACAAAGACGAATAGAAGAAGTATAATGGTCCGGTATCTACGCATTACTTTCTTCCCATCCACTGAT
The DNA here is from genome assembly GCA_964486885.1 of uncultured Verrucomicrobiota bacterium. GTDB lineage: Bacteria > Verrucomicrobiota > Kiritimatiellia > Kiritimatiellales > Pontiellaceae > Pontiella. The sequence continues at coordinate 7,579 of CAZAPF010000095.1, forward strand.
CCAGAATTGAAACATCCGGCACAACAACCACCTGTTCGCCCGGCACCAGCTCCATGCCATTTTCCAGTTCGATCACAATGCGGCGACCGCGGAGAATCTGATCACCGAACCCCGTAAAGACCGGCAGTTTGCGGATGTCCGCCGTGACCGCCTTCACCTCGCCTTGGTAGACTTTCCGACTGGTCGTTGCAATGATCTTGCACCGTTCGCCTTCGGCGATATCCATCCGTTTTTCCTCCGGCATGAACGCGATAATTCGCGCGGTGGAAACATTGCTGATACGGACCACGGGGTCGCCGGTTTCAACCACGTCGCCAGGCTGGCGCAGCACCTCGGCCACCACCCCCGCGGTGCGGGCTTCCAGTCGGTTCCGCGCGGCTTGCAGTTTCCTAAGCTCGTGGGAATTGAGCAACCCGGTTTCCTGTTCCAGCACCGTGAGCCGTTCCTGCAACTGTTCAATGAGTTTCGGATAATGGATAAGCACCTTCTTGGTGGCTTCAATCCGTGGGCGCAAGTCCTCGACCTCCTGTTCGAGAATCAGGTTCTTTGCCCGGAGTTCTCCGGTGCGTTTCCATTGCGCCTCCAAAGCCATGAGTTCAGCGGCGGTTCTGGCTTGCTCCAGTTTCAGGTTCTCAATGTCATAGCGAACCGCATACACCTTGTCCCGGGTCTTCATCAACGAGGCCTGATCCATCAACAGTTCCGTTGCGAGCGATTGATTATCCAGTTCACCGATCAGCTGCCCCTCATGGACCGGGTCGCCGAGGCTCACATTGAGCGAGATCAGACGCCCGTCTTCAAGCGGCGAAACATATTCATAGGTACGTTCAGCCACGCCATAAAACCGAGTCCGGTGCATGCCGCCGGGCAACAGCAACAACACGGTGATGGCCGCGCCGATCCAGATAATCCAGGGCCATCCATTGAACAGCTGGCGAATCAGCTGGCGGCGGCGCTGGCGAAAAGCGGGGCGTTTGAATGTTTTATCCGTCATGGTATGGGCCCCTTTAGAGTTCAACCGTCGTGCGCTGCATCACCAGATTCACATCGGCAAGCGAATCCAGCGCTTCGAGTTTTTTAACGAGGTCGACCTGATAGGACGGATCGATCAGGCGTACCTGATAGGAGTATTCGAGCAGGTCGCCCTGAACGGCTTCGCGCATGGCGAGCAGCATGTAGGAGGAACAGCATTCCTCCATAATGGCATCAACTTCGGTCCGGGCGTGGTCGTTGGAGGTCTCCACCAAAAAACGAAGCATGGCTTCGTAACGTCGGTGCGTTGCAAACGGTGCCCAGTGCAAGAGTACAATGACCGAGCTCAAGATCAAGCACCCCGCAATAGCCACCGCAAACATACCGGCCCCGCAGGCAATGCCCAACCCGAGCGCCGCAAAGAGAAACATCATATCGCGCGGGTCGCGCACCACGGTTCGGAAGCGAATCAACGACAGCGCACCCAGCACTCCGATTCCGCGGGCCACGCTGTCGCCCATCGACATCATTACCATGCAGACGATCATCCCCCCGAGAATCAACGTATGAACGAAGGAGCGGGAATACGAAAGCGACTGAAACGTTACCTGATACAACTTTGCGATGACCGAACATAAAACAAAACTGAGCAGCATGGCCGAGATTACATGCTGCAGGCTCAGACTCTGCGAACTCCCCGCCGCGGATAATAGATCCATCCAACCACCATTCATATGCTACTCCTTAAAAACAGGTAAACTCATCGGAAAACGGGGCTTCCCCTTTGCCGGTTAAACAACTTTCCATCCAGATGGCGGTGGAATACTTACAGTTTCCACAGCGCACCAAATTAAATTCCTGCACGAGCTCTATCATCCAGGTTGGAACCTGTTCCGTACATTTTATCTCCAGTACAAGCGACGACTCCCTGCGGTTGCGCACCAGCCCGCTGTCCATCGAGATAAAACGCCCATCACCACCCCAGTTATACATATTGGACACGGGCTGATAACTGAGCTGAGAGTCGAACGTGATGCGGGCATAGTGATCGAAGATCCCCGTATAGGCCTCGCGGCTATAGAGAATATAAACCCGTGGACGGGCATCAATCTCATTCATTAGCCGAACAAACTCCCGAAAAGATTCGCGCTCTTTCACCGTTTTAAAACCCAGTGCATCCACATGCTTGTCGAAAATACCTGGGCGCCATTCGCTGTATGGAATGCAAGCGCGCGACTTGATTACCCGTTCAAAATATTTCCGTTTTATTTCGAGAAACACCGGCGCATTCCCCGTCGATTTACCGTAGGTCCGCACGCGCAGTTTGAACCGATGCGATGCTTCCCATTCTTTTGCATTGTGAAGCGAGAGCGACGGTGAATCGAGTTGTAGCGTATTTATATAATAGCGCCCTCCCGATGCTTCGCAATGCTTGTCCATCACACAATACGGGCGGATAAAATTCCTAATCGGCTCCACGAGCTGACGCGGAATAATATATTTCGCCTCGAACCGATCCAGCTCTGCAGAAAAGTCCGCATCGGCGATTTTCACTTTGTTGAATATAGCTTTCATCTACAGCTATTCATCCAGCGGCGCCTCACTCGCGCCAAAACTCAAACCACCCGACATCAACCCCGCAACCAGGACAGCCATCGCCTTCTTTTTAACTAAACATCTCATCGCAAACCTCCTATAATCACCAAACAACCATTTAACACGCACGCTGGTTTTTTGTACACCTACATAAATATGTAGGTCAGACAGAGACCCGTGAGCTGAATTTTCAACTGCGGATCCATAAAAAGGGGTCGGCCAAGAATGGCACTCTTATGAGAAGTCCTGTCCCCAGTTTCTCATTCCACACCCCGAGGGTTGGCCGGATCCAGGTCAAAGACT
>CAZAPF010000096.1:0-9620 GCA_964486885.1 uncultured Verrucomicrobiota bacterium
CGCAATCTTCGTTCCGTCTATCTTTGTTCCGTCCGCCGCTTTTCCGTCGGGAAAAAACAGGATCCAGCCCAGTCCGCCGAACACAATGTTGATGATCATGTTGAAACCGCACCGCACGCCCTGTACCCGCGCGCGGTCATCATCGGTTGCGCTCATTTCAAATCCGAGGGCGGTATACGGTACCACAAAGACCGTAAAGGCGGTTTTGATGAGGATATTGATACCCACCAGATAGCCGAAGAGCCGCTTTTCGCCCTGAAAGGATTCCGGCACAAACCACAGGAAGAAAAACAGGGCGGCCAGCAGCAAGCCGCCAATCAGCATATATGGGTGGCGTCGGCCAAACCGGTTCCGGGTGCGGTCCGAAACCGTGCCCATGACCGGATCGGTGAACGCATCATAAATGGTTCCGATTCCAAAAGCGATACCGGCGAGCTCGGGACTCATACCGAGAATCTGCGTATAGAACAGCATCGCATAGTTGGCAATCCCGTTCATCGTGATCGAGCTCGCCCCTTCACCTGAGGCATAGCCCCACAACTCCCGGAGTTTCAGTTTTTTAAATGATGCTGCAACGTTCATTGGATTCCCTATTTCGTTTTCGATCCCGCACTGTTCCATTCTTCGTCGCCGTTCGCACAATATGCATAGTGACTATTTTTTTTAATTAGCGGTGGATTACTTTCATTTTAACGATGCATTCGGCGCTTCGTCTTCCTCTGCGGAAAGGCGGTAGGCACGAACCGGATTATCTACAAGAATCTGATGCATCAAGTCCGGGTCTGAGGAGAGCTGCTGCGTAAAAAGGTTAACCATTCCTTCATAATCCGGCGAAACCGGCCAGTTGCTGCCGAACAGCAGGCGGTCAGGGCCAAAGGCCTCCATAATAGGAGCAAACAGCGCATCCAGCCGTGCCGGTGCATAATCGTGCTGGAAGACTGCGTCGAACATCGATAGCTTGCAGTAGACGTTCGGACATTCACCCAGCTCCTGTACCAAGGGCTCCCACCATATTTGCGACTGCTGGTCCGCATCGAGCCGACCGCTGGCCATGTGGTTGATGATGATGGTGAGGTCGGGATACGTTCGTGCAACAGAGACGATCTCTTTGCGTGTATGCGGATCAAGCCCGGTTTCCAAAACCATCTTTCGGGTTTCCAGCCATTGGAGGTTTTCCTGAACGGTTTTGTTGGAAAAATCGACCGGCCCGCGGGCGCGGATCCGCAGCCCACGGAATTTCGGATTTTTGGCAAAACGTTCCAGAATCGCCGCGGTTTCCGGATCAGCCAAATCCAGATTTCCGATGACCGCCGCCACGGCCGGTTCGTTGGCGGCATGCCGCAGCATCCATTCGTTATGCGCCAGCGTCGTGCCTGCCTCAACCACAACGGCCCGCGTGATGGGAGTCTCCGCAGCAATTGCCTTGAACCGTTCCGCGTGATGCGGTTGGTTCAGGCGCGTATTATCCGGCTTCAGCCAGTCCAGCCCAACCGGTTCATAGAGGTGGATATGGGTGTCAATCGCTCCCGGAGGGTGTTCCCCCAATGCACAGCCGCATAGAAGAGCCGGCAATAGAGCCATTCTTTGGATTTTGTTTGGCATCATCACTCAGCCTCCTATCGAACAAACAGCAGACCTTGCGGCGCAGACAGCGCGTCATCGGCCTGCGGGTTGTAGCGGGGGTTGGCGGCGGTATCGTAGCGGGCTGGTATATTTTCGAAGCGCCATTTGGCCAGTGCCTTTTTCATGCGCCCCACCCGCTCAGGCATCCCTGCGGACAGGTCATTGGTTTCGCTGATGTCCTTCGACAGATCAAACAGGCGTATGATGCCGTCATGGTAGGCAATCAGCTTATAATCGCCCTCAATCATCACGGAGTTGGGAGAAATATGCGGCGTTCCCTCCGTCAGAGGGTCCGTCCGGTAATTAGGTTCATGAATAAAGATGGGCCGTTTGGCAAAGTCGGCGGGGCGATTCTGCAATAGCGGCACCAGCGACCTGCCGGTCCACTGCTTCCGCATTTCAGCCGGCACCTTCTGCTTAGCCAAAGCCGCCAACGTCGGGGCAACATCCTCCAGCGCGACCGGAACATCAACCCACCGGTTCCCTTTTCGCCCCGGAACATGAGCGATCAGCGGTACGCGGATTCCGCCTTCAAAAGTCTGCGCTTTCTGTCCGCGCAGGGGCGCATTACAGGTCACATGCTTTCCTTTTTTAATGGCCTGCCCGCCGTTATCGGAGGTGAAAATGATGACGGTATTGTCGTCGATTTTCAGTTTTTTGAGTGCGGCGCGGATGGTACCGACCGAATCGTCGAGCGCTTTAATCATACCGGCATAGGTCGGGTTATTCTGTCCGTTCCAACCACGCGTCTTCTTTGTTTCGAAATGAGCGACATCCTCCGGCCTGGCATCAATCGGATCGTGAACCGCGAAGTGCGCGAGGTAGATCAGGAACGGTTTTTCAGGGCGTTCGTTCACATGGCTATAGATCCAATCGACACTCAGCGCGGCGAGGTCGTCGGTCAGATAATCCTTCTGCGCCTCCGGTCCGGGATGATGCCATTTTTTACGCACTCCTTTATGATATTTCGACCAGCCCTCATCCTCATAGGCAATGGCCTCAAAGCCGAAGTCCTGCGGACGGTGTCCTTCGATATTGTCATCTCCGATATGCCATTTTCCGAGAAAGGCACTGCGGTAGTCCGGCAGCATTTCCGCCAACGAGTAGACCTTCTCCCCCCTGCTGTCGGGCAATCCATTCGGCAGCGCATATTTCCTGGAGCCCGTATCGAGCGGCAAACTGGCGGAGGAACCTTTTGGTAGCTTATCATGCAGCTGGTAGTCAGCCGGAGGTTCCAGCCCTTTACGAGCATAAGTAGACCGCCCTGCCCGAAACGCACAGGCATTGTTGAATCCGAAGGTTGCCCCGTTACGGCCGGTGACAAGCGTAGCGCGCGATGGCGTGCAGAGCGGCATACTGTAGCAACGCGAAAAAGCGATCCCGTCTTTTGCCAGCTTATTCAAATGCGGCGTTTCATAAAACTGCTTTCCCGCCGGCGTACCGGTGGCGTATTCGGCTGTCGGGTTGATATCCATCCACCCCAGATCATCCGCCATAATCAAAACGATGTTCGGCCGGGCCGCTTCAACACAAACCGCACTGCATAACGTGATCAAACAAATAAGAGTCCTACTCATTATCATTTCTCCAGCTTCAGGGTCATCTTGAGCACTTCACCAATCGCAGCACCAGGTTTTTCATCGTCCGTAACGGCCAATGAGAGCGGAGTGGTACCGGACGATAAAGAAACGGGACCGAAGACCATCTTTTCAGCCGAACGGCTTTTTACCTGAACAGGTTTGCCGTCGACCAGCAGACTGATCGGCGCGCACTGGTCAAAGCCCGTGCCCTCTGCGACGACGAAGACGTTGAGCGGCTTCTGCACCTCGACCGCATAATCCGCACGGTCGCCCGGATATTGAAATCCTTTCACTCCCCCGAGATAATCGTGCATGTCCATTTTTCCAACCAGACGGAGCGGCTGCAGCACCTTGATCTCCCACTCCTTCCGGGGGCCGTCTTCATTATTTATTTTCAGCTGCCTCATCTGGAACGTGCGGTTGCGCGCGGTGATGCCATCCCACCGCACCCGGCAGCGTTTTGCCATGGCAATGGTACGCTCCGGCATTGCTGCGCTGAGGTCGTTTTGCTCGGTCGGATCGTTGCTCATGTCGTACAGACGGAATTCACCGCCCGGTAGGTGATGGAACTTATAGTTTCCGTTACGCAGAATCGTGTGCAGCGAGCCATAGTCCAGCGTTTTCATGTCGGGTGTGTTTGCGCCCTGCCCAACCGGAACGCCGGGGCCGCCGGTCGCCAGGCGGAAGATGTCGCGATCATCCGTAAACGTCCGGTCTTCCAGTGAGCCGCTGAAACTCGTTCCGGAAAACGGAAAATGCTCAGGGTGCTTTTCGTCCGGGATTTGGCAGAGCTCCAGAAGCGTGGGCAACACATCTTCCACACCGATCGCATGCCTGCGAACGCCGGGTTTGATTTTACCCGGCCAGCGGACCAGCAGCGGGCTGCGGATGCCGTTGTCCCACACCTCGCCCTTGCGGCCGATCAGGTTGCCGGGATTGCGAATGCCCCAGTCCGGGGAATGCGGGCGTTTTTTTTCCGAGTTTTCCCAAACCCCCATCTCGCGCTGCCCCATCGCATCCAGAGAGCCATTATCGCTCATAAACAGCACAATCGTATTTTCCACCTGGCCGGTCTCCTCGAGCGCCTTCAGCAATCGGGCGATCTGATCGTCCATCTGTTTGATGGAGCCATAGCACTGGGCAATGTCTTCCGAATACCCTTTCTTGCGAAACGGCTCGGCATAGGACTCCGGGCAGTACCATTTTAAATGCGGAATCACATAGCCGACATACGCGAGCCAAGGCTTGTCACCGGCCTGTTTAATCTTTTCAACCGCCGCATCCGTGATCAGTTCCGCCCCCCAGCCCAACTCATTTTTCTGGGCATACCCCGCGTCCAAGAAAAAAGAATCGAACCCGCGGTCAATCGGCGTCATCTCCATCATTTCCAGCCCGCCGTCCATTTTGCCGAACGCCCAGGTCTGATAACCCGACGGCGTGAAAAACTTCGGCATCAGCGTTTCATCACGCCGCACCTTGCCACGCGAACCGACCCCCCACACGCCGGTATCAAGATAGTGCCGCCCCGTAAACAGCGACGAGCGCGTCGGCGTGCACGCCGGCCCCACCATAAAGTATGGATAAAAAGCCGCCTGCTTCGACAACCGATCCAGCTCCGGCGTCCGCACCACCTCATTTCCCGTAAACCCGAAATCGCCGTAGCCCTGGTCATCGGAAATGATCAACAACACATTGGGCGGTCTTTCAGACGCAAACACACCCGTTACCGCCATCGACAACAGTGCAATCCATTTAAATACCGATTTCATTATCCAATCCATTCCTTTTTCCCAAACGCGTAAAACCGGCGTTCAGCATTAATGATCCTTCATAAAATTGAGTAGCTCGACACTCTTCGGATCCAGACTCGAAAGAGGTATGACCCTGGTCTCTTCCCGGTCGGCAGGTCGAACAGATACATTCTGTTCCGAAACAGAATGTACCACGCAGTTCATGCTTCGTCCCCGTTTATCGACCAACTCAACCACACGCCCGTCAGTCCCCACCTTTTCCACCATTTTCCGCAACCGGGCCACACTTTCCGGAGCCAGGCGCTCGAATGCAATCTTCCGCTGCGTGCCGGACTTCAGATCCTGCAGCACCGCAGCATCGGCATAAACCGAAAAGGCCTTCACCTGCAGCGGATTGTTTCCGGCATCCTTCAGATCCACAACCACTCCGCCCAGCGAAACCGCAAGCACCTTGAATTTAGGCGGCAACGATTCGCCTGTATAAATGTGGATAAAATCGCGGACCATATTCATAAACGTGTACGGTTCATTCTCCGGCAGTTCGACCGTTGGATGTTCGTACCAGGACTGAATGGTCCCCATCGTGGGCCGCAGGTCATGCTTTTGAACCTGTTTAAGACAATGCATCACCCCTTCATAGAAAAGCTCATTCGACTCCTTTCCCCCTTCATGATCATTGAAGAGAAAAATAAAATCCATTTCATGCGCCCGGCAGAACGTCTCCATCGCTTTCAGCTTTTGCCAGCCGTTTTTAGTGTTTTCAATCCGCTGGTAGGCATATTCGGGCTGGAACATGTCCAGCTTGGTCCCCTTCTCCTCACACGCCTTCATCACATCCAGCAGCAGCTGCTTCAGATCGCCCTGCGACTTCTTAGGGCTTCCTTCCTGAGGAAACTTTTCCGGATCCTCCCAGTAAAAACGGAACGCAGCTTCAATCATCCCGATTTTGATGTCCGGGTACTTTTCCTTCACCCCCGCAACAAATGTTGCATAACGCTCCACCGCCTCCTCGTAGCTCCAGCCATAGTCCTCTTTCGCCCAGCCCTGCGACTTAATAAACACGTTATCGGTCACCAGGAAATCAACCCGACCGCCTGCTTCCGTAATGGGGTTCAGCATACGAGTGATCAGGTTCTCATGCCCTTGCTTAATGCCCACTTCAATTCCGACGCCGAGCTCCAGCTCTGACAACCTCTGCATAATGGTACGAAGCAGCTCAGGATTACTCCGGCACAGGCGCCCCATGGGGGTCGAATAAAACTTAAACTGGGACAGATTGCTTGCAACGTAGCTCCATTCATCCAGCCGATGCTCGAACAGATCCTCAAAACAGCGGAAAACAGTCTCTTCATCCCCCTTCTGTCCCGTTGTAATCGCCGGACAAATCGACAGTTGCATCGGCGCAGGCTCCGCCGCCTGGAGCCGCAAGGCACCAAGCAACCCCACCAACATGCCCATCCACTTCAATACACTCGTCATCCAACAAACTCCGCTGCAAAATACAATCTGTCATTCATATGACCTGAGTTCAATTCCATTTCGTTTTTATTCACATGACTTCCATACGATCAGCAATCTATTCAGCGTGTGGCGACGGCTGGAAGACGGTATTGGACTACCTGCTGCGGCCGAGGAAAAGCTGCATCGCTTCCGGCGTTACGGGAACGTCGGGTTTAAAGAGCGGCGAAGCGGCGTAGTCGATCAGGCTTTTGCGCAACTGTCGCGCTTCCGGCCGTGCGTCGAGTTCGTTGACGATATCGGCGGTACAGACCAGTACCGAGCCGTTTTTATATTTGAACTCGAAGATCATCGCCAACGAGCGGTTCATATGGAAGTTATCCACCGTCCGCACGGCGGGACGCAGCGCGAGCGGAAGCGACTCAATATCGACCGAGAACGAACGGTTCACCAGATCCTGCCATTGGAAGTCGGAGTGGAACTCGGTCGGGAACCCGGCGAGTGCCGGATTAGCTGGATCGATGAGCAGCCCCATCGTTTTTGAAATCTGGCGATGTTTCATACGCGCATTCCAAAAGGTGGTGCTGAACGTACCGGGCACCGCATTCGTAAATGCTTCTGCACTCGGTGCAAAAACAACTCGTCCGCCCTGCCCCAGCGCCGTTTCAACGGAGTCGTCCCAGCGGGTGGCGAACGTTACGTTTTCGGGAATCGCCTCCGTATTCTCTTTCGGGTAGACCCAGAGGTTGTAGCGGTTCATCCGTCCATGGGATGCGCTGACCACCAGCTGCAATGCCGTTGCTTTTTTGATGCCGTCGAGCGGGAGTTTAATCTGGCCCGCCGCCGAAAGCTGACCCACAGGCGCCTTCACGTTTTTAACGTTTCCGGAGGCAACCGTTTTGCCCTCTTTTTCCTGAAGGAACCATTCGGTTTCCCCGTCAAAATCGGCGGCGCTGTAATTGGAAATCTGGACTTCAGCCTGCAGGGTTTCACTGTTTTCCCACACCATTTTTTCAAGGCGCGCCATCGGCACAAAGTCGGAACAGAACTGACGGAACTCTGCCGGCGTGACCAGCCCTTTTGATTCCCACATCGCGTTCAGAATGCCGACGGGCGACGTGCCCTGCCCGGGATAATCCTGCAACTGCAACAACTGGATACCGGTCAATTCCGGCGTGCAAAGCACCGCTTCGATTTCCGCTTTGTAGAGCAGCACGGCCAATTTTCCGGAAGCGAGCGTGAAGTCGGTCGCCAGGTCGCCCAGCCCTTTTTCACGCAGGTCATCGCGGAACATTTCGTAATTATAGGCACGCGTCGCGCCGTGATAACGCGTGATTTCGCGGAAATCGGTGTACATACACCACTGCCCGCTTTCGTGCGTGATCAATGGGCGATCCAATCCTTCTAAGCGTCCCGTATAATCGAATGCGGAGCCGTAACGGGTTCCTGCCAGATTGAACGGCGTGTAGTTTTTCACAGAACCGCCGCCCCATTTAACGCCGCAGAGCTGTTCCTTTTGGAGCCCCCAGGCACTGCTGAAGAAGTCGTCCTCACGCTCCGGCGTCCACGGTTGTGTAGTCGCCGAATAGAGATGGCGCGGGTCCGTTTTTTGGCCATAGCGGACTTTCTGGTGCAAGCGCTCTTTATGCCGTTCAATAAAGTCCTTTTGTCCCTGAGCGACCAGCTGTTCGTTGCCCATTGAAGCGAGCATAAACGACGGATGATTTCCGTAATAGTAAATCATTCGCTTCAGTTCGTCGGTCAGGTACTGCGTGGTGGCCGCTTGTTCTTCCCTCTCGCTACTCGGACAAGAGGTGCCCGGCAGCTCAACCTGTAAATAGAAGCCGAGCTCGTCCGCCGCCTGAAACGCGGCTCTTGGCGGGCAGCAGTTATGAAACCGGAAATAGTTCAGGCCATACAACTGCGCCGTTGCGATCTGTTTTTTCCAAGTCGCCACATCCATTGGCTCGTACCCCTGAATCGGGTAAGACATACATTCGAGCGTACCGCGCAACGAAATGCGTTGCCCGTTCAGCATCATTTTGGTTCCGTCGATTTTCAGCTCGCGCATCCCGAACTGCGTCTGGGTTTGCTGATCGCCCAGCGCGAGGTTCAGCGTGTAAAGCACCGGATTAAACTCGCCCCAAAGCTTCGCGTTTTTGATCGGCATCGAAAACTCGACGATTTCCTCTGCGGCTCCGCTTAATTTAAATTCCGCCGTTTTTTTCTGCCCATCCACCTCGGCGGACAACTTGATTTTCTGCACCGATTTTTTCACGTTCGCGATGAGCACCTTCACGCGGATTTCCGACGTTTGGATATCGCTGAACACATCGGCTTTCACGATATGCGTTTTTTCAAAGGCGCGCAGTTCGATTCTACCAATCACGCCGTTCCAGTTATGCTTCAGGTGATGACCGCCGCAATTCAGCTTTGCATTCTTTTTCACGTCGGTCGTCAGATCATAGTGCAGCACCATCTCGTTATCGCCCGGTGCGGACCCCTTTCCTTTCCGGTTCAAGTTGTCAAACATCAGTGTAATCCGGTTTTTCCCTTTTTTAAGCCATTTCGTCACGTTGTATTCGTGCGGGGCGAGTAGCGAGTTTTGCGAGCCTGCATATTCGCCGTTTATCCAGAGATACGATCCCCAGGCAGCACGCTCCATAAACAGAATGTACTCTTTCGAGAGGTCGTCGATTTCTATTTCGCGCTGATACCAGATGCTGCCTCTATACTTACGAGACTCCGTAAATCCGCCAGTACTGCCCTTATCTCTTTTAACGGTTTCTTCTTTCAGATTTTCGTGGTTCGTCCCCGGCAACACACCCGTTTCGCCGCTGAATTTTTGAGCAAAATATTTCTGCTCAACTCCCACGGCATTTTCATCGACCCGCATCTCCCATTCACCCGCGAGCGAAATCGCTTCTGCAAACAAACTGCCGGCAGCAGCCAAACAAAGCGCCACGGCTAACATTTTATATCTGTTTTTCATCGGTTTGTTTCCTTTGGGGCTACTCTGTACCACGCATCTGCCGCTGCTCTTCTTTAAGGTATTCGATTTTATCCATCAGCTCCGCCCGCATTTTTTTGGCGATAGGCGCATATTCCGGGCCATCCGCCAGGTTGACCCGCTCGAAGGGGTCTTTTTCCAAGTTGACCAGCTGGACCGGGTCGAAATAGTTCGGGTAATATCTTTCGACATAATATC
>CAZAPF010000097.1:0-9494 GCA_964486885.1 uncultured Verrucomicrobiota bacterium
ACTCTTACGGTACGTAATAAGCAGCAGTTTGATTTCGGTTCCAATGAATGGAAGGGAACGGTAAACGGGCGCTTGCTCAAAACCGGTAAGGTTACCTTGAAACCGGGGAAGCATGAAGTTCGGTTTTTCTGCAACAGCTTTTATGGTCATAACAAGGAACTGTCCTTCCCATGGCTGAACATGAAGGGGTGGGGCAGCTGGTCGGTGGAGGAGGATCCGAAATGCCTGTTCCTTGATAACGACCGTCGCTGGTTTTCCAGCTTTGAAAGTAAGGAGGCCAAAAAGGGCGAACGGCGCTGGCAGAAGGCGGTTGAACAATATCCGAAAGGGTTTTCGGTTCTCGACCTGCCGGAGGAACAGGTCTTTATGGAAGATCCGGCGGCGGAGTTTGCGGCAAGGGAGCCGGCCGCGCGCGGCGACACGGAATATTGCTATGATTTCGGCGAGCAGACTTGCGGCTATTTTGAGTTTACGGTCAAGGCCGAGGAGGGCGTGATCGTTGATCTTAATGCGGTGGAATACATTACACCTGACGGGACCATCCAGCATACGCTGCCCTTCAATCGTAACGGCATGCGCTACATAACGAAAAACGGCGTCAACCGCTTCCGGTCGCTGAAGCGCCGGGCCGGGCAATATCTGTTCGTAACGATCCGTAATCAGAAATCGCCGGTGGAAATCCGGTCGGTGCGCATGATTGAATCGACGGCCCCGGTGACGCCGGTTGAGGCATTTAAATCAAGCGATCCGGCGCTGAACAAAATCTGGAAGATGTCCGAGCGTGCGTTGAAGCTCTGCATGGAAGACACGTTTACCGACTGTCCACTCTACGAGCAGACGCTCTGGATCGGCGATGCACGGAACGAAGCGCTCTATGCATCTGTCGCTTACGGAAATTATGATGTTTCCGCACGTAGCCTTGAACTCGGGGCGCAATCGCTCGATCAGTTTCCCATGGTTGGATGCCAGGTTCCGTCGGCCTGGGACTGCCAGTTGCCGTCCTGGAGCTTTCTTTGGGGTATGCAGGTCTGGGAGCACTATTTCCATACCGGCGATAAGCGCTTCCTCAAAAAGCTGTGGCCTGCTGTACTGAAAAACCTGGAGGGTGCCGAGCAGTATAAAAATAAGCATGGTCTGTTCAGCGGTCCCTTGTGGAATCTGCTGGAATGGGCGCCGATCGATCACGATAACGAAACCGTCATGCATAACAGCATGTTGCTGGTTGGCGCACTGAAGGCGGCCGAAAACTGCGCTGAAGTTTTAGGCGAAGCTGCAGTTCAAAAGAAACTGAAGACCCGATGCAATAAGCTCATCCGCGCAATCAATGCGCAGTGGGACGCAGAGCGGAGAAGCTATCCGGATGCGCTACTCGATACCACGGGCAAGCCGAGCGCCAAGACCTGCCAGCATACCTCCATGCTTTCAATCATGTGCGATGTGGCCGATAAGCGCATCCGGAAGCCCGCGCTGAACAACCTGCTGAATCCGCCGAAAGGGATGACGACCATCGGCTCCCCCTTCGCCATGCAGTTTATGTATGAAGCACTTGAGAAGGCGGGTGAATATGATGCCCTGCTCGATTCCATCCGCACCAAATTCCAGCCAATGATCGACGTCGGTGCCAGCACCGTCTGGGAAATGTTTGCCGGGAGCGATTTCGATACCCACGGCTTCCCGACCCGCAGTCATTGCCACGCCTGGGCCTCCAGCCCCATCTGGTTCCTGACGCGTATCGTGTTGGGTATCCGCCAGACCGAGCCCGGCGGCCAAGCCTTCGAAATCAGTCCGTGGATCGGCGATTTAAAAAAAGCAAGCGGAGCCATGGCCACCCCGAAAGGGCCGGTACACGTCGACTGGAAGATCGATGGGGAAAAACTCCATGTCAATATCACCTCGCCAAAGGGGGTGAAGATCGGGTTTAAAAAAAATGCCAGCCTTGAAGAGTTGGACGTGATCGTGGAGCAGATTTGATTCCTGATGGGTTTAAGGAAAAGGTGCCAGTTCGCAACACCATCCTGTCAGGAGTACCTTGTCGGATGATCTTTCAAAAAGCGAAAGTCGTGTCATATTGACCCGTTCCCGCACTTTTTTGATGCAAGTCGTTGTCACTTCGAAGCTTAATTTTTAGAGAATCAGGTTCGCATCGCTATCCAAGTCGGACCGATCCGGATGGAGAGTCGATTTAGAAAAGTTTGTATCGCTATCCAACCGGGCCGACCAATCCCCGAGCATGGTGCCGATATCCCACGCTGTTGTATTCGGGCGACAACTTTATATATGACCGGGCACCGTCTTCTAAACATGGCGCGTAGGGAAGGATTGGAGCTATTGCTCGATTGCAGACAGTTAGAGCTGACGTTCTGCAATCCCAGTTCAAGGATGTATGGGACCATCCAGAAAGAAATCAACGATCTAAAAGACCGGTTATACAGGGTGGATGATCAGAGCTCATCGTGTTGAACGATCCAGATCATCCGAAAAAGAATAATAGGTCAAGAACAGGCCGGGATTGGGAAGTTCTTTTAGGTCGTAGCTTCTAACCATGGCGCATGGATAATATCCCATGCGGTCCATTTCTTTACCGTAGCGGCTTTCTTCTTCGTACATCCGGTTGTCCTCGTGGTCGGGTTCCAGCTGGTTGCCTTTCCAGGTTTCTAACTGGTTGGTATCCAGATTAACAATATACGCCCATTCGCAATGCAGGCTGTCATGAATGAAGTCCGCTGCATCCGGCATAAACATCAGTTTGCCGTCAAGATACGGTTGCAGGGTTCCCTGTAGCGGTTGATAAAGGTCATAGAAATTCTGAGGATCACCTCGGTATTCCAGATCAGGAAAGGCTCGCCTGATTTCGGCCTCCGCCATACTGGTATTATCTCCCAGCCTTCTTTGCTCGGATATCGGGATAAGACTTTCAGTGCGGTCCAATACCACGTTCCAGTTGTCCACATCCCGTAGCTCTCTCAGTATTTTGAGCCCGAGCGTATCCGGTTGTGAGTCGTAGTGGTTATAAGCCAGCTTATCCACTTCATTATATCTAAGTCCTATAAGTCCTCGTGTTGACATTTGTTATCACCACTCGAAAGGGAGGACTGTGGATTTAAATAGCTGGCCCCATTTTAGTGGGGAATTCTGGTAGAACGCCCGTTAGCGGCGATAGGTTCGGGGTCAGGTTAACCAGATATCAGCTGAATAGATTGAGTGACAAAAAGCTGTTTAGGTCACCCATTCCCATTCGTATCTATAATTCAATGTTGATATATAAGTGGAGTATGGGAATTGTGCTACTCGATTAATTACATAAGGGAATGATATGAAGAGAATTCTATTAGGTTTGTTGGGCGTTATGTCTTTTGTTGCAGTTGTGAATGCTGGGCGGGTGCCGAATATCATTTATATCTTAACGGATGATCTTGGATATGGGGATCTGAGTTGCAATGGTCAGACCCATTTCCAGACGCCGAATATCGACCGGCTGGCGGCCGAGGGGATGAAGTTTTTGGATCATTATTCTGGTTCAACGGTCTGCGCGCCTTCCCGCTGTTCGTTGCTGACTGGCTATCATCAGGGGCATGCCGTGGTTCGCGGCAACTCGGAATTCCTGCCGGAGGGGCAGCAGCCGATGCCGGCAGATACCTACACCATGGCGCACATGCTCAAGGAGGCGGGCTATGCCACCGGCCTGTTCGGAAAATGGGGGCTTGGCGCGCCGGGAACGGCCAGCGAGCCGCTGAAAATGGGTTTTGACCGCTTCTATGGCTACAACTGCCAGCGTCAGGCGCATCATTATTATCCCTATTTCCTGTGGGATGACGACCGGCGCGAAATGCTCTGGGGCAACTTCGGGATGGAGACGGAGGAATATGCGCCGACCCTCATCCACGAAGAGGTGATGGAATTTATCGAGGTCAATAAAGACCGTCCGTTCTACTGCTTCTACGCGGTCGTCCAGCCGCACGCCGAAATGTTCGCGCCGGAGGAATACATGGAAAAATACCGGGGTAAATTCCTGCCGGAGAGTTCATACGAAGGAACCGACGACGGCCCGAATTTTCGCAAATTCGCCTATGGCTCCCAGCCGGAAGCGCACGCCGCTTTTGCCGCGATGGTTCACAATATCGATGACTATGTCGGCGATATCACAGCCAAGCTGAAGGAACTGGGCATCGCCGACGATACGCTGATTGTTTTCACGTCCGACAACGGCCCGCACCAGGAGGGCGGCCACGATCCGGCCTACTTTAACTCCAGCGGTTCCCAGCGGGGCTTCAAGCGCGACCTCTATGAAGGCGGAATCCATGTTCCGATGATTGCGTGGTGGCCGGGCAAGGTTGCCGCAGGCAGCGAAAGCGACCACCTTTCCGCTTTCTGGGATATGATGCCGACCGCCGCTGAAATGGCCGGTGTTGCTACTCCAAATGATATCGACGGAGTTTCTTTCCTGCCGACCCTGTTGGGCGGCAAGGGGCAGGGCGAGCATGAATATCTCTACTGGGAGTTCCACGAAAAGAAGGGGCGCGTTGCCATCCGCAAGGGAAAGTGGAAGGGCGTACGCTACGACGTGGCGGAGGATGCGAACTCCCCGCTGGAGCTCTACGACCTCTCCGCCGACCCGGGGGAAGAAAACAATATTGCCGGTCAGCATCCCGAAGTGGTGGCTGAGCTGGATGCGTTGCTCAAGGGCGCACGCACGGTCTCGCCGGTGGAAAAGTTCAATTTTCCGCTTAAGCGGAAGACGCACCGCTCAGCTAGTGCCCACGAAAAGAAATAGGGGTAGGTCTATGTTGAAGAAATGGATTGTTGGGAGTGCAGTTCTGCTGGCACTCGTTGCGGGGGCGGCGGAGCGGCCTAATGTATTGTTCATCTCGGTGGACGACCTGAACGACTGGGTGGGGGTCTTTGGCGGTCATCCGCAATGCAAGACGCCCCACATCGACCAATTTGCGGAAAAGGCGATCGGTCCCGGAATGGTGAACCGCAAACGCATGGGCTATAATGATGTGGGCTGGGGGATTCTTCCCGGAAACTATTGCCGTTTTCTGGAACAGGTTGAGCCCGGTTCGGGGGACGTCGGGGTTTGGCATGTTGACCAGAGTATCTATGGCCGTTTCGCCCGTTCGTTCGATCACGAGAGCGGCAAAAAACAGTTGCGGTTCCACCTCCATGAAAAATTCAATGCCGAAGAGATAAAGGTACGTATTGTGTATCTCGACCGGGGACAGGGGCGGTGGTCGCTGGGCGTTTCCGGGAAATCGGGCAGAAAACAGATGCGTAACAGCAATAGCGGCGAGTGGAAAACGCTGGAAATCCCGATGCCGCGGAAAGTCCTGCACAATGCGGAGTTGCTGCTGCGGTATGAAGGCGGTAACGACACCGTTTTCCATATGGTCGAAATTTCATCCTCTTCCGCGGGATTGAAGAATTTGACCGCGAAAACACGATAGCGGATCCCTGCCTGAATTGCTCTCTTCATCGTCCTTGTCTTTGATTCTCGCGTTTCGAAGGCAGGGTGAATTTGTCGTTCCAGAAGGGAGCCGCTGTTGAGGTTTCCGGGCCAGCTTCGTATATATAAATACAATCAAAACGATAGAAACAGACAAGGTAATGTAATGAATTTTAGGCATGTGATTTTTTCTCTGGCGGTCATGGTGTCCGGCAGTGGTCTGGCGGGGGCGTCCGGCGCGGGCGGTTTAACCTGGTTGAACGAAATGGATTTGTCCAACGCGCGCAGTGCGGTGGGAAAACCGACGGTGAACACGGATCTGACGGGTGACACAATGAATGTGGCCGGGACGGTTTATGCAAACGGTGTAACCCTGCATCCGCCCCATAATATCCGCATTGTGCTCGGGGGTAAGACCCAAAGCTTTTCCGCAACGGTCGGGATGGATGATGACTCGAAGAAAACGCTGAAGAGTGCAGCAACCACGTTTACCCGTTTTGTGGTGGTAGGCGATGGAAAGGTGCTGTTCGACCGGGTGCTGAAGCTGGGCGAGGTCGCGGCACCGGTTTCTGTGAACACGGCGGGCATTGAAGAGTTGTTCCTGATTACGGAAGAGCCGCAGAAGGTGCATCATCGCGTAGAGTTTCAGGCGGTATGGGCGGATGCCGTCTTTACGGGCGGATCGCCGAAGATTGAGTCGCTTGATAAATATATCCTGACGCCGAAGGCTTCAAAGGCTCCGCGCATCAATTCCACCCCGATTTTCGGCGTGCGCCCGAATGCGCCGCTGCTTTACACCATTGCCACCTCCGGAAAGCGGCCGATTCGTTTTTCGGCGACCGGATTGCCGGAGGGTATCGAGCTGGATACCGAAAAAGGGCGCCTGAGCGGAACCACGGCGAAACGCGGCAGCTACAAGGTACAGCTGACCGCAGAGAACAAAAGCGGTTCCGACAGCATGGAGCTGACGCTGAAGGTGGGGGATGAACTTTGTCTGACGCCGCCGATGGGCTGGAACAGCTGGTATTGCTGGAGCGAGTCGGTCAGTGCGCAGAAGGTGAAGGACATTGCCAAAGGTTTTGTGGATAAGGGGCTGGTGAACTATGGCTGGACCTATGTGAATATTGATGACTGCTGGGGCGGCCCGGAGCGCGGCGGGAAGTATAACGCCATCATGGGCAACGAACGTTTTGAGGACATGCAGGGCATGTGTGACTATGTCCACGAGCAGGGATTGAAAATCGGCATCTATTCGACGCTCTGGATGTCGTCGTTCGCCGGCTTTATCGGCGGAACGGCCCCCAATCCGGAAGGCGATTATTCCAACTTCTGGGCGCCGGAAGAGAGCCGTCTCCAGGAAGGGCAGATTTTCGGGCGTATTCCTGCCGCGCTGCAGTCGCGTGCAACCACCATTGGACCCTATTGGATGGTGGATAACGATGTGAAGCAGTTTACGGAGTGGGGCTTCGACTATGTGAAATATGACTGGAACGAGCGTATCGATCAGGAGGAGCTGAGTGACTACATCAAAGAGCATCAGCAACTGCCGGAGAAGATCAAGGGCCGATATGCGTTCGACGAAAAACAACGCAAATATGAGTACTGGACGAAGCGCTTTCACGATGCGTTCCGGGCCTCGGAACGGGACATCATCCTGAGTCTCTCGCCTCGTTCCACGTTCAGTTCCGCACCGATCAACTCGAAATATTCCAACCTGTGGCGTACGACCAACGATATTATCGACACCTGGGTGAGCATGAGTGAAAGTTTCAAGAATGATCATTGGCGTGAGTTCCAGAAGCAGGGCCATTGGAACGACCCGGATATGCTGCAGTTCGGGAACAAGGGTATTCCGAATAAATTTGTTCGTGAACTGAGCGAATGCCGCCTGACGCCGGATGAGCAGTATACACAGATGAACCTGTGGTGCGTTATTGCGGCGCCGCTGCTGATCAGCTGCGACATTGAATCGATGGATGCCTTTACCCTGAACCTGTTATCAAACCCGGAGGTGATTGCGATCAATCAGGACGCGCTCGGTAAACAGGGCAAGCCGGTTGTCGTGGATGGAGACATCCAGATCTGGACGCGTGAGCTTGCGGATGGTTCGACCGCGATTGGCGTCTTCAACCTGGGCTACGCAACCCGGGACGTTGCTGTAAACCTTGCTGACCTGGGTCTAAAGGGGGAGTACACGATCCGCGATACCTGGACGCATAGTGATCTGGGCGATTTTAGCGAGGCCTTCAGTCAGAACGTGCGCGGACACGCGTCACTGCTGCTTAAGGCCTCCAAGAAATAATCTATTACCCTAACCGGAGTTGGTATGAATAAGAGTTTGTTACTGCTGTTTATGTTATGTGTGGCTGGCATTGCCGGCGCGGCTGAAAGGCCGAATGTGTTGTTTATTGCGATCGATGACCTGAACGACTGGATCGGGTGTTTTGATGGCCATCCGCAGGTGCAGACGCCGAACCTCGACAAGTTCAATGCCGAGGGCGGGATGGTGATGTACGATGCGCACTGTTCCTCAACGGTGTGCGGGCCGTCGCGGTCGTCGCTGCTGACAGGGAAATATCCGCACAAGACGGGCGTGTACGGTAATACCACCAATCTGCGGAATGCCCCGAAGGCAAAGGACCTGCTGACTTTTCCGCAATATTTCAGTAAGCACGGCTATCATTCCCTCTCGAGTGGAAAGATTTTTCACAAACACGCTCTGCCTGGTGAAAAAGGGAATAAGAAGGGAGATGAGGGGCAGTGGGCGTATGATGAGTGGCATCAGGTAAAAGGCGGCGTTGGTCCCATCAGCAAAGAGCGTCCGGTGAATGGACTCCCAGCTCTGCCCGGCGATAAGTCCTATCATGCCACCGGTTTTGATTGGGGTCCAACCCTTGGAAACGACGAAACCAAAATGAAGGATTTCATGACGGCGGAGTGGGCGGCGGAGCAGTTTTCCACACGCGATTTCGACAAACCGTTCTTCATGGCCATCGGGTTCTCCAAACCGCATCTGCCGTGGTATGTGCCGCAGAAATATTTCGATCTATATCCGCTGGAGGATGTTGTTCTTCCGAAAACCATTCCCGACGATCTGGAAGATATTCTCAATACGCATGGAAAACCCGCGAAACCGCATGTTACCTGGACCCGTGTGGAAAAAGCAGGTCGGCACAAGGAGGCGGTTCAGGCTTATCTCGCGACGATTACCTTCCTGGACGACTGCGTCGGCGTGCTGCTTGATGGATTGGCCAACAGCAAATATGCCGATAACACCATCGTCATGCTGTGGGGGGATCACGGTTGGCATCTGGGCGAAAAACAAAGGTATGGTAAGACCCAGTTGTGGCAGGAATCGTGTCGCGTTCCACTGATTATTAAGGTGCCGGGCGTCACACCGAACAATAAGCAGTGCAACGGCGTTGTGAATCTGATTGATATGTATCCGACGTTGGTTGAGTTGTGCGGACTGCCGGAAAATCCTGAAAATGATGGGCGCAGCTTTGCGAAGCTGCTGCATAACCCGGATATGAAATGGGATACCCCCACGCTGTCGGACTATCGCTATGGTGGACATCGAATCTATGACGGGCGGTACAGCTACATTGTCTTCACTGAAAAGGGAACGGAAGAGCTGTATGACCATCAGAAGGATCCGATGGAATGGAATAATCTGATCAATAATCCGGAATATGCACAAATTAAAGATCGGCTGAAATTGCTGGTGCCAACGGAGCGCGAACCTGAATCCCCGAGGAATTGATATGAATATTAAGAGTGCATTGATTATTGGTTTCATCGGGTGTAGTGCCTGTGTGAACGCTGCTGAACGGCCGAATATTCTGTTTTGCATCATGGATGATGCTTCCTGGGCGCACATGGGCGCCTATGGTTGCGAGTGGGTGGAAACACCGGCCTTTGATCGACTGGCGGACGAGGGGGTTCTGTTCCGCAATGCCTATACGCCCAACGCCAAGTGCGCGCCGTCGCGTTCGAGTGTACTGACCGGGCGTAATTCCTGGCAGCTGGAAGAGGCCGCCAATCATGTGGT
>CAZAPF010000098.1:0-8494 GCA_964486885.1 uncultured Verrucomicrobiota bacterium
TTTTAGTTTAATAAAACGCAGCCCCCAATAAAAGGGGTTAGAGGGGATTCAAGCGTACCGGCCTGTACAACGGGACGACCGCAAGCTGGACGACCGGAAATATCGCGGTGAAAAGCAATGCAACCCTGTCGGTCAGGACAGGTGGTGTTGGGATGAGCGCAGCAGACCTCGACATTCTTCTGGCCCTGGGCGGGGCGACCGGTGGTTTCGAAGATGGAGCGAGGATCGGCATCCATACCGGGCTTGCCAACTTCACCTACAGTTCGATAATCGCCGATCCCAACGGCGGCGCCAACAGCCTGGCCTTGCTCAAGACGGGCGGCAACACCCTCACGCTGGATCAGGCCAACACCTATTCCGGCGGAACCACCCTGGAAAAAGGTGTGCTGTGGTTCGAAGACGACAATGCCCTGGGAACTGGCGACATCCTGATCACAGACGAAGGTACAGATCCCGTCCTTGAATTCGGGGCAGACGGTCTGAACCTGACAAACGACATTGTAGTCAGCGACACCGGCGGATTGAAGCTGATCCGGGCCAGTCTGACATCGGGCAACAATGCCATGGAACTCTCCGGCGACATGGTGGTCAACGAATCCACACTGGGTGACTTCAGGTTCCGCGTCAACAATCCCGGCTCTGCCGTAAACGTCATGACCATGTCCGGCCCCATTTCCGGCAGCGGCAGCATTGGCAAAAGCGGCTGGGGCAAGTTGATCATGGCTGCCGACAACTCCTATTCCGGCGGAACAAAAATCATCGACGGCATGATGCAGCTCGGCGCCAACGGCGACACCGGAAACATTGTTGGTGATGTTGAATTCCAAGGCGGAAGCGGAGCCGATGAACTGCGCTTTGCCCGCAGCAACGATTTCGTCTTCGCCGGCAACATCAGCGGCGACGGAAAAGTCTCCACCGTCGGCAACGAGGTGGATGAGACCACGGGAACCGAGGAAGGCGATGCCGGTAAGTTTAACAGCGAGTTTCTTATCCTCACCGGCAGCAACACCTACACCGGCGGCACTACGGTGAACCGGGAAACCCGCCTGCTGGCCATCGGCCCCGATGCACTGGGTTCGGGCGACGTGAAGCTGGTCGGACAGGATGCCGGCCTCATTCTCAGCAACGGCGTCACGCTGGCCAACCATGTGTCCGTCATCGACGACAACCGGGTACACGTCGGCGTAACGGCATCAGGCTCCGCCACCCTGACCGGCGATATTTCGATCGACAACAATTCTGTGTGGGATTTCCACCTGCGGCCGGACAGCGGTGAAACACTGACCGTTTCGGGTGCCATTCAGGATGACGGCGGCGACGGCTTCTTTACCAAAAGCAGCACCGGTACGTTGATACTTGAAGGCGACAACACCTACTCTGGCGATGCCCGTATCGATGGTGGCTCTGCCTACTTCAACGGCGACAGCAGCGCCGCCACGGGCGATATTAACGCATACAACAGTGCCGTGCTCGGCGGCAGCGGCACCATCGGTGCAGCAGTTGAAACGTATGGCAGCAGTACATTGACGGGAACATTAACCTTCACCAACACCGTGACGGTATTCTCGAACCTCAAGCCCGGAACCAGCACAGGCACCCTGACATTCAACAACACCCTTGCGCTGGGCTCTGCTTCAACCACCACCCTCGAAATCGAAAGCCTGGCCAGCTTCGACAAGCTGGCCAACGACGGCGGAGACACCATCTCCTTCGACATCGGCGCCACCGTTGCATTCGATGCCTCGGCCTACACTGCCAACGACGGCGACACCTTCCAGGTCCTCGATAACTGGGGAGGCTACTCTGGCAACCTTGCCAACCTGAACTTCACGGGCACCAACCTGACCGGCGGAGCCTATATCGACGTCTCCACCCTGCTGACCGACGGCAAGGTGACTATAGTAGGTTCGGGCACCACCCCGGCCACACTGTATGCGGACTGGGCCACGCTCTACGGACTGACCGGCGCCAACAACGGGCTGGGCGACAATCCGGACGGCGACGCGTTCGACAACCTGGCGGAATACGCCCTTGGCGGCGACCCCACCAACAAGAACGACACCGGCATTGCCCCGATCCTGTGGCTTGGCGCCGATGGCGGGTCCAACTGGTTCTACTATGCCCACGCCCAGCGCAGCGATTCCGACGACCGCGACCTGACCTACACGGTCAAACAGGACACGGATCTGCCCACCGCCACCTGGGCCGGCTCGGTCGATTTGCTGGGAACCAACGTTACAGGCGGCGCATTCGACTCCGTCACCAACCGTGTCCCGAGCGATACGGAAAGCGAGCAGTTCCTCCAGCTGCAAATCAGCACAGACCTGTAGTGGACTCAACAAAGCCCCGGTCCGCCGGGGCTTTCAGACTGTTGATAAAGCTAATGCAAATGACATGATACAACTTTGCGTGAGTTTTGGAGTGCGGTGGCAACTGAAAGACGACACCGCTTTTCGGTTGATCGGCAGTCAGTTACGTTACCCAAGCGCAGTCGCACCTATCGGCTTGCCTGCGCACTCCAAAGCGGCTCCGCCGCACCAATGTAGTTTCTCAACAAGCTCAAAGCCCCGGTTCGCCGGGGCTTTCCCCTATCCGGGGAGAAAAGCATATGCACTGGATGTAGACGCGACGCCCTCGTCGCGTTCCCGCCGAACGGAAGACTATGCGTGTGCAAAGCGACGAGGGCGTCGGTTGGCTTCGCCTCGCTACGCGTCTACATTGCCGCTCCCCGAAAATACGTCATAAAACTATCTCATTTTCCCTCAACATCTCTATGAGGAATAAATCCATGTGAATCGGTGTTTTTCCGCGGCCCCGCTTTACCATATTCAGAGCAAAAAAAATCATCGGTTTTGGCGTTTTGCAGTCTAAATCAATGAAAGGAGGTGAAAAAATGCATCCGATTGCTACAGCGAAAGATTGGAGCCATCATCTGCACGACGGCATGCTGACCGCGTGGCACCATATCGACCAGCATCTCCGCAGCCGCCACTTCTGGACCGGTGTCGGAATCACACTGCTGGTCATTGGCCTCGTTGCGCTGTTCATCGTACTGGCGAAAAACGCTCCAACCGAACTTCCGTCCTATCCGTACAGCTATCCGTATGGCCCCGGCCTCTAATTGAACGGCAACATTCGGATCTGCGCGGCAATGCGGGGGGATGTTTTTTATCCATCCCCTCTAACGTTTTTTTGCCTCGTATTGGAATTGCCAGATGCACAGCCAGGAAGCATGATGCCTCCCGCAACCGGCGGGGTACGCCCCGCCCTACCCCTGGAGGACAACATGAAGAAGATTGCACCCGGACTGATTGCCGCCCTGCTGCTGGCCGCCCCGGCCTTCGCCGAAGAACATGAAATGGATATCGAGCAAGCCATGGAACACCTGGAGCTCGAACATGCCCGCGCCGAATTCGAGTTTGAGCAGGAAATGCGCGAAGTGGAGCTTCAGGAGCGCCACCTCGAACTTGAGATGATGAGCCGGCAGATCGACCGCCCGCAACAACATCCCCGAAAAGACAAGGAAGGTTTTTTCCTGGTGATGATCCTCGTGCATGTCCTCATGTCCATCTGGGTCTACCAGGACGTCCGCCGCAAAAACAACGGCAACGGCATCTGGATTGTCATCACCCTGCTCGCCGGCTTTTTCGGCGCGGCGGTCTATGCCCTCATCCGTATCGGCGACAGCAGATCCGTTGCAAATGAATAAACCCTCCTGCAGCCCGACGCGAAAGGCGGCCACCCGGCCGCCTATATTTTGCTTCCTGTTTATTGCCTGTCTCAATATTCCTCACCTTCTTGCTCTTCCTACCTTCAGCGCAGCGGGTGGTAAAACAACTGCCATTTGCCCACAGATTGACACAGATAAACGCAGATTTTTTAAATCAACTTCCGACTATTAGATCAGTTTCTTTCTTTGCGTCTTAGCGTCTCTGCGCGATATTCTCCCATCATGAAATGGATCTTCGTATTAGTGTTGCTGACCTCCCTGCCCTGCTCTGCCAATAAAAACCGGGCGGTTTGGTTCTGGGCCAGCTCCGGCAGCCCCTATGGCTCCGCCAACATTGTCGGCACCCCCGTCACTGAAAACCAGACCATCGACTTTTTTAACGCCCGCGGAATCAAGCATGTTTACGGCAGCTACCAAAACCGCCCCGTCAGTGAACCCGGCACCATTGCCGCATGGAATACCAAGCTGCATGCCGAGGGTATTGAATCGCAGTTCCTCATGTCCGAAAACACCTGGATCTATACGGCCAACCATGCCAGCTTCCTCAGCAAGATTACCAACCGCCTAATCGACTTTAACGACGGCCGCCCCGCCGCCGAGCAATTCGACGGACTGCACCTCGACATCGAACCGCAGGCCCTCGATCCCGACTGGGCCGATGCAACACCCACCGAAAAACGTGATCTGCTCAATCTGCTGAGCGATACCTATGCCGTCGTACGCACGCACTTTGTCACCAGCGGCCTGCCCGCCTTTCCGGTCTATGCCGACCTGCCCGTCTGGTTCGACAGCTCCAGCTCCATCGGCTGGACCGACGATGCCGAACGCGATGCGTGGTTTGCCGCCATCTCCACCAACCTTACCGGCGTCTCGCTCATGCCCTTCGAGCGGGAGACTTTCAGTCAGATCGATAACGGAGTCATGTGGGAGCGCACCAACATTACCAACGCCGCCGTGCGCATCGGGCTTGAAACATCCATCGGTCCGAGTCCTGAGACATGGCCCACTTCAATTGATTTTAATAACATGATGGAAACGCTCGAAACCAACTATGGTATCGACGAAGCCACCGACATCCAGAGCTACCGTCATTGGCGGGAGGCCCTGCTCGCCGAAGTCATCGGCAGCGTCGGCGTCGCCATCTCCCCCACCCCCGGCACCAAGATGGCCGACCTGCAGTTCGATACCGACACCAACTATACCTACGCCATCTTCCACAGCATCAACCTCTGCAACTGGCAGGAGATTGCCCGCTACCGCGCCCCGGAAAACATAGCCACCAACTACACCGTCTCCACCAGCAACCACGTCGGCTTCTGGAAAATCCAGCACCTCATTCCGCTGGAATAGAGCTGCCCGCAGATTAACGCAGACTAACACGGAGGTGCCCACACGGGACGCGAAAGCTTCACGAGCGGTCCGGGATTGCCCTTGAAAAAAAACAGCATGGGCTTTATAAGATGCCCATGACTACGGTTAAGGAAATAGAAGACGCGGTAGAACATCTCCCGCCAAACGACTTGATCCAATTCCGCGAATGGTTCGAAGCTTTTGAAGCTGCTGCGTGGGATCGGAAGCTTGAGAATGATGTCGCTAGCGGCAAGCTTGATTCCTTAGTACAAGAAGCTCAAACCGAATACAAGACGGGAAAAACGTCCGAGCTGTGAATCATCACGCAACATCGCGCTTCTGGGCTTGCTACGAAAAACTTCCGTCAGCTGTGCGAGATTTGGCCGACGCCAATTTCGCCCTTCTGAAAGAAAATCCCCGTCATCCATCCCTGCATCTTAAGAGGATTAATCAAGTATGGTCGGCAAGAGTCGGGCGGAAATACCGGGCTCTGGCCGTAGAGAATGAAGGGACCCTTGTCTGGTTCTGGATTGGTACACACGCCGAATATGACAAGCTCATTAGCTGACAGCCCGAATCTCCTCTCTAATAAACCGCAGAAATATAACCACCAACCACACCGTCTCCACCAGCAACCACGTCGGCTTCTGGAAAATCCAGCACCTCATTCCGCTGGAATAGAGCTGCCCGCAGATTAACGCAGATGGACGCAGATACATAAGAATGCTGACTATAGAACTTCTTCTCATTTGAAAATAATCTGCGTGAGACTCATTAGTAGTCTTCGTGCTCTTCCTATCTTCAGCGCAGCGGGTGGTGAAACAATCCTCATTTACCCACAGATCACGCAGATCTACGCAGATTTTTTAAACTAACTTCCGACCATTAGATCGATTTCTTCCTTTGCGCCTTAGCGTCTCTGCGCGATATCCCCTTTCCCTGCTCTCTCCGCTGGCTCTGCGTGAGACCCATTCCTGCAGTCTTCGTGCTCTTCCTGCCTTCAGCGCAGCGGGTGGTGAAACAACCATTCTTCCAAGAAAACATACCTTTTCCGGCTCTTCCTGCTTTGCGCGAGACAACCCCGATGTTCACGGGATTAAAAAATAATTAGAATCGAATTGAACGCATGGCCTGAAAGATGGTCATAATTCTCACGTATAACTTAAACCCGTAAGGAGACATACCATGAAGAAAGTACTGACTGTAGCAGCCGCAGCAATGATGATTGCAGGATTCTCTGCCTATGCCGGATCCGAATGTTCCGCCAAGAAAGAATGTTCCGCTAAGAAAGAATGCTCTGAAAAGAAAGAGTGCTCAGCTGAAAAGAAAGGCGAATGCACCAAAAAAGCGGAATGCACCAAAGGTAAATAGATCTCATCTCCTATGAACCAACGAGCCTCTCCATCCGGAGGGGCTTTTTTATGGCTCATGCCCCATCTGCGGGGAAAGGCTCGGAGGACACGAGCGTAGACGCGACGCCCTCGTCGCGTACCGTGCGCAGAGTGCCGAGCATGAGAAAAAGCGACGAGGGCGTCGGTTGGCTTCGCCTCGCTACGCGTCTACGTTGCTGATTCCCCGGAAACGGGACATGATCCTTTTTTATTACCCGCTATGATTAAACAAGAGAGCCCGCAGATTACGCAGAGCAACGCAGATTATTCCTTACCTGATAACTTACTTGTCCGCCGACGCGCTTGAGCGAAGCGAAAATAACTTCCAAAGGAAATAGTGAGTTAGGCGAACGTTTCACCGAGGCTGAGGTTACGTAAGCCAACCTTTAGCGTAGGCGGAATACTTAACACTTAAAACCTGAATCTTAAAGCTGCGAGGCCACAGGCTTCGTCTATTCAGCCAGCGCCTCGATCTGATCAATGATGTCATCGGCCTGTTTGATGGAAAACAGCTGACCCACCGCAAGCAGATCTTCCCGGCCGATATCCGACCACTTTCCGTTCACCCCCAGACTCTGCTCCGGCATATCCGGCGTAGGCGTTAAGTCATATGCCGGCGAAAGCCCCCACTGCCCATCCCGCAGCATGAAGGCATGGTTGCGGACATGGTCATCGCGGTTCCCGAGCAGCACATTAAATACCATTCTGCGGAACTGTTCGACCACCTCCCGCTGATCGCCCGTCAATGCCAGAACCAGACGGAGCAGCTCTTCATAACTTGCGCCGTAACGCACCGGAAGCTTATGGGCCATTCCGCTGAAAGTATGCATGTGGACTTTAGTTCCCGCCGAGCGGTCAAACCGTTCCACCAGCAGATGACCATCCTCCAGCAACCATCGGTTCGGGATCCGTATACCTGCCCGATCCGCAAGCGCCAGCATGTCAAATTCATGCCGGCACAGACCGGCCTTGCCCTGCGGCATGGCATCCTGCATCTCAAGTTTGAGCAGACAGGGAATGTATCCCTCCGGAAGCCCCAGGGCACCGATCACCAACCGGCGCTCGTCAGGATGCCAGCCGACACTCAGCTTCGGAAAGCGGCCGCCCGGATTCGACCCCGCCTCCCGCAGTACTTCCGACTCAGGCAGTTTTCCCTCATCGAGTTCCAGAACTTTATGCGCAAAGGACACAGCCTCTTTCAGCGTCGCCACTTCATATCGGTCAACCGATTCCGCCGGATGATAGGACAACGCACCAAACCCGCCCTCGCCCACCAACGCCAGCCGTTTAAGCACTGAAACCCGTTGCGGGTCAATCCCTGCCTCCCGCAGGCGCGCATCCATAATCGACCGCCCCCAGTAATCCGGCAGCGAATCCGCAAACAATCCGGCCAGGCCGCCCTCGAACGCCCCCTTCAGATCAATCACACCCTGCTGCAGCGGAAGATAAAACGGCGAAAGCTCCAGCCCCGAACGGATGAACCCCTCGTCATACTGAAAAAGCATCGAACCGGTATCATCGTTCAGAATCCCGACCGACAGATCGTTATACCGCACCTCCAGCCTCATGCCTTCCTCCTCGCCCGCTTTCTTTGCGGTGCCGGATGATCCAGTTCGCGCAGATCGGCAACCGGCGGAGGATTGAGCAAGCCTGCCAGCTCCGGCAGACGGTTCAGCGCGCGCACCACCGCCACAAAACGCTCCAGCGAGATCTGGCCGGCCTGCTCGAACCGGCGGTATGTCGGCAGTGCAACACCCGCCCGTTCCGCCACATCCCGCTGGCTCATATTCTGACGAAGCCGCAGCTCCCGGCATTTACCCGCCAGCTCGTTCAGCAACTCTAAATCTGTTTTTAATAATAACATTTGATTACCTATTAACCTTATATCTACTTTAATACTCGTATCATATTACTTTGTAAATAGCTAAAATCAGGCCAATTAACGAGAATGAGCTCCAAGGAACGTATTAGCCCGAATGTTGCATGAACGGATCTATTTGCCGCAAAGGAACGCAGAGAACGC
>CAZAPF010000099.1:0-8488 GCA_964486885.1 uncultured Verrucomicrobiota bacterium
GGCCGCGTCCCCTTCCACAACCTCAACATGGATGATACCCCGTTCGAGCTTACGGAAATCGAGGATCTGCGAAACCAGGTTTTCGATGCGATCGGCGTTACGCATCGCCATATCGAGCATGGTTTCCTTGCGCGGATCGGTCTCGTTTTTCAGCAACCGCCCCAGCGGTTCCTTGATCAATCCAAGCGGCGTGTTCAGCTCGTGTGAAATATTGGTAAAGAACCCGGTTTTCATCTGATCCATCTCCTGCAAGTGCAGAGCACGATCCTTCAAACGTTTCTCATGAAAATAAACCAGCATCCATATAAATGCCACCGTTCCGCCGCCCAGCAACAGCACCATAGCAATAAACCAGGGGCGTTGCCATACCGCCGGAACGACCGTGAAACGGCTGAGCGCCGGCGTGGGGTCTATATTGAAATCACGATCGCGTGCACGGACCTCCAAGGTATGCCTACCGCGCCCCAAGCCGACAAACGAGTGGTCAGTTTCATCTGAGAACGTCGACCATTCTCCTCCGTTCAGCCGCCATGAAAACTGTAACTGACCCGAAGGTGTATTCAACCACACATCTTTCCCCGACCAGGAAATATGGATATTCCCGGCAGAATCGATTCGATCAAGATGGTCGACAATGACGGTATCCGGCGCGAGTTGGTCCGGTTTGTAACGGACCGTACGGAACGGATTCTTCCCCTCCAGATTGACGCCCATCCGCAGCGACCGTATATCTTTCCCGTTAAAATTAAACCACATGGCGCCATCCTTCGACTCGCGCATGCTTCCTCCCCGATTCGACATACCAAAGTCGTCCGAAAATACGGCCGACGCCCAGCTCTTTCCATCGAACCGGCTGATACCGCCATCGGACGCTGCGAGCAGCGTTCCATCGCGCATGGGAAGCAAGTCCACCACCAGCCTGCCCGCCAACCCCTCCTCGGCGGAAAAATGTTGCCATCCTTCCTTTTCCTTGCGGTAGACCCCGGACAACCCGTTGGCCGCCCATAGGTTATGCGCTCCATCCACCACGAGATCATGAGTAAACATGCCGGGAAGTTCAGAGATGATCTGTCTCTCCTCAGTCGCAAGGTCAAACGTATAGATCGTTGGCGAACCGATCCACAGAAGGCCGTCATCCGTTTGGGCGAACCGGTGGATGGCATAAGGGAATTTAGGAGGAGCGTACCGTTTCAAAAGCCGGACGGCACCGTCCTCAAGCACCTCATATTGAAGTGCGCCGCCCGCCCCCGGGGCGCTAATTTTATCGCCCATGCATCCGAGCCAAACCGTACCATCATTGGCCTCGAATGCGCCCCCCGCCCAGATCAGCTTCGCAAAATCGCGTACTTCGTGCCGGACCCAGCCGGAGCCGTCATAAAGACTAAAGGCCGCGCGCTCCCGGTGGTTTCCAACCGCCCAGACCAAACCGTGGCTCGATGCGTGCAGTGAACGCGGAAAACCGATCAAGCCATCCTGCACACCGTATTCAAGCCAACGCCCGGAAGCCGGATCATGCGACACCACATGACGATTCTTTGTTAAATACCATTGCTTGCCATCGTCCGTTTCGCACTCGAAATGCAACCCTTCGTAAGTCAGCCACTGGTCCCTTCCCATGTCCAGTGTATGCACGTTTCCCCCACGTTCAAGCACCCATGCCTTTCCATTCTCGGTCTCGAAAAGCGACAGGAAAATATTGGGAAGCCCAAGCTGCGTTGCGGAATACACCGGATCACCCGGACGACCCAGAGCCTTGAGCGTCCCCGCGCCCGCCGCCCAGATTCCTCCGTCCCGCGCCCGCATCACAAAATTATAGCCGAAGTCGGAGTGGTGCTTCATTTCTCCAGAACCCAGGGAGGGGTCAAACATAAATACCCCATCCAGCCGGCTGTCGACACACCAGATTTTTCCTGATACATCTGAGCAGATACGAGGTTCAGTTGAGAGATTTATCATATCCAGCCGATAGGTTCGCCAGTCCTGCTCTTCCCTCACCCGTCCATCCCGAAGCGGAATATGAATCAGCACCGGGCGTTTGGCGGGCGTCGCTCTCAGCACCCACACATCGCCGTTCGGGTCATGGCAGAATGAAGACAGGGCTTGTGCACCCTTGGAACGAAGAACGACCTGCCGTTTCGTTAAATCTTCATTGAACCGCCAAAGCGCATCGGATGTAATCAGCCATACTGCACCATCCTCGGACTGCACCAACCGGCTACCGAAAATGGAATCCCCTACATCCCGCTGAATGACCTTCCATGCCCCGCCCGTCCAGAGCACCAGCCCGTTCTCGATCACAGCAAGCAGGCCACCGTCCCGCAAACACAGCACGCTTTTTCCCCAAGGCGCTCGATTCTGCGCATGCGCAATGGCCGAGAACAGCTCATCATCAAAAGGAATGCGTTCGATCTGCCGGCCGTCATACCGTGCCAACGTGCCAATACAACCGAACCAAATCGAGCCATCCGCGGCCTCGTCTATGGAGAGGATATCCAGATCGGCCAGTTCCTCCATCTCCCGCCATCGCCACGGTTCCAGCACCGGATCGGTAATAACCGGCGTATACGGCATCGCAGCCGTGCACCATAAAGGCAGAAGCAGCATCATGAATAACCTCTTCAACATCATTCAAGACACATAGCACAGCCGCTCAAAGATAACGTACAAATAGTTTCGCACATTTCAAATTGAGATCCTCCGGCTGATACGATCAGCACGGGCACATACATGAGTCAGTGTGAGGTCGAGTATAGGGTTGCCTAACTAAGGATCTTAGAATTAGGTCAATGACTTAATTGATCGCCATTGTGAAACGGAATTAAAAAGATCCGGGTACAGAAATGGTTCGACTGAGCTACACGCCTGCACCAAACGGATATATTTTCAGGCGTATATGGTCGGCTAACCCACGATGTCCAGACTTTGTAAATCTGGTTATTTTTCGACTCCATCACCATTCAACTGCTCGTAAAACTTCGTACGTATTCAGAATTTCTCATCGAAACATCCCGCTTCCGTTATGAATCATACTCATATCACCCGTGCATTCGTTTCCGCACAGTTCATCGCTGCGATTTATTTGCGGCCATTGTAACTGCTTTGTCCGTTTTCATTTCGGTATTGGGAAGGGTTGACGCCGTGCTTTTTCTTGAAGAGCCGGTAGAAGTGGCTCAAGTCTCTATACCCGACCATGAAGGCGATATCCTTTACGTGAACATCGGGATCCAACAACAGTGTTTCTGCTTTTTTAAGCCGGTACTGTGCGACCAATTGTACGGGCGTCAGATCCATCAAAGCTTTTATCTTGCGCTGCATTGTGCGCGGACTCATATTGAAATCCGAAGCGAGGGAAACAATCTTAAAATCGGAGTCAGCGTATTTTTCCCTTAGAATACGGCATAAGTCATCCCAAAATTCACGATCTAGGCGGGTGCCCGACTCCAGCATTTCCGGCATATCGGATCCAGCCCCCCCCAGTGCTTTAGCCGACTGCGTAAACCGTTGATAGAAGCGTTCGCTTAAGAGGCGCCGTGTTTCCAGCAGATTATGCACACGTGTCTTGAACACGCGCATACTGAACGGTTTGGTCACATAATCGTCAGCTCCGGTCTCCAGCCCCTCGATCTGGCTTTCCTCCGAAGTCCTGGCCGTCAGCATGACGACCGGAATGTGGGCCGTTTCCATTTCCTTCTTGAGGTGACGGCAGAGCTCAACCCCATCCATGACGGGCATCATGACATCGGTTACGATCAGGTCGGGGATGGTTTCCATGGCTTTTTCCAGCCCCTCACTCCCGTTGGCGGCCTCCGTAACCAGATAATCTTCCTTCAGCTTTGAAGCGATCAGCCAGCGATAGTCATCGTCGTCCTCCACAACTAAAATCAATGGGGGTTCATCTAAACTCTCATCCATCTTTGGACCTATATTTTCTTTATTCGTCATGACTCCATCCGCGCTTTTTGCTCCATGAGCAAGTGTACCGAAAAAGCCCCCTCCCTGATCCGATCCAACCTCGGACTTTTCACTATACGCTCACCACCATTACGTTTTACAACAGCAGCTTCTGCAAGCAGCATCTAAGGCGTCTTCCTTCCTCTCTTTTAATGATAGTCAGGAAAATCTCATCCCGAGGTTTTTATGGCACGTTTCCGGAGACACCCGCTTACCTCCTATTTCCCAAGGATCGGAAAACCAGCCTTCAGTAGAACAGTCATTTTTTTCCGAACCTGGTCATATTCCGGGTTTTCAGCTAGATTGTAATACCCGTTATGATCCTTGCTCTGATCGTAGAGCTCACAACCGCCCTCACTATCCTTCCCCCATTGAATGTAACGCCAGCGATCATCCCGAACACTATACCCCATCATGGCCTTCCCCCGGATGACCTGGGTATAGGCGGCATTGTTCCAGGCTTTGGATGGAACGGTCAGCACCGGGCGGAGACTGCTGCCGGAAAGTCTGTGCGAAGCCTTCAGGCCGCAGGCATCAACCAGCGTCGGGTATAGATCTAAAAACTCCACCACCGCGTCGATCTCCTGCCCCAAGGCCTCCGTGCCCGGCCACCACATCATCAACGGGGCGCGCGCTCCGAGTTCAAATACGGTAACCTTATTCCACCAACCATGTTCACCCAGATGGTAACCGTGGTCGCCCAGCAGGATGACGATGGTGTCGTTCCAGAGTTCCAGACGATCCATCGCATCGAACACCTTACCCACCTGCGCATCCACAAATGAGGTGCAGGCATGATAGGCGCGCTTGAATTCGCGTTGGTCTTGATCATTAAACGAATTGAAAAAGTCCTTGTTCGAGAGCGCATACCGCACCAGCGGTGACCGATCCGAGGGCTCTATCGCCAGTTTTACGTCGTCCAGTGGATAGTCCTCAAAATATTCTTTCGGCGCCACAAAGGGGTCGTGCGGTTTATGGAACCCCACACCGATAAAAAACGGTTTTTCGTGATGGGACTCCAATATGCGCACGGCCTCCTCGGCGATCATTCCGTCAGGCTGAGCGAGGTCACCGCCCTCGGCCGCGCGCCAGTTGGCCCATGCGATGGAACCGTCACCCAGCTTGCGTCCTTCCCCTTTTTTTCCAACCTTTGGGGAGTTTCCGAGGGCCTTGAACTGATGGTCGAACGAAGCGTCGTCGCGGAAATGGGTATGCTTTCCGTTTTCATCGAGCCCCATATGAAGCAGCTTACCTAGTCCCGCCGTGAAATAGCCGTTGTCGCGGAACAGCTGCGGCAACGTAACCAAGTCCGGCCACTTTTCACGAAGGGCGACCTTGTTGGATACAATACCGAGTTCATCCGGTCTTAATCCAGTCATGAATGAAGCCCGGCTGGGATTGCATACGGGATACTGACAATAGGCACGGTTAAACTTCACGCCCATTTCCGCGAGACGGTCCATGTGAGGAGTCTTTACCTCGTCGTTGCCATAACATCCGATCTCCGGGCGGAGATCATCAATCGTTATAAACAATACGTTCAACGGTTTTGCCGCAACTCCAACCACAAACAACATGCAACCTATTAAAACTTTATCGATTTTGGTACTTCCAGAATTCATACTGACCCTCATTACGTTTCTTAACCGATGAGTTCATCGCTGACCAGTAGCATTTCCGCAGGCTACAACCTGCCGGTCATCACCTCTAAAGTGTTTGGCAAACCCTTGAACGGGCCTATTTAAAGCTTCCAGATAAATTGAATTCCCCGTACTCCAAGTGATTCATATTCGAATAATGCCGTTCAACTTTTTTTCGACTTGTTCTTCTTTTTCTCTTTATCCACTGGTTTGTAATGCTTGGACCCTTTGACCGGATCGCCCATCTGCTCAAACCAGACATCGTAAAGCTTCACGAGCTCCTGAAATTTTTCAGGGTACTTTTCTTTTAGATCCTTTTCCTCGGCGATGTCAGCAGAAAGATTGAAGAGTCCTTCCTGACCCTTGTCATAGACATACTTCCAGTCGCCATGCCGTACGGCCCATTTCCCCTCGTCCCCCGAGCTCCAATAGAGCGCATCGTGGATCCGCTTCGACGTTCCGGTCAGCGCAGGAAGAATATTTTTTCCGTCCAGTGCTTTGGAAGCGGGTAATCGCTGTGTTCCCGCGATAGCGAGCGCCGTTGGCAACAGATCGGTCGACCAGACGGGGACATCGCAGATCCTGCCTGCCTCGAGTTTTCCAGGCCACGACACAATAAACGGCACACGAATCCCCCCTTCGTATACGTGCTGTTTGTACCCACGCAACGGCGCATTATTGGCCTTCATCGAGCCGGAACCGCCATTGTCGCTCAGGTAAAAGATGACGGTATTATCGTATACCCCCGCCTCCTTCAATGCCTTGACGATTTCTCCAACTCCTAAATCAAGATGATAAAGCATCGCCATCAGAATATCGCGTTTTTCATCGCCGGTATCGAACTTCTTTACATCCTCTTCCGGAGCCTGCGCAGGGGAATGAACTGCGTTATAGGCCACATAAGCAAAAAACGGTCCGTCCTTTTCGCGTTCAATAAACTCAACCGCTTCCTCGGTAATACGCGTCGTCATGTAACCCTCTTCGTTCTGGAGAACCTCCAGATTCCGATAAACCGGACCGCCGAATTTTATATCGGCATTGGGGTCATGGTTCCAATAGTCATGGGCTCCGCGTCCCATAAAACCGTAGAAATAATCAAAACCACGGTTAACGGCATTATATTCCTCCGTGAGCCCCAGGTGCCACTTGCCGAACGCACCGCTCCGGTACCCCGCCTGCTTTAAGTGCGTCGGAAACCAAACCTCATCCAACGGCATTCCGGAACCACCTTGTCCAGCGGTGTAGATTCCAAAGCGTTGCTGATAGCGTCCGGTCATGATTCCCGCACGCGTCGGCGAACAGACATAGCCGGAAGCATATCCCTGAGTACAGACCACGCCCGATTTCGCCAGCTTATCGATGTTCGGTGTGTGGACTTCTTTCGGGCTGTGCGGATTATAGCTAACATCCGCATACCCCTGATCATCTGATAGAATCACCACAATATTTGGACGTTGTTTTTCAGCCCCAACCTGGAGCACGACACCGGCGGTGATTAAAAGTAGAACGCGACATATATTCATATACCTAAACCCTCATTTATGATTAATCATTCTCGTGTAAACATAAAAATCCATGCATGGCCGTAATACCCATCATCCAGCACCCGAGGCCGCTTCGTTCAGCGTCTTTCTCTGCGGGACTGTTTTCTCTCACGGCCTTCCTATGTAGCTAGCTCTCTTTATCCATTTTTCTTTGTTTCTTCTTTCTCGCTTTGGGGTTTAATTTCATTTTTCGGGTAGTATCGTCCGAGTCCTGAAATCCACCGACAAGTCGATCTGCCTGCCAGTTGTCATATAGATCGACGAGACTTTTTACTTTTTCCGGCATTTTCTGAGACAGGTCATTCAGCTCCGATGGATCCTCTTCCATATTGTAGAGCCTCCAAGAGTTTCTTTCATCCGCACTTCGAACAATTTTCCAGTCTCCACGCCGGATCATTCGCTGATTTTCACCCCAACCAGAAATCAACAGTTTATGCGATTCACGCTCCTCGCCTTTAAAGACGGGTAACAAGCTCAATCCATCCAGTTTAGGAGTAGGTTTTCCTTCAGATATAGCTGGATATTCTCCGTTCGCCAACTCGAGGAAAGTCGGCATAAAGTCGACAATATGCACAGGTTCGCGGTAAATGCTTCCGGGCTTAATTACATCAGGCCAAAAGGCTATTAAGTGCGTTTTTACCCCACCTTCATATCCGTCCTTTTTAAACATGCGGAAAGGGGTATTTCCAACATTGGCCCAACACGGATTCAACGAAAAAAAAGATTCCGGATGTGTAGGGTCAAGATTATCAGGGGTTCTGTTTCTATCTTCAACATTCGATCCGTTATCCGAAAGAAACAGGATAAGCGTATTATCCAGCTCTCCCATGGATTCAATCTTATCAAGGATGCGCCCGACATTTCGATCCAGGCAATGCACCATCGCGGCGAACCCGGCCATGTTAGTATCTTGCTTTTCCTGCTCTGTTTTACTTAGTTGACTCCAGGGTCGATAGTATTTTCCATCCTGTCGCATATCCCCCTCTGGGGGCGAAAGTCTGGCTCCGGGCTCTAAAATTTTAAGGTTAAGCTGTTTCTCATAGCGCGCACGACGAATGGCATCCCATCCCTTCAAATATTTCCCTTCAAATTTATTAAAATCCTTCTTTTGAGCATGTATGGGATAATGGGCGCTTTCATATGGAACATAGAGAAAGAAAGGGGATTCATCATGTGTGGTTTGTTCTAGAAATTTAATGGCATAATCTGTAATCGCAGTTGTTTTATAGTACGGACCAGACAACTCCATCTCTTCAATTTCAATTGGATCCCGGTTTAAATAAAACTTAACCGCATTATATTCAAAAAAAGGGCCTGCCCCTCCATAATGGCAAAATGAATGTTCGAAACTAT
>CAZAPF010000100.1:0-8439 GCA_964486885.1 uncultured Verrucomicrobiota bacterium
AAAACGCCTTTCCATTGCCAAAAGGAAGGAACCCGAGTGCTCCCTTCAAATACGCCACCTTTGCCTTTTGAAAATCCGGCGTGATATAGTTTGTGAGCCTTTCCATCTTTTTTATACCCGCCGAGGTTGGGTCCGTTGTCGGTTATAAAGATGACGAGCGTGTTTTCCATCAGTTTCCACGCATTGAGTTGCTTCATGAGCCTGCCAAGTTGGGCATCCAGGTCTTCAACCAACGCATAACGTCCGGCGACATTATGACAGTATCCCTGGTCCAACCACTTTGTCTTCCACTCCGCTGGGATATTTTCTTTGTACGGACCATGCGGTGCCGGGGTAGGCAGATAGATGAAGAAAGGATCCTGCTTGTCTTTTGCGGATTTAATCCAACTCAAGGTCTGACCAATGATCACTTCGGTGCTGAACCCTTTGCACTTAACGAGTTCTCCGTTATGCATCATGACAGGGTTCATGTTAAACATGCCGTGTCCTCCGCTGGGGAGCACAAAGGTTTCATCAAACCCGTTGTCCTCAGGTCTACGACCTTCTTCTACTCCAAGATGCCATTTGCCAAAAATAGCGGTTTGGTAGTGGGCTCTTTTCATTTCATGAGCAATGGTCCCCAGCCCCGCAGGTATACGGTTGCGGGCATATTTTGTGTGGGTAACGCCATGCATGAATTCATGCTTTCCAGTCATAATCACCGATCGAGTAGGCGCACAGGAAGGCGAGACGTGGAAGTCCGTAAGGCGTGTGCTATTGGCATAAAACGCATCCATATGCGGCGTTTTTACCAACGTATTGCCGGACAAGCTCATGTCTCCCAACCCTTGGTCATCGGTCATGATCAGAATAATATTGGGGCGACTTCCTTTTAAGTGTTGGGAGTGCTCTGCCGCGTGGATGCCAGAAGCAAACGTAAGGCTCCACGCCATGATTAATGTGGCGATTATTTGGCTTTGTGTAGTCATCCTAAAAGCTTTCATTTGGTTTGGGGGTTTGTCCAGTTATCCACATAAACACGGAGGATTGGAAAACCTGTACAGAGAGTCGCGGTGCAGTCCTCTGTCTCTACGGTCTGCCGTCTTCCGCAGGTTGTTCTCCCTTGATAAGCGCATAGCCCTGGCGCGCGAAACGTTGCCCGAGAATGATGTAACCCTCCGGCCTGTTGTAGTGAACCGCGTTCACCATCTTGCCATCGACCTCCCGATCATTGAGATCATCCACGTCGACCCAGGCACTGCTAGCGTCTTCATCGACGATTTCGCGTTGTATCTTCCTGACTGCTACGCACCCGCTCTCGGGGTTCTCGATGTTATAATCTCCGATGCGGCCGATAACAATATTCATATCCGGGCGCTCCAGATCGCGGCGCAGTTTTGTTATCAATAGTTTCAACGCATCCTTGTACGCCGCTTGCGCGCCGCCGTTGGCATCGCGCTCACCCTGCATCCAGCAAAACGTAACCGACGCAAAGTTTTGGTGCTTCTCCAGCATCTCCTTATACTGATCCAGAATCGGCTGATAGAACTCGACCTTTCCATCCTTGTGGATTCTCTTGATATGCTTTTCATCGAGTCCTTTCTCCTTAGCGATCGCGACCCATTCCTCCAACCATCTGCAGATGGGTTGCCCGCCCTTTGCGACTTTGATATAGACGACCTTTTCGTCTTTAAAGAGCTTTTTGGCCTCTGGCATAAAACCAGTCTCAGGATCCATGCCCTGCATGTTCGATTGACCCGAGAGGATAAATAGATGAACGGGGTGATCTGACTTTTCGTCAGCCATTGCTAAGACAGAAATCGCACCCAAGGCTAAGGTTGTAAAAAATAGTTTCGTCATTTTCATAATTTCTCCAAACATTACCGTGAGCGGGCTTTGGCTGTCGGCTGGTAGGCATCTTCGTTCACTAGCCTCGGCTGCATCTTGATCCACCATTGATCGTATACCTTACGCAGTTGATCCACTACTTTGGGATGTTCAGCGATCACGTTTTAAGTTTCGCCTGGGTCAGTACTGAGGTCGTAAAGCTCCTCGTTGACATTTTAAATATACTGCTCATCCCGTCCCCGGATTTTCCGCCGAATGATCTCATGACGTTGCCCCACAAACTCACTTAACCTTTGTTTCGCAAAAATGTTCACACCAACTTCCCTTCAAAAGCTTACTCGAATTATGCGTGACAGGCGAGAACGCCCCGAAAACATGGACTTCATTGTAGGAGAATTCTGCGCCGACCTTAAGAGGAAATTGTTTGAAAGATTTTGTAGGGGAATCCCCCGCAAGAAGCGGTCAGGTTTCAGCGGTCAGCGGGCAGAAAAAAAGATCAGAACTGAATCGACTGGGCAGGCGAAGATTAGTCGCTATTCGCTTCCTATCACCTGTCGGTACGAAATAGGCACGGCGCAAGTCCTTCTCTATGCAATCTAACGGAGCGGGGACATTCTTGTCCCCGATTCGGGGGCTGGAAAGCCCCCGTTCCTTTTTGCGCGGCGACAGGAAAGTCGCCGCTCCATTAAAAAAAACCTCTGAGCCTCTGTGGCCTCTGTGGTGAAAACCTGCTATCGCAGAGCGGCGGCGTCAGCGAGGCAGCCCTACCCAATTATTTCCAGCGTCTGGAAAACGTTTGCGGGGTTACGTCCGCGCCAGCCTCCGCAGACAACGTCCGCGCTATGGCGCGCGGTTTTCCGCCTCACCATGAGCTTCTTGCTGGATGGGTTTTAGTTTATTGAGAGACTGTTTTTCCTCAAGCAGCTTCAAGGCTGTAGCGACGACGGCGTCTTCACCTTTTTCGATGTCCTCTTTTGTGTTCAGCACCTCTACATCAACAGGAACGCCCTTTGATTCATAGCATATCCTATCCGCCGATAAATACACCTGGTGCGATAAGCAATACTTCCAGCCATTGGATAACTTTCCCTCCAACTGGTAGGAGAATATTCCGTTCGTGTGTTCTCCCACAATGGTCACGTGGGGAAGCTCACGGGCAACCAGCGCAAACACATCGCCGCCACTGAATACAGAATCACACGTTAACAGGATGATCGGTCCGGTGAATGGTGCCTCCCCATCCGGTTCAATATACCAGGTCTTCAACGGGCCATATTCATCATCTCCCGGTCCCTTTTTTGTTTTTCTATGAAAAGCGACCCGTTTTTTATCGGTGAACCTGTTGAGGATTTCTATCAGCACATGATCATCGCCGCCGGGGCATTCCCGCAGATCGATGATGTAACCTTCAAGGTTTTTGAAATCGCCCGCGATATCGGCCAGGGCGCGCGTCAGATTCTTTTTCCTGTGCCCTTCAAGTTCAACGATTCGTAGATACGCATACTCTGTCGATTTCGCATACGTGAGTACTTTAGTCGCGGTATCTTCCACCTCGCCGAAACCATGCTGTTTGAGCGTATTTTCGGTAACCTCGAAAAGCTGTTCAATCTGCTGGTCTGTGAATTCCCGCCAGAAGCGGGGAGGATCTTCCGCGCAGAACCTTCTTCTGGGGTTTTTGGTTTTCAATTCCACATGCCCATCATTCAAAGGCTTCAGCATGTTGCACATGATATCAAACAACTCGTCGTCGGTTGTTGATTCCGTAACAAGTGGGCGATAGATCTCATACTGATTTTGCCAGTCGACTCCCCGGACCTCAAAGAAGGCATACCTATTATTGAAAACCTGCCATAGCTCCTCAAAGTTTTTCTCCGGCGAGCTAAGCAAAGCAACGACACTCTCCCCGGATTTCGAGGTGGGCGTGTTGAGCGCGAGAAGAAGCAGAAAAGCTGATATTCGCAAGAATCGCTGCATAATAAGCATCCAAGGTTATCGGACGTTCACTTGCCGAGCCGGATACGTTTGATCTTCACCCAGCTTGATCGTGCCGTTATCAATGAACTCAAGCTGGCTCGGGTCGAACGTCGGCCGCGCCGAAGCAGATAGGGAAAGCAGGCTTGTGAGCAGGATAAATACCCTCTTCACTTCTTATCCTTTGACTTCTTTTTGTTCTTCCGGTTGTTCTGCTTGTTACCCGCAC
This sequence comes from uncultured Verrucomicrobiota bacterium, assembly GCA_964486885.1. GTDB lineage: Bacteria > Verrucomicrobiota > Kiritimatiellia > Kiritimatiellales > Pontiellaceae > Pontiella. The sequence continues at coordinate 4,028 of CAZAPF010000100.1, forward strand.
CTTTACTCTGAACCGCTTCTGAACGATCGAGTTTAAGGTTTTTTTCCGGATCATCCGAAGCATCGCCGACCGGCCGGGTCGTTGACTCGAACCCGGCCATAAATTCGTCCATCATCGTTTTCAACTCCGCGGCCTTTTCCGGGTATTGCGCGGAAACATCCGTCGTTTCCCCAATATCCTCATTCAAGTTAAAGAGCGCGTCAGCTTCGGCCGGTTTAAATTCCCCCCAAACGCCATCCGTATTCTTTTTTTTATTAAACGGGGTCTGGGTCTTCATGTAATATTTCCAGCCGTTGTGAATGATGGTCGATCCGGGAACAATCTGGGTATCGCGCAGGGGCTCGCTCTTCGTATCGCCCAACAGTTGCGGCAGGACATCGACCCCGTCAATCACACGATCCGTGGGCACATCCACACCGGCGATCCCGCAGAAGGTGGGCAGCATATCAATAATGCCGATCATCGCATCGCTTTCAGCATCCGGCTTCACCTTGCCGGGCCAGCGCATAATAAAAGGCACACGAACGCCCCCTTCAAAATCCGTCCATTTTCCGTCGCGCAGCGGACCGGCCAAACCGACATCAAACTTACGTTGGCGCTCAACCGGCGGCCCATTGTCCGACGTGAATACGACGATGGTATCCTTCTCCAGCCCGAGCTCTTTCAGCGCCTTCATTAAATGATCAAACTGCCAGTCGATCTCGTGGATGACATCCCCATAGTCCCCTCGCTCAGAGGTGCCTTTAAATTGCTCGGAAGGAAAATACGGGGAATGCGGCAAGGGATCGGAGTAATACAGGAAGAATGGCTCGTCCTTATGCTTGGTCATAAAATCGATCGCGGCCTTGACCATGCCCGGAGCCTGCCCGCCCGTTTTCTTTATCCCTTCAGCCAGCTGCTTTCTGTTTTCGATCAGCGATACATTTTCCGTACCTTCCGTCGCTTTCAGAAAGCCGTAAAAATAATCAAAGCCATGGTGCAACGGATGGAACGATTCCCATTCGCCCAGATGCCATTTGCCGATGAGGGCCGATTTATACCCCGCGGTTTTCAACCGTTCAGGCAGCGTGATTTCATCCGGGTTCAGGCCGATCATGCCATCCCGATGTTTATACACGATTTGTTGCAAACCCACGCGCTGCGCGTAACAGCCGGTCATAAAAGAAGCCCTGCTGGGGGTGCAGCGTTGGTGAACGTAGAAACTGGTGAACTTCGTCCCCTCTTTGGCCAACTTATCAATCGCCGGTGTGTATTGCCCTTCCGCGCCATAACACCCCACGTCTCCATAGCCGAGGTCATCGGTAAGATAGAACAGGATATTGGGTTTTCGCTGAGCCTGAGATTCCGGAAGGCCAGTAAGGAGACCAATCGTTGTAAGCAGTAAGGTTACGGCTCGTTTAGATATAATCATGGATCACCGTCCACCTTTATTTTTCTTCTTTGTATTTTTGGCAGCTTTTTCCTTATTCTGTTCCCCCTTGTAAGCGGCCTGGCCCGCATCGTAAGGCGCTTCAAGCGAATTCTCATCCAGGTCTTTCTGAAACAGCTCTATCGCACGTTGAAGCTCCTGCACGATTTCCGGATGCTCAGCGGCGACATTGATGGTTTCCCCAATATCAGCGCGTAGGTCATATAGCGCAGGGCTTTTACCATCCATTAATTTAAAACGGTCGTTGCGGGCACCGTTTATCTTTGGCGTGTTTTGGGCATAATAGATATATGGATTCGGCGACTTCACACCCGGCAGACATTGCATCACCGGGAAAATATTTTTCCCGTCGATCTTCTGCGGTGTCACCGGATTGATTCCTGCCAATGCGGCGTAGGTCGGAAAGATGTCCATGAGTGACGCTATTTCGCCCGTCTCTTTTCCTTCGGGTAAGGTCCCCGGCCAGCTCACCACGAACGGCACACGCACGCCCCCTTCATCAGAACTACCCTTCCAACCTTTGAGCGGCAGGTTTGACCCCTTCTCAACATGTCCGTCGGTATCGGGTTTTGAATCCGCCCCATTATCCGAGGTAAACGCAACCAGTGTATTTTCCGCCAGGCCGTTTTCTTTAAGCGCCTTGATGACTTCGCCCACGGACCAGTCAATCTCTTCGATCATATCCCCATAAAGACCATGGGCGCTTTTTCCCCGGAACGAGGCATCCACGGTATAGGGGTGATGCGGCGTACCGTGGGCGATATACAGGAAGAACGGCCGGTCTTTATGCGCTCGGATAAATTGAACCGCCTCATGCGTATAGCGCTGTGTCAACTGCGTAATATCCGTCGGCCACTCAATGACTTTATCATCACGCATCAGGATCGTTGAACGCCCATGAGTGCCTTTCCCCTGATCCGCAAAGTAGTCTTCTATTGTAAACCCACCACCCGGTTTAAAACCATCGGCGACCGGCAGCTTGTGCGTCTTGGCATCCCCGTGATTGGTTCCGGGCACGCCAAAGTAGGCGTCAAAACCCTGATCGGTCGGAAGATATCCGAGCGTATGACCCAGATGCCACTTTCCAATGAGCGCGCTGGTGTATCCTTTTTCTTTCAGCATTTCGGGTATCGTGACGGTCTCTTGGCACATTCCGGTACTGGAGTTGGGATAGACGATCGAACCGACCCCCACGCGAAAATTATACGCGCCGCTCATCAGCGATGCCCGGGCGGGAGAACATTTATGCCGCGCGTAAAAGTCGGTAAACCGCACGCCATGATCCGCCAGCCGGTCGATGTTCGGGGTTTTGATGGCCGGATGCCCATAGCAGCCCAGATCTCCGTATCCCTGATCATCGGTCATGATAAACACGAAATTCGGCAGTTGTTTGGCATGCACAACAGTGCTTAAAACATGAGCGAACAAACTCACCAGCGCGAAAAAAAGCAGTTTTCTGAATTTCATCCCAATTCCTATGGTTTCTTAGAAACGCTTAGTGGTTCAGAGTACGAAGCACCACGTAGTAAACATAGTCCAATATCATGAAAACCAGTGGCTTGGCTTTTTCCGCCAAAACAGTGGCAATTTCCGCCAAATAACAGACGCGCTCGAAACAGGCGTTTTTATAGAATCGGAACACCGAACAAGGCTGGCAGGAGAGGTTTTTAGACAGGATTAACGGAATGGACAGGATTTGTATCCGGTTGATCTCACGCAGAGGCACAGAAAACGCGGAGTACTGGAGGGGCGCCGGCAAACGGTGCGGGTGAACGGTGCGGTTTGACGGTGTTATGTTTTAGGATTTAGGTTTTAAGGCTGGATGCGCGGGCGGGCGGCGTTGCGGGTGAACGGTGCGGACGGGCGGCGGGTTCATCGAACCAGCCCTACCCTATTATTTCCAGCGTCTGAAAACTTTTGCAGGGGACAACCCGCGCAAGATTACCGCCTGCTTTTTAGCGGCGACAGGAAAGTCGTTGCTCCTGTTTTCTAACGGAGCGGGGGCTTTCCAGCCCCCTGTTTCATCGGGGACAGGAATGTCCCCGCTCCTTTTTTGAAAACCCTCTGAGTCTCTGTGCCCTCTGTGGTGAAAAACCTGCTGGCGCACCGAATCATTGCCGCTGCGCTTCTTTTTGAAATACAAAAAGCACTTTCGACTGCGTCTCAGGTCTGCCATCCATCGTCCTGTCAAACCCTGAACCCTCGGCATCTTGCGCGATCAGAGCTTAATCTGGTAGTGCGTGCTTCGCCCGCCTCCGGCGGGGAGAAAGACATCTTTTGCAACCAGATCCTGCAAGTCTCGGGTAGCCGTAGGCTTGGTTGTTTTGGCAATCGCCATATATTTTTTTGCGGACATCCCGCCATGGAAGCCAGAGGAGCCTTCTTTAAGCATGCGACGCACAACCTTCAGTTGCCGCTCGTTAAGGAGATCGTCGATGCGGTCGAACAGCCTGGTTTTCTTGAGCGTGAATTCAATTTCGGTTTCGGCCTGTTCCTGGGCGTGCAGCAGCATTCGAACAAACCAGTCAATCCAACCGGTAATATCGGCGGAGCGTTGCGCTTGCTTCAGTGCACCATAGTAGCCGACCCGGTCGGCTGCGATGGAACGGGACAGGCTGAGCAGCACAGGGCGTCCCAGTCCTTGCGACAGCGCCTTTTCCGATAGCGCGCGGCCTATGCGCCCATTGCCGTCCTCAAACGGATGGATGGATTCAAAATAGAGATGAGCAATGGCCGAGCGCACCGGCCCAAAAATGATTTCATCCGTAGCGCCGGGAGCCGTGCCGTTGAACCACCGGACAAAATTCTTCATCTCGGAAGGAACCTGTTTCGAGGGTGGTGCTTGATAATGGATCTGTTCGTTCCCAATCGTTCCCGACACGATCAGCATGGGCTCGGAGTGCGTCCGCCACGCACCGGATTTTACCCGAAGAGTCCCCATCATCAGCATCGTATGCCATTCAAACAGCATTTTCCGGCTTAG
>CAZAPF010000101.1:0-8351 GCA_964486885.1 uncultured Verrucomicrobiota bacterium
AGAGTGGTGCACCCGAATGGAGTCGAACCATCACGCCATTGCTGGCACAAGAACCTGAATCTTGCGTGTCTACCAATTTCACCACGGGTGCGATGAAGGGCGCAATTTATACTCATCCGCCCCGAGTGAGTCAACGTCCTAAAGTTAAAAAAATGTATGGCCCGTACATGTTAAAAACATCGAGGCTTCTGACCTCATTTTAGGTTCATATTCCATCTGTGTAAAAAGGATATAGAGAATCTGATCGTAGACGCGACGCCCTCGTGGCTTTCGGTGCTAAATATGCTTAAAATACGAAAAAGCGACGAGGGCGTCGCTTCTACGTTACTACCTCTCGGGAAATGAAATATGAATCTTATTTCTCGGTCATATCGCAGATGTTGCATGAGTTGCAATCGAGGCCGGCGGGTTTGTAGGATTCCCCGTCCTTCTTCGCCTTGCGCATGTTCAGGGCGTTCATGCCCGCGAGGAAGAGTCCAAGAATAATAAAAGCGCCGGGCGCAGCGGTCATTAGCATGAAATCGGTGGTCCAGGCGGGAATCATTTTAATCTGGAAGAGCGAGCCGCTTGCAAGAAATTCGCGTACCCCGCCAAGCGCCATCAGCGCGAGGGTAAAACCGAGCCCCATGCCGAGGCCGTCCATAATCGATTGTCCAATGCCGTTTTTGGAGGCAAAGGCTTCCGCCCGGCCCAGCACGACGCAGTTTACGACGATGAGCGGAATGAAGATACCCAGCGCATCATAGAGCGCTGTCGGCGCATACGCCTGCATCAGCAGGTCAACGATGGTTACGAAGGTGGCGATAATGACAATATAGACCGGAATGCGGATTTTTTTCGGTACCATGCTGCGAATGGCGGAAACCACAATGTTACTGCCCATCAGCACGCACATAGTCGCCACGCCCATACCGAGTCCGTTGGTGGCGCTCGAGGTTACGGCCAGCGTCGGGCACATACCAAGCAGCAGCACCAGCACCGGGTTTTCTTTCCACAGGCCTTTTGTAAACTCTTTTGAGGCGCTCATTTCATACTCCCGTCCATTTTTGATTGATGATTTTAGATTTCCGATTTATTGGTCTGCGACGCCTTCCTTATTTGAAAGCCTGTCGGCGCAGCCGTCCCGAAAATCAAAACTCAAAAATCTAAATTCAAAATTTATTTCCCTAGTTTCTCAAGGTTATCGAGGCAGGTTTTCCCGACGGCATGCACCGCCCCACCTACCGCGCTGCTGGTAATGGTTGCCCCGGTCTTGCCATTGACCGCTTCGCCATCCTTAACAATGGCCCAGCGCTGGTCCCCGGCTTTTTTATCGGTATACCAGTCGAGGTAAATGTTCGGAGCCAATCCGGCGGCCTGTTCACCGCCTTTGATCAGGTCAATGATGGTTTTCTGTACTTTACGGTCGGTGATCGCGGTTCCAAGACCAGGGGTTTCGGTGTTGGCCGTAACGATGACGGTCCGGATTGTGCCATCGAGTTCAAGCCCGACCATAACAGTGACATCGCCGGAAAAACCTTCCGGAGAGATAACTTCACCGGCATACCCGACGATTTCTCCCGCTTTGCGGCCAATGTAATACCTCACGGGCCAATCCAACTCGGAGCGCAACGTAATGGTCTCCTCTCCGGGAATGTTGTCGAAGGCTGGCAGCACCTGCTCCAGTGCCGTATTGGTTTTAGCCTGCAGGTTCAGCTTGATGGCCGATGCTGTAGATGTTGAAACAAATGAGAGCAGGCCGGCTGCAATTGCTGCCAATACGCCGAGAAAAATGCCGAGCTTGGGGATGTTGATTTCCTGAGCCATTATTCCGCACCTCCTTTTACCGGTGCTGTATAACCAAATGGTTTATTGATGGTGACCCGGTCGATGAGCGGAGTCAGCGCGTTCATAAATAGAATGGAGAAGCTGACACCTTCCGGATACGCCCCCCACAGCCGGATGGCACTGGTCATGATTCCACAACCCAGACCAAAAATCCACGCGCCCTTTTTCGTCATGGGAGAAGTCACCATATCGGTGGCCATGAAGAGCGCCCCCAGCAATAGTCCACCGGATAGCAGATGGAACAATGGTGAATGGGTGGTTTCCGGGCTGATCAGATGTGCAATACCGGTGATGGCAAATACACTTCCCAGATAAGCCAGCGGAACCTGCCACTTGATCAATTTACAGGCAATCAGAACTGCCCCGCCGATCAGCAGTGCAATGGCGGATGTTTCGCCCAGGCAGCCACCCGTATTTCCGGTCAGCAGATTCATGATCGGGGTATCGCCCACCGGCATGCCCAAGGGCGTTGCACCGGTCACTACATCGGCCGCCATATTACCAGCCTGCGGCTGGTTCCAGGTGGTCATGATTTCAGGAAGGCCAATCAGCAGCCCCACACGGGCAACGAGCGCCGGATTAAATGGATTAAACCCGAGTCCGCCAAACAGCTGCTTGCCCAGCACAATGGCCAGAATGCCACCGAGGATGCAAACCCACCACGGAACACCGGCGTTGAGGTTCATACCAAGTAGAATGCCGGTAATCAAAGCGCTTCCGTCTTTCCAGGTCGATGGGCGTTTAAAGGCTTTATTCCAGGCTTCTTCAATCACGACGCAGGAAAGCGTGCAAAGCAGCAGCACCTTCAGCGCAGCGAGGCCGAAGAACCATATGCCGACCGCACAGGCCGGCAGCATGGCGCCCACCACGGTAAACATGATGAGCGGAATATCCGTCCCCTTCCGGATATGAGGGGAGTTACTGACCACCAGCCGGGCGGGATCAGGCATCTGAATTGTAGGTGTATTTTCTGTTTCTGACATAAGCCGGCTCTCTATTTCTTCTTTCTTAGCTGGGCCTGGATTTCAATCTTGGCCCGTTTGAAGTGCTGGTTTAAAGGACGGTGCGAGGGGCAGACATAGCTGCAGGATCCGCATTCGATGCAGGCCGTGACATTCAGATCTTCGGCCCAGTCAAAACGTTTGTTTTCAACCGCCTGGCTGATGGTGGCGGGCAGAATACTCATCGGGCAGCACTCCACACAGCGCCCGCAACGGATGCACGGTTCGGAGGTATAAAGTGAAACTTCGTCGTGAGCAATCAACAGAATGCCGGACGTATTTTTCATCACGGTCACACCCAGCGAACTCTGGGCAATTCCCATCATCGGCCCGCCGAGCAGCAGCTTGGAGGGCTGCTCGTTCACGCCCCCGACCAGCTCCAGGGCTTTTGACACCGGCGTACCCAGGCGGAAGCGCCAGTTACCCGGCTCAACGACCGGCTTACCGGTTACGGTGGTAACGCGCTCGATCGACGGCCGCCCCTGAACAACGGCTTCAGCAATCGCCACCGCGGATGCGACGTTCTGGACCACGCAGTTCACATCCATCGGCAGTTTTCCGATCGGCACTTCGCGACCTGTGATGGCATAAATCAGTTGTTTTTCAGCACCCTGCGGATAGTTGACCGGCAGCCCCTGTACCGTGACGTTATATTTTCCTGCGATCTCGGTAAGCTTGGCAATGGCATCGGGCTTATTATTCTCCACACCGATTACTGCGGTTTTCAGACCGAGGATGCGGGCAATAATGGCCGCGCCCAGCACAACGTCTTCCGCCTGCTCCAGCATGATCCGGTGGTCGGCGGTCAGGTAGGGTTCGCACTCGGCACCGTTAAGGATGAGGGTATCAATCTTTTTTCCTTCGGGAGGAGAGAGTTTGACGTGTGCCGGGAAGCCCGCACCACCCATGCCCACAATTCCGGCATCCCAAACCCGCTGCTTGAGCTGTTCCGGATCGCTCGTCTGCCAGTCGGCAATCGGCTCGAGTGCATCGCCCCATTCATCTTCGCCGTCGGCGGTAATTTCAATGGCCGGGACACTGATGCCGGTCGGGCCGGGACATTTATCGATCATCTTGACCGTTCCGCTGGTCGGTGCATGCAGCGGCACGGAAACAAATCCGGATGCTTTGGCCAGCAGGTCGCCCTTCTTTACTTCGTCGCCCTTTTTAACGACCAGCTCAGGCGGCGCTCCAATGTTCTGGTGCATGATGACTTTATAGGAATCGAGCAACGGGGCATCCTGAATCGGCTTGGATGCCGAAAGGGCCTTACTGTCGTTCGGGTGGACGCCACCTTTAAATTTTCGTGTTTTTTCGCTCATTTCAAAGCTCCTTCATATCCGCCCGCAGCATGCTGGGAAGCCAGACGAATGGCTGTGGTCGGGCATGCGGATGCTTCGACTAAATCAGGTGGAGGCGGGTTTTCATAATTGGTGCGGATCAGGAATCCATCAACCAGCATGTGGTCTTCCTCGCCGGAAGCCTTAACGCATTTGCGACAGGCAATGCAGGCGGTTTTGCAAACCTGCCGTTTGGCAGCACCCTTTTCCGGAGAGTTGCAGTAGACATGCACATCCGTTGTGGCAGACGCCATGATAATCAGATCCTTCGGACAGGCGGCCACGCAGTTTTCGCAGCCGACGCAGAGGTCGGGATGCACGATGGCAAGCGCGTCGCGCATTTCAATGGCCCCGAACGGACACGCGTCGGCACAGCTTCCAAAACCAAGGCAACCATAGTCGCAGCCCTTCGCTCCACCGGCCACGAGCACAGCCGAGCGGCAGTCGCGTACACCATTATAGAGTGAGCGGACGGTATTTTTGGCATCGCCGCTGCACCGGACAACCGCCACCATCTTTTCCTTTTCTTCGGCCTCGATGCCGAGATAGTCGGCAATGCTTTTAACATCATCCGCCGAACAGACCGGACATTGATCAGGCGTTGCGGCCTCGGCCACCACCCCTTTGGCAAAGTCGGCACAACCCGCATACCCGCAGCCGCCACAGTTGGCGCCCGGCAACAGATCCTCGACTCCTTCGATCCGCTCATCCACCTCAACGGCAAATACTTTGGCCACAATCCCGATGATTACTCCGAGAAAGCCACCCAGCACACCGACCGATATAATGGCAATTAATGCAATACTCATTTTAACTCCAAATTCATTTTTGATTTTTGAATGCTGATTTCTGATTGGCGGGTCTGCGACGCTTCTTGAGTCAAAAGCCTGTCGGTGCAACCGTCCCGCAAATCAGCAGTCGAAAATCTAAATTCAAAAATCATCAGACAAGTCCTGAAAAGCCCATGAAGGCCATGGCCAAAATACCCGCCGTTACCAGTGAAATTGCTGTACCCTCAAACGCTTTCGGCACATTGGCCAAATCCAGCTTTTCCCGAAGGCTTGAAAACAGAATCAGCGCCAACGCAAAACCGAGGGCTGAACAAAAACCATAAATCGTGGCACCATACCAAGTGGACTGAATTGCATCCGGTGCCGCTTTGGCATTCAACACCACGCAACCAAGGACGGCGCAGTTGGTGGTGATCAAGGGGAGAAAGATGCCGAGGCTGTCGTAGAGCTTGGCACTGAGTTTTTGCAACATGATTTCGACCAGCTGTACGAGCGAAGCGATAACCACGATGAAAACGAGCGTCTGGAGAAACTCGAGCTTCATGGGAACCAGCAGGAACGTATTAATCAGGGAACTGACGAGCGAGGCCAGCGTCATTACAAATACAACTGCACCCGACATTCCCAGCGCGGTATCCAGTTTTTTAGAAACGCCTAGAAACGGGCATATCCCCAGAAACTTCGAAAGCACGAAGTTGTTCACGAGGATGGCCCCGACGGTAATCATGAGGAATTCACTCAACATACTTTTGCCTGCCTAATTCTCTTTAACCTATAGATTCAGAAAGTAGCGATAGTAGCGATGCAAATTCACACTGCAATCCCCTTTGCCTGCACAAGGCTTCTTTAGAATGGGTTTCAATAGTGACGAATTCCGGGGCCGGCACAGACATTCTCTGAATATCTCTTCGCAATTATTACAACAATTATATTTAGATAATGTGTTTGAAATATTTTTATGGCCTGCATATATATTCAGGCCACTTAAATCAGAGGAGGAAAGATGAGCGCAAAACCAACTGATAAAGAAGCCAAGACCATTGGTATTAATATGAACTCTAAAACGGCCGATGAGCTGATGGATCGAGCAGAATCGATGCATCTGTCCGTAAGCAGGTACTGCAAGATTATCCTTCAGCAGTGGCTGGATTCCGGAAAAACACTTAATCTGACCGAAAAGTAGGCTTTCAATGCCAAGCGTAACAGCCGGTTTCGTATCTGAAGCCGGCTGTTTTTTTATGATTTTTTTTGCGGTTTGGCCTGGGTGCGCCATCGACGATGCATCCAGATCCACTGGACCGGATCCTTCCGCACCACATCCTCGATCACCTTGGTATATTGCTGAGTGGCCTGTTCGATGGTTTCGGGCTTCCGGTCGGCAGGAGGTTCGATCAGCGGCATAATACGTACAGTATGCCGGCCTTTTCCTTTCGGATAGATGAATACAGGCACCACCGGGGCTTTCGACTGTGCAGCCATATAGGCCAATCCGGGTGTCGTACTCGCCGGATGGTCGAAATAATCGACAAAGACTCCTTCTCCACGCTTCATATTCTGATCCAGAATAAAACCAACTAACTCGTTTCTGCGCAGCGCCTTTAAACAATCCCTAAATGAATTCCGCGCAGGCACAAGCGTGAGGCCATCCGATGCCCGGGCTTCCATCCAAATGTCATTTACCGTCTGGTTCCTTATATTTTTTGTAATAACGGTCAACTTATAGCCATGAGCCACCGTTGCCACCGGCAGAATATCAAAATTACCAAAATGGGCCGTCAGAATGACCGCACCCTTTTCGCGTTGGAGCGCTTCTTTCAGGTTTTCTTCGCCTTCAACATCAATGATGGCTTTGACGACCGCCGGATCCTTCATGAAGTAGTGAAGCGACTCCATGAGGTAAATACCTTGCAGCGTATACATGTTGCGAATAATCCGGCGGCATTCTTCCGGCGTTTTATTCGGCAACGACCGTTGCAATGCATGTAATGCATCCTTCCGGTTATAGCGTAAGATACTGCCGTGAACAAATCCCACCACACGACCTAAACCCCGAACCACCGGCATCGGCAACCACGATACCAACCTGAGAAACCCTTTGATTAATCCTTTCAACATGGCTGCATGTTTGCAGAAACCCCGAACCGGGCGCAACGAGATTATTCATACGAAGCATTTGCTTTTGCTCCCCGAACGCATGGGTTAGTTTCCTGCCATGATTAAGATACGTACCTTTGAAACCACGGAAGCGCTGATTCTCGAAACCCTAGAACTGCTGCGCAAGGCTCTCCCTACAGCAGGAAACCTAATGCTCAGCGGAGGCTCGACCCCCTATGTGATCTATAACCGGCTTGCCGCCAACCCCTGCCCCGTTCATCCCGACCGCACACTCTTTCTCAGCGACGAGCGCATGCAGCCTTTCAATTCCGAAAACAATAATGCCCATAACCTTGATCCCATGCTGGGTGCGCTTAACTGTAAAACACAGTTTATCCGCGTCGACACCTCGCACCCGATGGAGCAAGCTGCTGCAGACTTTGAAACTGCGCTCGAACCGTTGCATCATATTGATCTCGGTTTTCTCGGCATGGGGTCGGACGGCCATACCGCCGGATTCTTTACTCCGGAGCAGGCCAGCCTTGACGACGGTCCCCTCACCCTCTGCACCAGCCGTCCCGACGGCATGCAGGGTGTCAGCGTGACCCCGGCTTTATTCAAGCGGGTGAATAAAATCATTCTGCTTGTTACGGGCGAGTCCAAACGGGAGATTATCAATATCCTGCTGAACAAACCACAAAGCATTCCGGCCGGCATTGCCCTCGCCGGCCACCCGAATATTGAACTTTGGACAGACGTGCAGCTGTAAGGGCGGCCCTGCGGGATTTTGGAGTATAAAATGATTACAAGAGCATTCGTTATTCTGCCGATGGCATGCATCGGAATGATGGTTGTCACAAGTTCCTGCAACCATTTGAGCTCGGCCAAGCAGGAACCGCTCCGCGTTGGCATCATTGCCGACTGCCAATATTGTTCAGCGCAGGGTCAGGGGGTCAGGAAATATTCGTTATCAAAAGATAAGCTTGCCCACTGTGTTGAACATTTCAATACCCTTGATTTGGACTATGTAATACACCTCGGCGATTTTATTGAACGTGACTTTGAAAACTTCGATGTTCTGAATCCCATTTACAATCAGCTGGAGGCGCCGAATTACCATGTTCTGGGAAACCACGATTTCTCAGTAGATGCCGCCCTCAAAAAGGATGTACCGCAGAAAATGGGACTGCCGGCTCGGTACTATGATTTTAAAGTCAAAGGATGGCGCTTTGTGGTTTTGGATGGGAATGACATCAGCTTTCATGCCTACCCCAAGGGCAGCGCAGCCTATGCGGAAG
>CAZAPF010000102.1:0-8071 GCA_964486885.1 uncultured Verrucomicrobiota bacterium
GTTTAAGCCCCTCCTCAGTAAACATCGTATCCGGCGATGCGGAAACATGGCTGGGGCCCAATCCAATTTTTGGTATTATATGCGATCGATCGGATGCTGCTTCATCTATCGTCTGACAACCTGTCATGAGAACCGCAAGGGCTGCTAAAATTAAATCTATTTTCTTCATCTTATTCACCTTTAGTTTTTCTAAGTCCCACCCAATCTACAACGCCAACGTCGGCACGATTATTCCGGGTTTTTGATCTCTTCGATCAGCCATTTGGTAAAGCCGAGCACCGAGTGCGGGTCGGATTCCGGACCGATCGGACGGAAGCGTCCGCTTCCATTCGGGAATGTGTTGAGGTAGTAATGCATTTTTGGATGGTGCTTCGGCAGTCCATTCGCCCAATACCTGTTTTCCAACCAGTCCCGCTCGACAAATTCGTAATACCTCTTCTTATCCGCCTTCCAAACAATCGGGCCGTAATAGAAGATGTATTCTTTGTCCTGCGCTAACGTCCATTTGGCACCCCGAACCACTTTTTCGGGATTCGACCAGTCCCTTGTATCCAGCCGATGGCGATGGAACTGGTGGCATTCATAGGCGACCCCTTCCATTTTTTCGATGAGCGGATGCACGCGCTCGTCGTCGGCAAAAAATGAAGGATGCTCCACCATCATAATCAGCTTGTAATTATCGTGCTGGATAAGCCCCTGCTGGTGCGCGTCCTTAAAAAGCTGACGGATATTCGCGACATCCTCCTCGTAGAGCAGGCGGGTGTCTTCTCTGAACGGGCCGGGTCTGGCATCTGGCAAGCTCTTCCCCGGTTCTCTATGAGCAAGCTTCTTAACTGCAATCTTGTATTCACGCGCGATTAAAATGTGTTCGATCGTCCCGCCTTGTTCTTCCCATCCGCGGATCTTTTGGATTAACAGATTCTTTTGCGGGTCCAGATCGTCCCGTTCCTTAGAAAGCCCCCAATAGTGCTCAAAGAACATCCGTTTCGTTTTGAAGTCACCGTCCAGCCAGTCTTTAATGACATCGAGATGTTCCGCGACAAACGGATAATTCCCTTTTTGGTCGGCATAGGTCGGGGTTCCGTCCCACGAACCGCCATGGTTGCGACCATGATCCAACTCTGCGGTTCTAGACAACGGGCGCAGCCCCACCAGCCCGTGCTCCTTTGTTTTTGCCTGCGAACAAAAGCTCGCAAGAAACAGTGTCCCTGCCATTGTTGCCAAAATTGAACATGCTCTCTTCATCTTATTCTCCTCAAAACGAATGACCGATTAATAATAGATGCCCAGTATGCCAGATCCAGAACCCCGCACAACCTGCACAAATGTGCAGGGGTCCGAAAGACACAGGGAGCACGGAGGTTTCCAGGGTTTGGAAGTTTTTCACCACCCGCTCCCGCTGGTCGCTGGAGGGACAGCCGAGGAAGACCGAGAATTCCAGACCTTGGAATAACAAAGGCCAGAGCTTCCAAACATCGGAAAAAATTGTTCCAAGGATTGGAAAACCAAATTTCGGGTCAGGCGGGCTGCCCCCTGCCCCTCGCAAAATGCTACGGATCACGGGCTGCTTGTCGGCCATAGCCTTTGGCGACGGCTGGCCCCCTGCCGTTGACTTTCGCGCCTCTTCCCGCCACTCTCCTCGCATGGTCGCACTTCTCACAACCCATAGCTCTTCGCAGCTACCACGCGAAAAGCAATTTCCTATCCACGAGCAGGTATCCGGCCCTTGTCTTAATTTTTTACATTTGGCGACATTATGAAAACGAACCGGCGGAAATTCCTGGCAACGGCCTCCGTGCTTGGCGGGGCTACGGCTTTTGCTCCTGTATCATCCTTTAGTTCACCTTACCCTTCCACTGCTTCAGCACCCGATTATTCGGATCTGGATGCGGCACTGCGCATGCCCGTTTTGAGGAAGGAGCTATTCAGTGATCCGGTGATCATTGATAAACTGGAGCTTCTCCGGGACAGGAACAATTTCATTTACCGGGTCAGGTCGGCGGAAGGGGCCGAGGGCATTTCCATCGGTCATCCGAATATTGCCAGGAATTCATACCCCATGTTTGAGTATTCCCTGCACCACCATTTTGCGGGAAAGGATGCAAGGAACCTGGACAATCTTCTGTTTAAAGCCGTGGAAAGAAATATCAAAAGACAGGGGATTCCCCTTTGCGTGCATATTGCGGGGATAGAATTTGCCATCCTGGACATGCTGGGGAATCTGGCGGAGCTTCCGGTTGGAAAGTTAATCGGCGACATCCACTTCCCCGAAGTTGCAGTCTACCTGGGGACCCGCTACAACGAGATGAGGCGGATGCCCCCCGGGGAATCCCTGAAACTGGTACAGAAGGATTACGAGGAGACAGGTGCCAGGGCAATTAAGATCAGGGCAGGAAGGGGAGATAACCTGGGTTCGGATATTGATGTGAGCCCCGGTCATACGGAAAAACTGATACGCATGGCAAGGGAGCGCTTCGGGAAGGAAATGGTCCTGATGATCGACGCGAATGGGTCCTATTCACCCAAGGAGGCCATCCGGATCGGCAGGATCCTGCAGGAAAATGACTTTTACTTCTATGAAGAGTCTGTTCCCTGGGACTGGTACGAGGAGCAGAAGCAGGTGGCAGATGCACTCAGCATCCCCATGGCAGGAGGAGAGGAGGAATTCGGGATGCATGCCTTTCGCTGGCTGATTGCTAATGATGCCTTTGAGATCCTTCAGCCCGATGCCTTTTATTTCGGGGGAATGATCCGTTCCATGCAGGTAGCACGAATGGCCGCGGCCAGAGGCAAGACCATGGTGCCTCACATGTCAACGGGCGGACTGGGCTGGCTGTATAACATCCATTTTGTATCGGCCTGTCCCAATGCCGGTGAGTACCAGGAATTCAAGCTTTTTGCAAGCAGGGACGGTAACGGGACCAGCATTCCCGTTGAAAGCAAAACGGAAGCCTTTTCAAGCATGGATGGAGTCGTGAAGGTTCCCACCGGTCCGGGACTGGGTATCGTGATTGACCCGGATTACATCAAAACCCATCAGGTTATTTATGGATAAGCAAAAAAGTAATATTACAGAGCCATGAAAAAAGGATCGCAGTTTTTCCAACCATTGGAATTGTCATTTTCTAAGAATCATCGGCTGACCCGTTTTCCCAAACGTCACCAGTTGCGCCAAATTATAAAATTGTAAAAACTCCAATACCCAAAGTTGATAGAGAATCGCCCGGGTTGAAGCTTGCGCCTCATGACTCGCTAGTTTCTCAGACATAGCTTCTCCACAAAAATGAGCTCAGCCGATGATCACGCATACCGCGTGACAAGCTTTTAGAATCCAGCCTTTTCCCTTGCTCCATTTTATTACCCACAGCTTTGCCTCGGTTGCCGCTCCCGTCATTGAAAGTGCCTGTTACAACACCCCGATCTGTTCGGAGCCGAAACATGGGGGTCATTGTAGGGGAAATCTGTGCCGCCCGTAAGAGAATACTCTTAGAACCTCTTGTAGCACCGTCAGGCGGTCTTTCCGAGAAGCCGCTCAACCGGGTTTGACTTGCACGGCCAAGCGGAATAGCATACTTCTTAATCAGTAGCTCCAGCGAACAACCTGAATACAACCACGAAATATGATGTTTAAAAACAAGGAAATCCCCATGCGCCAATCCATCGCCGCCCTGTTGCTTGTTTTCTGCACGCTATCCACCCACGCCCAACTGGTCCCCAAGGGTGCCGTACCGGAGAAGGTCGCGGACGGCTACAAGTTCACGGAAGGCCCGGCGCTGAGCCCCGACGGGTGCATCTACTTCACGGATATCCCGGCGGAGTTGATCCTGCGGTTTGATCCTGAGACAGGAGAAACTACGACCGTGAAAGAACAAAGCGGCAGTGCCAACGGGCTCATGTTTGATGATGCTGGTGATCTGCTCGCGTGTCGACACGCCGCAAGAGAGGTGAGCCGTATATCGATACAAAGCGATTCCAAGCGTTTCAGCCCAGCGGCGACGCAACAGTACGAAGGCAAGCAACTGAACAGCCCGAACGATCTGGATATCGACAAGGCAGGCAACATCTACTTCACCGACCCACGCTATGGCAACCGCGCTTCGATGGAGATGGAGGTCGAGGGGGTCTATTTCCAAAAGATTGCAACAGACCGCAGCGCGGCTATGCCGCCGTTGCTTCGTCTCGATGCGGACCTCGTTCGCCCCAACGGCATCGTCCTCTCTCCTGACGAATCAATCCTCTACGTGTCGGACATGCCGGAAAACTACATCTATGCCTACGACATCGAGTCGCCGGGCAAGGTCACCAACAAACGCGTGTTCGCCCGGCTCAACAACGGTAAGGGCGGCGGCAGCGACGGCATGTGCGTCGACCATCAAGGTCGACTCTATACCACCGGGCAGAACAAGGTCTGGGTCTTCGAACCCACCGGCCAACTTGCGGCGAAAATTCCAGTCGGAAAACAAACCGTCAACGCCACGTTCTACGCAGACAACAAAACGCTGTATATCACCGCCAACCACGGGCTGTATCGGATCACACTGAATCCCGATGCCCCGCTGAAGCACGCAAACGGACAGTAGACCTGTTCAGTCGATGCCCTGAAACAGTTTTGCGGCCCAATCTTCTTCCTCAAAGAGAGGAGACGGTTCACCCGCCCAGCTTGCACTGGTATAAAATACCGCGCGGCCTGCTTCGTCGGGCTTGGCGATCAGCCCGAAATTTTTACCCTCGGTAAAGAAGTCTACACATGTTTTAGGATCGCCCTTAAGGGCCGTTAGAACCCGCCGCGGTTTGACCTTCTTGTACGTCTGATCTCCGAGACCATAGATTATGGCGCTTGCTTCATCTTTGCTGTAATTTTCCAAGTAGCGGGTGGTTCCCAGGTGCAGTTCTTGATCAAAGCCCTTTGGGAATTGAAGGGTGTGCTTGACCCAACGAGCATCCCAGCGGGTGCTGATCGTCCACTCGACGTCGATCGTTTCGTCCGCAACTTTCCAGCCGTTGAATTTCAAGCGGATGGAGCTGTCTTCGGCTTGGTCAGACAGAATGGTAATTTCAATACTTTCAATAGTCTCCCACTCCGGTGTGATCTGTTGTCCATCGTGAACAACAGCGAAGCTGCTGATGCCAAAACCGCCACTGCCACCGGAGGGAAAAACATCGGTCCCCCAGTCGTGAAACGCATGCCGCTTGGTATTCATTTTGAATTTTTCGATCACCGGCACATACTGTCGCTTGGCGATGAGGTCACCGTAAATCCTGCCACTTAGTATGGGAAAGAACACGGCAAAATAGTTGTTCTCCAGCCCCGGCCCATCCAAGTTGTCTTTCGCACCGTATAGGCCCTTGATGGGCTCGGTGATTTTGTCGTATTTTACAGGCTGCCCTTTTTTGACCAATATCGCATGCTGTGTTTCAACTGCTGTAAGGCCCACAACGGACATCATCGATAAAGCGCCCACGATTTTCAGTCGGCTCCAGTTTTGTTTTCTATAATTCATAAGATTCCTTTAGAGAGTATTCTGCATATCAGAGTGTTACGGGGCGAGGTCAGTCATGGTTCTCAGCGACGGATCGCGTCACGGGCGTTCTGCTTAAGAAACAATGCCCCCTGGAACCAGAACCCGGCGACCCTTGGCTCGCCGGGGCTTGTTCTGTCAAAGGCCATGTAAAAGGCCTGGCCTTTGAGGCTGTCATGGTACGGGTTATCCGGCCCCGTATGCAGGGTTGCGGTCTTTAGATCCGGCTCAAGCCGCCATGAGCGCCCTGCCTTGTTAGTCCACTTCAACATCTGCGGGTTGCTCTGCTTATCGCGCTTCGTGACACTTATTGTTCCGAGATGCCAGGAGTTCAATGGTACGGCCTGCGAATACTCACCAGCCACCGCTTCCACCTGCTCCCAGCCGATTGAAACCGGAGCTGGACGGTCTTCCGCGGCGGCAATTTTCAGATCATCTGTTCGTGGCAAATATACTTTGCCTTCACGCTTACATTTCGGCTTCCAGGTGTTCTGTGCATCGAATACACTTGCAACGAAGTTGTATTCCCATTTTGGCATCTTATCACGTGTCTGTTTCGGTCCGGAGCTGTCAAACCAGCGTTGGACCGACCAAGTGAAGTACTCCCTCGCTACCTTGGGATTGTAGTTTGGAACATGTTGCCTGTAGACCTCATCGCTGCGCTTTTGCAGGCCGAGGGTGAACTCAATCGCATGGGCAAACTCGTGGACCGGCGTATTCCATGCCCGCATTACCGGTGGTGCGTCAGGGTAAAGGGTATCAACCGCCGTGGCGCACGCCAGCATTTCATTGAACATACTCACACCATTGCCACCTGTATTCCGGTGCCCCTTCGTCCCGCCCGGGATTGAGGGGTCGAAATCCGTGACCAGAAAATTACGATGACCGGCAAATTTTCGACGGTCTTCGGGATTCTTCAGGGCGTCTACTATTTTTTCGACCAGATTTTGTGATTCACGCATCATCCATTCACTTACATCGGGCGTGCCCAAAACATGGATGTCGTATTTCTTTATGTAGAGATACTGCGTGAAGTTATAGATGGGCCAGCGGTTATGAGCCCCAAAAGGCGCCGTCGTGATCTCTGCCGCATTTTCACCTGCTTGAGTCAGGTTAGTGAACAGCAAAATAAAGGTGATCAGTATTTGTATTTTCTTATTCATATTTTTCTTACCCTCCCTTTCTATACCGACTACCGGAACAACTCTCCCGCGGCCGCGTCGCCGGGGAGGTCGAGCAATTGGACGTGGGCGGGGGTGCAAAGCTGGTCGTTGTCGAAGACCTGCCAGACCACCTTCTTGTCGCGGGTTACTTCAATAATCTGAGGCTGTTGCCCGATATAATCGGCACCGGCATAGTTGATGATCACGGTATTGCCATTGGGCAAGCGCTGGAGACCGCCAACGGTTCGAAGCGGAATTCCAGGCAGCTCATCTTCATCGATCCGCCAAACGATCTTATCGTTCGGATCGATTTCAAGAACCATATGTCCGTCCATACAGCCGGCCAATATATTGCCGTTATCAAGTTCAACGGCATGGTAGATACCCGGCACAGCAATCTCGCGGATCAGCGCGCCGGACGCGGCGTAAACCTGAACCTTCTTTTCGCTGCGGGCCGCAACGACATAGTTCCCGGATCTCGTCTTACGCACCAGGCGGATGGACCCTTTTGCTTTCACCTCGATCGTTTTGCTAACGTTTCCGGCGCGGTTGACTTCGACCACTCGATTGGGTTTCCCGCTAATCCCGACCAGCACAGCGCCATCCGGAAGCGGCTGACAACTGTAGGTGCGCTCCTTTTTTCCGGCCTTATAGCGCCAAACCACTTTTTTATCAGGCGAGACTTCCTGAACGCCTTGCTTCGTGCTGGCAAGAAGGACGTTTCCGTTTTTCAATCCCCATACGTCGTGTACTTGCGGCACGGAATAGGACCAGGCCACCTGCCCATTACGGTCCACTTTCATCACACTGTCCGTACGCGTATCGGCACAAAGATACGGGTGAGCCACATTAAGCTCAGTAGCCATCACACCACTAGCGAGGAGAGATAACGCAGCAGCAAGTTGTCGCTTCAATCGAATCATGACGGTCCGCTCGTTATGCCAGCCTTTTCCGGCTTACAACGAATTGCTCATCGTATTCATAGCCCAATCCCGGTTTGCCGGAAGGCGTAAAGTAGTAGCCGTCGATTTCGATCGGCTCTTTAAAAAAGCGATGCTTTTTCGACTTTTTGGAGCCGGACGTAGCTTCGCTCAACGAATTCGTCTCCATCAACAATACATTGGGTGTGGCCATGCAAAGGTTAGCCATTGCCGCCCAGCATAAAGGACCATACGAAAAGAAATGCGGCGCAATCTGTATGCCCTGCATTTCGGCCAGGGTTGCGATCTTTCGCGCTTCGGTCAAGCCGCCGACATTGGCCGACGACAGGTTGAGAATCGACGCCGCACGCTTATCGATCAGACGGGAAAAGTCATCCAAGCCCTGAAGGTTTTCTCCCGTAGCAATGGGGACCGTGGTGGCAGCTGCCACTTTGGCCATTTCATCCAT
>CAZAPF010000103.1:0-7970 GCA_964486885.1 uncultured Verrucomicrobiota bacterium
TCAGTCTGTGTAGTTCTTGTTGATTTGGGCAACACGCCGTGGAAGCCTGCGGTACGTATCGCTGCCATCCTGGCGGCTCCGTTAAAAACGAACCTTCACGCCTCACGGATCAATCGTCACGCTCCCCATCACCTCACACAAGTCATCATGAATGACGAGCTGAGCTTCGTGATCCAAGGGTGTTGGGTCATGGTTAATGATCACGAGGCGGGCATTCCACGGCCGATAGCCCGGAAGGCTGGCGGCGGGATAAACCTCCAGCGACGTACCGAGCACGAGTATCAGATCCGCCCCGCTGATTGCCTTCACTGATTCCGTCCAATCATATTCCGGGAGCATTTCTCCAAAGAAGGTAATGTTCGGTTTATACACACCACCGCAGGCACAATACGGAATCTCTCCGTATTCGATAGCCTGAAACAGATCCTCGGTTATCACCTGTTCTCTGCATGATTGGCACGTGCTCTGTATATGGTTCCCGTGCACGGTGTAGACGGGCGATGAGCCCGCGCGCTGATGATAGTCATCCATATTCTGTGTCACTACCGTCACATTATTCCATGACGCCAGAGCCCGATGCGCCGCATTGGGTTGTGCATCACGTACCTGCGGGTAGAACTTACGGGCAAAGGTGTAGAAAATCGACGGATCCCGATTAAAGGCATCGAGATCGAATACATTGACATTTTTAGTATCGGAATAGATGCCGCTGGCCGACCGGAAATCGGGAATGCCCGATCCCGTCGAAATACCGGCACCTGTAAGGGCAACAATCGAGGTTGCCGACTGAACCCACTCATTTAACTGTGCTACGGATTTCATTGCCCGCAGATTACGCCGATGAAGCAGATAAGGACAACCCTGAAAATATCCGTGTAATCTGCGTCATCTGCGGGCACATTATGGTTATGGATTTTGAGTTTAATCCCATTGGAATGATCCGGTCGTGCTATACGGACAAGTTCGGCATCCCCCGGCAGCCGGGATTGGTGAAGAGTGCAACAGCGACACTGGAGCTGTTGCCGCCCTTCAATCAGCCTGATACCCTGCGCGGACTCGATGAATTTTCACATGTGTGGATTATATTTGTGTTCAACGAGTCCGCACGGGATCAATGGAAGTCCACCGTGCGCCCTCCCCGGCTGGGTGGTAATGAGCGGATAGGCGTCTTTGCTTCGAGATCCAACTTCAGACCTAATCCGATTGGACTATCCGTAGTCGAGCTGATTACCGTTAAAGACATCACACTGGAACTGGGTGGCGGTGATTTTCTGGACGGCACCCCGGTTCTGGATATCAAGCCGTATATCCCCTACTCCGACAGCATTCCCGATGCAAAGGGCGCATTCGCTGCTGCAGCACCGCCAGCAATAAATTCCGTGTTCCTTGCTCCACAACTTGAATCCCGAATCGCGGAACTTGAAACAGCGGAACGTCCTGCACTAAAGCAGCTGATTACCGATATGCTTTCCTTCAATCCACGACCGGCGTATCAGAAAGAGGAACCCGACCGTATTTTCGGAACACGGGTGTTTGACCTGAATGTTCGCTGGAAACAAATCGGAAATACCGTAGAGGTGATTGCACTCGAGCAATAAAAAAGATTCATGGTCCATCTGCGGGGAGTATTCCCTCGGTAATGCGACATGAATGGAAAAAAAAGGCGCTTCATGAAGAGCGCCTTTTAGATACCCCGCAGTGAGAGCCTTTATTTGGCTTCAGCTACAAGTTTCTTAACATGTTCAACATATGCGGCGGGACCCCCTGCCTGATAACCGGTCTTCGCTAGCGGTTTCCCTTCGGGGCTCAGTAGATATACGGTCGGAAAACCTTTTACGCCGAATTCCTTGGCCAGCTTTTCATTCTGTGCCTGCAGACCGGCGCTCTGTTTTGATTTATCGCTGGGAAAATCAGCCAGGACCAACACCAGGTTGTCTTTTGCATAGTCCTTAAATTCCTTTTTGGAGAACACTTCCTTATCAAGCTTGATGCACCATCCGCACCAGTCCGAACCGCTGAAATCGATCAGGATCGGAATTTTCTTTTCCTGCGCCACCGTTTTGGCTTTTTCAAAATCCGTCATCCACCCATCTGCCGCCATTGCCCCCGCGCTGACAGCTACCGCCGCCAATACTGTTAACCATTTCTTCATAATGCCCTCCTAGGCCTTTAAATCATGAGAGATTGAATCATAATACATAAACTCCGACAGTCTATTGTCTATATCGTTCATTAACTACACAAAAAAAAGCCGCCCCAAAGGACGGCTTGATCGAACCAATCAAGTAAACTGATTAGTTAACGCCAACGGCGTTGAGATCGGCATAGGCCTGTTTGATGCGCTCAACGAGACCTTCCTGACCCTTACGTAACCATACGCGCGGATCGTAGAATTTTTTATTCGGCTTGTCTTCACCTTCCGGATTTCCGAGCTGACCCTGCAAGTAAGCTTCGTTCGTCTTGTAGAAGTTCAGCAGACCTTCCCAGGTTGCCCACTGGGTGTCGGTGTCGATATTCATCTTGATTACACCGTATCCGATGGACTCTTCGATTTCTGCAGGTGAAGAACCGGAACCACCGTGGAACACGAAGTTCAGCGGCTGGGCATCGGTACCGAATTTGTCAGCAACGTATGCCTGGGAATCACGCAGAATGGTCGGGGTCAGTTTAACATTACCCGGCTTGTACACGCCGTGTACGTTACCGAAGGAAGCCGCAACCGTGAAGTTCGGGCTGATTGCATTCAGCTTTTCGTACGCGTACGCAACGTCTTCCGGCTGGGTGTAGAGCTTAGACTCATCCATGTCGGTGTTATCAACACCGTCTTCTTCTCCACCGGTGCAACCGAGTTCGATTTCGAGGGTCATGCCGATCTTGCTCATGCGCTCGAGGTATTTAGCAGAAATTTCGATATTTTCTTCGAGGGTTTCTTCCGACAGATCCAGCATGTGGGAGCTGAAGAGCGGGCGTCCCTGTTCGGAAAACATTTTTTCACCGGCTTCGAGAAGCGCGTCGATCCACGGAAGGAGCTTCTTGGAAGCGTGGTCGGTGTGGAGGATAACCGGAACACCGTAAGCTTCAGCCATTGCGTGAACGTGCTTGGCACCGGAAATGGCGCCCAGAACCGCACCGTTGGCCGGGCAGCCTTTACCGGCAGTAAAAGAGGCTCCGCCATTGGAGAACTGAATGATTACAGGGGAATTAACCGCAGCAGCGGCCTCGAGAACACCATTGATGGAGTCACTTCCAACAACGTTTACAGCGGGCAGTGCAAATTTGTTTTCCTTGGCAATCTGGAAAACTTTGGCTACGTCGTCGCCAAAAAGAACACCGGGCTTAACAGCATCAAGTACTTTAGTAGACATGTTATTACCTTCCTGGTTAATGAATTAGTATAAAAATGCCAATATTTTGGCAAAATTCGCGGGAACTATACCAGTAAATGTCCCCCGGTCAACCATGGTCCGGGTTTATTACTGAGGGGGAAAATCAAAGTGGGTTTCGAAGAGTTCAATCAGCTTCCGCCCGAAGACTTCTTCATCGGGTCCGGTCACCTGAATCTTGACTTCAGCACCCATTTCCAGCCCCAGCATAATGCATTCAAGGGCCGATTTCAGGTTGCAGGAACCGCTTTCGGCCTGCACAAAAATCTCACCCTCATAGGCCGTGCCCTCGTTGACCAGAATAGCAGAAGGCCGGCAGTGTATGCCGGCCTCGTTTTTAATGACTGCGGTGCCTTCGAACATTCTTACTCGGTAGGCTGGTCGGCTTCGCCGGTTGCATCCTGCCGTGCCGCTTCGTCGATCTGAGCTTCCTGTCCGGCGCTTTTTGCTCTGCGCTTGGCTTCCGCGTCTTTACGGATCATTTCCTCGAAAACGACTTTGTTATTGATGGCATAAATATAGGATTTTGCCACAATTCCATGTGATTCACGGTTGGCATCACACTTTTCAACAGCAATCTTGGCGGCTTCCTTGAGGGTGGGCTTGCCGTAGTCATAGCCGAACGCATAGTCCCCACCGGGATCAATCGCGACCACAAACACCTTATTATCGGGCTGTTCTAAATAGTCGAGTAGCTTCGCCTGGGCATGCGGGGGAAGTTTAGGTACATAGACAACATCGGTCGCGCATCCCGCAACCAATGCAACAACAGTAGAAACACACAAAATCTTAGCTAACACCTTCATACCGCCTCCAATTGAATAGGTTTAATAAACAATCTAAGTTTTTAAGTCCTTTTAGTCAACCTAGCAGGACAACGAAAACGCCACCTCATGGAACAGGTTTCCATCGTATCGCGAACCGGCAATCCGCCCCTTTACCACCTCTAATTGCAACCCGTTTAGATCCAGAGAAAAGCGTGGTGTGGACTCATATTTCCAGCTATCCGATACCTGTTTTTCATGGATTGGTTCCAGCAATGACTCATCAAGCTCCAGGTTTGCCAGATCAGCGTTCAATCCCTCTGAATAAAGCTGTTTAAAAGATTCCTTTAAAGCATCAGACACTTCATCAACACCCAGATTCAGATTCATCACGTCTGCCGGCACCGATGCTATGGCATGCGTATCGATATGCTCGAACATGGATCCCAGGTAGCGGTTAAGCCGTTGCAAATCGGTGTCCAGCAACAGGGTCCCATGATGCAGCGCCCTGCCCTTGCGAAAAGCAAAAGCATTGCCCGAAAACTTCCGCCCTTCCACACTCAGGTTGCTCTTTCCCGTTTTTTCGGCCTGAATGCCAAAGGTCTTCAGCGCATCAAAAACCAGTTCATAGGCTTGCTCCTCGCGATAGGTCATCCGATCGACGATGATGCAATAGTTCAGGTTTCCGGCATCGTGATAAACGGTGCCCCCTCCTGAAATCCGGCGAGCCAACGGAATACCGTCCGCTTCCATCCGGTCCAATCGGCATTCCTTCCAAGGGTTTTGGTTTTTGCCCATCACCACCGCGCACTCACTCTGCCACAGAAACAGAACCGGACCGGAATCGCTGACCTGATCCATCAGGTATTCCTCAATGGCTAGATTCCGGTACACCTCCAGACTTTGCGATTCAATAATCAACATCTTCAATTCTCTTTTCAGGCAGAATACTTTAGTGGCAGAATAATGCATACCAAACAGAGGAATAGAGCAATCATTCTGTCACTAAATTATTTTGCCCATTAAAATGTCAAAGATCACCGAACAATTCATCCGAGGAATACCCAAGACCGATCTGCATCTGCACCTGGATGGATCACTGCGGCTGGCAACTCTCATTGAAATGGCTAAAGCCGAACACCTGAAACTGCCCTCCTACGAAGAAACCGGACTGAATGAACTGGTTTTCAAAGACCGCTACGCCAACCTCGGCGAATATCTGGCGGGTTTCGCCTACACCGTAGGCGTGCTGCAAACGCAGGAAAACCTGGAACGAGCCGCTTTTGAACTGGCGGAAGATTCCCATACCGAAGGCGTTCGCTATATCGAAGTCCGCTTTGCCCCTCAACTGCATATCTCCCACGCAACGGAAATCAGCGCGATCGTTAAAGCCGTGAATCGCGGGTTGGAAAAGGCGAAAAAGCATCTAAACGCTTCAATCTCCGAAAACGACATGCCTTTTGAATATGGAATCATTCTTTGTGCCATGCGCCGTTTCAACCGGCATATGTCGCCCTACTATGAACAGCTCATCAACCGGGCCGGAAAAACCAATCTCCGCTATACCTATACCCGTGCGTCGCTAGGACTCGTTAAGGAAGCCGTAAAACTACGCGACGAAGGTCTGCCCATCGTCGGATTTGATCTGGCAGGCGAAGAAGCGGGCTACCCAGCCGTACACCACAAGGAAGCATTCGAGTTTTCCCATAAACATTTTCTGCGCAAAACAGTGCATGCCGGCGAGGCCTATGGCCCGGAATCCATTTTTCAGGCGATCACAGAATGCCACGCCAACCGAATCGGGCATGGCACCTTTCTTTTTTCCGAGGACGCCATTAAGCTCAAATCCATTAAGAACAAATCAAAATACATTGCCCGGCTCAGCGAATATATTGCCAATCAGCGCATTACCATCGAGGTCTGCCCTACCTCCAACCTGCAGACCATTCCCGAATTCCAGTCACTGGATGAACACCCCATCCAGCTCATGGTGGATAACGGCCTATCAGTCAGTATTAGCACCGATAATCGGCTGGTATCGCATACTTCAGTCACGGATGAGCTACTGCTTTGCAATAAATATCTGAAACTGACCGACAGCCAGTTCCGGGATCTCGTACTGGCCGGCTTCAAGCGCTCCTTCTTCCCGGGCCCCTACTCCGAAAAACGCGCCTATGTCCGCCGGGCCATTGATCTTTACGATCGGCTGGCCAGGCAATATTTGGATTAAAGGGGAAATCCTGGAGTGCGGCGGGAACTGAAAGGCCACGCCGCTCTTTGCGGACGGAAAGCGGTGTCGCCCGTTGGTGAACCAGTCACTTCGTTCCTTATTTGCTACGCAAATTATCATTCGCTTCGCGAAGTGGGCCACCGCACTCCAAAAAAAATCCGTGTTTACCTGAGGCTGCGATTGCTGTTCCACGATCTGCGGGTAGCTTTCTCACCATTTCGATCGTTTTATATCGATTTTTAAGTTGGAGCCGTTATGAGCGAATTGCTAGGTTCCCGCTTTCGCAAATTTAAAACTGAAGGATATTTATATAAATGAGAGCATATAACTTTTCCGCTGGACCGGCCACGTTGCCGGAAGAAGTACTCAAAGAAGCCCAGGCTGAACTGGTCGATTACCAGGGCACCGGCATGTCCATCATGGAAATGAGCCACCGCGGCAAGGAATATTCCGCCGTGCACGACGAAACCATTGCCAATATCAAGGAACTGCTCAACATTCCGGAAGGCTACAGCGTACTCTTCATGACCGGCGGCGCTTCCAGCCAGTTTGCATTCATTCCGCTCAACCTGCTCGGCGAAGGCGAAACCGCCGACTACACCGACTCCGGCGCATGGGCCTCCAAGGCAATCAAAGAAGGCAAGCTGCTCGGCAATGTCAATGTTGCCGCTGACTGCGGAAAAGAAATCCCCACGCGCGTTCCGACGGCCGATGAACTGAACCTGACCGATGGCGCGGCTTACCTGCATATAACGTCCAACGAAACCATTTCGGGCGCACAGTGGAAGGAATTTCCGGAGCACGACTGCCTGATTGCTGATATGTCTTCCGACATCCTTAGCCGCCCGCTGGATGTTTCCAAATTTGGACTGATCTATGCCGGCGCACAGAAAAACCTCGGCCCGGCCGGAATCACCCTCGTGATTATCAAAGACGAGCTGGCGGAAAAATGCCCCGACACCGTTCCGACCATCATGCGCTACAAAACGCAGATCGCGAACAACTCGCTGTATAACACGGTGCCGACCTTCCCGGTCTACATGCTCTGCCTCGTTACCCGCTGGCTGAAAGCCAAAGGCGGTCTCGAAACCATGCAGAAGCAGAATGCTGAAAAAGCGGCCAAGCTGTATGACGCAATCGACAACTCTGATTTCTATACGGCTACAGCGGTAAGAGAATTCCGTTCTGACATGAATGTGACCTTCCGCATTGCCAACAATGATCTTGAAGCTGAGTTCATTGCTGAAGCCACCAAGCAGAACCTCAGTGGTCTGAAGGGACACCGTTCCGTCGGCGGCATCCGCGCTTCCATCTACAACGCCTTCCCTGTCGAAGGAGTGGACGCGCTGATTTCCTTTATGAAAGAGTTTGAAGCGAAACACGGCTAATTCTAACCCACAGATTTCACTGATGTTCACGGATTCATTCAGGCGATCCTGTAATCTGTGCAATCTGTGGATAAATAAGTATTGCGGCCCAGCCGCAATCCCCCTATAAACCTGCCCTTTCGTGCGCCCATAGTTCAATGGATAGAATAGTGGCCTCCGAAGCCATAGATACAGGTTCGACTCCTGTTGGGCGCACCATTAATTT
>CAZAPF010000104.1:0-7863 GCA_964486885.1 uncultured Verrucomicrobiota bacterium
AGGACTCCAGATCGAAGGTCTCGCCGTTTTCCGGTGTCACAGAAAAGGTCATGTACATATTGTTGGCAATCGAATTGGCGAGGGTGTCGGCGTAGGTGACTGCCCCCTCTTTGTAACCGAACTCGTGTCCCTTGCCGCCGAAGGATTTGGGGTTCGCATTTCCAAAAACATTCCCCTCGGCATCCAGATTGCCGGTAGACCAATTGGGGCTGCGGCTGATCAGGCCGGGGGTGGTACCCGCACCCGTGTAGTCAGTCGCAGTGATATCCACGTGGTTGGACGTCACCGCTGTCGAGAAGGTGTCGCTGCCGAAGTCATAGCCCGCGAGCAACTCAGCCGATGCCATACCGGCCAACCCCAACAGGATCATCCCTATAATAATTTTCTTCATCTTCTTCTCCTTTTATGAGGTTCCATTTTCTAACTCTCAATCACCGCGGCCGCAACCCTCTCGTCAGCGCCTGATCCTTTACAGATCAGAATCCTCCCCCGACGTTTAAGTGAGCATTTAACCTCAACTTCAACACCTTGACAACCTACACATTTGTGTAGGGGTACCCCGGGGGGCAAATTTCCCAAATCCTGGAACAAATCATTCCAAGCATTGGATCCGCGCGTACCGCCATAGCTTGGCGACGGCGGCTATTTTTAAACAGAAATATTAACGATAGAAAAATATAAAGATGCAGGTTCCTGTTTAGTTACTTCCATTCTAACTTCTATCCATTATGCGTTCCATACGCACTCACCCTTTACTCCCTATCCATCGGTATTTTAGGCAGAAAAATTGCGGGCAGAAAAATCGACAGGCGGGTTCTGGTGATGTTTTTCTGCCAAATAATCTTTCTGCCTATGTCCTCTGCTGCGGAGCCGCTTTAGAGATAAGGTGACAGGCATGATGTACTATAGCATTTTCGAAAGAACTGTAGCTGTTCTCCAAAGGCAGGCGGGACGCCTGCGGTTCGTATCGCCGCCATCTTGGCGGCCTTGTCCCGAAACCAAAATTTAAACGCAAAGAAAAAAAGTCAACAGCCCTTCGCGCCCTTGGCGTCTTTGCGGTCAATATCTGAGTCGCCCGCGGGGCGACTGCTACAGCCCCTTATCCGCACCGAAGCTGAAACCCGAAGGATGGTATACGGGGCTTAATGGTTGTTGGGACATCCGGGTGTCATTCCGGCAGGAACACGGATGTTTTGAAGAACTCGCAGGCGTCAGGGGTTGAATTTGTATAGATCATCGACCCGCCGGTTCCAGGCAGATTGGTCATTTGTGCGAGAGGAGTCCACGGGTTCGCATCCACAAGGTTGGTTGCATGCCATAGTGAGTACTGCCGGTTGCTTGAACTTTCCCAGGATACTGTCGCGTCTCCCGCGGAGAGAATGTTCAACATAAAGACGCTTGCGGGATTGGTCGGGTTCGTGTCGGCAATGTACTCTGCGTAGTTGCCTGCCCCATCGTCATCATTGTCGTCGCTGGCGTCGTTGGCGCGGGCGTTCAAGCCGTGGCTCGTTTCCCAGGAGTCAGGCATGCCGTCTCCATCGACATCATTGGGATCGTCTACTGTCAGGGGGTTATAGTCCGCCACCACCAGATCATCCATCTGCACCGGCCCCTGTGCCGAGAGTGTGGTGAAGTGCCCGCCGGGGTTGGCGTTGGCGTACCAGGTTGCCGGGTTGGTCACCGCGACCCCATTGAGCCACAGCCTGAACCGTTCATTGCCGGGAGTGAAGTCCGTCTGCACGGTGAGCCGAACCCACTCGCCGGATGCAATATGGGTATCCGGTGCCTGGGTCCAGGTTTTCGACGCTCCAACATCGTTCAGGATGTACAAACAGCTATTGGTGTTCACATAAAAAGCCCATTTCAGATTCGTCTCGGCGGTCGGCGCCCGTTCCCCATGCTCAAAGGAAACCATGGTGTCCATCCAGACATTCGAGTAACTCTCCGTTGCTACAAAATGGTTGGTAATCGGGAGGCTTACGTCCAGAACAAGATCGTGTGCCCCAGCAATTGGAAGTTCCCCGGCATAGTCGTTCGTATAGTTATTGGTCGCGATAACCGCCGCATCCGGCTCTGCGGCCAGCCAGCCGTTTGTACCTGTCAGTTGGAATCCTTCGGTGTAGCTCTCAAACGATTCTGCGTAGGGAATGGCGTTCATGAAAAGAGCCGTTATGGTTACCGTATCCACATCGGTATCCTCCCCGTCAGAAACTTCAAGCTGGAAGGCGTAACTGCCTGCAACCGGCGGCGTAAAGGTGGGGGTTGCCGTCGTGGCACCATCAATGGTTACGGTCGGGCCGCTCTCCTGACTCCAACTGTATGTGACAGCGCCTCCGGAAGGATAGGCATCGCTATCTGATGATCCGGACCCGTCCAGCGTCGTCTGCTGACTGATGGTGACCGTCCGATTGGGGCCGGCTTCGGCCGTTGGCCCGATATTGAGGAGGTAGAAGCTTTCGGTTCCCGACCAGCTCCCCCCGATACTGTTGCTCGCGCTCACCCGGTAGAAATACTGCAGGTCGTGAGTAAGTTCAGGCAGGCTGTTGGTGGTGCTGGTCGAGCCGATGCCTTCCTCTGTACTTCCAACGGGAATGGAATAGTCCCACAGCCCCGTATCGTTCTCTCGATCTGCTGTGCCCCAGTACACGGTTATACTTGTCGAGGTCCCGCCATCACTGGTCAGGTTCCACTGCAGATCCGCAGCGCCGACCCCGAGCATTGCCCCGCTAGAGTTGTTGACGGTCGGCTCTACCGCCGGCGCACTCGCCATGAAAAAGTCCCACTGCGTTTGATTATGAACCTTGCGGTAGCGGTGATTGTCCGGCCCCCAGCCATTAACCTCTATGATGCCATCGGTGCCGATGCCATCTTCATATACGTTGTGTCCGTTCGCCACGAGTTCATCGTAGAGCGTTTGGGTGTTTGAATAGTTAACAAGCCCGTCATCCTTGGCATGAAGCAGAATGGCGTTCAGTTTGGGTGAAGGTCCAGACGCTAGGCTGGGAACCGGTATGTTATTGCGCCCTCCGGAGTGCTCACCAAATGCTGCTATCTTGTCACTGCGCCATCTCGCCACGCAGTAGCTAAAATACCCGCCATAAGAGTGACCCGTTGTGAATATGTGTGAGGTGCGGATGTTGTAGTGGTTGGTTGCCCAGGCAATCATCTCATCAATGAAATCCAGATCCACCGAATTGCTGGATAAGCTCCAAAGATTGAGGAAACCCTCCTTCTTAGGGAACAGGACAATAAACCCGTTTTCGTGAGCAGAGGTCTGCCATGCGTAATAGCCATTTTCCGCAGAGCCGCCGCTGGCTTCGCTGTTGTTCCCGCCCATCCCGTGAAACATAAAGAGAAGCGGCACCGGTTTCGATCCATCATACGACTCCGGCACATAGTAGCCAAAGTTCCTAGAAGTTCCATCAACATTTATATTCGTATATACAGGCGAAAAATCGACCGCCGAACAGGGCAGAGTTACCGCCATTATTCCTAAAATAGCCACTAGACCCAAACTGCATTGTTTCATAATCTAAGTCCCTCTGTTTGAATAATCATTGATTCATCTGGCTTTCAGCAGTGTGGTTCAGACATCCGGTTGTGTCACTCCGGCAGGAACACAGATGTTTTGAAGAACTCGCAGGCGTCAGGGGTTGAATTTGTATAGATCATCGTCCCGCCGGTTCCAGACAGATTGGTCATTTGCGCGAGAGGAGTCCACGGGTTCGCATCCACAAGGTTGGTTGCATGCCATAGTGAGTACTGCCGGTTGCTTGAACTTTCCCAGGATACTGTCGCGTCTCCCGCGGAGAGAATGTTCAACATAAAGACGCTTGCGGGATTGGTCGGGTTCGTGTCGGCAATGTACTCTGCGTAGTTGCCTGCCCCATCGTCATCATTGTCGTCGCTGGCGTCGTTGGCGCGGGCGTTCAAGCCGTGGCTCGTTTCCCAGGAGTCAGGCATGCCGTCTCCATCGACATCATTGGGATCGTCTACTGTCAGGGGGTTATAGTCCGCCACCACCAGATCATCCATCTGCACCGGCCCCTGTGCCGAGAGTGTGGTGAAGTGCCCGCCGGGGTTGGCGTTGGCGTACCAGGTTGCCGGGTTGGTCACCGCGACCCCATTGAGCCACAGCCTGAACCGTTCATTGCCGGGAGTGAAGTCCGTCTGCACGGTGAGCCGAACCCACTCGCCGGATGCAATATGGGTATCCGGTGCCTGGGTCCAGGTTTTCGACGCTCCAACATCGTTCAGGATGTACAAACAGCTATTGGTGTTCACATAAAAAGCCCATTTCAGATTCGTCTCGGCGGTCGGCGCCCGTTCCCCATGCTCAAAGGAAACCATGGTGTCCATCCAGACATTCGAGTAACTCTCCGTTGCTACAAAATGGTTGGTAATCGGGAGGCTTACGTCCAGAACAAGATCGTGTGCCCCAGCAATTGGAAGTTCCCCGGCATAGTCGTTCGTATAGTTATTGGTCGCGATAACCGCCGCATCCGGCTCTGCGGCCAGCCAGCCGTTTGTACCTGTCAGTTGGAATCCTTCGGTGTAGCTCTCAAACGATTCTGCGTAGGGAATGGTGTTCGTGATGATCGGCGCATGCTGGGTGATAAACATTTCGCTGGGCACGGCCCAGATGTTCTCGACACTGTTGGTCGCCTGGAATGTGTAGTAGTATGGGGTTCCGTAGCTCAGGCTGGTGTTGGTGTAGCTGATGAGCGGAGTGTTGTTGGTCCAGGATCCGACCCATTCGCTGTTGGCCCATGTAAGATTGGTACCCTCGTTGGACGTGCCCCAATGCACCCACACATCATAGTTTGTGATGCTGGTGAGTGCGGCATTGAATACCGCCGAGGTGGTGGTGATGCCGGCGGGTGCAAGGTTTTCGATCCCCGTGTACTGCATCGCGCCAATATCCCAGTTGCCGCTTGCCGGAAGCGGGTTCCCGTTAAAATCCAGCGCGTTGGTATATGTGGAGCTGAGGTTTATACCTTGAGCTCGCAGCGGGCTGCCTGCCATCAGGTTATAATTCCCGTTGCCCAAATCCACGAGCAGTGGGTCGCCGCTACCCGCCTGGTTGTTATCACCCGTATAAACAGTGGCAGGCTCGTCTTTTCTATAATACCAGTTGTCTGTCTTCAGGGCGCCGCCCCATCGATTACCGGTGCCAGGTTTAGACGTATAGATAAACAGATTGTTCCTGAAATGAGCCCCCGAAGCTACACCCACAGGAGTACCCCCCCGGACATCCATGCGGGCGCCGGAATTCTGCTTCCTTCCAAAGCTGTTGTATCGGGCTATCGTATTGTTATCGAAATAGATGCCCGTGCATGGCGCCAGCATGAAGAGCCATGACTGTCCGTCGTAGCACACGTTGAAGGAAACTCTCCAGTCGTACACTTCCTGTCGGTATTGCGGCGAATCGTAGTCCCAGCTGGATTCTATGAATCCTGCATTGCCTTCCGAATAGTTATGGTGAATATAGATGTTGCGCTTATGATAATTGCCGTTATCTATCTCTATGGCTCCGCCGTCTGAGCCCCACGGACTGTCGGTGGTTCCATAGTTCTTGATCGTGTTGTATGACACTTCGTGGTTGCCAATGTTCAGGTGGATCCCCATCGGCCCCCAACTACTGATATCGCCCCATCTCCACAGTGCAGGAGCGTTGAGACCGCGATCCATATAGTTCTCAGTGATCAACGTATACTCGCCGGCGCTCATAATGGCCTGGCCGCACTCAATGAATACATTGTTCCTGATTATGCAGTGATCCGCACCTATCACGAGACGAACCGCACCCAGTTTCGTCATGATTGCCGACGACGATAAGTTCTCCCCCGGAGTATCGTGAAAGTACAGTTTCTCAATAATAACGTAGTCTCCGCCGACTCGAATGCAGTTACCATTCATGTCGCTTTCACTGGGGTTGGTGAACTTGGGGAGGTCGCCGGAGCCGTAGGAGGTAAGCGTTATCGGGTTGGCGGCCGTGCCGGATTCGGAGATTTCAATAGCCCCGGAGAACGAGGATCCGCACTTGAAGTGAACCGTATCTCCAGCCACGAGGGTGGCTGAACCCGCCTTTTCGTGCGACTTCCATGCGGCAGCCTCAGAGGTGCCTGAATTCCCGTCGTCCCCGCCCACTGAGTCGATGTAGTAGTCGGTCGCGCCGGCGTTTGATACAACGAGGACGCTGGCAGCAGCAAACAGGACCACTGACCGAACAGAGAGGTCAGCCATCATTCTAAAACTCATCGGATACTCCTTTTTCTTTGAGTTCCTGAACCCGTATATCCTTAAATAGATTCGCAACTCGTCTATCGTGGTGCTCAAAGGCGCTGAACCCTTCGGTCATATTCATCGAAATCCGGAGATCAAGCCGACTCGCTTCGCGCAAGCTCACCATGGTACCAAACATCTGTTTTCTAATTTTCACGTCTCTCACCTTTTGCTCGGTTGCCTTATTCCGGAAAAACCTCCCCCGCTCAGCGAGAGAGGTTTTTGCCGCTTAAAATGCGCCGAACGGTTACACTTTCAGAGGGCGGCGAATGACGAGCGTGATCATCGCGCCGAGACTGAGCATACCGATCGTGTCCGGTTCCGGGATGACGGTGCCATTGAGGATCACCTTGTCGACGGTGGAGTCGTCCTTGTTCACGTCGGCGCTAGTGGCGCCATAGATGTAGAGACGAAACTCGATCTCCGAGTTCACATTGTTGAATTCGTCGCCCAGGGTAACGACATTACCAACCCAGGTGGTTTGGAGGGTGTTTGTCCCGGTCGCGATTTCATTCCCAATGGTGAATCCGCCGACGGAGGAGTAGAGCGCCCATTGGCCGGCTGAGCGAGAAGCGTTTGAACCACGGAGGTGCAGGAACGTGAAGGACTCCAGATCGAAGAACTTGCCGTTTTCCGGCGTCACAGAAAAGGTCATGTATACATTGTTAGCAAGCGAATCGGCGAGGGTGGCGGCGTAGGTGGCGCTCCCATCTGCTTCTTTGTAACCGAAAGCGGCTCCCTTGCCGCCGAAGCCGCCGGCGGACGCTGATCCAAATTCATTCCCCTCGGCATCCGTATTGCCAAAACCCCCCATCCCCCAATTGCTGTAGACGTCATTCAAACCAGCACCCGTACCGAAGGTAGTTGCAGTCATATCCCCGTGGTTGGACGTCACCGACGGATCGTCGCCTTGGAAGTCATAGCCCGCGAGTAACTCAGCCGATGCCATACCGGCCAACCCCAACAGGATCATCCCGACAATAAATTTCTTCATCTTTTCTTTCTCCTTTTATGAGGTTCCATTTTCTAACTACAAGCTGCTCAATCACCGCGGCCGGCAGCCCGCTCGTCAGCGCCTGATCCTTCACAAATCGGAATCCTTCTCCGACGTTTAAGTGAACATTAAACCATCGCTCTAAGCATTTGTAACCCTGCACAATTGTGTAGGGGGCCAAAAAAAGCGTGCCCGCGCATTTCGCACGGACACGCCTTCTATTCTCCGAACGGACGCCCGGACCTTAACGTCATGCTCACCGAACCAGTGAGGGCGTGCATCGCGCGACTTACTGGGTACGGTGGAGAAACGGGTTCGGTCTATCTGTTGACGAGGGTCTTCTGGGAAGTGTTGAGTATTGTCCTCCCGTCTTCTTTGACGAGGATAGTTGTGAGGGCTTCAAGCCTGTTCTCTTTCTCTTCAACCAGCACAGTGCAGATGACCCCGTTCTCTTCTCTTTCGTCACATACTCTGACCTGACCCTCTTTGCCTGCCATAACCGTGATCTTCGGTGTGCTCAGGACGTCTTGCTTTCCATCCTCTCCCGTCGCCTGGATCGTCATGTCAATGGCGTACTGCTTCAG
>CAZAPF010000105.1:0-7767 GCA_964486885.1 uncultured Verrucomicrobiota bacterium
TCTGCATGATCGAGCTCCTGTTGCTTCATGAACTCGGATCTTGTCCCATTTTTGGATAGCTTCCTCTTTCAACAGCTGGTTCCAATACCGAAAAATCCTGCGGGCATCGTATAGTGATTTGTTCTCTATTGCCATGGAGCGAACAGTTGCTTCGCATGAAATCCGGCATCGCCACGTGGGCATCCCCTGTAATGCGGATTGGTAGCTCCGGAGCATCTCCGCATTGGACGACCAGGCGGAAGCTCTTTGGCGCAGAATCGTTGGTTGTATTGTTTACGATCACGCCGCTTTCTCCGCATCCTGTCAGTAAAACCAACATAATCATAATAAAGGCTGATAAAACTCTCATGTCACTCACCTCAAATTTTCGAAGGGCACCGGGCTTTATAAGTGTTTTGGTAGGAGTGGGAAAATGCCCTAAATTATGAAGTGTAAAAGTGTCTGGGAATCAGGTGATTATAGAATAAGATAGTGGTGGGAGATGGAATCCGAACCTATAACCTATAGGTTCGGAGTAGCGACTCAGGCTTTAAAGTAGTTCACTGGTACGGCGATCAGTCCCAGATGAGGCTTGATATACAGTTCGATCTCCACTAGGACGACAGCGTTTTCGAAATCGGCTTTCTCGAAGTCATCGGGATCGATATAGCAGCCGGCCGCGTCTGCAAGCCTAAGTATGGGAGCCTGGTGGCCGTGGCGGGATGACAGGGAAGCGCCTCCTGATACATACAGTCCGGTGGATCGGCGTTTGTCGTCAAGCAGTTCAAGCTGGAAGTTCATGGAGAGACCCTTGATGAACTCGCTTGGTTTTTTCGGGTTCTTAACATTTGGCGATTTGATGACATTGGGATCACGTATCTGTGCCAGATGCAATCCTGGGGAAATGGGAAACATATTGGCTTTCATCATTCTTCTCCAGTTGTCATATATTTGTTCAGTTTGAAAAGGAGACGTGCTGTTTTCTTAATGTCACTCTTCAGGCATCCTGTTTTAATCAAGCAGCGTTCAAGTACGCTTGACGGGGCATTGTGATATGTGAGGATTAATGAAAACGGCTCGAATGTTGAGGATCTTTCCCGTGGGGCGAGATCGATTAATCCGAAGAATACTCTGGAGATGGAATCGAAGTCATCCTCTGTAAGCATTTGGCTAACATGTTGCATGACATCTTTGGGATGGTGGTTCCCACCCTTGGTTTTGGCGAGTATCGTGAATCTATTGATCTGCCTGTCCACTGTGCCGTGGGTGATATTGTTGAGCTTGTTCGCGATCAGCCTCAGGGTTTGTCCTTCACTGTAATACTCGAATGAGCGGCCAAGCTGGAACGACCGATTTTGATTGCCCCATGGATCGTCGATTGCGACACGTCCGGCAATCCACAAAAGGAAAGAACGGGTGGCTGCCAGTTTTCCATCGTCGTGTTCATGAGAATTGCACCCCGATCCATCAATGAGTTCCCATGGCTTAGGCTCGTTGGAAGCAATGTTGTCGATATTGAATTTGTATGCTGTCATCTTGTTCTCCTTGGTTATTTGATGACAGCTGATTAATGGTGAGGAGACCTGATTTCACGTGATCGAAATTTTAAATGTAACCAAAAATCAAGAAAGCCGGTTTCGTGTTGATATTATTGGGTATGTTGATAGAAAATAGTTTCATCAAGAAAGGATGTTGGAGGTGGAAGATGAATGATGCACGCGTGCTGGAAACGCGATCTGACCTGCAGGATTTATGCAGGTGGTTTGAAGATCGTCGGCGAAGTGCTACCGATGATTTCTATGCAAGGTTTTTTGCGATGTTTGCAGGCTCTGATGCGCAAGGCGGATTCGCAATACGTCCAGTTTCAATTGAGGAAATGCTTACGCATCTTGAATCATGCAAAACGACACAGGGCACTACTGTTTGGAACAAAAAGATAACTGTTTCAGAACGCCGCAATAGTTTAATGACGAGGCTTTCCGACATGCAGTCGCGGCTTGAACGGTATGACGACGGTCGTTGGAAAGGCCGGGTGTTCTTTGACCTGATTGATGACTATTGCGTTATTCTATGCGGAAAAGAAGCTGTCGATTTACGTAGGCAGGAGAAAGCTCGACCCAAGAAAATATCAATGAAAATTCGCTCTAAATTCGAGGTTGAGGAGGACGGCATACCTGTATTCAGGCCCGGGGATTCGCCAGTTATTACGGTGGCTAGCGATATGGCTGGATTCCTGTATCTGTTCTATCAGGATGCACGGGACAACTATTGCTCTCTCTATCCACGTGAAGATGGAAAAAGCCAAGTGTACATTAGCAAAGGCAGGCCACATGACATTCAAAGGGAAATTGCAAAGAAGATTTGCGATAGCTTTTCGTTTCAGTTTGAAGAAACTCCTGGTGTTGAGAAATCCCAAGAGCGATTGGTCGCCATAATTGTGGAGCCGAATGTTGTTGTGTATGAGAGAAATGTACGTGCCCTGATGAGCAAGGCTCCGGAGTTATCAGGGGGGATCGCATCAAGAGGCATAAACGTTAATGTGGGTTCCGTGAAATTCTCTGATTTAGATGAAGAACAATATGCTTGCGGCTATCTGACATGTTGGCTTGACTGCAGTTGATGCATCAAATCGATCAAGAGGCGTAATGATGCAATGATTTGGTTGGAGTGCAGCACATGCCTGAGATAGCTCACTGTGTGTACGTCGCGAAATCGACTCTCAGATGCTCTCCTTCCCAAGCTGTTCGTCGCGAGTTCGAGTCTCGTCTCCCGCTCCATTTTTCTAGGGTTTATCTTCGCGGGTAAACCCTTTCTTATTGGTTCATGTGTGCGAAAGCGCGAGTGCGGGAAAAGTTGATAGTCCGTGATGTTTCATGATCAAAACTGATCGGTAGCGGAAACAATGCGGAAACATTTTGAATGTGGACTACTCCTCGGAGACTGTGACATTAAGGTGGGCGTTTGATTATGGGTTCAACTCTCGTTAGCGACGTCGAACTATGCAGTGTGGTGGTTAACTCGGTTTAAACAACTGGAGTTTCCGACAGTAGCCAGATTGTTGTGTTTGGGGTATGGTGTGTTGTATGGACTGTCAAAACAGGGAATAGCGAAATGATGAGAGGACGTTTAGCATGGTTAACCGCCGCTTGTATGGTTGGAACGGCCCTGGCGGCCGTTGGTGCCGAGCAGGTGGACCCGTGCAATCCTGCCGAGCGCGAGCTCCTTTTGCCGGCAGAGGATGAGTCCCCGAATCGCTGGCTGCCGGCTCGTATTCGGCAACTGGAAGATAAGCGTGCGACCCTTTTGGAGAGGATATCGGATTTGCCTTACCATGCGCCGAGGGCGCTGTCGGATCATATTGGGTATCATGGCCGGCCCCAGGCGAATGGGGAGCCCGCAGACGGAGCCGTCAGCCGGATTGATGTACAGTTTATGACTAATCCGAGACTCGGCGCGATTGCTCTGGCTCCTGCTCTGGCTCCAGGGCGTGAGGGAAACTATGCCTTTCCCAGGCGTTTTAAAATTGATGTGATGGATCGTGAGGTCGTTTGGGTGGATGGACCGAACGGGAAGCAGGCACAGCCGCAACCTTCGTATGAGTGGAAGGAGGTGGTCAATTGGATGGACGAGGATTTTCCTGATCCCGGAACCTATCCTGCATTCTTCTTTATCGGCGACACGGGGTGCCATCAAGTGCGCCTGACCCTGCTTCCGGACAGTGCGAGCGGTCCCTATTGTGCGTTGGGAGAGCTTTACCTGTTTCGCAACCCCGAAAAAGACATTGATCACCTGGGGGATAACGGCATGGATCACCTGGGGGATAACATGATGGCATGGTCCACTTCTCACTTATTTTCCACGAATTCTCTGTCAACGTTGCCTCAGTGGGATGCGTCCTATCTGAACGACGGGGTGGCTGGACTGGGGATGCCTTTGAGTGAAAAAAAATTTGATGCAGAGGACTTTATGGTGTCCTGGCCAGATTCGGATTCAGGGCCTGTTCAAATTGTGCTCGATTTAGGGCAGGAACGTCCTGCTGGCCGGGTACAGCTCTGGCCCGCTGAAGCACCTCACGGAATGGCTGTGCCGCATTTTGGCTTTCCTGGGCAAATCGGCGTGGAATTATCGAAATCACCTGATTTTCAGGATGCCGTTTTTTTTGATGGAACCCAAATCCGGCGGCAGTTACATAACGATGTGACCCTGTACATCACTACCGATGCTGTAAAAGCCCGTTATATCCGCATTACTCTGGATGAATTCACAGCGTATCAGAACCGGAAAATTCTGGGGCTGGGGGAAATCCGGGTGTCTGAATTTGATGATGTGTGGTCGCTCAACTGCGGGGTGGAGGCCTCGGGACTTCCGCCGGATGCCGTGGAACAACTGCCGCGCCTGGTGGATGGATTCAGCCGCCAACGCCGGATTTTGCGTGAGGCGGACTGGATTCGAGGTCTGGCACTTCGCAGGCCGTTGGATATGCGACTGGCTGAGGTGGAACAGGAGTTGGAAGTTGCGCGGGATGCCTGGACCGCGTTCAAGTTGCGTGCCAGCATTTGGGGCGGTGCCTTGATTGGTTTCGGCCTGCTGGGCGCCATGGGTTTGCAGCGCCTGCAGCGTCGGAAGGTTTTGGCGAGACTGAAACACCGCATCACCCGCGACTTGCACGATGACGTCGGCAGCAGTCTGGGCGGGCTTTCGCTGACGGCTGAGGATCTGGAAGGGATGGCGACCGACGAGGTGATGAAAAGGGAGCTGAGGGATCTGTCGCTTATGACGAGGGAGGCTTGCGCTTCGTTGCGCGAGGTGGTGTGGGTGACCGATCAGGGTGTTATCCGTTTGCCTGCGCTGATCGAAAAGATGGTGGAACGTACGGAAAGGGTTTTGCGCGGCGTGAAGGTGATGGTCGATGTTGCATCGGATGTGCCGGAAGTGAAGGTGTCGCTGACCTGCAAGCGTCATCTGATCATGCTTTTCCGGGAAGCGGTACACAACTGCGCACGCCACGCGGGCGCAAATGAAGTTCAGGTGTCCATCCGGATTGTGGAGACGCGTCTGTTGGAGATGTCGCTCCAGGATGACGGTTGCGGTTTCGACCCTGGAGGCATTC
The DNA here is from genome assembly GCA_964486885.1 of uncultured Verrucomicrobiota bacterium. Taxonomy (GTDB): domain Bacteria; phylum Verrucomicrobiota; class Kiritimatiellia; order Kiritimatiellales; family Pontiellaceae; genus Pontiella. Next base: position 5,090 of record CAZAPF010000105.1, read on the forward strand.
AGGGGGGGTGGGGACTGGAGAGCATGAAAGAGCGGGCGGAGGAGCTGCGCGGCACGATGGAGCTGCGCTCGGCTCCCGGTGAAGGAACCCTCGTCCGAATCGCACTGCCGTTGAATGTGCTTTCGCAGGAACCCACCGATGCGTATAAAACTTCCAACTAGGAGAAGTGGGAATTAAGAATGGAGATTTAAGAATGAAGAATCGTGGAACTCAGGCGGCGTTAGCCTTTTTTCTATTGGGAGTTGTCGCAGACCATTCATTCTTAATTCTGAAATCTGAATTCTTCATTATTAAATTATGATACCGATTAATATATGGATTGTTGAAGACGACAGTGTTTTTCGCCGTTCGCTGGAGCGCATCGTGAGTCGAAATTCCCAGATCACCTGTACGCAGGCGTTTCCATCGTGCATCCCGTTTCTTAAGGCGGTGGAAAGCGAGGAACTTCCGGATCTGGTGCTGATGGATCTGGGCCTCCCAAAAATGAGCGGAACAGAGGGAATTCGAAAGCTGAATGCCCTTGCCCCGGATGTTGCGGTCATGGTGTTGACGACGTTTAAGGAAAAGGCATCCGTGATGGAGGCGCTGGATGCCGGGGCGGCCGGTTATCTGCTGAAGACCGCCACCGGGGCGGAAATTATTAAGGGCATTCAGGATATCTTTATGGGGCAGTCCCCCCTCAGTCCCCAGGTGGCGAAAGTTGTGCTCGAAGAGATGCGCAAGCCGGCACCGGTTGAGGAATTTAATTTGTCGGATCGCGAGGTCGAAGTGCTTGAGAAACTGGCCGAAGGCCTTGCCATACAGGAGATCGGCGATGCCTTGGGTATTACGTTGCGAACCGCCCATTTTCACCTTGGCAATATCTACAAGAAGCTGGATGTCCCCTCCCAGACCGGCGCTGTGGCGAAGGCCCTGCGAACGGGAATCATCGGTTGACCTGCCCGGCAGGGGGATGAATGGGGTGGAGGATAAGCGCATTTCAGGTTTTCCGCGATGGTGCGTTTTTGCGGTCAACATTTCCCTGACAACGCCCAGAGCTCCTTGAATGGGCTGCTGCCGATCAGGAACGGGTTGTCTCGCGCCTCGAAGCGATCGGGGTCTGCGACAGAGGCGCAGAGACGCAGAGCGAGACGGACGCGGTTAAGAATTGTTAGAAGCGCTGAAAGCGAAGCGGTTGTTTCCTCGCCGGTCACTGACCTCTGTCTTCTGACCTCTGATCCCTGACCTCTTTCCGCCTCCTGTAGTTTCCTACAGTAGACGGTATTTGTTGGTTCAGCTATAAATGCTCTTCGACAATGACAAAACAGATCAATGTCGGGGTTGAGTTACGGAGAGGGAGAGAGAGGCTTATTTTCTATTGTTACAGATCAGCAGGGAACGCAAAAGACGGTGCCCGCTTTCTGGGCGGGTGCCGAACCTGCCGGTACAGCTGGAAATGATCCTGAACGGCGCAATGGTGGGCTTCCAATGGAACAGCAACGGAGGGCAGCTCTATGATCTCGAATCGACAACGTCTCTGTCGAATCCGGATTGGCAACCCTACGATGGCCACACAAACATGGCTTCCTCCGGAACCGGTTCTAAAACCCTGAATGATGTCGGTTTGGATGGCTCTCCGGCATGCTTCTTCAGGCTGATTGAAAAGTAGAAGGGGGCCTTAACATTCCCTTAGGAAAGACTGAGGGCTGTTAATAAGGTTTGACCGGATCAGGGGGGGCGCTTGCGCCACCCCTGATTTTTTGAATAAACAGGATGAAGAGTGTAATGAAAAAGCAGTTGTTGTGGATGTTTATTGCGATGCTGTTCGGCAGTCTGCCGCAGGTTCTTGCAGGTGTCTTGTACGCAGACGATTTTGATCGTAGCGGCTCAGCCACTCTCGGAACGACGTCTGCAGGAGGGGAATCCTGGGTTGACACGCCTACGGGGGGGACGACGGCTAATCGGCCTTGGGTCTCAGCGATTGAGGATGACTCCCTTAAGCTGGATGGTGCGAAGGGCACTGGATCTGTTTATGTTGATTATGCAATGGACGGCATTACGAATTATACGGTGGATGTCGATCTCCGGGTGACGGAGGAAGGTAGTGCATGGGGCGCCAACTATATGCTCTTTGCACCGGTTGGCAACACGACCATGACATCCAGCGGATATGGTTTCAGAAAATCGGGTGTCGACGGCGTAGGTACCGGCACCGTAGATGTCCTTTGGGACAACGGCAGTTCCGCGTCGACGATTGCGTCCGGTCTTTTTAATACCAATGATGTGGTACACCTCAAGGCAACCGTGAGCGGGACGGCATCCACGTTGGTTATCACGCGTGGTGCGGAGACGTTGCTGGAGGATAGCGCCCGGGTGAATAACACGACAACCGGTAAGGTTGTCGGCATGTCAACGGGATGGGCAATCGTAAGTTATTTGGACGATCTCACGGTAGAGCAAATCCCTGAATTGCCGCCGACGACGATCTATTACGTGGATGCCGCCGGAGGTAGCGATGCTGCTGACGGTCTCTCGGAGCTGAGCGCCTGGCAAAGCCTGAGCCGCGTGAACCAGATGACCTTTGGGCCGGGAGACGAAGTGCTCTTCAAGGCGGGCGGTCGCTGGGTGGGTCAGCTCAAGCTCAAAGGCTCGGGTAGTGAGGAGAACGAGATCCGCGTGGGTCGCTACGGCGAAGGCGC
>CAZAPF010000106.1:0-7448 GCA_964486885.1 uncultured Verrucomicrobiota bacterium
GATATTATGTCGAAAGATATTACCCGAACTATTTCGACCCGGTCCAGCTGGTCAATCTGAAAAAAGACCCCTTCGAGCGGGTCAATCTGGCGGACAACCCGGAATATCAGCCGACGATCAAAAAGATGCGCGCCGAGCTGATCGCTGAAATTGAACGACTGAAAGTCGAGCAAGCGGCTCATAAATAATCCGCTGTTTTTGAAGGAGAAAGAGATGAATAAGGTATGTTGTTCCGCCTTTAGGCGGCGAGTGAGTTTAGGTTTGGTTTGTTTAGCAGGCGCGCTTTCTGTCTTCGCAGCAAAAAAACCGAACGTACTTTTTATTGCCGTTGACGATTTAAACCACTGGATTGAGCCGCTCGGGCGGAACCCTCAGGCAAAAACCCCGAATATTCAGCGGTTGGCCGATATGGGGGTCACCTTCGTGAATGCACAATGCGCCGTGCCGGCGTGCGAGCCTTCGCGTGCGGCCATCATGGGTGGACGCCGTCCGTGGGTGAGTGGTTGTTATATGAACAGAAACGATTGGAAAAAATTCCAGAAACCGGGCGAGGGGTTGAGCGCCCAGTTTTTGAAAGCAGGCTACCATGTGGCCGGAGCCGGAAAGATTTATCATAGTATGCAGTACCATCCGGAAGAGTGGTCGGAATACATGAACTCCAAAGGTCTCTCGCTGCACGGACGTGGCGTGAAAGTGGAGGACGGATTCATAAATGATAAAATTCATCCGAACCTGAAAGACGAAGACATCATCGACTGGCATTCGGTCGATTATATTGCGGAGCGCCTGCAGCGTGATGACGACAAACCGTTCTTTCTCGCCTGCGGTATTTATAAGCCGCATCTGGCATTTGTCGCGCCGAGGAAATATTACGAGCCGTTCCCGCTCGAATCCATTAAGCGGCCCGTAACAAAAGAGGGTGACATCGAAGACCTGCCGCCCGCGGCTCTGAAAATGATCTCCACCTCGAAGCATCAAAAAATGCTGGAAAATAATCAGTGGGAACGGGCCATTCAATCCTACCTCGCGACCATGCTCTACGCCGATATGAATATCGGCCGTCTGCTTGATGCGCTCGAAAAGAGTCCGCACAAAGACAACACCATCATCGTGCTGTGGTCTGATCACGGTTGGTCGCTCGGCGAAAAACAGCGCTGGCATAAATTTGCGCTCTGGGAAGAACCGGCGCGCGCGCCCTTTATTTGGGTGGTGCCCGGTGTAACCCGGCCGGGGACAAAATCGAAAAAACCGGTCGACTTGATGAGCGTTTATCCGACGCTCTGTTCTCTGACTGGCATTGAAAAACCGGAGCATGTTTCCGGTCACGACATTACACCACTGCTCAAAAATCCGAATGCCGATTGGGCCTATCCCGCCATCACCACATATGGGCGCGGGAACCATGCCGTTCGGACCGAAACGCATCGTTATATCCGCTACGCGAACGGCGATGAAGAGCTCTATCACAACGCCAAAGATCCGTACGAGTGGACGAACCAGGCGGACAACCCCGAATATGCTGCGCTGAAAGCGAAACTTGCCACCTGGCTCCCGAAAGAGGAAGTGCCGCAACCGCCGCTCACTCCGAAGGCGAAAAAGAAGAAGAAAACGAGCAAAGGATAGGGACTATGAAAATGAAGGTACATGTTGCCGCTGTGTTGGCCCTGTTATGGGGAACGCTTTCGGCGTTTGCGGCCGAACGGCCGAATATCCTCTGGATCACAATGGAGGATACCTCGCCACATTTTATCGGCTGCTATGGCGATAAAAGTGCGCGCACCCCGAATATCGACCGTTTGGCGCGCGAGGGGGTACGTTTTACGAATGCATACGCAACGGGGCCGGTTTGTTCGTCTAGCCGTTCGACCATCTTTACAGGCGCCCGAACCTATGAAATGGGCACGGGCAACCACCGAAGCCAGTATCCCGTTCCCGATTACATCAAGGGCTTTCCCTATTATATGAAAGAGGTCGGCTATTTCACGAGCAACTGCGGTAAGAAGGATTACAACTTTGCCGATATTGAACGGAAGAAACACGAAGCCTGGACGATGGACGGCGTCGTCGGTTGGTGGAAACGCACTTCAGAAGAGCAACCGTTCTTCTGTGTGTTTAATCAGAACGATTCGCATCAGTCCCGAACGATGTCTAAACCCTTCGATTGGTATGAAAAAATGGTGCTCGAAAACCTTTCGCCGGAACAGATGATCCGCGACGATCAATTTTCAATGCCCCCGTTCCTGAAAGACAGCCCGGAAATGCGCAAGCAATTCGCCCGCGTTTATAACTCGATCCGGCTCGCGGATGTCCGTATCGGCGAATTGCTCAAAAAGCTCGAAGACGACGGGCTGCGCGAAGACACGATTATCTTTCTGTACGCCGACCACGGCGAAGGCATTCCGCGCGCCAAACAGAACGGGATCAACCTGAGCTACCAGGTTCCGTTTATCATTTCCATTCCTGAAAAATGGAAACACCTCTCCCCGTGGGGCACGGGTGGCGTAACCAGCGACGAGCTGATCAGCTTTGAAGATCTGGCGCCGACGCTCATCAGTCTGGCGGGCGGAACAATTCCCGAACACATGAACGGGCGGATTTTGATGGGCAAAGGTCGCACGAAACCGACCGATCACCTGGTCTTTTCCGCTGACCGTTGTGACAACGGGATCGGGCTGATGCGCGGGGTCAGCAATGGCGACTATTTCTATGCGCGCAACTTTATGGCCTATATGCCCGAAGAACGGTTTAAGTCCTACAGCGAAATTTCCGACATCATGAAGCAGATGCGCAAGGACCTAGGCGACGGGACATTGGACGAACTGCAGGAAAGCCTCTTCGTTCCGCGCGAGCCGGAGTTCCTCTTCAACATTAAAGACGATCCGTGGGAAACGAAGAATCTCGCCGGCGATCCGAAGCACAAAAAACGGCTGGAAAAAATGCGCAAACAGCTTGAAGCCAAGCTGATTTCAGGACGCGATGTGCATTTGCTGCCGGAATACGAAATCGGGCTGGTTTCCAAAGAAAGCACCGCGTACGAGTTCCGGCTCGATGACAAAAATTATCCGGTCGAGGAAGTCTATGCCGCCGCGTCGCTCTCCGGGTTCCGGGGTGCGGATATCACCAAAAAACAGGTGGCCTTGCTGAAAGACTCGAACCGGTTTGTCCGCTACTGGGCCGCGTTGGGCTTGATGTCGCAAAGCAAACAGGATTTGGCACCGTACGAAGCGGAAATTGCCGTGGTCATGAACGACGCCTATCCGCCCGCCGGCGTAACTGCCGCCGCGGTGATCTGGAAAAATTTCGAAACCCAAGCGGCGGAAGAAAAAATGAAGGAATATTTCCAGCACGAAAACTGGTTTATCAAATTGATGGCGGTCAACTATCTGTTTTACGTCGACAACCGCGAACCGTTCATCGATGCGGTCAACGAACTCAACGACAGCTGCCGCAAGGCCAAAGTAGAGAAGGCGGAAAAACAGCGGCTGAAATATGTCAGCAGCTCCTGCATCATCTTTTTTGAAATCCTCGACCGGGAGGCGCTGGCCAAATCTGAATAATCTCACGGAACCCGTTAACGGCGGCAAAACCTCTCTCGTTCGGCGGGGGAGGTTTTTTTTGTGTAAAAGCCGGAGCAATATACAAAATCAATGCGGGTCGGTGCGGTAGTGCAGGGGGGAGCGGCCGGTTTTTGTTTTGAAGAGGCGGGAGAAGTAATAGATCGATTCAAAGCCGAGCTGTTCGGCGATCGCACTGACGGAGAGTGGGCTGTTGCGCAGGAGACGGCGGGCTTTGTTGAGCCGGATCTGAGCCTGATATTGTCCGGGCGGCAGACCGGTGGTTTGCTTGAAACGGTGGCGGAAGGCGGAATAGCTGATGCCGAGTTCGCGGGCGAGTTTCTGGAATTCAATGGTCTGTTCGGCATGTTTCATAATGTGCAAACGCGCGCGGCGAATGAGCGTTTCCATTTCGCGCGTTTCGGCGCTGCTGTAACGAAGGTTGGCCAGGATCCTCGCTACAATCTGCGAGGTTTGAGATGCAATGATATGTTCGAAGCCCGGCGGCTGGGTTTGTGTGGCCTCGGCGATCTCAATGAATAACCGCAGAATCTGATCGTCGGCGCCGAGGTGAAGTGCCGGCTTCTTCAATGAAAATGCTTCGTTGCGCATGATGCGCCGCGCCTGCTCGCCGTCGAACTCCACCCAGTATTCGTCCCAGCCCGTTTCCGGGGCGGGCTTATATCGGTGCCACTCGCCGGGATGCACAATAAACAGGTCGCCCTCGCTGATGGGGTGTTCGCCGCCGGAGCGCGATTCAAAGGTGCCGCCGCCGCGGGTGATGTAGACGAGGGTAAAGCTGTCGAGCGTCCGTCCGCTGGTCACCGACATGTGGTCGTCGGGATGCTGGCCGGGCGGGTAAGGGGTGTTGGGCGGGATGACCGTATAGCCGGCATCCAGGACAAATAGCCCCCATTCTTCCGCGTCGGGCGATTGGGGCAGGTAGCAGGACCAGGCTTTGTTGAGGTTGTTCATAAAAGCCATAATGTGCAAAAATGATGCCATTCTGTCCATTGTTAAAGCCCGGAAGGTTGGTATCTTTTTTGTTTTAGGCTGGTTTAACAGAAGGAGCTGAGATGGTTGCATTAGGTGTGTTTTTGCATGCGGTGGGCGGTTTTGCTGCGGGAAGTTTTTATCTGCCGTTGAAAAAGGTTCGCGAGTGGTCGTGGGAAAGCGGCTGGCTGGTGAACGGTTTCTTTTCATGGATTATCGCGCCGATGGTGGTGGCGCTGCTGACGGTTCCGGAGCTCTTCGGTGCCATTTTTTCCGCACCATCCGCCGCGCTGGCGTGGACCTTTCTATTCGGGGCGCTATGGGGCATCGGCGGACTGACGTTTGGCTTGTCGGTCCGTTACCTGGGCATGTCGCTTGGCTACGGGGTGGCGCTGGGATTCTGCGCGGCGTTCGGAACGCTGGTTCCGGCAATCTATGATGGCAGCATCATTCGGCTACTCACTACCGGCCCGGGCTGGGTGGTGCTCTCCGGCATTCTGGTTTGTCTGGCCGGCATCGGGGTGTGCGGCTATGCGGGACACCTCAAAGAGTCAGCGCTGACAAAGGAAGAAGAGGATAAGCAGGATTTTCATCTCGGGCGCGGACTGCTGGTGGCCGGGTTTGCCGGGCTGATGAGTGCTTGCATGGCCTTTGCCTTTGCGGCGGGCAAGCCGATTGCTGAAGCGGCAGCCGCATCCAGCACCGGCGCGCTGTGGGTCAACAATGCCTCGCTGGTGGTGATTCTGCTCGGCGGCTTTACGACGAATGCGATCTGGTGCGGATACCTGCTGCGCTCAAAAGGCAGCTGGAAAGACTATCTCGACAAGGACGCGCCTCGTGCAAAAAACGTCAGCTTTGCGGCGCTCGCAGGCGTCACTTGGTATCTGCAGTTCATGTTCTACGGCATGGGGTCGACCAAGATGGGCGAGTATGACTTCACCAGTTGGACGCTGCATATGTCGTTCATCATCATCGCCAGCAATCTGTGGAGCCTCTATTTGAAGGAATGGAAGGGCACCGGTCGCAAAGCCATCGGCACGCTGGTGGCCGGGATTCTGGTGATCGCCTTTTCGACCGTACTCATCGGCCTCGGTAACTGGCTGCAGGGGGCTGTCGGCGGTCATTAAAATTTAAATACGCAAAGGAGAAAAAATAATGAAAGCAGTAATCTTTTCAATTGGATTGGACACCTACTGGGATCAGTTTGACGGTCTTCTTGACAACCTGAACGGCTATCATGCCGAGATCCGCGACCGTATCGCGGGCATGGGCACCGAGCTGGTGGATGGCGGCATGGTGGACAATGTGGAAAAGGCGCATGAGGTGTCAGCGCTATTCAAAAAAGAAGACGTGGAAGTGATTTTCCTCTTCATCTCCACCTACGCGCTCTCCTCGACCGTGCTGCCGGTGGTGCAGAAAACAAAAGTTCCGGTGGTGATGCTCAACCTCCAGCCGGTGGCGCAATTGGATTACGAAAAATTTAATGCGCTGGGCGACCGCGGCGTCATGACCGGCGTTTGGTTGGAACACTGCCAATCCTGTTCCGTGCCGGAGCTGGCTTGCGTATTCAGCCGCACGGGCATTGATTACCATGTGGTGACCGGCTACCTGCAGGAAGAGGCCGCCTGGCAGGAAATTCGCGACTGGGTGGACGCCGCCCAGGTCGCCGCCGGTATGCGTGAAAACCGCGTCGGTGTGCTCGGCCACTACTACTGCGGGATGCTGGATGTTTATTCGGATCTGACCCAGCAATCGGCCACGTTCGGCAATCATTTCCAACTATTGGAAATGTGCGAGGTGTTCGAATTTCGTAAGGCGGTTACTGATGACGAGATCGCCGCTAAAGTGGCCGAGTTTAATCAGAAATTCGACGTGTCCACCGATTGCGAACCGTCCGAAATTGAGCGCGCGGCTAAAACGTCGGTAGCACTCGATAAGCTGATCGAAAAGCACAACCTCGGCTCTATGGCCTACTATTACGAAGGCGCGGGAGAATACGAAAATATCGTCACCTCTGTTATTGCGGGGAACACGCTCTTAACGGGTCGCAATATTCCGGTGGCGGGCGAGTGCGAAGTGAAGAATGTGCAGGCGATGAAAATTATGGACCTCTTCGGGGTGGGGGGCTCATTCTCCGAATTCTACCTTTCCGACTATGTGGATGATGTCGTTTATCTTGGCCACGATGGCCCCGCGCACTTCGCGATTGCCGAAGGGCGCGTCGCGCTCGTTCCGTTGTCGGTCTATCACGGAAAACCGGGCAAGGGGTTGTCGGTTCAGATGACGGTTCAACACGGGCCGGTCACCATTCTTTCGGTCGTAACGCGCCGCGATGGTTCGGTTTTCCTGCAGCTGGCGGAGGGCGAATCAGTGCCCGGACCGATCCTGCAGATCGGCAACACCAACAGCCGATATAAGTTCAGCATCGGCGCAAAAGGCTTCATGAACGATTGGTCCAAAGGCGGCCCGGCGCATCACTGCGCCATCGGTGTCGGACACATCGGCGATAAGATCGAAAAGCTCGGTGCCCTGCTCGGTATTGAAGTGAGTCGGATTTGCTGATGGATAAACGTAGACGCGGCAGGAAGCCTCGTCGGCTTAAATCAGAAAACCTCTCTCGCTCGGCGGGGGAGGTTTTTTTATGTGCGCCCGACTGGGTATTTTTTTTTTGACGGGATCAACAGGATCAACACAGATCCGTGCGGGGCAGGGTGAATCACTAATTTTCACTAATCCTCACTAATGCAGGATGTTTAGATTAGTGTTTATTAGTGTGAATTAGTGGTTTTGAATTCGCTATTGCCGTTCACTTTGTTCTCTGCCGTCGGTGAAACATTCGCTTCGCTCATTATTTCCTTCGGAAATTATGCATCGCGTTGCTTGCGCGCGCCAGCCTCTGCC
>CAZAPF010000107.1:0-3057 GCA_964486885.1 uncultured Verrucomicrobiota bacterium
ATGCCTGAAACTATTCACCAAATATCACTTGCGCTGACTCTGGTACTCTGACCCCTTTGTACAGCAGTTGCAGTCATATAATTTATCTCCAAATCGAAACTGGGCTATCGATATATATGGACAGATTTATAGACGTGCGGCTCGGACAGCAATGGTAAAATGGTCGATCGGCTTCTTTATACAAAATGCCAGTAAACCTTAGCAAAATCCCATAAAACCGATCGGATTACCCCTGGATATCGTATCGTTTAAGGAGCAGGAGAGGCGCTCGCTTCAGACGGGCGGAAACCCTGATGAGTGGGATTTTCGCGCTTTTTCAGCAGGAAAGAGGTTCGTTTGACCGTACGGATGAGGTCATACGAGGGCTTAAGCCAGTGCAAGCACATATCGACCTTCTTCGGGCGAATATACGCCCATCTGAAAGGTTTAATCGAAGCCTTCTTCCAGAGATTGGAAAAAATAACGGCACCTTCAGCGGCGACCTGCTGACCCCGAAAATGAAAAACCCCGTCAAAACGACGGGGTTTATCCATAGTCTGAGCCCCGGAGACATCTCCGGGGATTTTTATTCAGAACCTTGAGTTTTGGCTGATGTATATAATTTAGTGAGATTGACAATCATCTACATCAACATATGCGTCACTATATCCATGTCCGATTCCCAAACTCCCATTAACTTGCATCTCAGGTATAAACTCGACTCCTGAGGCATCCTCCGGGATTGGGTGAGTGATCGGAGCAGTGCATTCATCTTTGTAGGAGTTCACCTGTAGGATTATAGATTCCGCTAAAGTATCAGCAACTGCAACCCCTTTATCAACCCAGTCCTTATTATAGTTTTGCTGCACAAGAAGGCTTCCTCCACCGGAGAACTTAAAGTTTATATGCGTTTTACCATCATCTTCTTTATTCGCAGCATAATACATTTTTGAATTATATATACTTATCTGATCCCCCTCCTTGGTTGCAAAGGTTCCATAGGTACCACCCGTATGGGAACTGGATCCAATGACGCTAAACTTCAGATCACCACCGTTGTCCTCCGTTGAATCAACCGTATAAAGCTTTGCATCGGCATGACCTTCTCCGCCGGTAGTTATGAACGTCGCATCCGGACTTCCTACGATTTTATAGAGTTTATGAGATCTATTAATAAAGCATGACGTCAGGCTGAACTGACCATCACCGTTAAGCCTGACACCATTCCCGATGCTTCCTAGGAAATCCTCTGCCGCCTCGGGATCGGAGCTATCACTCAAATTCTCCGTCAAGATATAGTTATTGGTTCTATAGTATTCAAACGCCGGGAGCTTATTCCCCGCTATTCCTCCCCATGCGGCATTCTTGATTTGTAGATTTTCAATGTAACTGCGCCCTTCCCCATCATCACTTGATACTGTTATGGCATCATTAATTGAAGAGCAGTATACAAAATCTAGGTGGTGACCTCCTCCGCCCGTGAACTTGATATTATCATAACCGTTCGCTAGAACCATGTGGTACGCCCAGTTATTCCCATTTCCTTTAACAAAGGCAGGAAATTCAATTATTTCTGTAACATTATTCGAATAGCTGTATTGCTGATTCGGGTTATAGAATCCAAGCCCTTGCATACCAGCATTCTCCTTCAATATTACCAACTGATCGGAGGCGCTTGCGTATCTTGGACCCGCTATTAACAAGGAGGAGACATCGCCCGAATCAACAGAGCTGTTATTCACTCCACGGAGTTCCATCCATGAGGGAACCTCAATCGTGGAGTTCAGTTTATACGCTCCGGCCGGGAAATAAATTATGGCCCCATTCTCCGCACCAGCTCCGTCCGCTTGGGCAGTTGCAATCGCGCTTTTGACAGCGGGTGAATCATTCGTCTGTCCATTCCCTGTTGCACCATATTCCCTTACATTATATATTGATACGTTTCCCGGAAGCACTCTGCGATCAGACGCTTGGTAGAACCAACCTGTGTCAGGTAATATTGGAAAGTTAGCTGCTCCGCCAGCAATGGTCACGTCCGCATTAGTAGATGTGGAGTCTTGAACCACTATCTCATTGTTGCCATTCAATTCATTGTTATGGATTAGAATCGCCGTTTCGAGCGCACCTCCAATTTTGATATGGCACGTTCCTGCACCATTTCGATTCCCGAACAGACAGCTAGCAATCTGCAATCCATATATTGCGTCCATCGTTGTCGCTGAATCTGGGTTCGGATTTTCATTATTGGATTTAATAGCCTGATTTACGCCCTGCCCCCAATCTGTAAACTGGCAATTCACAAAGCTGGCATGTCCCCCAAGATGCTTTATAAGCTTTCCGTTGCTCGAGAATTCGACAGAATTGAACCGTGTATTACGACAATTAGTGCTTAACAGAACGGCCAGTTCGTCTGCTTCAACTATTCTTCCCGAAGTAAACTGCCAGCTATTTTCAGCAGTTACTTTCAGAGTGATTCCCTTCGTACAGTTTGCGAATAAAAAGTCAAAAACTCGACTGGAAGACTCATCGGTGTTTTCAAGTCCTATAGCATATCCGGTCGATTCAATGCCTAAATAGTTACCACCTCCAGCGCCTGCTCCAATTGAAAACCCGACCCCTCCTTCACTTTTAATTGCATTGATAATCTGATTGGTGGAAGGGGGATTCTGGTTTAGCCCACATTCAGCCCAATATACTGGATTGAATCTGACATTCTGTACCCGGGGCGTAGACGATGTTTTGTCAATTCGTACACCCTCTTTAAGTGGGGTGCCGTATACATTCCGAACCGTTGGCCGTTTAACCGAAGCCCCGTTCGTGACCAGGTTTCCACTAGCATCTGTTTCGTATTTTAAACTGTGTTGGCCGAAATAAACCCCTCGGTAGGGATTTACCAAAGTAAGGTTTCGAACCTCACTGAAAGCTCCGAGACTTCGAATGGCCGGAGGATACATTTTGATTGCAGCGTGGTCATTCTGTTTTGGGTAATAAATGGATAAATCGCTAATGCAACTGGAACTAGACAAACCGATTGCGGCATTGGTTGGGTTCGAATTACCCTGCGCAAAATCAATATGC
>CAZAPF010000107.1:3067-7386 GCA_964486885.1 uncultured Verrucomicrobiota bacterium
GTCACACTATTGTTTGAATCTGGGGCCCTCCAGTCTCCTCGAAGACATACTGAATTAGGAATCACAATCTGATCATCTATAAGATACTCGCCTGCCGGAAGGTAAACAGTGCCCCCCCCCATGCGGGATAGTCTTTTTTATGTTCCTTTTCCTTAGGATCCATTTGTTTTAAGACATAATTAATTAGGGGGACCGCACTAATCTTGCCAGTCCGAATCTGGTTGAAATTTACTGTGTTATCCGAATAGATAGTATCTTTGAGTTCACTGAGGCTGAAGTCTTCAAAAATATGATGGGTTATGAAGGGAGTATCCCAGCTCGAAAATTCTGTATCTGCGATCCGAGCTGTTCCTGGCGATGTAGACGCCAACACATTCGCTGAAAACCAAGCAAAAGCGCATACCGTAATGGCGACAGTACTCTTGATTTTCCTGCGTTTAACCATTGCATGATTCTTAATTTTTCTATTGATTATCCTGTTGCTCTTCATTTTCATCGTGATCTCCAGTTAATGTAAATGCACTTGATATGTGATGAATATCCATTACGCACCCATGTTTGACTTGGAATTATTGGCCAAATTTTGTGGTCATTTCGGCCGCAAATAACTTAGAGGCAGACTTGAGGATTTGGACCGCAGGTTAAGATGGATTGGGCGGATGGCTCCCTAACATGAAAGATAGGAGTCATTAAACGGCAAAGAAGAAAACTGACGGCGGAGTTCAAGGCCATGATGGCGCTTGAGGCTTTGAAGGGCATGGAGACGGTAAACGAGATTGCGGCGAAGCACGAGGTGCATCCGGGGTAGGTAAGCCAATGGAAGAAGGAACTGCTCGACGGGGCGGGTTCGTTATTCGAGCGCAAGGACGCCAAGGCGAACAAGGAGTAGGAGCGCGAGATCGAGGTGCTTGAGCGCAAGGTCGGCCAGCTGACCATGGAAAAGAAGTTCCTTGAAAAAAAGTCCGTGCAACTGGGGATTCGCGTCAGAGGGCGAAACTCGTGAATCGGGATGACAAGGTCAGTGTTCGTTGTCAATGTGACCTGCTCGGTATCTGCCGTTCGTTGTTTTACTATCAGCCGAAGGGCGAGCAAGAGGAGAACCTGCGTCTGATTCGGGAGGCGATCTGAAAGCTCCAATCAGCACACCTCGGCGTTGCCGAGGTGGATACCATGAGACCGGAACTTGCCGTTCTTTTTTTACGAAGCGAGGACCTCGAAAATAAAAATGCGAAAGAATCTGTACACAACCTGTCGGACGGGAGGTTGTATTCAGATGATGTTTGTCGGGGCATGAATCAGATGAGAAGCTTCGATGCCAAGATCCTGCATCCACATCGAGGCATTTCGAGACTGTTGAAGAATCCAGTCGCCCGTCGGGCTGAATGTGGCTGGACTCATGAAAACGCGTCTACTTCCGAGGTGAATGAAAACCAGAACCGTCGCATCAATCCGCCCTTTGAGTGTATAGATGGGCTTTGTAAAAAAGTCCGTGGCAACCAATGTGTCCATATGCGCGCCGACAAACTGTTTCCAGTTGCCCTTGGGGTATCTTTGGCCTTTGTCTGGAACCGGGTGGTGACCGGCGCGTTTAAAAATATCTCTTATCGTTGTCAGTCCGATTCTGATACCCAGTTTCTTAAATTCCCCGTGGAGGTGTTTGTATCCCCAGGTGAGGTTTTCAGATGCAAATTGAAGAACCAGGTTAACCGTGGCCTGTGGCGTTCGAGGTCGTCCCGGTTTGCGTCCGTTCTTGTTCTTGATACTCAGCCATCTCCGATAGGTTCTCGCTTTGACAACCAGCATCACATCGGTGATCTCATGATCGAGCAGGGCACCCAATTTGATCAGGTTGGCCCGCTCTTCCTCGGTCGGAATAATCTTGGAATCATCAATCCGGTTGCGCAACATTCTGAGCTGATATTCCAGCAGTTGCAGCCGGGCATCGTATCTCGGCATAAAAAGCCGGAACAGAAGAATGAAAATCACGTGAAACTTACTCGAAAAACCGCTCATATTCGTTGGAGTCCTGTTGGGTTAATCAGCTTACCCATCAACGGGTTAAGAGGTGGCCTTCGTTTTCGCACCCCCCGGAAAGTGAAAGAGTTTGTAAATCTATCGAAACCGGACGTATCCAGCCACCCCAAATACGAATCTGAACCGGGAAAAATAGCTGTTGTTGGACTCATTCTGGAAAGCTGGAAAAGTTCGAATCGCTGTACAGTTCGCAACACCATACTGGACGGCTCTTTCCGATGGTTGAATTTAGGCGGTTTTGACCCGAAAAACATCCGATTAACTGCAAAGTGTTTCGGAGGTGTTGCTTAGGAAAGCGGAGAATGGTTTTCATCGCCGTAAAGAATGATCACCATACTTGACGACCCCTGTGCGAATGGTTTGTATCGCCGTCAAGTAACACCCACCATATAGCCGATTCGTTACTACAAGTCATTTGTGGTCGAAATAACCACAAAATTTGGCCAATAATCCCAAGTCGGATTTGGATCGGATGAGGTAAAAAGGTCTAAATCGTGAATTGTTAGCAGGGAGATCCTTCTCATCCACGTTGCATATTAACCAACGAAATAGGAGAAAAACATGAAAATGCTAAACATCCATAAGAACGAACTGAAAATACTGTACATTGCAGCCGTAGCTGTTTTCGTTGCAAGCACATCATGGAGTGAGACGCACAAGGATCTCATGGTCATGAGTTGCAATATTCATGACTCGCTCAATGGAAAAGCGGAAGCCCTTTGTAACCGCATGGTGGATTATTGGGATGTAGATATCGCCTGTTTCACAGAGTGGAAGGGTAACGGTGACGACGATCACTTGATTGATATATTTTCAAACAAAGGATATTATCACAAAAAAGGGCAAGGAGGGTCAGGTCAGTACACCATGCTGTTCAGCAAATATCCGATATCAAAAAATAAAGAACACCGATTCACAAAGCCGAATGGTAGTGGTGAGATGCTTTATTTCGTGCATTACGTAAAACTTAATCTGGGCAGCGATTATGAAAAGTTGCGGATATTTAATTTCAGAGCCAGTCCCAGCGGTTCCGTGGACGCAACAAACCTTACTGACGCTAATTTAAAAACCAGCAACTGTGTACATCAGGTGGGCGATTATATTAGGGAAATACTTGCTGATGAGGAGGGGTATACTGAAAACAAACTGGTTGATGATAAATGCGGGAATCTCATTATCACCGGCGATTTCAATATGGGCCGTTTAACTGAAGCTCTGAATCTATGGCCGGAAGATGTCCTCAACCTTCGTGGTGAATGGTACGATTCCTATGAGGTCAGAGATGGTCATGCGACTACTCCCGGCGTAACATACGTGCAATCCTACCCCATGCATATCCTATCCCCGAACTCTATGCGTCCTGCCAGAATGAATGACCGGGCTATGGAGAATTCAACAGAGTTATTACCACCGGCATCAGTTTCAGAATTATTACTAATAGAAGCAGCCCTAGATCCGGATGCCTATGGCTGGTACCTTGAGGACGAAGTATATGACAACGGTGCATTGAGCGTTCATAAGTTTTATGGATATCAAGCCGATACAGATCGTGATCACAGCATCTGGAACTGGTCAGATCTGTCTTCCCATGACACCCCGTGGGCCATCATCAGGGTGCATAAAGATGACTAGTTAGATGGGATCCCATCATACCCGTGGTATCAAAGATTAAGATGCATAACTCGTGAGGGTCTCTGTTTTAACAGAGACCCTTCTTTATTTATGAAACGTTATCATGCTGATGCCGGTAAACGTCCAAAGCCACCAGATGGAATGGATGTAGATCAGATGGTACTTATCCTATGAAATGTTTACCGGACAGTAGTGATATTTTGTGGCAAAACATCTGTATGGATCTCCCAATACACGACCTGAATGCGCATAAAATATAAGCGACTCAAGAGAATTTGGCTTGGTGGAAACG
The DNA here is from genome assembly GCA_964486885.1 of uncultured Verrucomicrobiota bacterium. Taxonomy (GTDB): domain Bacteria; phylum Verrucomicrobiota; class Kiritimatiellia; order Kiritimatiellales; family Pontiellaceae; genus Pontiella. The sequence goes on from CAZAPF010000107.1 coordinate 7,026, forward strand.
GCCAAAAAAAGTGGTAAAATCCGCCATACGAAACTAGTATATATTACTATAAATATGATTGATGGATTCATTCATGAATGAGACTTTCCAGATCGATTTCAATGATGCTCTGTCATTAGATTCCATCCACTGACCCAGCACTTTGACCCGATTAACTACTAGAGAATTAAGCGGGGATAAGTATTCGCTTGAAATGCAGGCCATTTATGAAAATGTAGCTTACTCTTGCTGGTGCGATATTGATTTTGATGCAGCAAAGGAGCGTGCATGGATCGTGTGAAAGCTTTTTTATATTTTCTTGTTCTAGGTCTCCTTCCCCTGTTTTCCTCGGGGGTGAAGCCGTATACTCCGGTTATTTCCG
>CAZAPF010000108.1:0-7322 GCA_964486885.1 uncultured Verrucomicrobiota bacterium
GCCGCCAATCTCTTGAAGACTTGCATGCCGGATTCGCCTTGCTCGTTGGTCTTTGGATAGGAACCGTCCGTGTAGGACTTGATCTGCACCTCGAAGACCTCGTATTCGGCTTCGGTGATTTTACCGTCATGGTCCCAGTCGATGAACACAAACAGGTTCTCATAGCCGGGGCGATCCGTGTTCCACGCCTTCTGTGAATCCCAGCTCTTCCGTGAAGACGAGCCATGTGCTTTCGGATAGGTGCGCGATTGTGACCTGAACATTTGGTCCGCCAATTCTTCCTTCCAACTCAACAGCTTGTCTCCGTCTCGATTGGCTCGTGTCCAGTCAGGGTGGGGAAATTCCTCGTAACTCCAGGCTCCGTCCCGATCTTTGTCGAGAGCGGTCCACATCTCCCGTGACTTGGCCAGCTTCTTTTCGCTGAAGGCGGCCTCCATTTGCACAATGTGCGAGTCCGCGTTGGGCTTCGTCTTCTTGACGCGTTTTGATTTCTTCCGCGAGCCCTTCTTCGCCAGAAGGTCTTCGCGAGTTTGTCCTTTTTGGTTTTTCGTCGGGAAGGATGGATCGTTGTAAGCGTCCAGCTGATCCTCAAAGGCCGTGTATTCCGCCGAAGTGATCTTTCCATCGCGATCCCAATCGACGAAGTGGAAGATCTGTTCAAAACCGGGGTGAGCAACGCCCCAGGCATAAATCGACGGCCATTCCTTTTGCGAGTCGTTGCCATGCCTGGCGAGAAAGTCTCCCTCCTTAGCCAACGTCTTGAGAACGCGATCCGACATTTCCTCGGCCCAGTCGATGACATCGTCGTTGTTGCGATTGGCTCGCTTCCAGTCAGGGTGTGGGAATTCGGAATACTGCAATTTGCCGTCTCTGCTCCTATCTATTCTCCACCACTCTATTCGGGCGGTGTCCATACTCGCGGTGTCCAGGGCCGCTTCGAGTTTTTCAATGCCGATCAATCTGCTCGCGGCCTCTGCCTGACGCCCTTCTTCGGTCAACAGGTGCTCGAAGTCGGAGAGGAATTCGCGCCTCACCATGAACATCAATCCGTAGTTTCCGCCTGAATTCACCAGTGTGCCACGTGCCGTACGGCCATCACCAGCCATGACGGCGGTAAACGTAGCCCACGTTGGGCCACCCACTCTCTTCCGCTCAATGACGACCATGTTGTGTCCAGACTTCTTGAACTGGCCGACGAAATCGCTCACAAACGCATGCTGTGTACCGATGGGGCGAATGGTCGCGGGCGGATCATAGGGGTTCTTGAGCTGTCCGCCCTCTCCAACGAGTTCATCCCCGTCTTGTTTGAGTCTTATTTCCATGATACCTCGACCCAACTGACCATTCAGCCTCATCGTCGTGAAGCAGATCCACGTTCCGGAAAAATGGCTTGCTAACTCATTATTGGTCTTTTTTGCAGGAACCGTCTGGAGCGTCTGAATGCGGTTCTCCAGATTCATGACCCTCATGATGGCCATTTCGGTTTCCGGCGAGAGGGGCTGGTTTTCTTTAGCATCGCTGCCGAATGCGTTGAAACAAAATGAGCCGGCCAAAAGGCAGGTCATCATGGCGCGTTTTTGATCGTTTGATTTCATGCGTTGATCCTGTTTCTTTTAATTGTTTACTTAGCAAATTGCTGAACTTCATCCGGACCGGGGTTGGCATAGGCCGAATCTATGGCGCGGATGTAGATTTCACCGTCTTCAAGCACGTTCACATCGAGCGGAACAATCGTAACGCCACGCTGGTTGATGGTCTGCGCCGTTGCGCTCAGGTCACGTGTCTCAATGCCCTTGCGTTCTACCGGCGGAATATTTCCGTTGTAGAAGGCGGTGCACCACCAGCGGCCCTGCCGGTCCTGAAACGGCGTGCCGTGCCCGAGAAAACGACCGGCAAATTTACGCGGCCCGTAGGGGCCTGTGATTTTATCCGCCGTGCAATAATAGAGATTGTAGGAACCTTTGCGGCCCGTATCCGTGGACCAGGCGGTCCCCATGTGTACATATTTATCGCCGATCTTCCGCATAGTGGCACCTTCATGACCAATCACCGAAAGGGTTTCGCCAGCGGGTGTCGTGCGGCTGCCGGCGGGATCAATCTGAACCGGCTCCGCCGTGGTTTTACTGAAATCCGCATTCAACGGAACGACCTGCGTGTTCCCATAAAGTAAGTACCAGGTTTCACCATCCTTAAAGAGCGACGGATCATGCCGGTGCCCGACACCTACCCCCATGGGATGCGTCCACGGCCCCTTCAGATCAGCCCCTTCCGTTAATGCGAGGTTGGCACCGCGAACCGGCGACGGACTGGTATGCGTCAATGCCCAGCGATCGCCCAGCCAATGCACTTCCGGCGCCCAGAGGAACCACAGCTTTTCCGGAACTTCTTCAAAACGTTTAGCACGTTTCTCGAACCAGATCCCCTCCTTCAAGGAGAACGGCGTGCCGAGCGACTCCCAATCCATCAAATCCTTACTGCGCCAGATCTGTGCTTGCCACCCAACGATCGATTCCTTACCCAGTCCGGTATTATAGGGATCGGACTGTTCACGCGGATCTCCCGGATTCGGCGTGGTTCCGGTGAGATAATAATAGTCATCCGGACCGAGAATAATGTACGGGTCACGAATCCAGCCTTCTTTGATAAAGAGCGCTTTATCATGCGAAGCCAGCCCCGCTTCAATTTCACTGCGCGGCATCACATTCGCCACAGCCGGAGGCGTTCCGCCCGCATCGATTCGCGTGGAAAGAATCGTACCGTTATACGGATTCGGCACCTCATAGGATCCGGCATTGCTGAGGGCATCATAACCGACCGACAACCCGATCCTGGGCTGTGCCTGCAGCAGCCCCGGAGAGGATATGGACACCTTAGGCGCTCCATTCACAGAAAGACTCATTTCATTTTCGCCAAGATCGGCGACAATACGCATGAACCCTTTCACCGGCTCCGGCCAGGCGACCCGGAAGACCTCTTTTTTCCGGGTTACTTCAAAAACCGGAATCCCCTGCTCCACATGCAGCGAGTAGCCGGAGACATTGCCACCATGCGCCAGCAGCACACCATCCGAAACCGCATTCCTTAGATTCGCTTCCACGATAATCTGCAGAGAACTCCCGGCGACATCAGGAGCCGCATGAACCTTTTGAAAGATCGGGTTCACTTCAACTGCAGTGGACGTATCCGCCGGGATTGCTCCTTCAGAGGACAAATGGATCAAGGAAGATCCTGCTAAAATTATAGTTGATAGATATCTATTCATCGTTTACCTGACTTCATTCGTGTTAACATGCATTCATCAATCTACTTGCGCTTTACCGCCCCGACAGGTACGGCTTCGGGATGTCTCGCCAAAATGGCTTTCATACGGGAGAGCACTTCGGGATTGGACGCGGCGATGTTTTTCTTTTCGAGCGCATCCACCTTGTAATCGTAGAGTTCAAACTGCGCCGTTTTTTCAGGCGCCCCCGCCCGCTTCCATTCAACCATGCGGTAGCGGTCGGTGCGAATGGCCCGGCCGATGCGCGGTCCCCGGTTAAAGGCGTGGTAGGCGTGATTCCTCACCGAAGCTTTCGGATTCTTAAGCACAGGCACCAAACTTTTCCCATCCAGCCCTTGCGGAACAACGGGAGTTGGCAACCCAGCAAGCTCAACCAGCGTGGGATAAACATCAACCGTCTCCACGAAGGCCTGGGTGCCTGAACCCGGCGTCGCAATCCCGGGAGCCACGAATATCAGCGGGATGTGGTTGTCCTGCTCATAGTTGGTGTGCTTGGTCCAGGTGCCGTGGTCGCCGAAGTGGTAACCATGATCGCCCCATAGCATGACAATGGTATCGTCTGCCATGTCCAGACGATCCAATTCATCAAGCACACGGCCGAGCTGGGCGTCCATGTAGCTGAGCGCGGCATAGTAGCCATGAATCAACGTGCGCTGCATTTCGTCCGGGATATTTTCTCCATTCTCCGGCACGGGCTTAAAGTTGGTCAACTCGTGCACCTTCGTTTTTCCGGCATAAGGCGGCGCGCCGGCCGGGAGCGTGTCACGTTCGGTCAGGGAAAACTGTTCGTTCCGGTAGAGATCCCAATATTTCGACGGAGCGCAAAAGGGTAGATGTGGCTTAGTGAAGCCCAGTGCCAGAAAAAAGGGTTCCCCACTCTTCTTGAACTTATTGAGATGCTTGATGCCTTCCAATGCAATACGGCCATCCGCATAGGCATCATCGTCTACATCCGCCCTTTCCCACGCCGCTCCGCGCGGCAGGCTTTTAATGTCATCCAACTTCAGGTTTGAAAAAAAGGCCTCTTCCCGCGTCAGCTGTCCACCCGTGCTTTCTTCCAGCACATAGTCGATCACCTTGTCCGGATGGAACGGACTGCTCCACGAGGCATCATCGCCATAATTACCGTGCCCAATATGGAAGATCTTCCCTACGCCCTCTGCCGCGTATCCGTTCTGCATGAAATACTGCGTCAGGGTCACCGCACCGGGCACCGCATCCCGAAAACTCGTGCCCAGGCCATAGACGCCCAGGGAGGTAGAGCGTAATCCCGTCATCAGGTTATTGCGCGAAGGCGCACATACCGCCTGGTTGCAATAGGCCCGGTCAAACCGCATACCGCGTGTGGCCAGACGGTCGAGATTCGGTGAATGCACATAGTCCGCACCATAAGTCCCGAACTCCGGCTTCAGGTCATCGACCAAAATCATCAGTACGTTTTTTTTATCGGCATGAACCAGCGAACCGAGCGTCGCCAGTAAAACCACCATACACATTGTTTTTTTCATTACACTCTCCTGTCTGGATCCGTGAAAATCAAACATCGGACTCCCGGTCAAACGCCGAAACCCCGATGCCCGTGTCGCGGAAAACACTATTTCGAGAGCAATTCGTTTTTGTCCCGAATCGCTTTGAGTTCTTCTGCCGGAATTTTGATAAACTTCCGGTCGTAGCTCATCAGCCCGTTGATTTCTCCCTCAACATCCGTCGTCTGCGTATAGACGCCACCGGCAACTCCCTGCGTCTTCAGTTCGCTAAGAAGCCGAATCGATTCGGCATACCGCTCCGTATATTCCTCAATGGTTTTCGGCATGCCGCCATAGATAAAGTTCTTCTTTTTGGGATCCCATTCATGGCCGGCCACTTTCCAACCATGCCCGCCAAACTCTCCGACCACCTTGATGTAGTCATCATAGTCGTTCATGTGGAACGGGAATGCCGGATGCGGATAGCTGTGCATATCGGCAATATCCCCCACCGGCGCAAAGTTGCCGCCGCTGGCGATATTGATGGAGCGCGACGGATCATACTTCACAATCCACTCGCCCACTTCCATCGTCCGATGCTGTCCCCATGCTTCGTTGAAGGGCACCCACGAAACGATCGAGGGATGATTATAGAGATGGTCGATCATCCCCTTGAGTTCGGCCATCCATTGTTCATGGGCGTCATCCGGCCACTCGGCATCGATCGGATCACCCGGTTGAGGCGTGCTGTGATTTTTGTTTTTTGAGGGATCAAGGCGATACCAGTTTGGACTCTTTTCGCTGGAAACCTGATCCTGCCAGACCAGCATGCCCAGACGGTCGCAGTCATAATAGTAACGGCGCGGTTCGATCTTGATATGCTTGCGAATCATGTTAAATCCGGCTTGTTTGAGGAAATTAATCTCAAAGAGCATGGCGTCCTCGGAAGGCGGCGTGAGCAGCCCATCCGGCCACCAGCCCTGGTCGAGCGGCCCCCAGTGGAAGATGGTTTTCCCATTGAGCGTAAAGCGCCAGTTGCCGTCCTTATCCTTGACCTTTCCAACCTCGCGGATACCCGCATAGGATTCCACGCGGTCGAGCTCCTGCCCGCTTTTGTCCTGCATGAAAACCTTCAACTGATAAAGCGTCGGGGAATCAGGCGACCATAGCCTGGGTTGATCCACCTTTATCACCGAGGATCCCTCCGCCACCTTCCGGCCATCCAACCAGGCCTCGGTGCGGATTTTCCCTTTGCCGACCAGGGACGGGGCAATACGAATCTCGCCGTTCATCTGGGTGTCGACCTTGAGGGATTTGATATAGTTTTCCGGCACCGGCTCCAACCAAACGGACTGCCAGATCCCGGATACGCGCGTATAGAAAATCCCGCGATTCACGAGTCTCTGTTTACCGTGCAGCTGGAATGTATTCTCCATATTCGTTTGATCGATCACCTTCAGCATCAGGGTGTTTTTACCGGCCTTCACCTGATCCGTGATATCGAAGCTGAAGGGCAGGTTTCCGCCGACATGCCCGCCGACTTCTTTACCATTCACCCACACCGTGGATTGGTAATCAACCGCCTCGAAATGCAGCAACAGCCGTCCCTCGGGTTTCTGTTGAAGATTGAAATTGCGGCGATACCAAAGAGCTTCGTACGGCTCCAGCGAACGTCCCACGCCGGACAGCGGCGCTTCGACGGCAAACGGCACCAGAATCTTCCCGGCCCATTTTCCGGCCCTTTTGTCGCTTAGGCGCGAAATCGCGTAGTCCCACGTTCCATTCAGATTGACCCATTTTTCCCGTTTCAATTGCGGCCGAGGGTATTTCGACCACACGCTTTTTGAATCCAGTTGCTCACCCCACTCGGTCAACATGGATCCCTCCACCGGCTTCCATCCATCCGCTGTAGCTTGCTGAACCAGCGCGGCCAATCCCGCGATTAAAACGGCTCCTGCCATTCTATTTTTCATAACTCTTCCTTTCTTGAAACCATTTATTCGGTTGAACCGGTTTAAAGAATGCGGCGTTTTCATTACGCGCCCTACTTTAAGTACTTCACCTCGTTGCGCCACGGGTGTTCATTGCCGCAAAACCCTTGATAAGGATGCAAAATAGACCACAAATTGTTCACGCTGTCATGTCGCCTAATCTAGTGACACAGAATGGGAACACAAAATCATCCTGCAGCAGTGGCTCGACTCCGGGAAAACCGACGAGGCGCTCACCGCCATTCAGGCTCACATCCAAGTCGGCCTCCAAAGCGAACTCAGCGCACTGTAACCCTGCTGGACTCCACTACAGGTTTTTCCTTTAATAACTCAGTGACGGCTAATTTGATCTCCCCGACCGTATAACATAACCCCAACAATAAATCCGCTGACGGGCGTTCATCCTGAAATTAAGTCTTATGGTTTGAGGCCGCTAACGGGAGTTGAACCTCTGCTCCCCATAGAAATGTCGCAAAGCTTATAAAGTGTCCTGTCGACACTATTGTATGACGACTCAGGGACTAACAGGATTTCGGTATAATGAAAAAGATAGTTTGGCTTATAATCACGCGGATTCCCATCCGG
>CAZAPF010000109.1:0-7052 GCA_964486885.1 uncultured Verrucomicrobiota bacterium
CAAAGTAGCCGGTTCGGGCAGCTCCAAGAACGGCATATCGCCTGCGGTCGCCTTGATTAATGACAAGCGTTTTACCGCGACATGCTCCGACCATGCCTTTGCTTACTATTCGCCGATTCGAAGAGCCGACCGGGAAGAAATGGCCAAAGCGAACGCAGCAAACAAAGCATTCTTTGAGGCTGTCAAGGCCGGCGATGTCGATATAGAGCGACAACGCGCCACATTGTTTCAACGCGTTATGGTGGGAAAAGCGGATGGGTCCCAGGACATATCCCAGGACACAAGACGCCGCTATGCGGATCGCTTCTGGCCCAGCGTGGCCGTTACGGAGAATTGGGATCGGCTGATGGAGCGCGGCGTCGATATCCTTTTCACGCCGGGAACACATGACTATGTTGCATACGACATTCTTTGGGGAGCGCAAAACCATCCCCAGTTGCCTATCTATTACGAACCCAATGGCGGGCACTCACAAACGCCGCATGTCGCTGCGGCAAAGGACGAACAGAATAGAGACGCCTTCCTCTGGCATCACTTCTTTGGTGGCGATCCTTTGCTGAAGCCTCCGACGTCGAGCCATAAAGTCGACAAGGACAAGCTAAGTGTCAGTGTGAGTTTTAATGAAGGGCCTCAGCCGATAAGCGGGCGCATCTGGTGGATGTATGATCGCGCTCCGGAAGGTTCCGCCCCGTTCCTGCACGTGCAAATCCCAGAAGATCAATGGATGGAGATGGAATTCGATGCAAAGACCGGCGCATGGACGGCAGCCATACCGTTAGAGGATGGGTTTGAGCGGATCGATTTCTTCAGCAATCATGGACTAGAGGTTAATGGATACAAGCAGTATCTTTCTAGTCCTTATACCCGAGTCGAAGGTCTGAATCCTTCCCTCAAATAGGATCCTGGAAGGGCAGAAGTAAGAGCCTGGAGCAACAGCTTGCCCAATCAGCGGAGGTTACGGGCACACCTAAACCGAGGAGTGGAGGGTGCCGTTTCCAATTTGGCCTATGGCGTGTTCTGGTCGAGCAACCTGATCGACGGGGTTTTCCAGCCATTGGAAACCAACCTCTTTTATCCGCAAGACCGCTTTACCGACACCGTTTTCATCGCCGAATCCACCGGATACTATAAGATGGATGTCCGAGCGGAGTAGCGTTCAGCGATCTCGGATCGCGGCTACAGGTGTAGGGCGGGGACCGCTTGTCGCGCCATAGCCTTGGCGACGGAGGATGACCCCGCTATCTGTTGCACCGCTTCCCTTTCGTTCCACGTGACAACGTGGTCACGGGAGAACTGCAAGCTACGGCTTTGCGTGCGAATGCCCCCTAAACACCCGCTTATCCCGTCGAAAAAAAACCGCCCGGCATCCTAAAAAATGGGGATATGCAGGATGTACGACCCCGTATATATCTGAATGCGGTCGAAAAGGTACTGTCTACGCTACAGGTGTAATTTAAAAGGAGAGAGAGATGAGAAAAAATGCGGTAATAGCAGTCGGGTTGTTGAATGTTCTGTTGGCCGGTTCGGCCTCCGGGGCGGACTATTATGTGTCCACGGCCGGCAGCGATACGAATTCCGGAACGCTGGCGGAACCGTTCGCCACCATTCAGCACGCGGTGGACCAGATGAATCCCGGTGATACGTGTTATATCCGTGGGGGAACGTATCGCGAGACCGTTGATCTTTCGGGCGTGGCTGGAACAAGCGGAAACCCCATCACCCTGACCGCTTATCAGGACGAGGAGGTCATTCTTGATGGTACGATTCCGATCACGTCGAATTGGACGCAGCATAGCGGCAATATTTACAAGACGACGCTGAGCGAGGATATCTGGCAGCTGTTTGTGGACGGGGAAATGATGACCCTCGCGCGTTTTCCCAATGCGAAAACTTTTTCCGACCTGATGTGGGATCGGGAAGCGGCGCGGCGCTTTAAGAAGGATAACGGTTCGAGTAATGGCCATGTGGTGGATGATCCGGATAAGGGCGCTGCCGAAACGTTGGCCGGAGCCGGGGTATCCTTCGAGGGCTGCGTGGGCGTGTTAAACTTCGGCAACTATTCAACCAGCGCGCGCATGGTGACGAAACATGTGGTTGGAACGGATCATTTTGATTATGCCCCGGAGGTGGATGAGTTCCGCCAAACGGACGGCTACTTTTTTGAAGGCGGAACAAACGGTGCGGAATTGGTGATGCTTGATAGTGCCGGAGAGTGGGCTTATGACGAATCCACAAAAGCGCTTTATCTCTGGGCGGACGATGGGCTGACGCCGCAGGGGAGGAGCATTGCGGGAAAGGTGAAATCCTATGTGGTAACAGGCGACGCCGCCACGCGGCACGTGGTGCTGAATGGCCTGGACTTTTTCGGCACGGCGTTTCATTTCGAAAGCTCGGATTACATTACGTTGCAAAACTGCGCGCTCAACTATTATTCCTATTCAAAACGGGCGCTCGGTTCCACGGCCTGGGCCGATCCGGCGTATTTTGATGGAAGCTCGGCGGATCCCTGTGTGGGCTGTGTGGTGTATAACTGTGAGTTCAGCTATTCCAGTGGAACCGGCCTTGCCTGTTATTACGTTGAAACGATGACGGTTGAAAACAACCTCTTTTACCAAAACAGTTATGCCAACGCCAACAGGGGGAGCGTCCAGACCTATACGGTGGATGTTCGTCCCGCGCAGGGATTTGATTTTCGGCGCAATACGATTGATCACAGCGGATGTGGGCAGACGGTTCGGCTGGGGCGGTGGGTCAATTCCGGTGTCGTTGTGCCCTGGGTTGTGGAATACAATGTCCTGATGGCCTGCGGACTCCAGCAAACCGATGGCGCTGCGGTGTATTCGCCGGGGCCGAGCATTGTCGAATCTGTCATCCGTTATAACTGGGCAATTGGAAACGGTGCCCGCGATTACAGGTGGGATGGAAAAAATGATCCACTCACTGGCATTCACGCTAATCTCTACCGTAATGTGTCGATGGACACTGGTTTGAAAACGGTCCATATCAACGGCGACGGCTATCGGCTTAAAGGTGATTTAAACGAGATTTATAACAACCTTGGAGTCAATGAACGTTCTACGCTGAATGTTGCGCTGGACAAAGGCGGCAATGCCAACACCTTCACACGCAACAACGCCGCGGATATCATAACAGACAATCCGATCCCAGGCACTGCCAGCAACAACTACGATGGGGAGAATGAGGTCAAGACCATGAGGCAGCTCTTGCGGGATATAGACAATTTCGACTTTCGCCCCCGATCCGATGCGACGGAACTGATCGATCAGGGCACCGCGGTGACGTGTTCGGTCGATGGCCAGAACATCGATGTAACGGCCGGTTACCTTGGCGGCGCGCCGGACATTGGCGCCTATGAATTTGGCGACCCCGTGTATTGGATTCCCGGACGCCAGCTACCGCAAGCCTCCATGGCGGTTCCGCCCGATGAGGGGACGAGCGTGCGGTGCGATGCCGACCTGATGTATTTGATCGGGCTGGACGGTGTAAGCGCCAATATTTATTTTGGGAGCGACTCAAATTCGCTTACGTTTCTTGCCAGCCAGACCAATCCGACCAACGTGGTGGATCTCGGTAGCCATGCCGTGGAGTTGGGAGGCGGAAACCCCTACTACTGGCGCGTCGATACCGTGCTGGCGGACAGTTCGGTCGTGACGGGCGAGGTGTGGTCGTTCACCACCGAGATGGATTTTGCCTACTGGCGTTTTGAAAACAACCTGGCGGACTCCGGCATCAACGGTTTTGATCTGACGGCAAACGGTGCCGCCACACTGGCACCTCTGCCCCTGTCGGGAGCGGGAATCGATATTCCCTCAACCGTGCCGCTGACCGGCGTTGAGAACACCTCTCTGGGCGATCTGGGAGACGAGAACAGCTATTATGGACACGCCGATGATTCCTGGTTTGATTTTGGCAGTAATAATGTGTCACTGGAGGCCTTCATCACGGCGGGAACCGATGGAACGTCCGGGCAGGTGATCTTTGAAAAACAAAGCAGCATGATCTTTCAGGTATCAACCGCAGATAGCGAGATGCGCTTGGGCATCAAAGATGTTTCCTTTAACAATGTAGCGTTTTCGCCCGCAGGAGGGATCGAGACCGGAAAGGACTACTATGTCGCCGCGGTCGTTGAGCCGGGCGCGCTGAATGGCGGGGCGGATACCCGGGTGACGCTGTATTGTAAAAATCTGACTGATGCGACGCCGCTGCGGAAGAGCGGGGCGCTTACCATCGCCGGAATATCGGCTTTCCTGAATACCCCCGATGACCTGTTTGTGGGCGGCCGTAACGTCGATGCGCGAAAAGCTGTGAAGCACATTGACGAAGCGCGCATCACCAAACGCGCCCTGTCGGAAGGGGAGCTTCTCTATCCCGTCCAGTTTATCGACCCAGTGGCCATGTCGCTGATTTTGATGGATCCCGACACCACCACGAACGGGCCGCTCAACCTATTCTTTTCAACGGGCATGGCGTCGAACGCCGTCGAGATACTCTCATTGACCGCTGATGCCGGCTTCAGCGCCGTGATTTCCGGCACGACGCTGAACGCGGGGAATCCGTTAGAAACGATCACCGTCACCTACACCAATACGGGTGCATTGGTATTCTCCGGCGATACCACGAATTCCACGCTGGAGGTGGAATGGATGGCGGACGGTTCCGGGGTGACGAATCTCACCGAAGTACCGCTGGATGTGGTGCTTTCCCGTTTTGAACTGGTCGGATTGGCGGTCGATCGCTCCATGAGCACGCCGAACGACCGCCTTCGCGTGGCGTTTGCGGCGAATGCAGATTCGGTGGAGTTGGCGGTACTCGATGCTTCCGATACCAAGCTGGACTTCACCGCCTACGACGAGCATTACGCTGCCGGTGTACGCGCCATCTACACCACCAAGACCCCGGGTGTGTCGGAACTGACGAGTGCGGGTGACGACTTCACCGATTCCGGGTTCTTCAGTTATATCACGAACTGGACTCAAAATATCCCGGTCGATAACAGCGGGGCTGCATCGACCGTGATCGAACTAGCGGATCTGGTCAACCCGGATTGGGTCTGGAAGGATGATTCAGCTGAAACGGTGGTGTTCATTGACCTGGCCAGTATCAGCGAAATCGCCGACATCGATGCCGACGTTGTATTGACGATTGAGGTTACGGCCAAATCCGGCGCAAGCACCGCGGTCGAAGAAATCGATGTCACGATCAAGCCTGACGGTGCGGTGAGCTATACGTTTGTTGCGAACGGTAACTCGTATGGGGAGACCAACGGCATTGAGATTGGTTCAAGCGACGGCGGCAGCGGAAACCAGTTCACCGGAAACGCACGCCATCAGCTCCAGAGCCTCGGTTTCAGTGCGGATCAGAATGCCAGCGGTCAAGTCGATGACAAGGTATTCGGCATGTTTTTCGATACGGATGCCTCCGGGTCGTTCCTGCTCGATAATATTCTGCTCAACATGTCGACAGATACGGCCCCGGTCATTCCGACCGGTGCCTTGTTGAAGCTGGAGCTGTGGAAGATCAACACGCCGTTGGGCTCGCTAACCACAACGGATGTGGCCACCACCTTCCCGGATCCCGAGCTGGTCTTTACCGGAACGGGTGTGTTCCCCGGTACGTATAATGATGACGATCTATATATGATCGACCTTCCGGACATCACGCTGACGAACGATGCCCGCTATGGCTGGTCGCTCCGTTGGAACACGGCTGCTCCGGCCAACCTGGTAATTGGTGTAGACCGTGGGCCGGGTAACGTCGGCGGAAGCTTTGCCGGCAACCACCTGCGTTATAACAACATCGGTAGCGCGTTCCCGTTCTACGGTGTGACCGATGGCGAGGGGCCCGGAGGATGGGATATCGTGTTCTTCCTCAATGCAGCAGATCTTGAAACCTTCGCCGATTGGGCCGCTGGTCACGGTCTGACGGGTACTGATACAGACAGGGATGCCGATCCCGAAAACGGGGGGCTGGGTGACGGGTACAATAACCTGGTGGAATTTGCGCTGGGCATGGATCCGACGATAGCAGACGCCGGATCGGAGGAATCCATAGGCACGGCGGCCGAAGGCGGCACGAACTACTTTGAATATGTCCACAACCGCCGAGCGGACTATGCCGCGCAGGGATTATCCTATCTGCTGCTGGATAAGACCAACCTGATAACCTCGGTGGTGGGCACAAATACGCAGGATCAAATCCTCATTGGCGTTGCGTCAGCAAGCTACGAACCCGTCACCAACCGCTATGTGATCGATGAACCGGTCAAATTCATCGAGCTGAAGGTCCGGCAGGAGTAGTTGGTTTGATCCGCACCCATTACAAACGTTTCGCGTTTAGTGCGTCGTTGCTGGTCTCGATGGCTCATGCCGCAGAGTATTATGTGGCCACGACCGGTGATGATTCCAATGCGGGAACGCTGGCGGAGCCTTTCTCCTCGATTCAGAAGGCCGCGGATACGGTCGCTCCGGCGACACGGTTTATGAAAAACAAGGCAGCGTGATCTTTCAGGTTTCAACCAGTACTGGTGAAATGAAACTCGGCATGAAAGATGTTTCCTTGGTCTACGCGGTTTTTTCACCCTTGGGAGGGTTCGATACCAGCAAGGATTACTACGTCGCCGCGATCATTGAGCCGGGCACGGTGAATGATGAAGCGCGTATCACCAAACGCGCGCTGGGACTTTCAGAGCTGCTTCTCACCATTTCGACGGATTCAGATGGCGATGGCCTGCTCGACGCTTGGGAGATCGATTATTTCGGTGACAGCACCACAACCGATGGGACCGGCGATCAGGACACCGATGGCTTCAATGACTATAGCGAATTTGCCGCAGGGACCAACCCGACCAATTCCGCGTCGCTCTTGGAGGTCACCGATATGGAAGTAACTGATCCATCCGGCATGGTCATCCGCTGGGATCCTGTTTCCAACCGGATCTATGGTGTGCAGTGGACAAGCAATCTGTTGGACGGGGTTTTCCACCCCTTGGAAACCAACCTCCATTATCCGGTTGGCAACTATACCGATAGGGT
>CAZAPF010000110.1:0-299 GCA_964486885.1 uncultured Verrucomicrobiota bacterium
GATCAGAAGGAACTCATGGCTTTTTCTTTTTGCAGAACATTTAATACACAACCGATCGCTTTACAAAAGCGCAGTCGCACCTGTCGGCTTGCCTGCGCACTCCAAACGGCTTCGCCGCACCAAAGTAGTTTCTCAACAAACTCAGACGAGGCTGAAAGCCTCGCGGTTCAGGTCCCATTTCCGAGGAAAAGAGCGCATGCACTGAATATAGACGCGACGCCCTCGTCGCGTTCCCGCCGAACGGAAGACTATTCGTGTGCAAAGCGCCGAGGGCGTCGCGGGGACCTTGCCGTTGCCCC
>CAZAPF010000110.1:309-6937 GCA_964486885.1 uncultured Verrucomicrobiota bacterium
CGGCGCCGGTCCCCCCCCCACCCTAAAACCTGGGGTGTCAAACGCCCCTCGGGGGCGGCGTCTACATTGCCGTTCCCCGAAAATTGGTCATGAACATTAAAAAAGGCGCCCCGCAAGGGACGCCTTTTTTCATTTCCATACTGGAAACTTATTCGCCTGCTTCGTCGTTCAGCGCGGCTTTGCGGCTGAGACGTACGCGGCCTTGGTTATCGATATCAATACACTTCACGCGCATTGCATCGCCCGGCTTGCAGATGGAATCAACACTGTCGATCCGCTCATTGGCCATTTCAGAAATGTGAACCAGACCTTCTTTGCCCGGGATACATTCAACGAATGCACCAAAGTCCTTAACGGCAATTACCTTTCCGTCGTAGGTGGTTCCGATTTCGATTTCAGCAGTCAGTGCATTGACCTGGCTGAGCGCGCTATCCATGGCTTCGGCATCAACAGCAAATACGTTTACCGTACCATCTTCTTCAATGTCGATCTGAGCACCGGAGCTTTCCGTGATTGCGCGGATGTGTTTACCACCCGGTCCAATCAGCGCACCGATCTTTTCAGGATCAATCTTAACTGTGGTGATACGCGGAGCGCATGCAGCGAGTTCTTCGCGCGGAGTCGGCAGTACGCCTTCCATGTAGTCGAGAATGTCGTTACGGCCTTTGCGGGCAATTTCGAATGCTTCGGCAACCTGATCCCAATTCAGACCGTGCACCTTCAGGTCAACCTGGAAGCCGGTGATTCCCTTGCGGGTTCCAACAACCTTGAAGTCCATGTCGCCGCAGTGGTCTTCAATACCGAGGATATCGATTACCTGATCAGAAGCACCGTTTTCGTCGGTAAAGAGACCAACGGAAATGCCGGCAACCGGTGCCTTCAGCGGAACACCGGCATCCATCAGCGCCATGCAGCCACCGCATGCGGAAGCCATGGAGGATGACCCGTTGGAGCCCATCACTTCAGACACCACACGTACGGTGTACGGGAAGTCATCCGGCAGCACCGGAACAATAGAACGCTCTGCGAGGTTACCATGGCCGATTTCGCGTCGGCTGGTCATACCCAGACGACCAACTTCACCTACTGAGTAAGGCGGGAAGTTGTAGTGCAGGATGAATGATTTTTCATCAACACCACCGGTAACCGCGTCGAAGCGCTGCGCTTCTTTTTTGGTGGCGAGCGTAACCGTACAGATGGTCTGCGTTTCGCCACGGCCGAAGATGGATGAACCGTGTGTACGGGGCAGAACGCCCACCTGGGCATCCAGATCGCGGATTTCGAGGAATCCACGGCCACCGATACGGGTCTTGCCTTCGGTAACGTTCTTACGAACCGTTTCCACTTCCAGATCGTGGAAAGCGTGGAAAAATTCGTCTTCCGTCATTTCTTCAAAGAGTTCCTGCATCTGCGGCTTGAGCTCTTCCTTCAGGGCTGTAACAGCGTCCTGACGCTCAATCTTTCCGCCGATCTTCATCAGTTCCTTGAACTTTTCACCAACGAGTTCGCGGGCTTTATCGAGGAGCGTCGTGTCTTTGGCTTCCGGAGCATATACTTTTTCCGGCAGGCCAAGCTCAGCACGGAGCTTCAGCTGGCCGTCGATGATTTTAACCACTTCGGCATGGGCTGTTTTCATCGCTTCGATGAATTCGGCTTCCGGCATTTCGTCAGCGGTACCTTCGATCATCATTACCTTGTCGCGGGATCCGCAATAGGTCAGATCAATATCAGAAGCTACCAGCTGGTCGTGGTCCGGATTGATGATCCACTGGCCATCGTTGCGGACAATACGGACAGCACCGATTGGTCCATTGAACGGCAGGTCGGTCAGTGTGAGTGCAGCAGACGCAGCGTTAACACTGAGAATATCAGTATCAAGTGTTCCATCGCAGCTCATGAGCATATTGTTGATCTGCACTTCACGATGGAAGTTGTCGGGGAAGAGCGTACGGATCGGGCGATCGGTAACGCGCATGGTGAGGATTTCCTTTTCGGAAGGACGGGCCTCACGCTTAATGTAGCCACCCGGAAAACGACCGGCAGCATAAAACTTTTCGCGGTATTCCACCTGCAGCGGGAAAAAGTCGCATCCTTCGCGGGCTTCTTTTGCTGCGGTGACGGCGGAGAAAAGAACGTTTTCTCCAATACCACAGGTTACTGCGGCATTAGCTTGTTTGGCCAGCAGGCCGGTTTCGAGCACCATCGACTTACCGCCGACTTCGAATTCTACTTTGGTTGTACCCTTCATAATTAAATTGCGCCCTTGCTTAAAATTTATTCCGAAGAGCGCACCTTTCCTTTTGTTTTTCTTGTTTTCCGCCGGGATTTCCGGCCGGAACCTTAATTCATTCCGCTTCTTTCCAGAAACGAAGCAAGCCCTTTAGAAATAAAGGGCTTACGAACGAATAAGGATTTGAACCATCTAAACAGATGATTATTTCCGCAAGCCGAGTTTGGAAATCAGCTCTTTGTAACGGGCATCATCTTTCTTCTGGAGGTAATCCAGCAGCTTACGACGCTTGTTAACCATCATGATGAGGCCGCGACGCGCACTGTGGTCTTTCTTGAACGACTGAAGATGCTCGGTCAATTCCTTGATGCGCGATGACAGAAGTGCAACCTGAACCTCGACGGAACCGGTATCCTGTTCGCTGCGCTTGTATTCGTTTTTAATTTCAGCTTTGACTGCTTGATCCACGTGTGGACTCCTTGTTTATAACTATGTCTTCTTGAAAGTAAGAGCGGGACTATACGTACCGCCCCACCCCATGTAAAGCACTGTTTTACCAGCTTTTTATGCCCTATTTTCAACCTCGGGAAACCTTGTTTCCAACCCTTAAAAACCTCTATTCAACGCTCATGATTTCCCCGTCCATTCCAGCACGGAATGAATAGGCATCGCCCTGTTTTTTATCCAGCAAAGCCGCACCAACGGGCGATTCGGGCGTAATTACGGTAATTTCTCGGTTTTCCGCGGTCAATTCCACGCCACCGCCGCAATTCAGCAGGATAAAAACCATCTTCTCGCCGCTCATTTCGGCCTCAATCAATGCACCCACTCCAATCGGCTTCCCCGAAAAGGCCGGCGGAACAAATGCCCGAAGCTCCTCCACCTGCTTGGCCAGTGCTTCAAACTGCTGTGCATGCCCGCGCGCCAGATACGACTGCTCCAGCCCGCACGTATCCCATTTCGTCTCCGCCTTCGCCTCGCCATGAGTCGCTCCGGCCGCTGCCGTCTCCTGTGCAGCCAGCTGACGCCGCAGATCTTCTTCCAATTCCGAAACCACGGCCTTTAAAATCTTATTCTTATCCATCCGAAAACCTTATTCTTTCGTTCTATCTGCGTCAATCTACGTCATCTGCGGGCAACCCTCCATTACGAAACCGTAATAAACAAATTCATGTTTTCCACCGCAGCAAACTGCTAGCCTTCCGGCATGAAAGTGCTTCTGGTGGAAGACGAGGAAAAGATTTACGGGTTCGTCCAAAAAGGACTGGAGGCCCAGGGCTATGCCGTGACGGTGGCCGACAACGGCGACGACGGCTTTAAACTGGCCGCATCCGACACGTTCGATGTGGTCGTGCTCGACATCATGCTCCCGGGACGCGACGGGCTTTCCATTCTTAAGGAGCTGCGCGAAAAGCAGCACACCGTTCCCGTCATCCTGCTGACCGCCCGTACGGAATCAAATGAACGCGTGGAAGGCTTGAACCTCGGTGCAGACGACTATGTAACCAAACCCTTTTTCATGGATGAACTTATCGCCCGCATTAACGCCGTGGTACGACGTACCAGCATCCTCCATGCAGGCCAGCTGACGCTCAACACCCTCGCGCGCGAAGCGCGCTACGGTGACGAGGAAATCTTTTTTGCACCACGCGAATTCAGCGTGCTGGAACATCTGATGCGCACGCCCGGTAATATCTTCACCCGCGACCAGTTGCTCGAGCAGGTCTGGGGCTACGGTTTCGATCCGCAGACCAACCTCGTCGATGTCTGCATCCGCCGCATTCGCGAAAAGATCGACCGCGATGGACATAAGCACATCGAAACCGTCCGCGGCGTCGGTTACCGCTTCATTAAATAGAGAAATAATAAATGGAACCACGAAATACACTAAATACACGGAAACAAGCCCCCCTTTCGTGTATTTAGTGTATTTCGTGGTTAGTTAAATGATCAGATCGTTCAAATTGAAGATTGTGTTTTCAAGCGTGCTGCTTTCCGGCGCGCTGCTGGCGGCGGGCGGGGTGTTCTGCAAACACAAGACCTAACGCGTCGGGCTCGACCGCATCGACCGCGAGCTTCGGGCACTGGTGGATGCCGATATGCGGAAATCGCACACCGACAAACATTGGGAGCGCTACAACGATGCCCTCAAGCGCATGTACCGCTCGCAAGCCGGGAAAGCGTTCGTGTTGAGCGTATCCGAAAAGGAAGGAAAAATACTCTTTGAATCCGACGGTTGGAAACAGGACATCGCCACAGGAACGATTCCCCGTCCCGCACCGCCCAAACCGGAACCCGAAGAAACGCGCACCCGGAAAAAGCCGAAACCCAACCGCCCCGAACCGCAGCCCCGCATTGCCATTGGCGAGCCGGTCTATACCACCGTCGGCAACTGGCGAGTCATGGCCATCAACAATCCCGAAGTCACCCTGAAGCTGGGTCTTAGTCTGGAACCGCTCAACGCCGAAATCGCCCGCTTTCGCGAAGCCCTCTTGCTGGCCGTTCCCATTGCCTTGCTGTTGCTGATCGGTATCGGCTGGCTGTTGGCAAAACTCGCTCTGCGCCCCGTCAACACCATTGCCCGTACAGCAGAAAAGGTGACCGCCCTGCATCTGGACAAACGCGTGCCCGGCGAGAAGGCCGACCGCGAGTTCCGTCAGCTGATCGACATCATCAATGATATGCTCGGCCGACTCGAAACCAGCTTCCAGCAGGCCGTGCGTTTCAGTGCCGACGCCGCCCACGAACTGAAAACCCCGCTCACCATTCTGCAGGGTCAGCTCGAAGCCGCAATGCAATCTGCAACCGACGGCTCCGGTGACCAACGAACCTACAAGGAATCGCTCGACGAAGTACAACGCCTCAAATCCATCATCCGCAAGCTCCTCCTGCTCGCCCAGGCCGACTCAGGCCGCCTGCCGCTAAACCTACAGCCCATCGATTTTTCTCAAATGATTGATAACCTCGTGGAAGATATTGGAATATTGAACCCGGAACTCGACGTGGTTGCCGAGATACAACCCGACATTAAGATCCAGGCGGATGCCGACCTGCTGGGACAGGTGATTCAAAACCTTGCCAGCAACGCCGTAAAGTTTAGCCAAAACGAATCACCCATCACATTATCATTGGCTGCCGGCGAGCAGGTGGAGTTTACCATCTCGAACCGAGGCCAAACCATTTCTGCGGGAGACCGCGAAAAGATTTTCGAACGCTTCTTCCGCACCGACAAAGCCCACAGCCGCAAAACCGACGGCACCGGCCTCGGTCTCAGCCTCGCCCGCGAGATCGCCCTCGCCCACGGCGGCAGTTTGGAACTCGCGGATTCCGCTGAAGATGAAACCTCCTTCTGCCTGACCCTTCCAGGAGCCACCACATAGTGACGGCTCTACCAGTACAGCCTGCACTATGTGCTGGCTTTTCCGTCGCAGAGCCCATTCCAACGGGAGCCACCACGTAGTGGCGGCTGTACTTACATTACCGAACGGTAATGCAATAGCGTTGGATAAATTGGCTTCCTGATCGTTAGGTTCATAACGACGCAATCAGAACAGGAGATCGTTATGCATGCAAAAGCTACAGGATTATTGATTCTCACACTGACCATTGGCCTGACCGCAACCGCCCAACAGGAAAAAGGCAGGCGGCGGGGTGACCGCCCGAAAAAACCGCCGGCACAGCGATATACGATTGAGCAGGCCACTTCCGACCGGGCACAGCTCCATACGATATGCTTCAGCGGCGTGGCCTTTATCACCGGTGATTATGGCGCATCGACCTTCATTCCGCCGGGTAAGGTTTGCGACTATTTTGGTTTCCAGTACATGCGCGACATCGATACGGCGGAAAAAGGCCACAATCCCATGTTCCTCAACCGCGTTGCCGGGAACGTGCTGCATATCCTGAATGACGAACAGAAACAGATGTTTGCCGACCTTGCCGAAGAACAGGCTCCCCAGCTGGTTGAACTGGCTGAAATGCGGCTCCCGCTAATTAAAGCCTTCTGGATGGAGCTGGAGGCCGATAAACCGGGACTGAACAAACAGGCGGTGATCAACTATGTCGGCGACATTTTTGAGCGCGATGCCGAGCTGAGTATTCGTCGTGCGGAAGTGATGGCCAAAGTACACGCTTCGCTGACCGAAGAGCAGAAAGTCTATCTAGATAAAATGAAATTTGGCGACTTCAATACCTGGCCGGATCTTGACGAACGCGACAAAATCAAACGCGGTAGAGGAAAGACCAAGCTGTTTAACGTGGCCTACATGACCTATGCCTCGGAATTTTTCAGCTGGACGGCGGGTCATGTTGAAGCCGACACCTATTTTTGCCCGGAACGCCACGGCACCTATTTCGGCGGTTTCTACATGAAGGATATGCCGGCCATGGGCAAGCGCG
>CAZAPF010000111.1:0-6629 GCA_964486885.1 uncultured Verrucomicrobiota bacterium
GTTCTCTGCGTTCCTTTGCGGCAAATAGATCCGTTCATGCAACATTCGGGTTAGGCTATTTCTTGTACAGGAAGTCTTTTTAGGGCTATGGAAATTTGCGGGAAATCCAATGGGTGACGTTTCCCTTGCTACGCTGGGGTAAACGCACTCTAAACGTTTCCCTTGCTACGCTGGGGTAAACGCACTCTAAACGTTCCGGGTCATGAATCTTTTAGTGCCACTCATTTAGGTGAACAGCAGAAGGTTTATGCTGTCTACAAGGTAAGAGGGTGAAAACCCAAGCCGGCAACCCCGAGATGCAAATCGCTAATCGTTGCTACGCTCAGGTTGTGAAGCAACCGGCAGGCAAATAATTAAGATAAAGCTCGTGGAGTCCGGCGGCCTCGGCCAGCGCAGCCGGGGCTTTTTCATGACTCACCTGCAGGATAACCGTCTCCATTTGGTTACGACGGTACTAAGAAGGCGGCTTCCTTTGTAGTCCACTCGAAGTAAAGCGGAGAGTGAAATCCGTGTTTCTGGATTCCGCGGGGATTATTTCTCCGGAGAAGGCCTATTCTTCCGTCTTCTTCAGGAAGGTGAGGACATTTTCCAGATCTTGCGTGGCTTTTACCTGATCATCCCGGTAAATGATTTTTCCCTGGGGACTGATGATGAAAGTCCAGCGGGAGGCCGTGCTGCTGCGAGTCAGCTCAACCTCTTGATCATTCACCGTGCGTTTGATTGCTTTTTCGCCGGAACGTACAGGTACGCCATAGGCTTTGGCAATTTTACCATCCGGATCCGACAGTAAGGTGAAGTTGAGGTTTTCCGCCTGTTGGAAATATTTAAGGCTCTTGGGTGTGTCTCCGCTGATTCCGATAATCTCCATATTGGGCGGGGTGCTGTTTTTAACATAGTCCCGATAGCTGCAGGCCTGTTTGGTGCAGCCACCGGTCATGGCGGCTGGATAGAAATAGAGTATGAGATACTTGCTGCCGGTATGCTCTTCGAGCAACCATGGTTTTTCATCCTGATCGATGGCTTTGAAGAGGGGAGCTATGTCCCCAATCTGCACTTCATTTGCATATGCATTTAATCCTAAAAGAATCATGAGGCAACTGGTTTTAAACACATTCATGTAATCTCCTTTATTCGAATAAAAATCGCGCTTCGCTTACGTAAAACGTAAACCTTATGTATTAAGCATGAAAAGTCTATTGCCAATGAATTGTGGAGTTTATCTCTTGTTGGTGTAAACCCATTAGGGGGAACTATAGATGGATTATATGGAAACAGGTGGTGTGTGCTAATAAATCCTCTTGAAATGCAAGCGCTTACATATAAAATGTTGCGCAATAAGTTAATGGAAATTGAATGTTTCAATTTTATTTGGTCTAAACAGGCATGTGATCGTTAGCTGGATTTTATCGGAAACTGATTGCTACAGGTTGTAGGGACAAAGAGTAGCGATGAAGAAGATCGACAAAAAAGCCAAGGGAGTTGTGAAGGGTGCTCCCAGCGGATTCGTTATTAGTCTGATGGTACATGCGGCTGCGTTTTTGCTGGCGGGTATGCTGGTGGTATTTACAGTGCACCAGAAAGAAGATAAAAAGTTTGTACCTCCCAAGCCGGTCGATCGCCCGAAAATGAAGCTCAAGAAGCCGCAGGTGAAGGTCAAGAAAACGTCGAAGCCCAAACCAACTACGCGCATCGTTACCAAGGTCAAGCGCGCGAGTATGCCCGATATCCAGCTACCGGAAATGAGCAGCATGACGGATGGTCTTGTTGGTGGGATCGGTGGATTTGAAATCATGCCGGATCTGAGTGAGGTCACCATCTTCGGGACGGGGCAGACCATCGGTAACGACTTCGAAGGCACCTTCTATGATTTCAAGCGCGACCGAAGCGGTCGAACTATTCCGATGGATCCGGATGCCTATCGTCAGGCCCTGAAGCAATTCCTGATCAGTGGTTGGAGAACCTCCAAGTTTGGGCGCTACTACCGGTCTCCTAAAAAACTGTATACGACGACATTCGCCGTGCCGCCGGTTCAGTCGGCGCTTGCCCCGGAAGCCTTTGGCGAGAGTGATACGATAGGATATTGCTGGGCAGCGCATTATAAGGGGCAGCTGGTTTATTCCGAGGATATCAAGTTCCGTTTCTGGGGATTCGGGGACGATGTGCTGTTAATCCGGGTAGATGGCGAGGTCGTTCTGAATGCCTGCTGGCCGGGAGCAACGGAGGATTCCTTTACAACCATCTGGCGAACCAGTTCAGCCGATTCGTATAAATATCCCCTAGGTAACAACCTGGCCGTGGTGGGCGACTGGATCGAGCTCAGAGCCGGAGAACCGTTGCCTATGGAAGTGCTCATTGGCGAGGTGCCGGGCGGGGTATTCCAGTCGATGCTTTGTGTCCAGGTGGAAGGAGTGGAATATCCGAGAAATCCTTTCAGGAACGGGCCCAAGCTTCCCATTTTCAAAACCGAAAAACCATCATTGGATCTGGTCGAGGCAATCCATGCCGACCTGGATCCCGGCGATGCATCGGTTACGGATGGCCCGATTTTCAGGGACTATGTTTCAAAGCAGGAAACGACAGCTGTACCGGTTGAACTGGCCGCGGTTGCTGAGGAGCCGAGCGAAGAAGTCAGCAAAATGCGCGTTTGGAACAACCGGAACGGCAAGAGTCTTGAGGCTGAATTCGTAACCGTTATGGCCGGACAGGTAGTAGTCAGGAATGCCAGGGGCAAGCAGCTTAAAATTCCGATGGAAGACCTTTCGGAAGCGGACCGGGTATTCACGGATCTGGCAAACCCGCCATCTTTCAACATCGATTTCTCAAAGAAAAGCAAACAGATACCCCCGCCGCCTGACAGCCCTTTCATCGGCGGTGACGCCCGTCCGTACCAGGCCTTCGACTACATATTTGGCGCGAGAATACGGCAGAAGGGTTCAAGGGTATACAACCATGAGCTCTTCATTGAATATTTTGCTGTGGCAGAGGAAGTCGATGGGGATAACTATAAATTGGTCGATCGCAAAAGCAGTTCGTTCATTCCATCCGTGGAGAACAAGCATTCACACGAGTTCTATGGTGAAATCGCACGGATTCAGCAACAGGCGGTTCGGCAGCAGGCCCCCTTGCGGGGAACTAAATACGGTGGCTTCCTGATTACGATCACGGATGAGCGCGGGGTAATCATCGACTACAAGGCCTCGCACGAATGGTTGTTTGAAAACCTCGAACACTTGAAAAAGATTCCGGTTGGAAAACATTTCAACAAAAAGTGCGAACGCGTGGGCCCACCACGGCCCGGACCCGCAGATCGTCCGGACTGGGTTTAGCTTTTTTCATCCTGCCGGGCCCGATTTATGGTTGGCGCAATCCGGGGATTGGAATAGGTGGCGGATTTGTGCGATAAGAGGGCATGGATCGATTCAATATTGCACTGGCCATGGATTATGCCAACCCCTTTGTGCGGGATGTGGCCGAAGGTGTGGCCCGCTATGGTTTTCAGCAGGGCAACTGGCGCTTTTACGCTCCGCACGGGGCTCCCGAAGTGTCGCTTTCCGATTTAAAGAAATGGACGGGAGATGGCGTCATCGGCATGCTGGATCAGGATGCAGTAGCTACCCTTAAAAAGCGTGGAATTGCTGCAGTTAATATTTTCGGCCGGTTTGAAAACCTGCCGAAAACTTCAGTGGTGGTGGATAACCACGAAATCGGTTGCATGGCAGCCGACTATTTCATCCGAAAGGGCATTCGCCGTTTTGCGATTACGGGCCGGAAGGTTTTCGGCGATGCCACACTCAAATACGATGGCTTTATTTCAACGCTGGCGGCCAGGGGCTACCAATGCCTGGAACTCAAATCCAGGCAGTCGATCAACAACATCGGGAGCCAGCTGGATAAGCTCGAAGGCATCGGCCCCGTCGGCATACTCGCCACGGAAGATCCCATCGGGCGCATCGTAATCGATGCGTGTATTGATGCCGGATTGCGTGTTCCGGAAGAGGTTTCGGTTCTGGGAGTGAATAACGGGGCATTTGCCTGTGAAATGCTGCATCCTCAAATGTCCAGTATTGAGTTGGGAGCCTCCCGGGTGGGGTGGCAGGCCGCACAAATGCTGGAGCAGCTTATGCAGGGCGGGACGGATCCCGTTGAGCCGATTCGGATCTCGCCGGAAAAAATTGTTGAACGTCATTCGACGGATCTAACAGCCGTCTCCGATAAATCGGTTGCCGATGCGCTTCGTTTCATTCGCGAAAATGCCCATATACCGGTTCTTGTTGATGATGTGGCCCGAGCAGCCCATGTTGGCCGCCGTACCTTGGAAAACCGGTTTCGGTCGTTGTTGCAGATATCCATACACGATTCTATCCGTCACGAACGCATCCAGCGTGCCTGCCGTCTGCTGAAGGAAACCGACATGCTCGTTGAGGTTCTATGCGAGGCCTGTGGCTATACCACGCGGGAGCGTTTTAATCAGGCCTTTAAGCAGGAGACCGGAACCACGCCCTCGGATTACCGCCGAAGATATCGATTTGTAGAATAATCATATTTCGCATATTGGCCTATATTATGCGTGATATACGTATTCACAAATTCAGTTCTTTCGCTATGGTGTGAGGCTCATTTTAACGAAGGAGGAACGTTGTGAGCAAAATTGAACTCAAACCTGCAGCAGATTGCAGATACGATATTTTATCCCTCGGCGAGGTTATGCTTCGCCTTGATCCCGGTGAAGGCCGTATTCGTACGGCACGTCAATTCAAGGCATGGGAAGGCGGTGGTGAATACAATGTGGCCCGCGGACTGCGCCGCTGCTTCGGCCAGCGTTCCGGTGTTGTGACGTCGTTTGCAAAAAATGAGGTCGGCCTGCTGATGGAAGACTTTATCCTGCAGGGCGGGGTGGATACCTCGCTGATTAAATGGATGGATTATGACGGCATCGGGCGCACGGTCCGCAACGGCATGAACTTTACCGAGCGCGGCTTCGGTATCCGTGGTGCCGTCGGTTGCTCCGACCGGGGTAACACGGCAGCGTCGCAACTGAAACCCGGCGACATCGATTGGGAATATATCTTCGGCACGCTGGGCGTTCGCTGGCTCCATACCGGCGGTATTTTTGCGGCCCTCTCTGAAACCACCGGTGAAGTGGTGATTGAAGCGGCTAAGACCGCCAAGAAATATGGAACCATGGTTTCATACGACCTGAATTACCGCCCTTCGCTGTGGAAAGGTTTTGGCGGCATTGAAAAATGCCGGGAGATCAACCGCGAGATTGCAAAGTATGTTGATGTGATGATCGGTAATGAAGAGGACTTTACGGCCTGCCTCGGTTTTGAGATTGAGGGTGCCGATGAAAACCTGACGGATCTCGAAGTCGGAGCATTCCAGCAGATGATCACCAAGGCTGTCGCGGAGTTCCCGAACTTCAAGGCTACCGCCACCACCATGCGCGGCGTGAAGACAGCAACGGTTAATGATTGGGGTGCCATGTGCTGGGTCGATGGCGAGTTTTATACGTCAACACACCGGCCGGAACTGGAAATTATGGATCGGGTTGGCGGCGGCGACAGCTTTGCTTCCGGCTTTATCTATGGTTTGATGATTCTGCAGGATGCGGAAAAGGCGATCGAATATGGCGCGGCACACGGTGCGCTGGCCATGACCACACCGGGCGATACCACCATGGCCTCGCTCGCCGAAGTTGAAAAAATCGTCGCCGGCGCCGGCGCACGTGTAGACCGGTAAATAAGGAAAATTAAACACTAAGGCACTAAGGACTCTAAGTTTTCTGGAATAGGACCTTCTTTGTGAACTTCGTGCCTTTGTGTTTGAAACAGTCTAGCAAGGAGATTTTATGTTAAACGAACTTTTGAAACGGCCGGTGATTCCGGTGATTGTAATTGATGATGCCAACGATGCAGTTCCGCTGGCGGAAGCCCTGCTTGCAGGTGGTATGGATGTAATTGAAGTAACCTGCCGCACAGCGGCCGCACCGGAAGCATTAGCCAACATTAAAAAGGCGCTGCCGGAAATGTTGCTAGGCGCCGGAACGGTGGTTACTCCTGAT
This sequence comes from uncultured Verrucomicrobiota bacterium, assembly GCA_964486885.1. Lineage (GTDB taxonomy): Bacteria > Verrucomicrobiota > Kiritimatiellia > Kiritimatiellales > Pontiellaceae > Pontiella. The sequence continues at coordinate 6,062 of CAZAPF010000111.1, forward strand.
CAGGCCAGAATGTGCATTGATACCGGCGTTAGCTTCGGTCTTGCTCCGGGATTGAATCCCGATACGGTCGAATTTTTCCAGGATAACGACACGCTGTTTATTCCGGGTGTAATGACGCCGTCGGAAATTGAAGCGGGTCTGGCCATGGGATTGAAAATGCTGAAGTTTTTCCCGGCCGGAGCGGCGGGCGGCGTGAACATGCTTAAAAACCTGAGTGCGCCGTATGCCTCGCTCGGCGTGCGGTTCTGTCCGACCGGCGGCCTGAGTCTGGATAACATGAACGACTATCTATCGTTGCCCACCGTCAGCGCCATCGGCGGCTCTTGGCTCGCCACGAAGCAGCAGATTGCGGATAAGGATTGGGGCACCATCACCCAGCAGGTGAAGGATGCGCTAGCTAAAGCGGCTGAGTGCCATTAGCTCATAGAGCTGACTCTACATTGCTTGTTGTAGAGTGGGTTCTATGAACCCATCTTCTGTAGTTGAGGCCTTCAGCCGAGTTTATTCGAAGGCGGTTTTAAATGCCTCAAACTGTTTTTTGAGATCGTCGAGTTCCTGCCGGAGGTCG
>CAZAPF010000112.1:0-6322 GCA_964486885.1 uncultured Verrucomicrobiota bacterium
CTTACCACCGTGTTGTTGCCAAACGGTTTTCAATTCCTTCTCGAGAGATTTCCTGAGGGCATCCAAATATCCAGTCAATTGAGAAGGCACATTTTGTTTGTAGAGTTCGAGTGCAACATCGTTGTAATCGAAGTCCAAAAACAGACCGACTTCGTTTTCCGGCTGAACCATAACCACTGTATGGTCGTGGTCTATCTGCTTCACACGTTTCATCAGGGCAGCGAATGCTTTCACATCAGCATCCATGGCTGCTTCACAGAACGGGGAGACTGTCTCAATGATTCCCCCGTCTTTGTTCTTCGCCCGGAAGAAACGGTCTGTATCCTTTTTAACCCATAGCGGAAGGTAAGTCGATTGTCCGTTTTTCCAACTACCGAACCATACCAGAACAAGCTTCATCTTCTGCGCTCTTGCATTCTCAATAAGGCTATCAATCACGGTGTAATCGAAAACGCCCTCTTCCGGTTCAAACTGCTCCCATGTAACAGAAGCCAGAACCGTATTGAGGTTCATTGCCTTGAGTTTCGGCCACCAAGGCTCCATGTATTCCATGCAGGAGGAGGACGAGTTATGAAGTTCCCCCCCAATCATCAAGAAGGGTTTCCCGTCAACCATCAATTGAGTGCATCCGTCATTCTTCTGTAGATGAGGAATGCGCCCCCTAGCCGAGATTTCACCCTGGCGGGCCATGCTTACTCCTGCCAAAACCAGAAGAATGGAACATATCAAATGAGTTTTATATTTAATCATTGGTTCGAAATACTTGTTTATCTGTTTCGGGCATTATCCCCTCTACATGATGGATACGAGAAACCGGTCCGGCTTGTTATAAACTTTCCGCCGGTTTCTTTCATTTCAAGCTCAACAACTAGAAACCCAATTGCTTTTTGTTGAGGCCGGCTTCGCCCACCGCTTTTTCCGGGGCGACCTTGACGATAATATCCCTCATTTCCTGCACACGGTTCGGATATTTCGCGGCAAGGTTGTTTTGCTCGGTCGGATCTTCGGTCAGATGGAAAAGCAGTCCGGGTTCCGCAACATGGGTCTTCTTCCAGCCGCTGCCTTCCTTCCAGGTCATAATGCCCAGGCGATCGGTCACGCTGCCCGGCGGAATGTATTTCCAATTCCCCTTGCGCACGGCGACCTGAGTGAGGGCCTCCTGAATGACGTATTCGCGCCCCTCTTCCGTTTCGCCCAGCAGGGTCGGCAAAAGATCCGCCCCATCCTGTCCGGCATTCGCGGGAAGCGGCTGACCGATCAACGAGGCCACGGACGCGTAGAGATCCACCTGACTGACGATCGCGTCGGAGATCCCCGGTCTGGACTTTCCGGGCCACGTCACAATGAACGGCACCCGGGTTCCGCCTTCCCAGCGGCTGTATTTACCGCCGCGCCACGGGCCGGACGCATCGTGTGCTCCCTGGCGCTCGATCGCCGCCTCCCAGTAGCCATCGAATAAGACGGGACCATTGTCGGACGTAATGACGATCAGGGTATTCTCATACTGACCGGAATCTTTCAGCGCGCGCACCAGGCGGCCGACACACCAGTCGAACACCGCGAGCGCGTCGCCGCGCGGACCGAGACTGGTGGAACCTTGGAAGCGCGGATGCACCACGCGGGGAACATGGTTTTCGTTGGGCGCGAAATAGAGAAAGAAAGGGTTGTCCTTGTTCGCGTGAATGAATTCCTCGGCCTTGATGAGATAGGTATCGGCCATGTCCTCGTCCTTGAAGCGGGCGCTGTTTCCGCCGCTCATCCAGCCGATACGACTGATCCCGTTGACGATGGTTTTCCCGTGCTGTTCGTCGGCCTGCATCTTGAGCAACTGTGGGTGGGAAATCCCTGTTGGCTCATCGCCGACCGGTTCCTGGTAATTCACCTGAATCGGATCGTTCGGGTCCAGGTTCACAACCCGGCCGTTCCTGATATAAACCGACGGCACGCGGTCGGCGGTGGCCGCCATGTGGAAGGATTCCTGGAACCCGACTTCCCGGGGCCCCGGTTTGATTTCACCGTTCCAGTCGAGCGCTTCGGTCGGTGTTCCCAGACCGAGGTGCCATTTTCCGGACAGCATGGTTTTATATCCATGGTCGCGCAAAAACGCCGCGATGGTCGGGCGGGACGGATCGATGATCAACGGCGCGTTGCCCGGAAGAATTTTCGCGCCTTTGTTACGGAAGGCATATTCGCCGGTTAACAGCGAATAACGCGAGGGCGTACAGGTGGCCGCGGTGCAGTAACCGCCCGTGAACCGGACGCCTTCTTCCGCAAGCGAATCAATGGCTGCGGTGTCCACTTCGCCACCGTAACAACTGAAATCGCCATAGCCGATGTCATCGCCATAGACAAAAATGATATTCGGTTTTTCTGCCGCCTGAGCAACAGTGATGCAAACCATCAAAGCCGCTGACATCCATCTCTTCTTAATCATCCCATTCTCCTTCTTCTATCGGGTTGTAAAACGAAATACGGTTCGGGTTTTATACACAGCGCCTGGGCGAAGAATCGTGCATGGGAATGCCGGCCGGTTCGGGCTGTCCGGAAAGTGCTGAGCCTCCAGGCAGATACCGCTGCGATGTTCATAGGCCCGGCCTGACTTGCCGTCCAGTGTTCCATCCAGAAAGTTCCCGGTATAGCACTGAAGGCCGGGTTCCACCGTCAGCACCTCCATGAAGCGGCCACTGGCCGGATCAAACAGTGTTGCCGCCAACGAAAGCTCCTTGCCCTTACGGTTCAGGACAAAGTTGTGGTCATAGCCCAAACCATGAGCCAATTGTTCGTCCTCCTGCCCGATATCTTTTCCGATCCGTTTGGGTTTGCGAAAATCGAACGGGGTATCCTTAACTGGATCAATGGATCCCAGCGGAATGGAAGTCGAATCAATCGGCAGATACGCATCGGCATGGATCATCAATTCATGATCGAGGATGGACGGAGTCCCCTCTCCGGCAAGATTGAAATAGCTGTGGTTGGTCAGATTGATCGGTGTTGGTTTATCCGTCATGGCAGAATAGTCGATCTCAAGCCCGTTGTCGTCCGTGAGAGTATAGGTCACGGTTACGTTCAGGTTGCCGGGATACCCTTCCTCGCCGTCCTTGGAGAGATAAGAAAAACGAACACCGTTTTTTACCGGCTCAGACTCCCATTCCACCTTATCGAACCCGACCACACCGCCATGCAGATGATTAGGGTCGTTGTTGCGGGCCAACTGGTATTCCTTGCCATCTATAGTAAACCGGCCTTCTGCGATACGATTACCATACCGCCCGACTATGCTGCCCAAATAGGGTTTTTTCGCCGCAGTCTTATAGGATTCAACCGCATCGTAGCCCAGCACCACATCGGCAAATTCACCCGCACGGTCCGGCACCTTGATCGACGTCACGCGCGCACCATAGCTCGCCACTCGCACCTCCATGCCGGATTGATTTTTTAACGTGTACTGACCATCGCCGCTGAATTCGGATACCTTAATCGTCGAGCACCCCGTAAGCAACGAACCTGCCGCGATTAAGCTTCCGGCGATAAAGCTTCTGCGATCCCTGGACATGTATTTAACCCTTCTGTTTGTTAGTTTAAATCGGCATGGCGGCGCAGCTTCCGCCGCATGGTGCAACTGAACACACAACTTCAAACGTTCGAGTCTTGTTAAAATTAATGAAAGTAGCGCTAACAGACCCTAGTTCGAATTAGAATTGATTATATTTTCATGTATTGCTTCAGCACCATTGGCGGAGCTATTACTTTTCGTGGGCATTGGCCGACCGGTGGGTCTTCCGCTTAAGCGGAAAATTGAATTTGTCCACCGGGGAAACCGTACGTGCACCACTGATCAGCGCATCCAGATCAGCCACCACTTCGGGATGCTGGCCGGCAATATTGTTATCTTCCCCCGGGTCGGCGGAGAGATCGTAAAGCTCCAGCGGGGAATTCGCATCTACCGCCACGTCATAGCGGACGCCCTTCCACTTTCCTTTGCGGATTGCCACGCGGCCTTTACTTTCGTGGAATTCCCAATACAGGTATTCGTGCTCTACCTGCCCCTCTTTGCCCAGCAGCGCCGGCAGGAAGGAAATTCCGTCGATGTCCTTCGGCTTCCTCTTGCCGATCACGTCCGCCATGGTCGGCAGCACATCCCAGAACGCAGATAGATGATCGGTTTCGGTTCCGGCCGGAACAGTGCCCGGCCAGGAGGCAATCATCGGAACATGAATGCCGCCCTCATAGAGGTCGCGCTTCGTACCGCGCTGGGAGCCGCTGGAGTTAAAATAGGCCGGATTGTGCCCGCCCTCGGTGTGCGGCCCGTTATCGGACGTGAACATGATCAGCGTATTATCGGAAATGCCCAGCTCTTCAAGCTTGGCAACCAGCTCGCCGATATCCTCGTCCATCACCTCAACCATCGCGGCAAAAGCCGCATGGGCTTCAGGCTGTGATCCATAGGCGAATTTACGGAAGTCGGGGCCGTCGTCGGTTCCTTCATACGAACTTTCGGGCAGAAACTTACCGCGGTATTTTTCCATCTTTTCTTCCGGCGCAAACATTTCGGCATGCGGCTGAACAAGCGCGTAATAGATGAAGAACGGCTCATCCTTGTTGGCTTCAACAAACTCCAACGTCTTCTCCTGGATCAGATCAGGCGCATAGTCCTCCGTTTCCATCCCGAAGTTGCCCCACAGCATGTCGCGCTGGTTATCATCCCAAAGAAAATAAGGATAATAATGATGCGCCTGCCGCTGGCAGTTATAGCCATAGAATCGGTCGAAGCCCATCTTGAGCGGTTCGCTGACGGTTCCCGGTGCGCCCAGTCCCCACTTACCGAACAGGCCGGTGGCATACCCCGCCTTCTGGAACATGTGCGCCATCGTAACCGTGTCGGCCGGCATCGGCTGCTGCCCTTCCGGCATAAATTCCGAGTTGCCGCGCACCACGGCGTGGCCGACATGCTTTCCCGTCAGCAACGCACAGCGCGACGGCGCGCACACCGTACTGCCCGAATAATGCTGCGTGAACTTCATGCCGTTTTTCGCCAGCGCATCAATATGCGGGGTCTGGAAATGTGTCTGGCCGTAACAGCTCAAATCCCCGTAGCCGAGGTCATCGGCCAGAATATAAATCACGTTCGGTTTTTTGGCCGCGCTCGCGGCAGAGATTAAACCGAGCGACATCAGCATCAACAGTTTCTTCATGGTTCTCATATATCCCCTCTTAGTCCTTCTGGTAGAATTTCTCTCTGTTTTTTTCGAATAGTCCCTGAGTACTAGTAGGTTCACCCTTCGTGAAACCTCTGACGAGCTCGACGGAAACGTCTTTCAATGAAACGTTTTTAATCGGCAGCTCTTCCTGTGGCAAAAGCCGTGTAACAAACTTTGCTTCTTTAGAATGAATATTGCTCAGGTAAATATCGGATATCGGTGTAAGCCTTCTTTCATAGGTGGGCACCAAATAGCGCCATTTGAAAAGCACATCGGTTTCTATCCCGAGTATCCCTTCACTCAGCTTATCGGCTTTAATATTGCCAACATGGATGTTTTTAACGTACCCCCCTCGTCGCTCATTGGTTTTGATAAACAAAAGGTGACGCATCTCGGCTCCATCGGCAACGGTGCAGCGATCCAGAAACACATTCTCAATTCCGCCGGACAATTCACTGCCGATCGCTAAGAGCTGATGTCCATTTTTGACCAAACAGTTGCGAACAACCACATTTCGGGTTGGCGTATTTAATCGCCAGCCATCCTGATTCCTTCCGGATTTTACAGCAATTGCATCGTCTCCCTGATCAAAAACACAATCTTCGATCAACATGTTTTGGCTCATATCCACGTCAACCCCATCATTATTATTTCCATGGGCTTTGACATGAACCTTTCGGATCACCACATTTTCGCAAAGGTAAGGATGGATGACCCAGAACGGGCTATGGGTCACCTTGACCCCTTCCATCAATATATTTTCACTGCGATTGAACTGGATGAAGTGTGGACGCAGGTTCGCGCCATCATTTGCCATGTAACGCTGTTCAACCGGCACACCTTTAGCAGCCATGTCGTACAAACGCAGCAAGTTTTCCATGTGTTCCGGAGGCCGACCAAACCAGGTTTCCCACACATCCATTTTCGCCTTCAGTTCGCCTTCTCCGGTAATGGCAATGTTTTTACATTCATAGGCATAAATCAATGGAGAATAGTTAAAGCACTCCATCCCTTCCCACGTGGTGTGAACCGCAGGCAGGTAATCATTCGGATTATCAGAAAAAAGCAACACCGCCCCTTTTTCCAAATGAAGGTTCACATCGCTTTTGAAATGGATTTTCCCG
>CAZAPF010000113.1:0-6268 GCA_964486885.1 uncultured Verrucomicrobiota bacterium
TCGATCCCAGGAGCGGGCAGGAAGGAGGTGACGAGTTCAATGATCTCGCCTTTCCGGACTTCCTTGGCTTTTTCCATGATGATGACCAAGGTCATTTTATCTTTGTCCTCCACCTTGTCCTCGTCGAGGGAGAGCGTCACCTTGTCTGGGGAGAACCAGTCGGGCTGCTCGCCAAAGTAGTCCTGATCCTCATAGGAATCCGTGCTCGCCGACTGGCCGACCGCTTCCCTTATCTTCGTAATCAACTCGTCGAGCGGAATGCCGGCAACCGACGCAATGTGTTTGATGGTGGCCACCTTGGCCACCGACTTCCGCAAGAAGGGATTCTTCAACTTCTTAAACGGGGGCGCCATGCCAATCAACACATCCTCCAGCTCTGGATAGGCCTCCAGCAGTTCATGAACGGTGACCAATGGATTGATCTCTAGTTTGCTTTCTGTCATCTATTTTTCCCCTCGTGATTGATCGCCAAAAAATACCTCGTTGATTTTAGAATGGCCCCAATAGCTCCTGCTCAACGGAGAGGCGGTAGAAGATCGCTGCTGCCTACCACCGTCGCCCTCATTAAGGAAGGGGTTCTTCAATACCTACATTCATGAATACCTGATCGCCCTCCGGCGCGGTGATCACCAACGCATTTTCCGGCGAAGTGCCGGGGCGAACAGTCAATGTGCTCCAGACGGCATCGCTCAGGTTGGTTTTGTACAATACCGTATAAGTACGATTCGAGACACTGCTCCATTTGATGAACACGTCTTCTCCCCCCATGCCGTCGGACCCCATATGATAGAAGCTCGTAATTTTGAATATTGAGGCGGCGTCGAGCGGATCGGTTCCGGCAACCCTTTCGTCACCATCGTTTGTGCCGTCGCCATCGCTGTCCGGATTCTTGGGGTTGGTTCCATCGATTGCTTCATCTGTATCCGACACGCCATCGCCATCATCGTCCAGATCGAGATAATCAAGAATGCCGTCGCCGTCGGTATCCGCACCGCTCAACAGGTCGATTTCATCCTGCGTCAATGCTCGGTTGTAGATGGCGAATTCGTCAAGCTGACCAGTGACATTGTGGGCGAAGTCTCCGCCGCGTCGTCCGAGAAATAGCGGAGAGCTGTTATCGGTTGAGGCCGTTGTTGTATCATTTGTGGAGGCCTCGAGGACTCCGTCGATGTAAAGTTTGAGCACACCGGCATCGCGAGCAAAAGCGATGTGATGCCAGTTGTCGTCGTTGACGGCAGAGGTCGATATCACGCTCGGATTCTGGCTCAGGTCATAGCGCGCCGCAGTTATCACTCCGGGTGTGACGCTCTGTTGATTGTGCAAGCGGATCACATAAGGGTAGGGTTCACCTCCGGCGCTCCATTTCTCCACGATGTCATTATCTGAGTAGGAGCTGGTGTTTTGATTGCTGGGTATCTTGGTCCAGATCGAAATCGTGAAGTCATCGGTTGGTCCAAAATCAATGGCGTCATCATCGGCGATTGATACGAAATCGTCAGAGCCATCCAATGTGACCCCGCCGTCCAAGCGTCCCGGACTCCAGGAAACTCCATTCACTAGAGTGCCGTCGTGCGTGCCAATATGATCGGCTGCAAGCGTGCCGGAGCCTTCATCGAATTTTAAGTGCAGCAGCGACGATCCCGCGGGCCCCCGCGTGATCGTCACGGTGCTGCTGGTGACCGTACCGAAAACATTACTGCCGCTCACCGTGATCAGGTTCATGCCGACGGCCAGAGCAACGGATCCCGGTTGCTCCCAGGAGTTCCCGGCGATGAAGGTGCTCGCCCCCCCGGTCAAGGCGTTCGTGATGGTCATCTCCCCGAACAGGTTCGCACTGGTTCCGGTAAGTACGATATTCGAAACCGCCAAATCGACCGTGGCATCAGGGTTGGTGATCGTGACACCAGGCGTTGGAAAGACGGGCGTCGTCAAGATCGAAAAATTGTCAAATGTTGCGACCGCAGCGCTGTCGGGAAAGTCGTTGTGGGCGGCCACCAGGACGCCCGGACTCCCGCTGGCATACGTGCCGTCAAAGGCCGTCACGGTCAGCAGCGGTGTAGAGGGTGCGACCAGGTCGAACACTTCACCGACCAGATTAGAGCCGAAGCCCCGAAAGACCAGCCGATAGTCATGCGTCGGATCCAGGTCGAGGATTCCCGACTGGAGCGTGATATCAGTCCCGAGCTCGTTGTCAATCCGGTTAATAGCGAAGCCATTAGTGATTCCACCAGCGGACGAGACGTAAAAGAATCCATAACCGTCCGTGCTGCCCAGCCCAATATCGGACAGGCGAGCCACCACGCCCGCTATCTGGTTGTTGGTGTTTATATCCCAATCGATCAGGTTCACGGCGACCTCAAAATCCGCGCTCGCGTAGTCGGCCCGGATCGACCCGGCTCGTGCCTGCCCATACGTGAACGAATCCGGAGACGGCGGCACTGAGATGTCATAGCTGTTGCCGCCGGGAAACGAGTAGGTGGCGCCGCCCCCGAACGGGGACAACGGATCCACGCGGGTCCATCCCGCATCATCTCCGTCGTCGAAATCTTCACACAAATCGGCCCCACATACGGCGTGTGCGGCGACCGGGAGCATCATCCCGATCATCATGAACGTGAGCCAGTTGAGTTTTTTCTTCATTGTCATCTCCTTTAGTCGTGCTTAAGAAATCGTCTATGTACTCATTCCACCTTCAGGCGGTAGAACGCGGCGGGACGGTTGGTTTGGCTATCGTTGATTTCCACGTCGACCGGGTTGCCGGATCCGGTTTCGGTGATGATTCCGGGCGGCGTCCAGCTGCCGGCCGTGTTGGTGGCGATGCCGCTCCAGACGTTGGTCATCAGATCCAGCGAGCGCTGAAGGTAAATGGCCATGTCGGTCGCGTTGGTATTGCGGGTGAAGGATACAACGGCGTCGCTGGTGACGATGCCGATTCCGAGCATCGTGATCGAGGCGGGGTTGGTCGGAATGGTGCCGGTGGCCCATTCATAGCCGTTCTTTCCGCCGTCGCTGTCGGGATCGGCATCGAACAATGCGTTGGTGCCGTTGAGGTCGTAGGAGTCGGTCCATAATTCGAAGGGACTCAGCGCAACCAAAGCGATCTGATTGCCGTTATAGGCATAATCGACCTTATAACCAGCAGGCAGATCGGTTACGCTTGCGAATGCGGAGCCGGTCAGGCTGCCGTAGGTGGCGATGATGTAGACCTCCTCCGTCGCGCCGCCGCTCAGAAGGTCGATATCCAGCGTGCCGGAGGAAATGTCCAGCGCACCGCCAACCACCAGCTTGTCGGCGGTAGCGCCGTCGATTTCGCACTGGTAGGTTCCGTTCAGGGTCACGCTGGAAGAGGCGATAAAGGTTCCGGCCGATGCGCCGGGGGCAAGGGTTGCCCCGCTATCAATGTTCACGTCACCGACCACGCTGCCGGTTCCACCGAGGGTTCCACCGTTCAGCGCGTTCACGAAACCTGAACCTGTAGCTGAGCCAGACGTGTTGTTGACAAGCAACGTGCCGTTGCTGATCACGGTTCCTTCGGTGTAATCGCTGTTCCCATTCTCGAGAGTCAACGTTCCAGCACCGATCTTAACGAGACTCGCATCGCCCCCCGACTGTTTCAGTTCACCGCTATAGACACTGTCGGTCCCGTTGAATCCCACTGCGAGAACAGAGCCGGTGCCAGAGAATAGGACATCTCCCGATCCGGCAAGTGAACCTACGGTTTCATAAATCCCATTATAGACCCTCAGCCGATTTTCAAGGATAAGGTTACTGGCGTCCGGAATGATCTCACCGCCCCCTCCAATGTCCAGGGCACCCTCCAGAACGACGGTGTCTCCAGAATACGTGTTGCTTGATTGACTCATGTTCAAGGGACCAGATCCAGACTTGATCATACCGCCGGGGCCGGAAATTCCACCGGTAAGATTTAGAATGCCCCCGCTGGTTTCAAAACGAGCGTCTTCAGATACGGTTGTAATGAATGATCTCGCACTCGCGAATCCGGCTGTTGTTTTGAGCGTTCCTCCCAAGAAGGTTATGTCTCCCTCTGACGCGCCCAATCCGGCGTCATTCGTAATATGGATAGTTCCATCTGCGATATAGGTTCCGCCGGTATAGGTGTTATCTCCGGTTAGTGTGAGAGTACCTGCTCCGTACTTCGTTATAGTACCGCTTCCGGAAATGGTTCCGCCAAAGCTGATGTTGTTCGAGCGGTTGAACGCCAGCGAGGCGTTGTTGGTCACGTCGCCTGAAATCGATCCGCTCGTGCCGCCATTGCCTATCCGAAGAGTTCCATCGTCGATCAAGGTGCCGCCGCTATAGGTGTTGGTGGCAGTCAGGGTGAGGGAGGCGGCCCCGTATTTTGTCACATCGCCGATTCCTGAAATCGTTCCTCCGAAGGTCATATTGTCGGAGCGGTCGAATGCCAGCGAGGCGTTGTTGGTCACATTGCCTGAAATGGATCCGCTCGTGCCGCCACCTCCAATCAGCAGTGTGCCCGCGTTGACCAACGTACCACCGGAATAGGTGCAGTCGCCAGCGAGGGCAAGCCCACCGTTGCCGGTCTTGGTCAACGGGCCGGTTCCCGTGATATCCGATGAAATAGACGGGTTGTAGTTGCCGGTATCGATCGTGCCTCCACCGGCACCCAGCGAGATGGCGCGATTAGCGCTCATGGAAAAAAAGCTGCTGTATTTTAGGGTACCGCTGTCAAAAGAGAGCGGGCCCGATGTGGCTCCGAGATTGCTGTCCGCCGACACGGAAACCGATCCGCCGTTAAGCGCCGTTCCGCCGCTGTAGGAATTGATGCCGCTGGGTGTGAACGTGCCTGAGCCGACTTTGGTGATCGATCCAGCTCCTCCCGCGGCATTCTGGATCACGCCTGCAAAACTGGAACTCCCATCGTCGGTTCCCAGCGTCAGGGCTGTGCCGCCGGCGGGGTCGGAGAGGCTGATCGAACCCGTGACGCCGGAGTGCTCGCCGAGTGTGTCGGTCACAAGAGTGCCGCCATTGACGATAATGCTGCTGGAGGAACTCCAGAATTTGGTTTCCGCCGCCTGAGCCAAACCGCTGTCCGTGATGGTCAACACGCCCGTACCGCCACGGTTGCTGCTGTCGAAGCCTCCCAAGAACAGTTCATCCCTCCCAGTCAGCTGGCTTCCTGAACCTTTAACGGATAGACTGCTGCTACTGGTCGATTCTATACCGATGCAGACCCGGTCGGCAGAGACATCCGCACCGGATTCCACGGAGATGTCGCCAGCCCCGAAGTAGCCACTATAGAGTATTTTAGCAAGATCCACTGACGCACCGGATTTGATGACCATACTGCCGGAATGGCTAGAGAGTTCCGCCACATCCAGCCTATATCCAACTAATGATGTGCCACTTCCTGTCACGGTTAGCGTGCTGTTGTTGATGAAGCCGAACGCATCGGTGCTCGTAGGCATCCGAACATCGGCCCCATTCTGAATTGTGATATCACCACCATCCGTGCTCATGGCGGCGCGGCCCAGCGTGAACGTCGGACTGGTCAGGTCGATGCGGCCGCCTCCGTCTTCTCCGCTGATGATGACCTCCCCAGCTTCCGATCGCAGGGTTTCCAATGTTGACGGATCGCCACTGGTGCCCCCCGTGAGCAACAGGATTCCACTGCCGGTTTTGGTTAGCCTGGGTCCCGTCAGGTCGCCATCTACTTCGATCTGGGGATTGTCAATGGACCATGTGCCATCCGCATCCAATGTCACGTGTTGCAGCCGATGCGAACCTGTGCCCGTTGCGGCAAGGTCACCGCCGGCGAGCGTGAGCGAGCTACCGCTCACACCTTCAGTAATTGAATAGTTGAGCCCGCCGGAGAAGCTCGCCGATAGGACTGTCCGACTCGCGTTCAGATCAGGGGAAGTACTCGATGCTGAAGCAGGGAACTCCACGGGTTCGATCAGCGGCAGACCTAGGGGAAACCAGTTGCCGGGATCCCCCCAATCATCATTGATGTTACCTGTCCAGTTACGTGCCTGTGCCGGGACGGTTAAGGAAGCTACCAATACAGCAAGTCCCAGTTGAATCCATTTATATTTTTTTGTCATTTTTTATATTCCTTCAATGCCATTATCCTTTTGCAAATGCACCTCAACTCCCACGGCCTGAAAAGCGAAGAGCGAATCAACAATTCCCAATAGGGGGGGGGGGGAGGAGGCCCAAAAAAACCGCCCCACCCAGCGGTCAACCATTAAAAATGAAAGTTTAATTAATTTTTAAGCATCGGAATAAT
>CAZAPF010000114.1:0-6084 GCA_964486885.1 uncultured Verrucomicrobiota bacterium
CAGCAGCGTGTTTCCGCCGCGGGCATACTGCAATCCGGTTCCACGGGAAGCCTTCAATACGATGCGCCGCGCTTCCTGATTGTATTGCGCTTCCGGGAAATGACCTTCCGCAACCGGCAACCGTAACTTGAACTCGGCGAACGGGCCGTGCATAACGATCTGGCCGTTTTCGAGTTCCGGCACGCCTTTCACGGCAATCGGCGCACTGTGTTCCTCATTGCAGAGATAGCTATAGCGTGCCAGCACCCCATTTTGGGCAGACGAGCGTGCCTTTGTTTCGCCTCCAGCCAGCGTGACAACCAAGGCATTGGGCGTGCAATCGATCACCGTATCGGCTTGAACGGCAACCAACCCGCCCTTGCAGGCGAACACCACGGCGGTGATGCGATTATTCGCCAGCGCCACGCCGCACGGAAACAAGTCATAGTGCAGTGCCGCGCCCGCATCCAGAAGCAGATCTTCCAGCCCCTCCGTCACCTTGATCATGTCCAGGAGGGAATCTTCACCCGCCTCCTTCTTGATGCATTGGGAGAGGAACGCTTTAATTTCCGGGTCACTCGACTCGAGAGCGGAACGTTTCACCCAGGGGCGCTGGCACATAATCAGTTCATGCGGAAGCGACGTGCCTGCCGAGGCCAGCACCGCGCTTCTGCCGTCCTTTACAAACGTTGATGCCAGAAAACAGGCATCCAGCGTTGACCCTACAACCAACACATCGGCGCTCTTGATAACCGGAATCTGTTTGCCTTCAAACGCGACATATTCCGCGCCCGCGCCCAGCTGCAATGCGAATGCGGCTAAAACGGACAGAAAAACTTCTTTGGTCAAACCTGGCCTTGCGGCGAATAATGCACCCGTCATTATCATTACTCCCATTGGTTTCATAAAACTGCCATATCTTTCTTCTCTTCAGCTTTCCAGCCACTGGGAAAAAACTTCCTGCCATTGGAAACATCAGTGCAAGATCCTGTTTTCCCGTTTGCACTTTTCCCGGAAAGCCTCGACGCGCAGCTTGAGCGGCTCGTCCAGGGTTTGCTTTTCCAGATACCGGTATGCCCTTCGGGCGATAAAAAAATTATCGCTTTCCAGAAAACGCGACACTTGGGAAAGCATTTGCGGCGAAACATGCTTATGCTTCTCCGCGAGGTTCAGGAAAAGATGGAGTTCGTAGTATGTGTCCGTGCTCTCCAAGCCCTTGCTCCACCGGTCAAGCTGGCCCCCGGAGACCTTCTTTTCAGCGTCCAGCAGCTGGAGCAGATGGATTCGGTTATGGCCATCGCACTCAACGAAGAGCATGGCTCGCTTGGCGTAGAAGCCATCGGCTGGCAGTGCCGCCCTCAAATATGCAAGTCCCGCATCAATCCGGGCCGTATCGCCCTGGCTGCACACTTCAACCACCGCCGATACGAATTCCTGGCTAAAAAACTTGTGGAGCCGAAGGTGCTCCAGCGCAAAGCGAACATAGTGCGGCTCGGCGCGCCCGAGAAAATCCCGCAACATTTCCACATCGCAACGCTGATGGGTCAGCTCCCTCGCAGTGGCGCAAACCTCGCCGTTTGCCCAATGCCAAAGGTGGTAGCTGCTAAGCGCGGCACCCTGGACCACGGCATTCTTGAGGGTAATCGGCGTTGCGCCGGTGACGCCGTCGACTTTACTCTTATGGCGATAACCGTCTAGGCTGGACAGCTGCTGGGTTCGCAACACAGAGGCAGAATCGCGCAGGATTTGGTGAAGCTTCGCATGGTCCGCCTGCGTAAACTCGGCCCATGCTTGCGTCTTTTGCGATGGCTTGGTTCCGGTTGTTTTGGCTTTTTCCAAAACCGAACCGGCGGCAAGCGTGTAGCTTTGATATACGCCCAGCGCATCCCAGGCGATCATAACCTTCACCACTTTGCAGACATCATCCGTGCAGATGACGGAATCAACCTCCATCGCATATCCTGCGGGGCGGCCGTGCTGGTCAAGCGTCTGGCTCAGGGTATAGGGCCGCGGCTGATTCGCGGCAATCCCGGGATGTTTCGCAACAATCCGGTGAGGAACTGTGTTTAGGGCAGGAGACGGCAACGCACTGGAACACCCCGCCAAGCCCAGGACTATCATGATCGAATGTGGAATTTTCATTGTCTTGTATCCAATCACTTTCCTACTTTTTTCCGTAAACTATTCCTGGAGATGGCGCACATCGCCAGTCCCATGACAAGCGTGATTACGTTCTTCATCGTTGTCTATTCTCTCCCAGTCAATTCTCTCTGCACTGTGCACTAATACGTAGCATTGAATTCCCAACTTCCGGGCTCGGCACTGAATTCCCTCTATTTCACAGTTTGTTACTTACAGTCTATAAACCTGCATCCCTATGGAATGCCAATGATTCCATTTAATCTACGGAGGGAGTCAGGACGAAGCTGAATTTGACCGGCTTCGGGTTAACCCGGGCGGCAGGAACCGGCGCGGCGGTTCCGCAGCTGGCGTTTCCGACACCGCACTGTTTGTAGTCGATGTTCCAATAAATTTCATCGGTCCGTTTCAAGTCGAAGGTGTGCCGGGCATCGGTCAGGTTTTTATCGCTGTAGTGCCGGGCACTGGTTTCAAATGCGCGGTCGCTTTTCGCCGTCCAACCCTGTTTGCCTGAATCAAGCATCTGTACCCAACGCACGTTTGTCATGTTTCCGTATTCCTGCGGTACAGGGTACGGAACGTACATTTTATCAACGCTCTTTTCGTAAACCCCGAGGAAGGAGCCGCGGTTCCGATCGTGATAATTATGAAATGGCCCTTTTCCGTACCACGCCATCGTATCGAGCGTTTTGGGCAGAACCGCCTGCACTCCGATTTTCGGCAGCGATTCAAGTTTCTTGAGCTGAGGGCCGTACGGTTCAACTTCGTAGTCAAAATGGATCGTGCCATCGGCTGCAAAGCGGGTGGAGGCCGTTGCACGGAATCCATTGCCCTTTTGACCCTGGATATCGTAGGTAGCGATCAGTTGGTTATTTTCCACTTTCGCCGATACCAGCTTATGGTTCAGCTGTTGCAATCCGAGTTCCTTCCACTCCTTGACATAGAGCTTATCGTTATCCAATGCGGCTCGCCAAAAGTTCAATTTCGGCCCGCGGTTCATCATCTTTTTGCCGTTGTAGACATACTCGCTGATCAGCCCGGTCTTCATGTCGATCTGAGCCGAGAATGTTTTGCCCTTCACGGTTGCAATGTTCTGTTTGCGTTCAATCGCCACGGCCGGCCCCTTTTCGAGCTGACCGAATGCATAAGCGTGGATCGACAATTGTTCAGCCGCAACCGAATGTCCTGCCGGAAGTCCCAACTCAGCGGTTGTTGACCTAAGCATCAGCTCCAGCAGCCACTCATCGCCAGCATCCAGCGTGGCATGATCGACCGGAGCATCGATAACAGCAGAAGCCTGCGGGTTCACCTTAATCTTACCGATGGTTCCGGTTTTGACTTCGGTTCCGTTTTTCAGAAGCACCCAGTCCAGCTGGTAGCGATCGAGATTGATGAAAAAGTTCCGGTTATGAATCTTGATCTGTTTTTTCGACGCGTCGCTCCATTCAAAATCGGTTTTTTGGTAGGCGTAACCCACTTCGATGAGTTTGCCGGTCTTAGTCAAGTCCGCCATTACCGCACCGTTCAAGCAAAACGAACTGCTGTGCTTGATCTCGCCGAAATCGCCGCCGTAGCCAATGAAGGGCGTGCCGTCTTGGGTTTGGGTCAGGACGCCTTGATCCACCCAGTCCCAAAAATAGAAACCGCCCAGGCGCGGATATTTTTCCATGATTTCCACGACTTCGTTCAGGCTGCCCATCGCATTGCCCATGCCGTGAGTCCCTTCTGTGCGAATGTAGGTTTTTTTGTGAACATGCTTTCCGTTCGCTTCCCACTCTTCCAGTCCGTAATAGCGAAAACGGTCTTTTTTGGCCGTCCCGCCCGACATAATGTCGTATGGAGCCGGATCGCCCCAGTAGTGATAGGTAGTGGGGCGCGTTGTGTCGATACGCTTGGCCGCGTGATGCATCGCCGCCATATTGGCGTGCGCCTCGGCTTCGTTTCCGACCGACCACACCACAATGCTCGGGTGGTTTTTATCGCGCTCCATCATCCGCGTCATCCGCTCTTCGTGGTGCGCCTTCCAGCGGGGCTGTTTTACGGGTTTAAACCGATTTGATTCACAATTGGCTTCATCCATCACATAGAACCCGTAGCGATTGCAGAGTACATAGAATTCGGAATCGAACGGAAAGTGCGCCGTGCGGATGGAGTTGATGTTGTACTGCTTCATCAATGCCAGTTCTCCTTCCAGCCGCTCGCGGGTGATGTAGTGCCCGTTGACCGGGTCGTGTTCCACGCGGTTCGCACCATACTGGATGAATGGCTTGCCGTTCAGCGTGAGCACATTGCCTTTGATTTCCAGCTTGCGGAAACCGAACTCGGTTCCGGTAATCTGGGTGACTTTCGCGCCGTCTGAAAGCTTCAGCAACAAGGGGTAGAGATTCGGCGTTTCCGCGGTCCATTTGAGCGGATTAGCAATGGCCATTTGAGCCGAGAACTTTCGTTCTTCGCCCGGAGCGAGCGACGGGATTTCAACCTCTGCCGTTTTTCCGGCGATGGTGCATTGAGCGGTATGTTTCCTGGAGGGAGCGTTGGCATAGTTTTTCACCTTCAGCTCCAGGTTCAGCGCGGCGTCCCGGTAGTCGGCATCCAGATCGGCAGTGGCAAAAAAGTCGAGAATCGCGAGATCCGGCGTCGCAAACAGCCAGACATCGCGGTAAATGCCGCTCATATTAAATCCGTCCTGATCTTCGAGCCAGCTGCCGGAGGTCCAGCGGAACACGCGGCAGGCAATCGTGTTTTCGCCCTTTTTCAAATACGGGGTCAGGTTGAACTCGGTCGGCAGCTTGCTGTCCTCCGAATAGCCCACATATTTCCCGTTCACCCACAGCTGGAATCCGGCTTCGACACCATCGAAATGGATGAACACCTGCTTGCCCTGCAATTCAGAATCGAGCTTGAACGTGCGCTTATATGAGCCGGTCGGGTTGCCATAGGGCGTTTCGATTTTCGGAAACTTGTTCTCCGCAAAATTATAGTATCCACTGTTTTTGTACATGGGCTTTCCGTAGCCCTTCATCTGCCAGTTGGACGGCACCTCGATCGAATCCCAACCGCTGACATCGAAATCGGGGCGGTAAAATCCTTCGGGACTCCCCTCCGGCAATTTTGACCATTTAAATTTCCACGCCCCGTTCAGCGACTGATGAACGGCATGGGCGCGCTCAAACGTCAGCGCCTCTTTTTCCGAGCGGTATTGATGCGCATAGGCGCGCATCGGCTCGCGATTTTCCGAGAGGACATCCGTCTCCCACGGTTTTCCTGCTGCCTGCGCCCAGCTACTGCAACATCCCACAAGAACAACGGGAAACACACTCCGGAACATCCGTCCAACGATAATGTGTTTCATTCGTTTAATCATAATAACACGCTCCCCAATTAATTATCATAGTGGTGATCTGTCGGATGGAATAACCAATCCGTCTAAGCCTTACTTTCTTCCGACTTTCTCCAGCTCTTCACGGGTAATGGACCCGTTGGAATCCGCATCGATGCGCGAAAAATTCTCCTTCTCCTGTGCTTCATCGTAAGGCTTGTTCTTCTTTTTGCTACTGGCTTGAGCGGGTCCTCCCCTCAGAAAAAGCAACCTACCTCAAGCGGACGCGGAAAAACCCGGACGCACCCGTGCCATCGGCATGACGCACAGCTTCATCCGCATTGCACAACGAAACATACCTGCTCAAACGTTTGAGTCAAGTTAAGATTATGAATTTCACAACAACCCCATATCTCAAATGCTTATCGGAAAGCTGGCTGAATCGCAAAGGAGAGCAGGTTCCATGACCAGCGAATACACTTCCCTGCTGCAATGCCTTGATTTCTCAGAAAATCACCACCACTATCTTATAAAAAAATTTGAGGTGAGCGAATGGCAGTAAGTCAAAAACAGATTGCGGAGCGGTTGGGGGTATCCATTACGCTGGTTTCGCGTGTGCTTTCGGGCAAGGCGCGGGAGGTGAACAT
>CAZAPF010000115.1:0-6014 GCA_964486885.1 uncultured Verrucomicrobiota bacterium
AATTTAAAAAATAATCTCCCCCAAAAAATTAAACCAAAAACACCCGCGGCCCCTGGGGCCCCCCCCCCCCCCCCCCCCCCCCCCCCCCTCTGGCGGGAGGGAGCTGCTTAATTAAGTAAATCCCTGGCCGATCCCCACATAGGCTTCGACGGTACTATCTATGTTTGATACTTATATATGGTCGCAGAAGGCGAGTGAACCTCGGCTGTAGATACGCTATTTCAGATTGATGTTAAAAGGGACTCGCTGACTTGGGAATACCATGGGCGCGATGATAAGTAGCAACTTGTTCAATTGCTTGTTTTCTTAGTTCAACCTCGTCCATCTGTTTTTGCAACCATTCGTAATAGAGATCATCACCAATGGCCTGGCGGATTTTTTCCAGAGATGGGGTAACGGAAACTTCTACCCATTTCATGGCTGTTTCGATGCTTTGCTCGGGTCGGGCACAGCGGATTTCAGCGGTACCCAGCGCATCGAGGATCTGTTCCCAGAAGGCCAGCCGGTCGATGGGGTCACTCCGCTTGCCGTTGTACTCGATAAAGTCGATAGCACCACCAATAAACATGGCGAGCTTCGTCGCAAATTCCGTTACGTCCTCCGCCATGGCCAGTTCAAAAAAGACGGCGTTGGCACGCTCTTTTGAGAACTCGACTTCCCAGCGTACCGCATCGACTTCGCCCTTGGATTCGAGATCCTTTCCGTAGCAGCGAAGGTACTTGCCCGAACCATCTTTTCCGCGTGTTCCAAAATAGATGGAATCGCCCAGAAGCTCGCCGTTTCGTTTCCGTTCAATGATCGGTTTGTGTTTGCGGAAGCCTTTGTAGCTGCCCTGGTCAGCAAACTCCGCAACCTCGTCGGGACGTATGATTTTTTCGTAATCATCGAAGCAAAGATCGTTGCGTGAACACTTAAAGCTAAACTTAACGCACAGATCTCGGCAGAACTGATGAAGCGACGTAGCAGGGAAGCATCCAAGGCCGGAGCCGCCAATCTGTAGCAGTATGCGGTTGCCGTGCCGCATGCGATTGCTTGTATCAAGGTCCCACATGACTTTGATGCCGTACGGGTGCCATTCGGCAGCGGATTGGTAGCCAAGGAAACCATGGTTGTAGTTTTCGGGACCCGATCCGCACATGGCAGTTAGGTAGCTAAACACCAGATCCATTTTTTCGAATGGAATGGTTCCTTGAATCCAGTCCATGCCGATGGAGCACTTTCGGTCTCCCGCATCCATTTTTCCAATGTTTTGGGTATTTGTCCCCCCTATTAGAGTAGGGGGGGCGGCTTCGCCGCGTTTCCCATTCGGCGGGCATAAATGCCCATCCGAATGGGAAGCGCGCCGTGCCGCCTCCTGCAACACTCGATACTCGTTGGTGCGAAGTGTCCGCAAACCTTTCAAATCCATTCTGCGGGTAGGGCGGTTCATTGCGCACCTCCCTTCGCATTGCTCCGCACAATGGAAACGACAGCGGTCTTGAGGGCATCCGGGAGCGACGCCCAGGATTCGATCACCTCAAAGGCTTCAGCATCGAGTTCGATGCATTTTCCTTCGGTGTCATGTGGATAGAAGAGCAGCGCTTCGTGGTTGTCTTTCTCTGCTCTGTCGGTGGCTGCACCCCTCAGGCAGCTTGAGCAGGATGCACGTTGATCGGGAGGGGGCCGGAGAGCGTGTGTACTTTTTTGTGTACAGGCCGCACTTTCAGCCCCGTCATCATTGGGTGCGAGCGTAGTTTCGACTCCCACCTCGAGCACCATTCTCTTTCTGCGCCAGTTTGCGCCACCAAGGGACAAAACCCCCTAATACCAGTAGTTTCGTTGCATATCACTGCTTCTTCACCTTCGCCAGTTTGAGACTCAACAGGCCATGCTGCGTCACTTTTTGAGGGTGCTATTGAGGGTGCTTCGATGGTAGGCAGGCGGTTTATTGCTTCGGTAGTCTGCAGGTGCTGAATGTGGGTGTAGACTCCGTCCGTTAATTTAACATCGCTGTGCCGCATGAGTTGCTTGGTAACTTGAAGCGGAGTTCCAGCCAGTGCGTTCCATGTGGCAAAGGAATGCCGCAAGGAATGGAAGTCCGCCCGCCGGTTCCGATCATCAAGATATTCTATTTCCGCTGCTTCAAGATCCTTCTTGAATTGCCCGATGGGTGGTACGTCGAAGACCGGTTGCGAGGCTTTGGCATTCGGCGGTCTGATAGCCCGCAGTTCGCGAACCACTTGCCGATGTAAACCAAGTACGGCATCCTTTCTGTTTTTTGTCGTGGATGCGCGGGCGACCAGATATGGGGATTGCACATCAAGGAACAGGTCTCCCCATTGGAGCGCTTCGAGTTCGCCACGCCGAAGTCCCGTAAAGGCAGCGGTGATGTAGACCGGGGCCCGATCTCCCGCCACGCCCAGCAAGCGGGAAAACTCTTCAGGGGTAAAATGCCTGTGCTGGAATTTGTGGCGACCACTGATCGGAACCTTCTGAACGCGTTCAATCGGGTTTTCATCCATCAACCCGTTTTCCTTTAGCCAAACGAGAAAGCTGTTCAATGCGGACTGATAATCGTTCAAGGTCTTTGGTGTCTTTTTCTTACCGGCCCGCCATTCCCTGAATGAAGATGCATCAATATCCTTCAGCTTTTTCCAGCCGCATTCCCGAATCAGTTTATTGATCCGGTTGTTGCACACTTGCGTATGTTTCGAGCTTGTGCAGGTCATTTCGAGATCGGATATGTAGGAGCGCAGATGTTGGCTGAGGGATGTTTGAGCCGCCTGCTTTATTTTTTCAGGAGTGGCCAATCCTTCTTCTTCCCGTTCCATCTGGCGGTATAGGTCATTCAGGCGTTTCCGGGCGACTTCCTTGTCTTTGGTGCGAAGTGACTTGTAGGTGATCTTTTCCCAGGAATGGATACGAATCCGTGCTTCATAGGTTCCATTAGGTTTTTTCTGCATATTCTTCATACCGTTATTTCTCCATGTAAATCCGTTTTACTTCAGACAAATTAATCAGGCGTCCAGCCATGCTGGTTCCAATATCCCTATTCCGGTGTGGAAGATTTGCTTATCCTCTCTTTCACCATCTTCTCAAACTCCGCCTTCCTGCTTTCGTCATAGCGCTGGGCATCCCGTGTGATGCAAATATTTTCACACCGATCCCTCACTGTTTTGGGTAGGGCAAACCATTCCTCTTTGATTTTTTGAATGGCGTGCAGGATGGCGCCGATGTTGATATCCTTTCCAATATCCACCGCCATATTCCCTATGATTTGTTCGAAATATTCCTCATCAAATAGAAAAGCGAGTTTCGAACTGTTGGTAACATTACCGTCATAATTGCAATGTATCTCGAGTGTGTCCGCAGCGGCATAGATATTATCCATGATTCGCTCAAAGTGTACGGAACTGTCCTTCAATGCTCTGGCAATACTTACATGGCTGAGCTGAACATTTTGCTCTTTTTCAAGCCATTCACTGATGGCCCGTGTACTCATTCTTTTAGAGGCCACGTAGATGTATGGAAATAACTCTTCGATAATTCCCCGTGATGTAATAGGCGTACATTCAGCATGTTCCACTAATCCTGCCCCTATTTTATTCATATTTCCGCTCATTAATATCTCCTTTCGTATGCTCATAGATACCCAATACAACGAATATGTTCAAATTATAACGTAACAAAATTAACAAGAACCTTGATCTGATACTAATATCACGATAATTCAATGGCTTTTCGCTAGCGCGCTAATGACAATGGGCGGGGGTGGTTTTATGGATCGAATTGCTACAGTTTAAATCCAAGTTGTGGAATATGGCGAACACGGTCTTGATATTAATCCATCTAAGTGCATTATCTTGGATTAGCGGGATTTGTTAATCCAAGTTTTGGAGTACGTCAAGGCCATCTTTTCTCCAGTATAGCGACCTCCGGTCATATTCTTCCGGCACGGTTTCCTTCACTTCCGCGCGTTGGCGTGGCTGCTCTCGAGCAACTTCCCCTTGGAAGTTCAGGCTTCCCGGTATTACGCAAATTCCTGCCGCAGGATATCTAATAGCATCCAAAACAATCAAACATAACTCGTCTTTAGTGTCGACATATTCCAGATATAAGCTTTTATATCGTCATTGTTTACGATATATATCTGCTGAATATACAGAGGTTCAAGGTTATGAAAATTGATGGAATTCTAACGGACGAGGCGGTTCTTGTTGAGCTGGGCAGACGTATTGCGCAACGGAGACTGGAACTTCAGCTTACCCAGGCCATGCTGGCAGAGCAGGCTGGGACATCGAAACGGACGGTTGAACGGATCGAGGCCGGTGCAACAACCCAGCTGTTGACCATGATTCGAATTTTCAGGGCCCTGGAGCTTATGGATCGACTGGATGGAATCGTACCGGAGGGCGGCCCCCGGCCAATGGATTTGTTAAAGCTGAAGGGTTCGGCGCGTCAAAGGGCTGCTGGACGCCGGAAAAAGCAGTCGAACGAAAAATGGCACTGGGGAGATGAAGCATGAGCACCGTAGCCGAGGTTAAGTTGTGGGGAAGCACGATCGGCGCGGTGGCGCTGGAGGACGGCACCACGACGGCCACGTTTGAATATGATCCATCCTTTGCCGGTAGCGGGATCGAGGTAGCACCTCTAACGATGCCTTTATCGGATCGACTATATACATTTACAACGCTGAACCCGGAAACCTTCCACGGCTTGCCGGGACTCTTGGCGGATTCATTGCCGGACCGGTTCGGCAATTCGCTGATTGATGCATGGTTGGCAACGCAAGGGCGCACGCCTGAGTCGTTCAACGCAGTAGAACGTCTTTGCTACACCGGCGCCCGGGGCATGGGGGCTCTTGAGTTTTCTCCAGCCATTGGTCCTGTAGCGCGAGCAACGAAGCAGATTCAAGTTGATCAGTTGGTTGGGCTGGCATCGGAAGTTTTGACACATCGTAGCGATCTCCAGGTTTCGTTTCACGATGAAAACAAAGAAGACGCCCTGCGCGACATCCTGCGGGTGGGCACTTCGGCTGGCGGGGCGCGGGCAAAGGCTGTGATTGCCTGGAACCCGGAAACCCACGAGGTTCGTTCCGGCCAGGTCAAGGCCGGTACAGGATTTGAATATTGGCTGATGAAATTTGATGGCGTAAGCGGCAACAAGGACAAGGAGTTGGAAGACCCGAAAGGTTATGGAGCTATCGAATATGCCTATTACAACATGGCGAAGGACGCAGGGATCAACATGACCCTTTGCCAATTGTTCGAAGAAAACGGACGTCGGCATTTCATGACCAAGCGTTTTGACCGCCTTGATGGCGGAGAAAAACTCCACATGCAATCGCTTTGTGGCTTGGCGCACTATGATTTCAATCAGGCCGGAGCCTATGGATACGAACAGGCCTTGCAGGTGATTCGAAGGATAGGACTGCCAATGGATGCCAATGAAGAGCAGTTCCGTCGAATGGTATTCAACATCATTGCCCGCAATCAGGACGACCACGTTAAGAACATCGCCTTCCTGATGGATAAGTCGGGGGAATGGTCGCTCTCGCCTGCTTTCGATATGACGTACAGCTTCCAGCCGTCGGGCCGGTGGACTTCCCGCCATCAAATGACTCTGAACGGCAAGCAGGATGATTTTGTGCTGGAAGACTTCAAGGCGTGTGCCAAAACAGCTTCAATGAAACGCGGTCGCGCAGAAACCATCATCAATGAAGTCAGGGAGGTCGTCGCGTGCTGGCGCGATTATGCCGATGAGGCTCGTGTGCTCTCGCGTCAACGTGATCAGATCCAGAAAACGCTACGTTTGGAAGCATTTGAATAGCGCATGTAAATGGTTTCGTGTCAGATCAGAATCACTCGCTTCATAACGAGTATGTTTGCATTGCAGTACAGAATCGTTTTCAAGTTCGTTTTTTAGTTCCCGGCTCCAGTCAAGGATCTCATTATCTGCGATAACGTTGGGCGTAAAACTGTTAGCCTGAATATTTCACGAACAAAGAAGCGTTTTTCCTGTTAACTGCTATAATG
>CAZAPF010000116.1:0-5776 GCA_964486885.1 uncultured Verrucomicrobiota bacterium
TTCCGCCTGCTGTAGTTTCCTACAGTAGACGGTATTTATTAATTCAACTACAAAAGCTGTTCGACGATGGCGATACGTATCGATACCGGGGTTGAATGAAGGCGGGAAAGCAGGCGAGCGGATTATTTTCTATTGTTACAGATCCGCAGGGAACGCAAAAGACGGTGCCCGCTTTCTGGGCGGGTGGCGAGGATTGGAAGGTTCGCTACGCCTCTCCCATTCTTGGAACACATTCTTACCGTACCCAGTGTAGTGATACGCGAGGCAAGGGCCTGCAAGGGATTGAAGAGCGAAGCAAATAGGTACAATTGAATTTTTTGTCATTCTAAAAATTAAAAGAATGAAAGGGTCGGAGAAACTATGAAAAAAAATATAACCACGCTGGTGAGTGCCCTTTTTTGTGGCTTTATCGTATCGCAATCCTCAGCTGCAGAGGCTCCGGTCGATGTAGAGACCGTGCTCGGCGGATTTACGAACCGGGTTGATAGCATGTTCGAAGCGGAACGGGGAAACGCTTTGGTGCGGCCGAAAATAAAGACTCTATTTAGAGAGTACTCATACGACCTGATTGCGCACGTAACTCGCCTCCTTTACTTAGGCGAAACAACAGCGGGTAATGAGGTGGCCACGGTTTTGGGTATGTACTCTGATTTCTATGCAGCCAACCCAGAGTACACACCTGCGGATGATATAAACGCGATTTTGCAGGATAACGCGCTGATTTATATTGAGCAACACGAGGCTTATACTAGTGGAGAACCTTATGATCATCCCCAGACCAAGAATGGGTATGAAGACCTTGGTAAATCGATGATTCTTGACCGCGACAGCTTTCATTGGCATGCCCCTGAGATCATGCGGCTCATCGAGATGTACGGGCCGGGGGGGACGGAAGTGCCGGAAGGTGAGGAATCGCCCATCACTCAGGCAACCGTGGATCTTTGCCTGCAACCCATTTTCACGTATGCGCAAGATTTTTCTAAAGATAAACACAGGGAATACGAGAGCTCGAAGACGTGGGACATCTATGAGTCCGAGAACCATCATGCGATGAGTGTCGCCACCTCTTGGTACTTCGCCAAGCTGGCCAAGGATCACCCAGATTACCAGAATCTCACGTATGCTGGGACTCTTAAGCCCGCTGGGCATTACGAAAAGTGGAATCAATACGCCATCACCTACTTCCGGGAACGGGCAAAGAAAGGAATGCTTATTGAGAGGATGTCCGGCAAGTATAACAGCTCTCTGATGAAGGGGGTCTATAATATGTACGACTTTGGTAATGACGATGTAAAAGCTGCTGCCGGTAAGTTCCTGGATCTATTTTTCGCCTATTTTTCTCAAGAGCAGTTCGACGGGATTCAGGGAGGGGGCAAAGGCCGAATCTATTTTGTGCAAGGTATGATCAGCGAACGTGTGTCACATATCAAAAACACGGTGTGGTATTATTTTGGTATAGGGGACTATCCTCCGGCCGTGGATGGTCATGACATTAGTGCTGCCCTGAGCAGTTACCGTCCGCCAGCGATCGTGGCTGATCTCGTGCTCGACCCGGCGGGGCGCGGTACGTACGAAGTAAAACAATTCCCAAGAGGGCAGGCTTCAAGTTTTGGGAGTAGTAGCCCGAATAAAATCAAATCAAATGTGAGTGGCATTCAGCGCTACACGTATTGCGATCCCTCCTTTATTCTAGGATCGTCTATGACCAAGGCTCGCCCTAATGAGGACTGGGCGCCGATCAGTTCGCAAAACCGTTGGCAGGGCGTAATCTTTCCAGCTGACACGGCATCTGGCATGGGACCAACTCGGATTGTTCCCATGCCTAAGCCGAGCGATGAGCGTCGTGCCCTGAATGCCGGCTGGTCGGTGCAAAGTAAGGGGTGTCTGATCACTCAGAAGTTTGGTCCTGATTATAACAAAGGAGATACCGCAGAGATGCTCGTCTGGCTGAACCGTGAGGGGCTCACCCTCAGTAAAGAAAACGGTAACCTCTTTGTAGACAGTGGCATCCCAACGGATCAGTATGGAAACCTCGTTGATGGTGATGGAAATATAATTCATAAAGACGGATACCGCCTTATTAGTGATGATGGATACTTGATGGATGCCAATGGCATAGTGGAGCCAAAAGTTCGTGTTTGGTCTACACATAGTCAAGTGATTAAAAATGGACAGACTCAAAAAGATGTATCCTATGGAAACCAAAGTGGAATCCTTTTTGTCGAAACGCCTGCGGCTTATGTTGCGATACGAACGGTAGGTAACTACACCGTGTCGGAGGTCGACAAGTTCTATAAAATGCTATGGGATTACCCTCCAAAAGGGTGGGTTGTTACTCCGGACGACGAGTATGCGCCTGTAATCCTCGAAGTTATGTCGAAGGCCGAAGTTATGTTGAGAACCGGGGCCGACACCTTTGAGGATTTTAAGACGCTAGTACTGAATGTCGACGATCCTACATTCAATGGGACGGTGATGAGTTATACGTCGATCTATGGCGATACGATTACGCTCGATACAGCTGTGCGTGATACAGCTGCAGAGTTTATCCAGACCCCGACGATTAATGGACAAGCGGTTGCTTACGAGCCTAATGATAAGGTTTTAGAGAGTCCGTACTTAAACGCTAAATACAACACGGGCGTCGTAACGGTCAGTAACCCTGATTATACAGACTTGGTACTGGATTTTAACGAGCCCGTTTCCCTTGCGAGTCTCACTCCTGAAAATACCGCGACCAAGGTGTCGCTGATGCCTTCACTCGTAGCGACTTTCGATGGTGATATTGTGGTGGATAGCGGAGCAATTTTACTCAAGAAGCTGAGCGATAACAGCATCGTCGAGACCTTTGATGTGACTGATGCTGCGGAGGTCACCATCACCGATTCACAACTCAGTTTTACTCCGAGTAGTTATCTGGAGATGAACACGGATTACTACATTGAGATTCCCGAAGGCGTTGTGGGGAATTTTTTCGAGGACTTCTCCGGTAACAGTCACTGGAGCTTCACGACCATCGATACCTATCCCGTGATTACAGGGTTCGTTCCTGGCAATGGCGTGTCGAATGCGCCAGCTAATACCCCACTCATGGCGACCTTTGATGTGCCGGTTCAGGCGGGTATCGGATCGATTGCGCTCAAGAAGCAGAGCGATGACAGCATTGTCGAGCAGTTTGATGTGACGGATTCGGATGCGGTCACCTTCAGTGGGAATAGCGTCATACTTTCTCCGAGCGTAGAGCTGGTGCCGGACACGGTCTACACCATTGAAATCCCCGCAAACGCCGTACAAGGTCAGAATGGGGTGTTCTACCAAGGATTTTCTGGTAGTAGCCACTGGAGCTTCTCGGTTACCGACAGCAAGGCTCTTGTTGTGGTCAATAGTGCGTCAAAGGTGGTTGCCAGTAGTTTGGACAACAGCTCAACCTCCTTCGGCTTCGATGCGAGTGCAGATGCGAGTGCAGATATGATTATCGTGGCGGTAAGTACAGAACGCGGCAATGGGGATGTTGCTGTTCGATACGCAGGTCACACGCTGAGTAACGCCGTTGATTTCGTACAGGCCGGAATCTGGTATCTCGACTTGACGCAGACCGATTACGCCGGAGGCTCCGCAACTCTAGAGATCGATTTTTCTGATGTGGGCACGGTTAATGGCGTCGGGGTCGGCGTGGTCTCGGTCAGTGCAAGCGGAGCAGGTATTGACCTGCACGCAACCGGAACAGGTGAGTCTAGCGTCAATTTAACGACCACTCAGGAGGGCGCGTTCAATGTCGTCAGCTTCAATGCGAATAGCTCTGGAACCCCCTCCGTGAATGCACCGCTCACGAAAGTTTACGCCAGCGGCAATATTGGCTCGGCCGTGGGCGCGGCCGGATATCAGGCGAATGTGTCGGCGGGGACGCATAGCTACTCTTGGAAGGCAAACACTAAACGAGCGGTGGCGGCAGCCTCATTTGTCGTTCGTGATAGCAGCTTCTCCGGTTGGGTTGAACGTAATAACCTCGGTGCGAACTCGAACCTAGATGACGATCCGGACGGGGACGGTTGGCCCAACGGCATCGAAGCCTTCTTCGGTTCACATCCGGGCGAGGCCTTGCCGGGGCTGATGGCGCTGAATGTGAGCGGCCCAATATCCCTTACTCACCCGCAGAGCGAACAGCCTCCGTCGGATCTTCAGCTCAGCTATAGCTGGTCTATTGATCTTATCGATTGGTATGCCAGTGATGGAATCGACGGCCCGCCCGACGGAGAAACCGTAAGCATTTCTTCCGAACTAGCCGACGGAACGAACACCGTCACGGTGACTCCGAGTGCTGAGATGGATCATCTCTTCCTTCGCGCCGAGGTGCGACAGCAGTAAAAACTGGATGATCATGAACACTCGAAAAAATGGAAAACATGGTGAAAATGGCAACCCCGCTGATGACCGCCCTTTTTTGCGGCGTCGTCCTGTCGCAATCTCTGGCCGCCTCAGATGAGACAGCGTTCAAAAATGCGTCGACCGGAGAATGGGAAACCGTCTTTTCGGACTCTTGCACCGGCGACTGGACCGAGAACTGGTTCCTCGACGGGGAAGTTGGCAAAGTGTCGACTGATGCCGAAGGGATGACGCTGACTGCTGGTCCGGAACCCAGGAATCAGGCGCATCATATGGTGCTGTGGACCAAAGAGAGTTTCGAAGGCGATGTTAAAATTGAATACGACTACACCCGGCTCGATACCAGAAAACATTTTGTTAACATTCTCTATATCCAGGCGACGGGCAGTGGCGAGGGAGCTTATGCAACGGACATCTCGGAATGGAACGAGTTGCGTAGGGTACCCTCCATGAGAATGTATTATAACCATATGAATACCTACCACATCAGTTACGCCACCGCCTTATCCGATAACTATATTCGCGGGCGGCGTTATATGCCCAACTCCAAGGGGCTGGATGGGACGGAACTCGATCCGGACTATGAAAATAATACAGGACTCTTTAAAACGGGTGTTCCCCACAAGATCACCGTGATCAAAAAAGGCCGTGACCTCTTTATGAAAGTTGAAAACGCGGAACAGACGAAGTACTTCCACATGAGCAACCTACATCTTCCGACCATCACGGAAGGTCGTATCGGGCTGCGCCATATGTTCACCCGTTCGTCGCGCTACAAAAACTTCCGCATCAGTACCAATAAGGAATCAGTCGATTCGGAGGCGGTAAACGCTGGATTTGATTCCCGTGTTGATCGCATGTTCCGAGCTGAATCGGGAAACCCAACTTGGTGAGGTGTTAATATGAGAAAATTAAGTATGAAGTATGGGACTGTCGCGGCGTTGACTCTCGCGGCGTTGGCTGTCGCGGGCAGTGTCAATTGCGCATATGCGACTGATGCGGGAAAAAGGCCGAATGTGCTTCTGGCGATCGGTGATGATATTTCATGGCAGCATTTCGGCTGCTATGGTTCCACTTTTGTGAAGACACCGGTGTTCGATTCGTTGGCGCAGCGCGGTGTGAAATTTAATAATGCCTTTTGCAGTGCGCCGGGATGCAGTCCTTCGCGGGCGGCGTTGTTAACCGG
Source organism: uncultured Verrucomicrobiota bacterium (assembly GCA_964486885.1). Taxonomy (GTDB): domain Bacteria; phylum Verrucomicrobiota; class Kiritimatiellia; order Kiritimatiellales; family Pontiellaceae; genus Pontiella. Next base: position 5,570 of record CAZAPF010000116.1, read on the forward strand.
GAAGCACATTTGGGAAATTGAGGAAGCGGGAACGCATGCAGCGAGTTTCCCTGCCTCTTTACAGGTTTATCCGGAAATTCTGCAGGAACAGGGGTATTTCATTGGGTACACGGGGAAGCCGTGGGGACCGGGAAACTATAAAATCAATGGGCGTGCGGTTAATCCGGCCGGGCCGGGGTTTAACCAGAAGAAAACCGATGCGAACGA
>CAZAPF010000117.1:0-5768 GCA_964486885.1 uncultured Verrucomicrobiota bacterium
CATTCGCCGCAAACGCCACGCGAAGGCGGTCGTTCGGCGTGCTCATGGAGCGATCAACGGTCAGGCCGGAAAGCCCGAACTTGGATAGAACCACGTCCAGCGGCACTTCGGTAAGGTTGGTCACACCGGAACCCACCTCGGTCCATTCCACGCTCAGCGTGGAATTGGTGGTGTCCCCGTTGTTCACCAGAAGCCCTCCGGAGTTGTCGAAGGTCACCGTAATGGTTTCATTCGGGTTTCCAGGGCTCAGGGTGGTTCCGGAAAGCACGACACTGAATTCGGCAACATCCGTGGACGTTGAAACGATTTCAACATCGTTCGATGCGACACCCAGTAGGAGGTTGGCGTTCAGGGTTCCGTTGGTGGAGGTGTCGGGATCCACCAGAACCAGGGAAAGTGCAGCGGGATCGATCCCAAGACTGGACTCCACAGGGATACGGGCCGTGAGGCCTACGTTGTCTGTACGGGTCTGATGCGCTGCTGTGGTCGTTTCCGTGCCGCCCGACCATGCGAGTTTGAAGACCGCGGTTCCGCCTGCTCCAAGATCCCGGTCTTCCAGTCCGGTCAGCGGAACATCAACATCCGTCCAGACATCTTCCACAACCGCCCCGGTTGCCACGACACCCGTTGATATCGTTCCGGACTCCACGGAGAGCGTCCAGACGTTCTGCCCGTCAGGCCTATTATAGAAGGCATCGAAGTGGAATGAATCCAGGATGGTTCTGTTTCCGGTCGCGGTCACCGTGAACAGGATCTCGTACTCCCGGTTCAGGGTCTGCCTGATCCCGGATGTCTCTGCGGGGTTGATCGCGGGAACGGCCAGCGATCCCCAGGTACCGTCCGTGCTGCCGATGGTGCCGACGATCTTAACGCCGCCATTGTTGCCGTCGGCAAACCCGGTAGCGCCCGCGGTATACGATGCGGGTTCGTTGTTCACCGAGTTGGTCCACACATTCCAGCCGATAATCAGCTCCGGCGACGAAGGCTGCGCCCCCTTGGCATAGGTGACATCCAGCGCCACTTCGGTGGTGTTGGTGATGCCGGAACCGGTCGCGGTCCAGGTGATGGTCAATGTGGCGCTTTCGGAATCGGCATCATCCACCAAGGCGCCGCTGTTGTTGTAGGTCACCGTGATGGTTTCATTGGTATTTGCGGAAGTCAGTGTGGCGCCATCCCCATCAGCCGTAAAGTCGGCATCGTCGGTCACGGTCGAAATGATGTCGACATCGTTCGACGACGAACCGAGAACGATGGATGTGACGATGGTTCCATCGGTGGAGACATCGGGATCATTCAGGATCAGGGAAAGCGAGGTGGGATCGACCTCAAGCACCGAGTTGGCAAGCTCCATGGTTCCGACCACTTGAATATCGCCCATTCTTTGGCTACCGCCCGTAGTTTCAAATTGAACACTCGTCACGATCACCGACGCATTTGATCCCACCATAAGTTCCTGTATATCGAACTTTTGACTGCTCAGGTGACCGGGGAATTGAGGATTTTCGGTCCAATTGGTCCAGGATTGAGTAACTCCATTGGCCGTGATGATTCCTTCGTCATTACTTTGGTTCGCGGCTATAATCTGGAAAATTCCGAAAGATAAATCCATGATATCGCTTTCCAGCATCATTCCACCGTTAGCGTTAAAGTTGGTTACCAATGGATTACTGATGACGGCAATCTCACCCGGGTTCATCAAACCACCGTCACCCACGCCCCACTGGTCCTTATCCGCGAACGACCAAATGTTTGTATTCGCACCCGTTTCAGTGATCTGACAGGTTAGATTAAAGGTCGCAAGGCCGTCCGGCCCGGTTACCTCGTCACTGATTATGGTCACAATGGAACCCATATCTGTTGAGTTTGTATAAGCTGTAGTCGCGAACGTCTCTGCTATCGGCGTCGGCGCCGCCTGCGTTGTCATCACAGTCGCGCATAATACACCCGCCATGATGGTGGTTAATTGTTTCATTCCTAACCTCATCTTTCACTCTCCTATGTTAGGTTTAACTACCTGGACTGACTTAAGAAGCAAGGTACAACCCCTGCCCCAACGATTAAGCTAGTGTAGACGATTTTAAAATCCCCCATATCCCCATTATTTAGGATGCCGGGCGCTTTTTTTATCTCCGATCAGCCTGCATAGTATTCATCCTTGGAAGCCCGATCGCCACGCTAACCTACCTGACAGAGATAACGACATCATCGATATAAACATCATCGCCGTTTCCGCTGGCATCGCACTCAAACATCAGCTTCACATTCGACGTGAAATTATAGTTCTCATCGCCGATCACCAACTCGGGATAATACCGGGTTCCGTCATCCACAAAATCGACCTCGTTGACAAAGGCCTTGATAGTACTCCAGCTTGCGCCGCCGTCATCGCTGAACCGCACCCAGAAATCTTCATCGTTTTCAAAACTCTGCACAACATAGCTGAATGTAATCTTCAACTCGGAATAGCCGGTCAGATCCAGGGCGTCCTTCAGTTCAACTTCGGAGGTTCCACTGTTGTCCTGAATCGCGAAACACTGCGTCCCGATGGCAAAATTCGAGTCGAGCCGGGCATCGGCCCCTCCACCCAGCCAGTTACCGAAATCAACTTCGAAATCGTCGCTCAACAGCTGCGCCCAGGGGGCTTTCGCGGTGGTGAACGCCCAGAGCGCGCCGGTGGTGGTTCCGCTGTTGTTCACCTCATCCACCGCCCAGGTATAGATCGTGTTATGCTGCAGTATTCCTGGATCAAACCCGACGACGAACTGATTCGTCTGGAACTCCGGTTCCGGCCCTGTGCCGAGATAGACATCATGCGATACCGCCATCATTCCTGCCGTCCAGTTGAGCTGCGCATCGACCGCCACATTGGTCGCGCCATCGGCCGGAACCGGTGTCATCGCAATGGACGGCGGAACGGAGCTTTCTTCCGACACTATAAACACGGCATCCACGTAGAGGCTGTCCAGCTGCGTATGACCGACCGTTCGATCAACATCCTTCGCCTGAATATAGACCGTTCCCGAGATTCCGAACGGCAGCGTATAATACTGCGCGATGTCATTATCGACCGTATTCGTGACCGTAAACATCTCCACATAATCCACGGCATTGGTAGACCAGCGGAAGATAAAATCATCACCTTCACTGTTCACGGAATGGTGGGCTTCAACATACACTGTCACCAGCTCCGCCGGAACCACATCGAAATGCCATCGATGGTTCAGGCTTGATTTGTTGGAAACAAGCTCCTCCGTAATGACCTGATACATATCATCATTGAGTGCTGCATCCTGCAGGGTTCCGGACGCCGTCCCCACTACGGCGCTGTTCGAAAATGCGCTCACGGGAACGAAGCCGGCCTCGCCGCTCACCTCAGCACTGAGTGCGGATTCATTTCCTTCGTCGTCCGTCGCTGTAATTACATAATAATACGGGGTATGGTTCAGCGCGGTCGGGTCCACATATTCACTGTCAACAAGATCCGTCGCCAAGGGCGTGTAGCCACCGCCTGATGCCGCACCGCGATACACCGTATAACCGGACCAGTCCGGTTCAGTGTTGTCCGACCAATCCAACCCGATCTCACCGATGCCCCCCTGGGCCGTCAATCCGGTGGGTGATGCGGGCGACGTCGTATCCACTACGCTGATGTTCAGTGTGGCAGTATTGGTCCCGCCATTGCCGTCAGTTACATCGACGGTAAAGCCGTTCAACCCCAGGCTCAGTCGTCCAGGAATCCCCGAGAGCACTCCATCGGCGGCAATCGCCAACCAGGTCGGCCCCGTCCGTTTCTCGTAGCTCAAAACGTCTCCGGGATCGACATCCGTGGCACTTCCCGCGATGCTTCCTGAATAAGCCGTATCGACCTCGGCAGGACTTCCCTCGATGGGATCGACCGTAAAGACCGGTGCATCGTTAACATTCAAAACGGTGATGTTCAGAACCGCCGAATTGGTTCCGCCCCGGCCATCATCGACTTCGATAGTGAAGGCATTTAAACCGACATCCCCGTTCTGCGGCGTACCCGTGAGCGTGCCGTCAGAAGCTACACTCAGCCAGGCGGGGCCGGAGCGTTTCAGGAAACTCAGTGGATCGCTGTTCGGATCAAAAACATCGTCAGCCAGGGATGCGCTATAAGCCACATCTTCCGTTGCGTTTGTTTCAACGATCGGATCACTGTTAAAGGTGGGCGGATTATTACCGCCACCTCGCGGAGTCACAATCAGCTTCGGCGCGGTTGCCTCGCCGGATTCGCGTGAACTGATTTTCAAGCCGGACACATCGGCATCGGTCGTGATACCCAACGTATAGGTTCCGTCGCCGGACACAAACGAACTGACATCAAATGCATAGGTCGAGCCAACGACACAGTTCAGATGGGTATCGAGCAGGTCGCCCCAGACCAGGTCATCATTGGCACCGGTTAGCGTCTGCTCATCCCATTCGCCCGTAACCGCATAGACATCAATATCGGGGATCGGGCCATCGGCAACCGTCAGCTGCAGGATGGCGGAGCGTACGGAGCCGACTCCGCTGACATGGAATTTCGCAACCATACGCCGTTCCTGATTATTCTGAATCCGCAACGGATTATCTACTCCATAGTTCTGCGAAGTCCCGTCGCACCGCGTGTCTTCGGCGGCCGTAAAGCTGACAGGAGCAGCCACGGTCGTATCGGCGGTCCACACGTCGCCCGTCACGGTGCCGTTCGGGCCGACCGAATCGACGCGCCAGTAGTACACGGTGTCCGGAGCCAACGGCCCCGGTTTGAAGATATTATTGGTCTGGCTGCCCTGATAGGCGAGACTGTACGGGGCGGTTCCGAAATAGACCTCGTACGACGTCGCCCCCAGTCCGCCCAGCCACATGAGATCGGCGTCGAGCTTGACGTTCCAGTTGCCCGACGGCGGAACCGGCATGGAGGCTTGCGGCAGCTGGCGTCCGGGAATCCAATATACGGGGTCGCCAAATTCATAGGCGCCAATGTCCGGCGCGGCGCCAAGGAATCCCGCCGTCACATCGAATTCCACGCCATCGACCGTACAGGTTGTTACGACTCCCTGATCCACCAGTTCCACCGCATCCGCCCGCGGACGGAAGTCCATGTTGTCCGGATCGCGCAACAGTTGGAGCAGTGTACGCGGCTCGTTCTGGCCAACCCAGTTGTTGCCGGCGGTTCCGGGGATGGGATCGTCCGTGAATTGATCCGCCGCATTGTTGCGAGTAAAGGAATTGGTATTGCCACCCTTGTTCAGAGCAACATTCAGGGTGGACCGGTCGTTAATGCCCAGATTGTGGTAGATTTCGTTGCGGTCACCCTTGAGCCGGTAGCCGTCGCCATTGATACCTTCCGGCTTTACCCCCGTGTCCATGGCCACGTTCCGATAGATATTGGCATCCAGCCCCGTAACCATCGGGGTGTTAGCCCCGTCCCATCTGAAATCGCGCGCGCCGTTTCCATAGAACCAGTTATACCGCGCGACCGATTCGACAATGCTCGGACCCGGCGAATACATTGCAGCGCCATCGGTTTGCTGGAGTCCGCAGGCCGTCAGGACATTGTATTCCGCAACCCAGGGCACAACGGTATCGGAATTGAACCACCGCCCCAGCCGAACCGTCTGTCCGCATCCGCTGTGATCAATCGTATTGCGCCGGAAAACAAATCCCTGCGCGGGACGTACATCCACCGTATAGGTCTGGACGCTCCCCTTGTTGGCGTTGGCATAACTGTTTTGGTAAAAGAGGTTGTTTTCAACCGTCATCGT
>CAZAPF010000118.1:0-5548 GCA_964486885.1 uncultured Verrucomicrobiota bacterium
GCAAGTGATGCCGTCGCTGCGCTCCGCCCTCGGCCCTCCGGGCCGCCCCTTCGGGAACGGGCTACACTCCGCGACGGCATCATGAAAAGGCGGCTCGTTGGCCGCCGGAACACGGAACAGGGAACCGCAGGTTCCACCTTAAGTTTACCGATCCGTGGTCTAAGATTGGGGGCAGGCGCACGCCGCCTGGACAAGGCAGGCGGCCGAAGCGGGGTCGCTCTGGGCCATGATCGAGATGGCTCCGTTATATGCCGACCCAACGTCTGACCTGTACGATCCGAAAAAAGCCGTTGCGCTCTATCAGAAGGCGATTGATGCCGGCAGGGTTGATCAAGCTCTTTTTATGGGGGATCTATATTTCGATGGAAAAGGCGGATTCCTTAATCTGGAGCGGGCCGGTACGTGCTATCAACAGGGATATAATCATCGAAAACTCTATGAAAGTTTGGGGAATGAAAACCGCTACCGCCTGAAATACCGTGACCGGTATACCCGGAAGGCTGACTATTTTTTTAGTGAAGGTGAGAAAATCGCGAAGGGGTATATTGAAGTGGTAGAGGGAGATGAGGTGCACGGGCAAGACGGGAGTGGAAGCGATGGCTTCTTGAGTAAGACGCCGCGTTTTTTTCCGCCAGATCCTGAGCTCGCGCGTTTCCTGTATCAGGTTGCCGTGAAAAAGGGACATCCCCAGGCGGGTAACGCGTTGAGAGACTTGGATAAGAAGCCGTCTGATAAAGACTCGAGTATGGCAATTCTGCTACTGGATAAGGCGATGGCGCACGAAAAGAAATCGAAGGACTCATTGATCGATGCGTACAGTGCCTTGATTTGTTATTTCCAATCCTACTGCCTTGATCCAAACGCGAAAGAAGGAGCGGCGGCATATGGGATGTCCCGACTTTATCGGGAGGGGCCGAATGGCATGCCCAAAGACGTTGGCAATAGCAGGTTATGGCATCAAAAGGCGGCGGATGCGGGCAATCCGGACGCGATGCGACGTTAAATCGTATTGTTCTTTCCTGTGATCCTGTCTGAAAAAACGCTGCGGTCTTTGCGCGAGATCATCATTCCTGCACGCGGTGCGCTAGTGTCAGGTGATCCATGCGGGGAATATTTCGCGCAAAGGCGCAGAGGCGCAAAGAAAGAACGGATCTGATAATAGGAATGTTGTTTAAGCTTGGCGGCTCTGCGCGAGAACATCTGCAGTTTGGAGGGTAAGTATTAAACCTCTTGTCTTCGTGCTCTTCGAGTCTTGGTGGTTAAAAGATGAATCTGCGTGCATCGGCGTAAATCTGCGGGCTAAAAAGTTTCTAAATGGTGTATGGAGCGCGGAGGAGTGCCGGTCTTATTTAAGGATTTGTTCGAGGAAGGCCATCGTGAGTTCTGGGCGGCGGGGTTCTGTCTTTGTTCTCCGGCCTGGTTTTGTTTGATCTGGACAATAACACGGGTTGCGGCTATTTAGACATAGTTCAAACAACAGGCTGCAGTTGCGCCATAATGAAACCGTCTATGGAATCCCGGGAGGATTTATGAAGAGATTAATCGTTGGGGTGTTGGTCTTGCTGGTGATCGGTGCCGCATATGGGGATGGCGACGAACTTTATAAGCAGGGGGTAGCGGTTTATAGCGATGATCCGGCAAAGGCCTGCGCGTTGTTTGTGCAGGCTGCGGAAGCGGGCAGCGTTTCGGCGATGGTTGGGGCGGGTCATTGCTTTGAGGCTGGAATTATCGTCACTACGTGAGCGACCGGGGAGCTTTTTATTTTGAACCGTTCCCGTTGGTCACTATTGAACCACTCGTACCCTCGTTATTTCCCTGTGGGAAATTATCTGCACTACGTTTCGGCACTATGAAATTATCTGCGCTGCGCTTCGGCGGGCTGTTGTTAGCAAAAGATAGTTAATCATATTGTGATAACTTACTGTTTAATAAGTACTTTTCTTTACTTGTTTGGGTGAGTGGATAATCTGTATGACTCGTGTTGGAGGTGCGTTGGTGAAGAAAGCACTACGTCGCAAAAGTAATCTCTTCTACGAAAAAGGTCCGCAATGAATGAGTTGATAATAAAGAATGGAATCGCCGGGAAAATTTTTTTGATCCGGGGGGAACAAGTGATGCTCGATCGGGATCTGGCGGAACTGTATGGAGTTCCTCCAAAGCGATTAAATGAACAGGTAAAACGGAATGTTGAGCGTTTCCCTGAAGAATTTCGATTTCAGTTGACCAAAGACGAGTTTGAAAACTTGAGGTCACATATTGTGCCCTCAAGTACTGAGGTGGATTTGAGGTCGCAAAATGCGACCTCAAGTGGAACACATGGAGGGCGACGGTATCTTCCCTATGTTTTCACGGAACAGGGTGTAGCGATGCTTTCAGCTGTTTTGCGCAGCGAGGTCGCGATAAAGGCCAGCATTCAGATCATGCGCGCATTTGTCGACATGCGCCGGTTTATGCTCTCCAATGCAGAAATGTTTAAACGGATCGATTCGTTGGAAATTAAGCAACTGAAGACCGATCAAAAAGTAGATGCCGTTCTCAATGCCATCGGCTCACAGGAATTGGAGCCCAAACAGGGGGTGTTCTTCGACGGGCAGATTTTCGATGCCTATGCCTTCGTTTCAAAACTCGTCCGCAAGGCGAAAACCTCGATTATGCTGATCGATAATTATGTGGACGACTCCGTGCTTACCTTACTCTCCAAACGACGGAAGACCGTGTCCGCACAAATCTACTGCAAACGCATTACCAAGCAGCTTCACCTCGATCTGGAAAAACATAATCAACAGTATCCCGCGGTTGAAATCATTCCATTCGATGCCGCCCATGATCGCTTTCTGATACTCGATGAATCAACGGTCTATCACCTCGGCGCATCATTGAAAGACCTCGGTAAAAAGTGGTTTGCCTTCTCAAAAATCGAAAGGGATACACTCAAGATAATTGAGCAACTCAAAAGTTGAGCCTCGGAAACGTGGCTGCACCTGTACAGCCTGTTGCGCTTCTGAGAAAACGGGTTCGCCCGGTGTAATGGATGGGTGGCCAGCCCGTGCATTGCCTCTTCATGTTGTTTCGTTGCTTGGGGGCGGATGTCACGAGATCAATGCCTTTTCTAGTTTTCGAAGAACGGCATCAGACTTCTTCAATTGGCATTCCCAAACGGTGAGGACATGCCATTCCATTTTCCGTAGTTGCCGAGTGTGCTTCCGGTCGTTGGAAGGTGAACCACTCCCGATGGTCGTTATTGAATCGTGCCTTCGGTACTATTTCAATGAATTGAAATTATCTGCGTTGCACTTCGGCTATTCAGAAATTATCCGTCGCTTCGCTCGGGGCGGTCAAATTTAGCCTGCCACTACTTAGCGCATAGCGCAGTTTTAAGTTTGAGGTGTTAGGTTTTAAGATTCTTGGTGGTTAAAAGATGAATCTGCGGGCATCTGCGAAATTGGTCGCTAATCACTTCCAATTATCTGCGGGCTAAAGAATTTCTAAATGGTGTACGGAGCGCGGCGGGTGTAGCCGAGCATTTCGTTGGCGTTGTCGTCGTTCACAAACTTTTCTGTAACCGGATCAAAGGTCAGTTTGCGGCCGAGCTTCCAGCTGAGGGCGGCGGCAAAGCAGGTCAGGTGGCCGTAGCGGGCGACGGTTGAGTTGCAGACGGGTTGTTTGCGGGTTTTGACGCAGTCGAGGAAGTTGCGGGCGTGGTGGATCGGGTCTGTTCCGGCCACCGGATCAAAATGGGTGCCTTCAAGAATCTTCGGGCTGCTGGCCTCGATCCGTTCGAAGTCGCCGGCCTCGACCCAGCCTTCGTCGCCCTCGAAGCGGACGGGGCAGGAGCCGATGCCTTCGATCCAGTCGCCCTCGCCCTTAAAGCCGGAGAGTCGCATGCTCAGTTCCACGCCGCCGGCATATTGGGCGCGGATGGTGGTGCCTTCGGCTTCGTAGGTTATCGGCGTTGTGCCGTCGGCCTCGGCCGCCCATTGGCAGAGGTCGACCGTGTGCGTGCCCCATTCGGGCAGGCGGTAGCCGGCATAGAGTCCTTCATGATTGCGCCAGCCGCCTTTGCAGTATTTGCTGTTGAACGACTTCCATGGCGCGGGGCCGAGCCATCGGTCCCAGTTGATGATCGCCGGATCGGGTTCGGGTTCCGCCGGTAATGGCTTGCGATAGTTCTGGAGCTGGAGGATGCCGGCATGCACCTTCCTGAGGTTGCCGAGCCGGCCCGTATGGGCGAGCTCGACGGCCAGGGCAAAATTGCTGACGCTGCGTCGCTGGGTGCCGGCCTGGAATACGCGTTTATGCTTCAGGATTTCCTCATCCAGCTCGCGGCACTCCTGCATGTTGATGGCACACGGTTTTTCGCAATAGATATCCTTTCCTGCCCGGGCGGCATAGATGGAGGCCGTCGTATGCCAGCGGTCGCCGGTGGCAATGATGACGGCATCGATGTCTTTCCGGGCCAGCAGATCGCCCATATTGTCATAGGTCGTGCATTCCATGTTGTCGTAGTGGCGGCAGAGGCGTTTGATGATTTCGCGCCGTTCCTTCTGGGGATCGGCTGTTGCGACAAACTGGAAGTCCGGCTGCTTCTGGAATGCGGCCAGCACCCTTCGTCCGCGGCCGCCGAGCCCGATCCCGCCGACCACGATCCGATTGGAGGGGGCAGTGTTCCCGTCTTTACCGAGTGAGGAAGCGGGGACAATCAACGGGAATCCCGATGCCAGTACAGTTTTCTCAACAAATCTTCTGCGGCTGGTCTTTCTGCTGTTCATTCATTCGTCCCGGGTTGAGTCATCTAAAGAACGTATTGGTGCGTTAAAACTGGACGTCAGTACAGCTGTGTTCGCTGCTCTGGAGTTAACTTGTCCGCAGAGTTGTTTAACCACAGAGGGCACAGAGTACACAGAGGAATTACTTCAATATGTATGGCCCGCAGGAATAGGCCTCACACCCATGAGTGTAACGATTGATAATTTGGGAAACCCATAAGCAAAGCGAAAGATAATTTTGCGCAGCCCGAAGCGCAGCGCAGATAATTTTGCAGAGCAAAATAGTGCTGAAAGCACGGTTCAAATAACGAGTGAAACGAGTGGTTCAATAACGACCCAAGGGAGTGGTTCCTGCCAGCAGGGATAACAGAGAGGGGAATAGGGCATTTAAAACTCTGTTAACTCAGGTATCTCTGCGTGAGCTAAAACAGCGGTCAGGCAGTATCACACTGAGACAACAGGGCAAGCAGGGTAAGTAGAGAAGCGGTAGAATGTTAAAACTCAGCTAACTCTGTTTGCTCCGTGTGATACAGGTTGTTCATCTATTGAATAGGGATGAGGTGGGCGGTGGGCTATAAATCGGGATTATATAGCTCATAAACAGGGGGGTATTTGAGCTGTACCTTCTGGTTTTCCGGGCGGTTTGAGCCGATTAGGAGTTGGCGATAGATCGTACCGCCCGCATCTTGCGGGCCTTGCCTAAAGCTTTCTGAAAACAATCTGCGGGCTAACCTGAATATTTCACGAACAAAGAAGCGTTTTTCCTGTTAACTGCTATAATG
>CAZAPF010000119.1:0-5441 GCA_964486885.1 uncultured Verrucomicrobiota bacterium
CCTAAAATTTAAACTGTTCGTTTTTATCCCACAGTCCCCAGGTAGAACCGACATCGCCTTCACTCTCGGTTTTCCAACTTTCGTCGAAGGATGCGAAATAAAAGATCTCGATGTCCTCCGCTTTGGACCACTGCTGCGCATTAATGAAATATTTCAGTGCATTTTCATGCGAAGGCTGGGCTCCATGAAACAGTTTGCCGGCACTGGGCCATCCGGTTTCAGTAACGATTACCCGCTTACCGTTGGCCGCCCGCAGCGCCCGGCTATACATATCCTTCATGTACAACAACGAATAATCCAAACTGCACCCTTCCCAAAACGGATAGCAATTGGCCAGAATCACATCGCACGCTTCGGTGATTTCCTTCCGAAATTCAAATTCATAATAGGCATCAACATACCCTACCGGTGTGTCGGGAATTTCCTTCTTCACGTGCAGAATGAATTCCAGCAGCTCCTGCTCGCTCAAATCGCCCCGGTACAAGACCTCGTTACCTACCGCAACGATGTCGGCGAAGCCTTCTTTCGCAAGCTTGATTACATTTTCAATCTCGCGCTTGTTGATTTCCGCATCCGTTCCGAGCCATGCGCCGACCAGGGTGCTAAACCCTTTTTCCTTGGCAATCCTGGGGATTAATTCATTTCCATCCGTGCAGGAAAACGAGCGGATCCATTTTGTATGAGGCTTAATGATATCCAGCCGGCGGACAATCTGCTCTTCCGTAAGTTGGTCACCCGGCTTTTGACCTTCCTCATAGGGGCTGATGCATAAACCATGGGTACCCCGATTGAAGGCTTTATTAAACAGCTCCCGTAATTCCGGAGTACTTTTGCCGAGTATTTCCATACCCGTTAAGGACATTACTTTCTCTTTTCTGTATGACATTTTTTATGTTTTCCTTCCCTTTAAGTTTATTTCGATTTAGTCCTGCCAGGGTAGTAATCCCTGATATTAGTTTGATTCCCACACCTCAAGGAACTGTGCTGCGGATCCGGTAGAATCGGTTGTCTGCAGCAGGAGAACCTCCACTGGTGGATGGTGTAAAGTCATCCACGAACGTGTGGTTGGTATCGACGCGCGACGTCTCCACCCAGGTGCCAACCCCATTGGACGGGTTGGCGAAGGCGGTCCAGACCACCGAAGTTCCCAGCGACTCGGCATAATCGATGCCGTACTGGTAGCCCGGAACCGTATGGACGGTCACGTGAACCAAAGGCTGGTTGCTGACCACGAAGTACTGTGTGTCCAAAATCCGAAAGATCGATTCCGCCAACTGGGGATGGGTTCCGGTGTTGAATTCATAGAGGTTGTCGCCCTCATCACCGTCCGGGTTGCCTGCTGCGCCATTATCGGGATCCACCGTCCCGTCATCATAAGGATCCAGGCCATGCAGCGCCTCCCACCGGTCGGCCAGACCGTCGCTATCGATATCGCCGTTTACATAGATGCTGTATCCATAGGGGAACAGCGGGTTGTAGCCCGTGTCGCCCAGGTTTACCGGAATCTGGTTGTTGCGTGGCCACGAATGGGAGAGAATTCCGACCGGGAACGTATCACCGAACAGCGCATCCGCAACGCCTTGCCCTTCGGTGCCCGGCAGCCAGGCCGCCATGAAGGCGTCCCAGTTGGAGATTTCACTCTCCACGAACATGGGCCGGCCGGACACGAGGATCACGATGACCGGAATGCCTGCCGTACGCACATTGTTGATGGCGGAAATATCGGCCGCGGACAGGAACAGGTTGTAGGTATCCCCCGCACCCTCGGCGTAAGGGGTCTCGCCCACGACCACGATGCCCACATCCGCCCCTGCGGCACCGGTACCATCGAGGGAATACGTCACCGATGTCCCGGCGGAGACCGTATTTTCGATGGCTTGCCGAATCGTGGTTCCGACTGTGGTTTGGCCGTCGAAGTCCTGCCAGCCGAGACTCCAGCCGCCGCATTGGTTTTCCAGGCTGTCGGCATTCTTGCCGACCACGTGAATACGCGACAGGTTTTTCGACAGTGGAAGCAAACCGGAATCATCCTTGAGCACCACCATGGATTCTGCCACGGCCTGCCGCGCCACCGCGCGGTGGGCCGCACTGCCTACGTCGGTCAGCAGGTCCCGCCGGGCGTAGGGATTCTCGAACAATCCGGCCTCAAACTTCACCGTCAGGATGCGCTGAACGGCATCGTTGATGCGGTTGGTGGAAATATCGCCATTGTTGACCGCCGTTTTCAGGGTGCTTAGGAAACCCGTGTAGTCATACGGCACCATGACCATGTCCATCCCTGCATTGATCGACTGAATCACAGCCGTCGAGTAATTCCAATGTACCTGATCGACGCCCGCCCAGTCGGAAATCAGGAAGCCTTCGAATCCAAGCTACCCTTTCAACACGTCGGTCAGCATGTAGGCGTGCCCGTGCATCTTCTGACCGTTCCAGCTCGAATAGGAAACCATGATCGTCTTTGCCCCGGCCTCGATGGCATCGATGTACGGCGCGACATGGATTTCGCGGAAGGTCGCTTCATCGAGGATCGTGTTGCCCTGGTCGACGCCACCCGACGTGCCGCCGTCCCCGGCAAAATGCTTGGCGGTGGCAACGATATTGGAAGGCGAAGTGGTATCGCTACCCTGATAGCCCCGCACAGCGGCCGCTCCCATTTCACCAACCAGAGCGGTATCCTCGCTGAAACTCTCGTAAGTGCGGCCCCATGCTTCATTGCGGGCGACCGCAATGCTGGGGGCAAAGGTCCAGTGCACACCGGTGGCCGCGGCCTCGGTCGCTGTAACCTGCGCCGCCTGCTCGATGAGATCTGGATTCCGCGTGGCCCCCAGGCCAATGTTGTGCGGGAAGATGACGGCTCCGGAGACATTGTTGTGCCCGTGCACCGCATCGATTCCGTACAGGATGGGAATCTTAAGCGGTGTGCTGAGGGCCTGCACCTGGTACGCATCGATCATGTCCGCCCAATCGGTAGCCGTTGCATTATGGGACGGCCTTCCACCGCCGCCGCTGAGCACGGAGCCCATGAAGGAGGCCGCCACTCCTGCGGGGGTAACGGAGCCGTTTTCGGCCTGGCACATCTGGCCGAGCTTCTCGTCCAGACTCATGCGCAACATCAGGTCGTCCACCCGCACACTCACCGAATTCGTAGGATTCATGTAGGGAGCATCGTTTGTGCCACCGCCACCGCCACCGCTGTCGTAGATAATGAACTCAAACTCATCGAAATTGAACTCCGTACTGAGAAAATCCATGCATACAGTATGAGTTCCATTGCTCAAGACAAACGGCGTAGACGACTCCACGTTGTTCCAGTTCTGCCAGCCGCCCGTGCCGTTAAAGGTGACGGAATCGGTGGGTTGCCCATCCACCGACATCTGGATCGTGAAGGTTCCGGACTGCTGGCTGGCGATGGCATAACGTACCTTGTAGGTCGCCGAAGATGATACGTTCACCGTAAAGTGCAGCCATTCGCCCGCCGCAATCCAACCCACATTGTTTCCATTGCCGCCCGTTCCATATTCAATATCGACATCATCGCCGCTGCGATACGTACTGGGGCCCTCGTTCCCGGGAGTGGTGTCGTAATAAGTGACTCCGTTGGCACCGGCATCATAATCCTCCGCCTGGATGGTTCCCGGCACGGAAGTTCCCTGTCCATAGGCGGCAGTAACAGCGGCACACACCATAACGGCCGCTGTGAAACTCCACTGCCTCGTATGGGTCTCTATTCCCATTATTGGATCGAGAGTACCCGGTAGATATTGTGCGGCGCGCCGGCGGAATCGAACACGGTGTTTGTTTCGCCGCTTCCTGAGATCGATTCGCCCAGATTGTTCCAGACCGTGCCGGCACCGAGATCCTCGCTGGCCCATTGGATCTGATAGGAGACACTGTTGCTGGCAAACCATACAATGCCTAAACCGTGATCAATAGTGAGCACAAAGGGCATAGGACCGAAGGGCGTGGCGCTTATCGGCGAAGTATAGGAACTGGAACCGCCTGCCCCCGTTGCCGACACCACATAGTAGTAGGTTGTGGCATTCACCAATCCATTGGTGTCAACATACGTCACCTCAGGGCCGGTCGTGCTGCCGATGATGACGTAGGGCCCGTTGATATCCTCAGCCCGCTTTATCGTGTACCCGGTCGCAAAGGCCGTACCCGTCCAGTTTATGGTCACCTGTTGATTGGTCGCGGATGCCGACTGCCCGGTGGGTGTATCCGGAGCCGCAAGAATCGGCGAAACGGCGTCGTATGAACTGTCCGGACTTTCCCCCATGTTGTTCACCGCTGATACCACATAATAGTAGGTCTGCCCGCCAATAATGGCTTCGTCATACGTCACGGTCGGGACGCTTACGGTATCAATAGTGGTATACGGTCCGCCGGCGCTGGATGCGCGCTTTACATTATAGCTGGCCGGGATGCCGGTGGCTGCGGTCCAGCTCAAGAAAACGTGGTTGGTTCCTGCGGTGGCATTCAGTCCGGTGGGGGCTGCCGGCGGAGCGGTAACCGCACTGATCGCCTCAGCATACGTGTTGCCGGTTCGAATTTCGTCGATGGTAACCGTTGCCGCAACAACATTCAGGCCCACGCCGGAAATGGTGCCGACATCAAAGCCGGTATGCGTTCCGGCCGGAGCCACTCCGGGCGTCTCCTGGTTGGCCACCGGATTTAAATAGACAGTAATGGTATCGTTGTTGCCGGACGTATCGAAATCGATCTTCATCACGACCAGATAGGTATCGCCATAGGTGCCCAAACCCAGTAGTTCCAAAGTCGTTGCTCCCAGAGCAGTAGTCCCCATGGTATCCATCGAGGCCAGTCCAAGCTGCCCCTGCGTGGCGGAAAAGGGCGAAAGTCCAAAACCAAACCAAAGCCCCGTGCCTCCGTTCGGAAAGTAAACGCCATTGATGGTTGCGCCGGGATTCCCCGCGCCGATTTTATACAGGAAGCTGATCCACTTGGTACCGCTCGAAAGCGGATCTGCCATGGTCGCAAACTGCCGGCCACCGCCTGAAGACAACGCATTGTTGGCCACGGGCAGGTCGGGATAGGTCAGGCCGGACACCACGGTGCCGGGGCTCCCGCAGGTCCAGTTGCCGCTCAGCCCGCTGCCGGTGGCGGGAGTGCCGTCGCTGAAACTTCCGGTGGAGTAGTCAAAGGGCTCGTAAACGCCGACAAAAGCGGCGGGTGTGCCATCCGCCTGCGTGGAGCTGGCGCCTTCGCCGACCGCGTTCACCGCCGAGACCACATAGTAATAGGTCGTGCCGTTAACGGCCGAGGTATCCGTGTAGCTCGTGGTCGTCTGCGCGCCGGGTGTGGTGATGTCCACATAGCCCGATCCGCTTGTGGTGGACCGCTTCACA
Source organism: uncultured Verrucomicrobiota bacterium (assembly GCA_964486885.1). Classification (GTDB taxonomy): domain Bacteria; phylum Verrucomicrobiota; class Kiritimatiellia; order Kiritimatiellales; family Pontiellaceae; genus Pontiella. The sequence goes on from CAZAPF010000119.1 coordinate 5,370, forward strand.
TTGTAGCTCGTCGGTGCGCCGGCCGCCGGGGCGGCCCAGCGTAAAGCGCCCTGATTGTTGGCCGGAGTGGCC
>CAZAPF010000120.1:0-5187 GCA_964486885.1 uncultured Verrucomicrobiota bacterium
CATTATAGCAGTTAACAGGAAAAACGCTTCTTTGTTCGTGAAATATTCAGGCTAGTCCGATAGAAGGCGGTTCAACCGAGGTGGTAGACGATGCATGGAACCTTTCTACAAATGTCTATGTTGGCAAGGCTACATCCGGCAACACGATGATTATCACCAATGGGGGCTCTTTGGTGAATGTTGGATTCAGCTATGTTGGATACGAGGAGTCTTCTGATAACAACGAAGTGGTGCTGACGGGGCCGTTGTCACGGTGGACAAGCAACGGGCTTCAGTTGGGGGTGCAAGGCTCCTACAATTCCTTGAGCATACTGAACGGTGCAAAGTTCACGGGATCTTCAGGGTATTATTCCTGCCTGGGAAACAACTACCGCTCGGCCTACAATAGCATGCTGGTGGACGGGGTTGGATCGGAGTGGACGGCGCAGCTGATATCGATGGCTGATGGTCATCACAATGATATTACGGTAAGCGGCGGAGCCAAAGTGACAGGCAACTGGTCACTGATTCTGGGTGCGAGGGCGACAGGGGATTACAATACCTTTACAGCGGAAGGTGACGGCACGCAGGTGGATATTGATGATGACATCTGCATGGGTATCTACTGGTGGGATTGGCGAAGGGGTGACGGCATTAGGGCTATGGGTGTCGGCAGCGAACTGTCCGTTCTATCTGGGGCTCGGTGTTCCACAGGCGGCACCGTCATGAACTGGAACATGTCGAAGGTGGAGGTCGGGGAACGGGCGGTGGTGTCCGCCCAGGTTTATTCCATGAACAGCAATTCAGACCTCATATTCGAATGCGCTTCTGATCCGGCAGATTCCGGTAAGCTGGATATGAGCAGTACGGTCACATTGGCCGGGGATCTTATTGTAAAGGCAGCTTCAGGAGCGAGCTTCAGTTCAGGGTATTCTGCCGACCTGATCGACGGCACCATTTCCGGCACGTTTTCAAGCATAACGCTTCCCCCCTTGCCGGCCCACCTCTCGTGGGACACATCGCTGCTCTATTCCGACGGTATCATATCCATTCCCGGAATGGCTGATTCCGACTCGGATCAGATAGCAGATCCATGGGAAGTTGAGCACTTCGGCAGTATTGGTGCCTGCGAACCCTCGGTTGACACGGATGGGGACGGGCATGACAACTACTGCGAATTTGTAGCCGGAACCGACCCGAAGGTTAAGGCGTCATGTCTAAGTGTGACATTGGGCATTAGTGGAAGTGATTGTGTCATCAACTGGGTGCCGGTGGAGAACCGTGTCTACAGCCTGGAATGGACTCCGAATATTTCACACACACCATTTACATCAGTGGAAGGCGGCATGGTCTATCCTAAAAGCAGCGTTACGGATGCCAGCAATCCCTCTGGAATGGGATTCTATCGAATGAGGGTGGGATTTAAATAGTCTGTTATTCAAAAGAGGAAAGAATGGGGAGTGAGGTTAGTATCGGTATTGCCTTTATTTATTGAACTGGGAGTGCTGGGTTCTATGGTGTGAATCGCTCATACAAAGCTTCTTTGCGGCTTAATTTCTGTCTAAAAAAGAATCGTATATGCAGAGGACGCATAGCTTTCCAATCTACCAAAATGTGCAGGACCTCCACTCGTTGGAGGTCTTTTTTTGTGCCCCAATCAAGCGGATAAATATTATGCCATTAAAATTATCAGCATCAATTTGTAAGAAGATTCCGGCGGAAGCTAGGAGCAAGAGCAATGTCACGGGCCAAACCGATGGCCGGTTAAAAGACGATGGTTATTGGTAAGCCGCGATGGCCGCGCCGATGATCGGGGCATTGTTGGAATGAACACAGCGCACGTGGATGGAGCGGGTCTCCAGCAGATGCTGCAGATGGTCTTGGGTTCGTTCGGCCAACCGGTAGGTCATGTGATAAGTTGACCCGTCAATGTTAATACAGATCGGCCTGCAGGCATTGTGGCCTTCCCCGGACTTTATGGCTGTTGCTGCTATATTTACAGCCGTGAACATGGCCGCCCGGCCAACCAATGCGTTGAAAACCGTCCGGATGATGGCCTGGTCTTTTTCGGTAAGTAGCGGACTTTCCAGTATTCCGATATCACGACCATTGTCCGCAGTAAAATTATCAATATGCATGATGCTGAGGGAAGTGGTGGCGGCGATCATCGCGGAGGCGGAGGCAGATAAATAACCGTTCTCTTTGGCCTGCTTTAATGCAAGGAGTGTTAAGTCGCCCAGATAGGCGCCGGACATCATCTTTTCAAACACACCCTGGCCGGGTTCTTCGCTTTCGGCATCAAATATGCGGTCAATCCTCCCGCGATCCAGTCGTGAAAAATTTCCCGATTCAACGTTAATAACCTGCGTTGCGTGTTTCAGCGTAACGTTGATTTTTCCAATATTCTTGTTCTGTTCGATGTAGGCGGAGTTGGTGCCGGTGCCGAGTATTATGCCAATGTGTGATGATGCCGGATTGTCCCCATCCTCCGCAATGGCTGAAAGTAATGTGGCCACGGTGTCGTTAAGAATAATGATTTCCTTCCCGTGGATGCCGCGCTGCTGCAACGCATTTTGGAGTCCGTTGCCAACCCTGTTGCCGACAAGCTCGGGCATTTTAATTTCCTTGGTCCAATGAAGCAGCCTCGCATCCTGGTCGGGCAAAATTTCTGCGGTGTAGGAAAAGCAGAATCCCAATTGCTCAAAGTCATTTTTCATGGGTTCAAGCGCATCGGCGAGGATATTAAAAAATGCGTCGGCCGAAATTTCTTCCAATGAACCGGGCATGGGCTGCTTGTTGAAGTGGGATAGCGTTGGGAGTGCATCTTTATCAAATTCAACCAGGCAGGTGCGCAGGTTGGTACCCCCGGCATCTATGACCGCAACCGGTTTGTTCGGGGGAATGTGATGGATGGGATGAATGTATGAAGGGATCATGGGGAGAGAGCTGGCGGTTCCCGTCAGCCCTGCAGTCATCTCTTTCAGGAAAGATTCAAGCAGCTCTTCAGAATCAAAGGCTGTTGCAGATAGTTTTTCTTTATGGAGCCATTCTTCAAGCGTCATGTAATTTCCATCCTTCATAATCAATGCCGGGAACAACGAATGAATCGTTGGAGTTTTTCAGTTCTGCTGCCAGATGTTCCCGGTGCTGTTGCAGGATCTCCCGGTGTGCAGGGTCGCCGGCCAGGTTATTCATCTCGCCGGGATCATTGCGCATATCAGTCAACCGCTCGCGCTGTTTCCCGGTTGAGTAGGCGACATATTTAAAGTTTTTTGTTCGCAGCATTCGGCCAACCACACCGGCGCTTAATCCATACGCAGGTGACAGATCGTTTTCTGCGACGAGCTGGTCACGCCACTTCGTGGGCGTGTTTTCTGCCAGCGGCCGAAGGCTCAGGCCGTGCAGACCGTCCGGCAGTTCAGCTTGGGCGTAATCGCAGACCGTTGTAAATATATCAAGGCCAATGGAAACCAGATGCTCATTATCGACTGCCCCGGGATTGGTGATGCCTTTTCCGCTGATGATGAAAGGAACACGGGCAGATTCTTCATAGAACAAGGTTTTCTGGTTCCACTTATGGGCTCCGTTACCATCGCCGTGGTCGCTGGTAAAAATGATGATGGTGTTGTCGTCCACAACATCGAGGACTTTGGCAATTTCGGAATCAACGCGTTCCGTCAGGCGGTTGAGTGCCCAGCGATATTGCCTCCAGCGTTCGTCCGGCCAGTCCCGTACGGGATAGGTTCCTTCCTGCCAGGTCTGGTATTCGCGGATAATATCCGGCTCGTTTTCGGGAACGGAAAAATTATCGGGTAATGGCGGGCACTCCGCGGGCGGAGGGGTATTGGCAATAGCCCCGTTCCAAAGTTTGGTGCGCCGTTCGGGAAAGCCGCCGGTCGCACGGCGTGCCCATTCGCATATGTCGTGCGGATTAACAAATGAAGTGACCAGGAAATAGGGCTTGTTGCGATTTTTTTGGATAAACTCGATGGCGGGTTCGGCAAAATGCTGATCATTAAACTCCCGGCTTCCTTCCATCATATGGTTGAAGCCGTGCCAGTCGGTGGAATCCGTCGACATGGGGATGTGCCACTTCCCGATATAGCCGGTGTCATAGCCTGCCTTGGTGATGAACGTTCCTAGGGAAGGGCTCTGCATGTTGAAGCGGTCCATGTTGAAGGTAACACCAAGTTCATGCGGCATTTTCCCGGTCATCATGGATGCCCGCGAAGGCACGCAGATCGGGTTTGTGCAATAGGCCCGTTCAAACCGAATGCCTTTTTGTGCCAGATGGTCCATTGCCGGAGTCTTGAGATACGTGTTGCCGGTGCAGCTCATCAGGTCAGCCGGTTGCTGGTCGGTCATGATCCAGAGAATGTTGGGGCGGCGGTCGCCGGCCGCTGCGGAAATTTTACCGACAGCCAGGCCGGTTGCCGAAAGGGCAAGATATTCTCTGCGGTTAAATTTCATGGGTATAACTCCGTTTATGCGTACAGTAAACCCGACTATGATGGGATCAAGTCCTTCTGGACAACAGCTTAGGTTTAACCGTTAATCAACTAGGTTTACGGATTAACCTAACGATTAAATCTTGTTGGTTGTTCCTGTTGCAGGATGGGACTAGCTTGGAAATCGCAACACAGGAATTTCAAACAACAGGAGAGACTCATGAGTGAAAATAAAAAAGAATTTGTAAACGGGCTTATCGAAAAGATGACCCTCGAGCAGAAGGTCGGGCAGTGTTTTGTGATCGGGTTCTGCGGTACCGTCGTTACACCGACCATCCTCGAACGTATCCGTAAGATCAAGCCGGCCGGTATCCGCGCCGGACTGACCTTCCGCGCTAAAACCGCCCTGCACGACCCCTATGCCACCAGCGAAGTATTTGCGCATCGCGTACTGCGCGATCCGACAGGAAGCGTGAAGGACATTATCCCGGGCATCCTGCCGCCGCACTGTACCAACGAAGAATATTGCGAATTTCTCAATACCATGAAGGAAGAAGCGCTCAAGGATGGTCTCGGCATTCCGCTGCATATCACCATGGATATGGAAGGCGACGTCAGCTGTGACTATACCCGCGGCGGTCTCTTCAATCTGCCGTCCCCGATGGGAGCCACGGTTTCCGGCGACAAGCAGATGGCCTACGATGCGGCCTGGGCAACCGGCCGTCAGTTAAATGCGCTCGGCGTCAACTGGCTGCATTCC
>CAZAPF010000121.1:0-5144 GCA_964486885.1 uncultured Verrucomicrobiota bacterium
CCCCTGCAGACGCCGGGGCCTATCGCCTGTTTGTTTATGTTCATGACGGACAAGGCCATGCCGGGCACGCCAACATCCCGTTTAGGGTAAAGTAAATCTGGCAGATATCTACAAGTTAACAACGGGTACGGTACTTCTTTATCTGTTCTGGCGCAGATCGGCGACGGCCAGTTCCAGTAATTCGGCAGCATCCTCCAGGTCGTCCGCCTGCTCCAACAGTTCCCGCTGATAATATTTGATGTTGAAGTCTTCGGTTTCTTCGCGCAACGTTTCCGCCATCTTCAGAGCGGCCTCGCCAAGATCCTCCAACCAGCCCCGCAGGGCGCGGACAAAAGTATCCTGCTTGCCGCTGTGAATAACAAAGCGCATCGATCCATAGCGATAGCCGCACTTGCTTAGCTTGCGATTATAGCTCCGAATCCAGCTGCGCGACAGGATTTCTCCATCCCCTTCCTTCATCGGGTAACGAAGATAAACAGAGGCCAACATCCCGTAGAATTCATTGCATTGTTCGAGCAAGGCATCCGCTTTCACGGATTCACTCTGGAAAGAGGCTAAATCCACTTCCTGCCACTTGGCATCGTGCAACGGAACGGCAAATCGGCGGGCTTCTTCATAGCGGGTTCCTTCAAACACTTTGAACTTGCTCAGCCACTGGCCAGCTTCCTTGTCATGCTCGTTGCGCGGGACAATGATGAAAGTGGCAAGGCCAACCACTTCGTCGTCGCTGTTAACTACCGGCCCTCCGCTGTTGCCTGGAATGATTTCGCAGGTGACTTCAATTTCCCCGCGCCCCTTGCCAACCACCTTGCCTGCGCTTTTGGTAACGATGCCTTTACCATCACTGTTTCCGAATGCAAAAATCTCCTCATCAAACGAACAGTCGGCACCCAGAGCGAAACCATCAGGCGCATCGATCCTGAAGCGAACCGCATCCCGGTTCATAGCCACCTGAATTCTTTCCGGCAATTCAAAAGTTCTCGATGAATCCGTCATCCCGACAAATGTTACTTCCGCATCGCCTTCCACCACATGGCAATTGCTGACCAGCCAGGATTTTCCCCGGTCGTGAAGAAGAAAACCGGAACCGGCTTCCTCGCCATCACGCTGTACCGTAAAAAGATAACCGTCCAGCGCTTCGGCGAATCCCAGCAACGGCAAGAGCCCTAGAACAAACGAGAATAATTGCAAACGTATCATGCTTTCCTAGTTATCGGATATCATCGCTCACCGGCGCAACGGCTGTCCATTTTGCCGACGAGGGTGTTCCAGAACTCTTGTGGTCCACCATCAGGCGTTCGCCATACGGGGTTATACGATGAACCTTTACCCAGATGCCGTTGATGCGACCCTTGCTGTGGTCATTTATACCAGAAGGATAAGAAACCGAGTACCTTGTATTTCCATCCACATTATCCTCAAGTTGCTTATTTACCACCACCGGCAGTTCAAGGGGTAAATCCTTCACTTTACCCGGTGCCAGCGATGCCACCTCAAGGAAGCCCACGCAGCGGTAGTCTTCCGGAAAATCATCTGGAAGACCCATAACGGTCTGCTCGGCAAAAACCTGATACTCGACAATCAGGTTTTCCAGAGGAAAGTTACCCCTGTTTTCCAGTACAATCGTCCGGTTTATCGCTTCCGATTTGGCTTTCTCAAAATCCGAAGAATCCTTTCTCGTACCATCACTAAATGCCACTTTGTACTCGCTTGTTTTCATTTCCTCGCCACGCAGCCGCTTGTCGTCAATTGTAATTTCAAACGACCGAGACTTAAACAGGTCGTCCGCCAAGGCATTTTCGACAAACACGCGGTCTTTTTCCGCGAGTTCAGCCAGAGGAATCCAGCGGGACTTTTCACCATCCTTGACCTTCACCGCCTTATTGGCGGGGTCGTAATCCAGAAAGGAAACGGTGTATTCAGAACCATCCAGGGCATGAACCTTGAAATCTCTTTTCCGGATGCGGACATCATCGGTGGTCTCTTCAAAAAATTCTTCCAGGTTGACCGCATAGTTGTTTTCCGGATCGTCAAAATCCCTGCTTGGCCTGCGACATGAAACAAGAAGTCCTCCGCCTTTTTTCAAGGATTTATAAACCACGTGAACATGCTTGGAAACGAGGCTATAAAGTTCTACTGACGCAGGTAAGTCTCCCTCGGCGGCGGCTTTTTGCAGATCTTCAAAGCTCTCTGCTTCGACACTTGGGAATTTAGGCAGGGGTGATTTCCGGTTCTGTCCAATCAGGTTCGGCATCGAATCGGAAATAACCAGTGAAGCAACCATCATTACCGTAATCATCCATATCAATTTCATAAATAACTCCTGCCCTATTAACATACCCCTTAGCTTCAACATACATCGTGTGTACATTGTTCTTAATGACATAAATAACTATGGGTTACGAGTACGCATTTAGTGAGACTTGCGCACCCTTAAACTTAATAACGCTGACGGGATCAAATGAAACTGACTGATTCCCATACAGAGCTATTCGTGTTATCCTATGATTAAATCGGGAAATGATTGAGGGAATGGAATGCTCAGACAAAAAGGACTCATAGCAGGGCTTGCATTACTGATTGTTCAGCCAGTGCTTGCCGCTGGTATTTTCACGGTATCCGGCAGTGAAATCCTTTTGGACGGATCCGCCTTCGAAGTGCAGGGAATGTGCTACCAGCCGACACCTATCGGCATGGCGGGAGACGCAGCGCCCTACGGCGATTACTACACAGATGGTTATTCCAACCTGTGGGCGCGCGACTTTGAAAATCTCCGAAACATGGGCGCTAATGTAATCCGCATTTATGGCTGGACGATTGGTGCGGACCATAGCGCGTTTCTTGATTCGGCCTATAACAGCGGAAACCAGAGTCTGTATCTTTTGGTCAACCGATGGATCAATCCGAATACTGACTGGGCCAATACATCCGAAGTCAATGCGCTTGTTTCCGACTGGGAGGCGATTGCCAATGAATTGAAGGATCATCCGGCGGTGATGGGTTTCCTGATCGGCAACGAAGTCAATGCGCACTCCGGGAATGGGTACGATCCTGATTTCTGGGCGGCGATGAATCAGATTGCCGGAGCCGTTAAAGGGATTGCATCCAATAAGCTCGTTTCGGTGGCGATCACGGATCAACTCGGTCAAGTGGCAAGTCAGGACACGACGATGGCCAATCTCGATTTCTGGGCAATACAGGTCTACCGGGGATCCGGCTTCGGAAGCTTTTTCACGGATTATGCCACCGCGAGCTCCAAACCGTTGGTGATTACAGAATTCGGTTATGATGCCTACGATGCGCGTATCAGCGCAGAGTATACGGCAGATGCCGCATTTCCTGCCGATGCCATGGAAAACCTTTGGAATGAGCTTCGAAATAATCATACCGTGGTGTCGGGTGCATGTATTTTTGAATATGCCGACGAATGGTGGAAAACAGGAAGTCCTTCCTCCCATGACGCCCCGCCCGGCTGGTCAGGACCTTTCGTTGACGGGGAGGCCAACGAGGAATGGTGGGGCGTCTTCCGTATTGCAGATAATGGAACCAACCCGGATGTGCTCACCCCGCGGGCCATGTTTTACCGGCTGGCGGCCATGTGGAACGGGCCCTTTGCCCTCCCCCTGGCAGAGTCAGGCGCATCCGGCGGGAACGCGGAATTCCGGTTCAGCTATCCCTCTCACCTGCGTGACCAACTGGTGGAGGTGGAGCTATCCACGAATCTGGTTGACTGGACGAAGGTCGCCGACAATTCGCGTTCCAACTATCTTGATTCCTTCACGCCAACGGTTGAATTAACCAGCACCGACACCAACAATGAGGTACAGGTAATCCTTACGCATGATCCTTCGGCAGGCGGGCCCTATACACCCGCCACCCTGATTTTCAACGGGGATTTTGATTCGGGAAGCACCCTAGGCTGGACGACATTCGGTACCGCATCTTCCACCGTCGCCCAGAACGGCTCCTACTCCCTGCAACTCGATGCTGCAGGCGGTTTCTCGGCTCCCTCAGCATACCAGACGGTCGCGGCCTCTCCGGGCGAAGAATTCAACCTGTCGGGATATATGTATACCGCATCAACACTTCCCGCCGATTCGACCTTTGGATTGTTCAAAATCGTTTTTGAAGATGAGTTAGGAACTGATTTAACGCCGGCCTCAATCAGCATCGGGACGCCCGCTGACCCGGCCTTCCCCGGCGCGGAATCTGTTCCCGTACTGAATTCTTCCAGCCCGGTTGGCAGCTGGGTCTTTTCGGAAGTTCAGGCCATCGCACCGAGCAACACGACTTCCGTCTCCTTCTTCATCATCAACATCGATCAATCAGCAAACACGATGTATTTCGACACTATCAGCGCCATAGAAAAAGCGGAGGTTCCGGCAATCGACAACAAAGCTTTTTTCCGCTTTATCAATTCAGGTCGTTAAATTTTTCAGCGTAAAACCAAGCAGGCAGACATCGTCGCCCAGTTTTTTGCTGCCGGCATAGTCCTGCACCACTTCAACGATGCGCGGAACCAGCTGCTTTAGCGGAAGTTTATTAAAATTCTGGATCGTTTCCTGAAGGTGCTCCACACCGAATTCATCCCGGGAGGTATTTAACGCTTCGCATATGCCGTCGGTATACACCAGCACTTCATCACCTGGATGCAGTTGCATATGGAATGATTCATATGAATAGTCCTCAGCGATGGCCAGTGCCGGCCCCAACGTTTTTTCCGGTAATTCGAGAAGCGAAACCTTACCCAACTGCGGCTGAATCAGAAACGGCAGGGTGTGGCCGGCGACAGATCCGGAAAGCTCACCACTTTGAACATCAATAATGTAATACGCTGCGGTGGCAAACAGGTACTGATCTTCGGTCTGGAGCACGGGAACAAGCCGCTGGTTCAGGGCCGTCAGAAACCCGTCAGGAGAATCGACCGCCCGCACAAGATCCTGGGCAATGGTATGGATGATCCCGGTAACCAGCGCCGCGCGGACACCATGCCCCATCACATCACAGATAAGCAGTCCGGCTTTAGTTTCGCTCAACTGGTAGACCGAGCAGAAGTCTCCGCCCAGATCAATATCGGCCTCATAATAATGATAAAACTGGATAAGGGGCTGACCATCGGCACCGGTAAATGAAGGATAGTTCTG
>CAZAPF010000122.1:0-5099 GCA_964486885.1 uncultured Verrucomicrobiota bacterium
ATGCACGCTCTGGGAGGAGAGCTGCCGCATCCCGCTGATCATTCACGCGCCGGGGGTTACCTCGCCCGGCCGCCAGGCGGGCCACCCCGTATCGTTGATCGACCTGTACCCGACGCTGGTCGACCTTTGCGGGCTCGACGGCTACACGCGAAAAAATGCGCGGGGCGCCGACCTTGAAGGACACAGCATGCGCCCGTTTCTGGAGGACCCGGAGCACGGCGTCTGGGACGGCCCCGATGCGGCACTTTCAACCATCTACGCCGGTAAAAAGAATGATGGCGTCCCCGAGATGCAGCACTATTCCCTCCGCTCCCGCGACTTCCGTTATATCCGCTACAACAACGGTAAGGAGGAACTCTATGACCATCGGCAGGATCCGAATGAGTGGACCAATCTCGAAGGAAACCCCGAGTACGAATCGAAGAGAAAGCACTTTCGCAAGCAGCTGAAGACAATGACCGGACTGGAGATTTTACGATGAAATGGATACCGATACTAACAGCACTCACACTGACAATGGCAGCCACCGCAGCCGATAGACCGAATATCATTGTCATCATGACGGATGACTCAGGCTACGCCGACCTGGGATGTTATGGTGGCGAGATCGATACGCCGAATCTTGACCGTATGGCCACCCGGGGACTGCGCTTCCGCAACTTCTACAATAACGGGCGCTGCAGTCCTACCCGCGCGTCGCTCCTGACCGGCCGCGACTCGGCGTATGCCGGATTTGCGGCGGGCCAGCTTGGAGGGTGGAACAACGAATCCAAACGACCGGCCTATCGGGCTCGCATGCCGTACGACGTGCCAACCGTCGGGGAACTGCTGAAGCCGGCCGGTTACCAGACCCTGATGGCCGGCAAGTGGCATCTCGGCGGCAGTTATATAAAGAATTCCAAGAGCGAGCAGGCGCGCTGGAAGAAGAGCCATCCCGGTTGGGAGCTGACCGAGGCGGAGCTTCAGGCTGAATTTAACGCGCTGCCGCTCCAACGGGGATTTGACACGTTCTTCGGCACACTCGGCCCCGAGGCCCAGCAGTTCTTCACCGTTGACGATAAGCATCAATGTTATGAGGGTAACCAACATGCCAAGCTGAAGATCGATCGCGAATACAACATGCACTGCTACTACAAGCACAAGGACCGCCATCCCTATACGCCAAACCACGGAAAAACGGCCAAGGCATTCTATGGTACCGACGGTATGACGGATCGCGCCATCGAGATGATCGAGGCGGCGGTGAAGAACCCCGAGCCTTTCTTTATGTACATGGCCTACCGCGGGCCGCATCTGCCGCTTCAGGCACCGCAGGAGCTGGTTACCAAATACCTGCCACGCTATGCCGACCTGGGGGCTGTGGAGACTGCGCGCGTCGAAGGGCTGGCGCGTGAGGGATTGTGGGAAAAGGGCACCCCATACCGCCAGAAGTTCGGGCAGGGGCAAAACATGCCGAAGGGTAAGAAGGAGGATTACCAGCTGCGCGCGGCCATTCACGCGGCGATGGTGGAGAAGATCGACGAGAATGTCGGCAAGGTTCTCCGGTCACTGGAGGAGCAGGACGTGCTGGATGACACGCTGATTATTTATCTGTCCGATAACGGTTCGGCGGCGCATCTGGGTGACCTGATGAACGTGCCTTACCACGGCTGCAAGGCCCAGATGTGGGAAGGTGGAACCAAGACCCACTGCATTGCCCATTGGCCGAAGGTCATTCAGCCGGGCACCATCACTGAAAACGTAGGCTGGGTCGGCGATATCCTGCCGACCTGTCTCGAGATTGCCGGTGCGACCTATCCGTCGGAGTTTCGCGGCACAAAAACGGGCCCCCTTGACGGGCGCAGCCTGATGCCTCTGCTGAAAGGCGAAGAACGCCCCGCGCCCGAATATCTGTTCAGCAACGATAGAGGCCAGCAGGGCGTCATTTATCGCGGCCGCTGGAAGTTGCTCATCGAGCCGGGGTGGCACGCCAATACCCGGAAAGTACCGGGTATTGCATACGAACTGTACGACCTGCAAAACGACCCCGCTGAAACGCGGAACCTGGCCGACGGAAAACCGGAAATGGTCCAGCAACTCAGCAAAGCCTGTGAAGCCTGGCAGCAGCGTTGCGAGATCGTCGACTATGCGGAAATTTGCGAGATCCATAAAAAATAAAACGATAAGGAACCGATTTATGTTAGCACGGATATGGGGACTGATAGTATTTTCACTGGCGTTGCAGACGACAAACGCGGGGGTGAAGTGGAATGCCGCGTGGATTGGTGTGGCGGATGACGCGGCGAAAAATCAATGGATCAGCTACCGTAAAACCATCGATCTGGAAAAAACGCCCGGGCGGGCGGTGGCGCGGATTGCCGCCGATTCAAAGTATTGGCTTTGGATCAACGATGAGCTGGTGGTGTTTGAGGGGCAGCTTAAACGGGGGCCGACGCCGGAGGATACCTATTATGACCGGGTTGACCTGACGAACCATCTGAAAGCGGGGAAGAACACCATCGCCATTCAGCTTTGGTATTTCGGGAACCATGGGTTCAGCCATAACAGCAGTGGAAAAGCCGGAATTGTGTTCGACGCCGACGTGGATGGGACGCAGTTGCTGAGCGACAAGAGCTGGAAGGCGATAGTTCATCCGGCCTACGGGGATACGGGAAAGCCGCATCCGAATTTCCGTCTGCCTGAATCGAACATTCATTTTGACGCGCGGAAGGCGTTGGGGGATTGGCAAACGACTGGTTATGACGATTCTTCCTGGCCCGCGGCTATCGAGTTCGGCCATCCGCCCTGCGCGCCGTGGAACCGGCTGGTTGAGCGGCCGATTCCGCTCTGGAAAGATTCCGGGCTGAAGGATTATGTGAACGCCAACGAGTTGCCAAAGGTTTCTACAGGCGAAAAAATCATAGCCAGGCTTCCATACAATGCGCAGATCACACCGTACCTGAAAATAGAAGGGCCTGCCGGGCAATTGATTGATATTCGCATGGATAATTATATGGGAGGAGGCTCGCCCAATGTGCGGGCCGAATATGTGTCCCGAGGCGGGGTTCAGGAATATGAAAACCTGGGCTGGATGAATGGACATGAAGTTCATTACACCGTTCCTGCCGGCTTTAAGATTCTGGCACTTAAATACCGCGAAACCGGCTACGACACCGAATTTACCGGTACGTTTGAATGCGATGACGAATTCCTGAACCGTTATCACCAGAAAGCCGTGCGTACGCTGTACATTAACATGCGTGATACGTATTTCGACTGTCCGGATCGTGAGCGGGCTCAGTGGTGGGGAGATGTCGTTAATGAGCTGGGAGAGGCGTTCTATGCTTTTGACCCTCGAAGCAATGATCTGGCCAGAAAAGGGATTCTGGAGCTGGCGAACTGGCAGCGGAAAGATTATTCGATTTTCGCGCCTGTACCGGCCGGGAACTGGGATAAGGAACTGACGATGCAGATGCTTAACTCCGTCGGCTATTTTGGTTTCTGGACCTATTATCTGTACAGCGGGGATATCGATACGCTGAGCACCGTCTATCCGGCCGCCAGGAATTATCTGTCGCTCTGGAAACTGGGCGACGACGGGTTGGTCATTCCACGCGATGTCGGTGTGCTTTGGGGCGACATCACGGTCTGGGCTGACTGGGGCGAGAATAAGGATTTGCCTATCCTTTTCAACGCCTGGTACTACCTGGCTCTGAAGGGGCAGAAGCTGATGGCAGAGGCGGTCGGGGAAACAGATGATATTTCCGGAATTACCGCCCGGATGAAAAGCATCGAAGCGAACTTCAATAAAACATTCTGGAACGGAGTGGAGTATCGTTCTCCCGACTATAAAGGTGAAACCGATGACCGTGTTCACGCGTTAGCCGTCGTTTCCGGTTTGGCCAAGCCGGAGCAGTATCCCGCGATCCGCGAAGTCTTCCGCACGCAGGTGCACTGCAGTCCCTACATGGAAAAATATGTCGCTGAAGCGCTCTATCAAATGCGTTTTGAAGAGGACGCCATTGCACGCGCGAAGAAACGCTACGAATATATGACCAATCACGAATACACGACGCTCTTTGAAGGGTGGGAGATCGGAAAGAAAGGCTTCGGCGGCGGTACGATCAACCACGCCTGGAGTTGCTGCATGCTAACGCTTCTTCCGAAGTACGGCGCGGGCATCGCTCCGGTCACGCCGGGATATGAAACCTATCATGTGCTGCCGCAGATGGGGCCGCTCAAACACATCAAAACCACCGTGCCATCCGTAAAGGGGGATATTGCCGTGGAGCTGGATAATAAAGCGAACGCGTTCACGATGGATCTGGTCTCACCGGAAGGCACGAGCGCCATCGTCGGGGTTCCCAAACGTGATGGCGTGAGGGCCAAAAGCATCGTCGTCAACGGAATGACCGTTTGGGCGGACGGAGACGTGAAAGGGATGCCTCGGGGCCTGCGCTTTATAGAGGAGACGAAGCATAACATCACATTCAGTGCCCAGCCCGGATCCTGGGCTTTGGAAGCATCGTATTAATCCAAGGCGGCTGACGCAGCCGCCTTGAACCGCAGCTGAAAGCGCAGCGATAAATAATTTGCGAAGCAAATAGTGACGCAGTCTCGGTTCATATCGAACAAGGAACCGCAGGCCGCCGTAGGCAGAGGCGGGACTGCAACGAAACGAAGTGGAGTGTCAACTCCGAAGGAATTTACTTCGAAATTCGACATTCCTTGTTCTGCTGTTCGACATTTAAAAAGGGTGCGTCGCTAAGGAACTAAGGCTCCTCTTTCCGTCTGCTGTAGTTTCCTACAGTAGACGGTATTTATTGGTTCAACTATAAAAGCTTTTTGACGATATGGGAAATGTGCCGGGACGGCCTGAGGCTCCTTCGCGAGGTGCCCGGCAGAACCTACATTTTTATAGCGGGTTGAGGGTTGGGCTCACCGGCAAATGCAAACAAGGAATTTTTGATGAAAGCAAATAATCTTTTCAGGATGGCCTTTATATTAATGGCATCTTCCGCCTTTGCGGAACTGGCGGAGTGGCAGGACGTTTCCGTGGTTCAGCAGGGTGTTGAAAAACCGCACGCCACGATGATGACTTATCCGAGCCGGAAGGCGGC
>CAZAPF010000123.1:0-5084 GCA_964486885.1 uncultured Verrucomicrobiota bacterium
GGTGCGGTCGGGAGAGCGCTCCTTCCACTTGGTCAATAGGGTGATTTCTGAGTCATCCGTGCCTCGGAAGTCTTTGCGACGTTTCGCGCTGTTCACCGTTGTGAGCAATTGAACCATCCCTGGACCTACGAATCTAATGACACCACGTGTGCGCCCCATAACCTCGCCGTCATACGAGGAAACGAAGTCAAGGTGAGCCGGGGTTTCATTGCCCGATAGGATCCAAGATACTTTGAGTCCAGAAACGCCTTCCGTCATGCGGCGAGTCATTCCCTTGTCGAGCATAAAATGCATGCCGTCCTCTCCGAACAATTGAGACGTATAGCCTCCCACCACATCCCATCCACCGACTAATCGATCGCGCAAGGTCGCCGACTCGGGCAACGGCTCATGTTCATTCCATCGCTCCAAAACATGCGTTTCGCTAGGATCAAAGCTTGAGGGCCGCCAATTGAATTTCCCGACACCCACCTGGAGCCGGAGCTTGTGTTCGTCGATCAACTCAACGATCCCCAAGCTCCTAGCCGTAGAGTCCGGCGTCGTCGTGATCAGGTCGAGGTGAGAGGGAACCTGAGTTCCATCAAGCTCCCAACCAAATGCAGTTCCTGGATCGAGGGTTTGCGAATCAATCACCTCACTCTCGACGACCATGGCCGCTGACCCATCTGCACGGAAGATGAACGAGCCGCTCCGCCTGTTCTTGTCCGTCATATCCCATCTACCGATGAGTTGTTCGCGGGTCAATTTGGGTCGATGAATTTGTTCGCCGTCCCTCTTGAGTGTCAAGACGACGCTCCCACGGGGAACCGGTTCGAAACTTGTCGGCGCATCGTCCATCCAGCTAGCGAGTTCGTACGACATCCATTGAAGCGTGTCGTCATCGATAAACTTAACGATGCCCTGGCTCTTCCCGCTGGGCCGTCCTTGATAGTCCGTGAAGACGTGATCCAGGTGAGCTGGAGTCTTCGCTTCATCCAGTTCCCATTGTGGATCGCCGTCGTATCGCCCTCGACTGTACGGTTTCCCAGCATTGCTGGGTAGAAAGGTTCCGTCCGCTTTGTACTCCCAAGTTCCGACGGCGTAGGATTCCCCAGAGGCGTTCGCTCCCGTCACAGTCCAACGTCCGAGCAGTCGATCCCCGATTGGAACCGGCTCCGGTTTCGGAGGGATTGGAGTTGCGGTCGACGTGTTTTGCTTTTCATTCAGCGTTGTCGTCACCCCGGTTTCTTGATTGGTCGGCGAACATGAATGAAGGAGCAGTGCTAGCAAGATTACCGTTGATCGCATGGTGCAGGCGTCATGGTGGTGGCGGGAGGACCGGGGCCAGCTTACAGCAGCTGTGTGCGGAGCGTGGGCTTTGGAATGAGCCTCGTTCCACCAGAGCAGAGTTACCTCCCCTGAGGATAGGAATATAAAGGGGCTCCGCCAGCCCCAGCATTCTCCTCCCGGCCCCCAGCACCCCCATATCCCGCTGCCTCCCGGCCTGCGCGCAGCACGCCGGCCTCAAATCGACGTGCATAACGTCCCCACAACCCCCAACTCCGGCCACCTGCCGCGGACCAGATACACCTCCCGCACCGCCGACACTCACAGCGCCGGCGTTCGCCTCTCATCAAAAGCACTCGAACCCGAGCTCCAGCTGAAGCGGCGCACGCGCAGGCGCGGGCTGGGTCACGACGCTCGGCAACTCAAGGTGCCCAAGAATCTTCGCGATGGTCTCTGCGCTCGTGATCGCTGCGATCCAGCGACGCTCCTAACCGCACTTCGCGCATTCTAGGGCGTCGATTCGGAATACCCGCTTTATCAACTCCGCCAAGCTATAGCGATGAAGAGGAAGCTTGCCGCCTCCAGCGCATGAGGAGTGGCGACGACGCCCCGGGGCGGGGACGATGTCGCCACGCCAGCTTGCGGCCGGAACCAGAACTCCGTGGTAGGTCAGCTGGGAATCCAATCCCCCGCACCAACCCCGACTTCACCGGCTTCCCCCCGCCCCCCTGTGAGATCCAGTTCCCAGCTCCCCGTCACGCGCATCCGTCAGACCCTCGCCAGCCACGAGGCAGCCCTCGGCAAGGTCCGGTGCCTCGACCAAGGCAACTGAAGCCGAGACCAGGACCAGGGTACTTGGAGAGGACAGCGTTCGCTATTCCCCGCAACGACAATACAGTGCTCCAACGCCGAGTTGACCGCCGCCTGAACTGCACAAGCCAATCTCGCCTGGCCCGATCTCACTCCAAGCTTCGGGCAGAAGTTGTTCTGATCCTAGGCAGAGGTAACATCGTCCACAACATGCGCGCGTCATTGGCCGCATGCAAACCCCATACTCCGAGACTCCCACGTGGGCCACCGAATTCGACAAGGAGCTGAATGCTCCACTCACCCGAAGGAACACCAAGGCCCTCCTCTGCCTCTAGCAAGACTCGAAGAAGCGACGCACAGCCCATTCATCTCCCGATCACTGGCTGCCCATGCTCTACGCTCACTCGGCGACGGACGAGCCGGACGAGGTACGGTTGCCCACACAGGGGTTCAACATGGGATCGATTTCAATAAAGCAGGTCCTGTTTGCCCAACCAAGCCGTAGAAGCCTCGCGCAATCGCCATAGATTCTCTCCACCGGGCTCCGAGAGCACTTGCCACGGCATCGATCAAGGGACATGTAATCAAGAGCATGCTCCGCATTGCCACGGTGTCTTCAATGCAGTAGCTGAGCCGTTCCTCCTACCGAGCAATCTGTAAAGGGTCATAGTCAGACATTAGATTCCCCCGGCACTCGGGACACGACCAAGGTGCCAACCGGGCCGTGCTGGCATCGGGGCGGAGGATGATTCCCGATACTGCTTAACCCCTTATGCCACAATGGCTTCCGCCCCCACTGCTAGCCCATTGTTGATTCAGCAAGCACAAATGATTGGGATCTGGCTGGTTCCAGAGATGGACAGTTCAGACCATGGCAGCAATTCCTCACTATCCTGACGGCATTAGTGGCGTCCGATGAGACGCACGTTTCTGGGTGCTCAAATTGACAGAAAGTGACCAACGCGTTCAGTGCAAAGTCGGAGAAGACCGCGCAGCACGTATCCTAGCTGGAGGCTCCAAGGGCTGGAGTAGCAACGCGTGAAGGCGCCCCCGCCATCCAGGGGTCGCGAGCTCTTCATCGTCGACAACAGCGTGTCCGGCTGGACCGGCCTGCGCTACTTGGAGGAGTGGGCCGGAATCGCGAGGGCATTTGACATTGCCACGGGGTACTTCGAGATCGGTGCACTGTTGGCTCTCGAAGGCAAGTGGCAGGCACTCGAGAAGATTCGAATCTTGATGGGCGGGGAGACTACGCACCGGACTCGGAAGGCCATCCTCGAGGCCGTCCGTAAGCGCGCCCTAGAACGCCTAGACGGGAGCATCGAGGAGGACAAGGGACCGAACCCCTTTCTGCATGGCGTCCCCGCAGTCTTGAAGGCGCTCCACTCGGGGCAGATCGAGTGTAGGGTCTACGACAAGGACAAGTTCCACGCAAAGGCGTACATCACTCACGCGAAACTCGAAGTAGTGGGCGCACAAGCGCTGGTGGGCTCCAGCAACTTCACTCGGCCAGGACTTACGAGGAACATCGAGCTGAACGTTCAGATTCAGAGCGCCCGGGAGGTTTCCCAGCTTCAGGAGTGGTTCGAAGTCCACTGGGATAAAGCGAGTGGAGTCACCGACGAAGTCATCGAAACCATCTCGAGACACACGCACCTTTACACTCCCTTCGACGTCTACGCCAAAGCGCTGCAGGAGTTCTTCCGTGGGCACGAGCTGACAGCCACGGAGTGGGACGAAACGCGCTCGCGGGTATTCCCCTGCCTGGATCGTTACCAGCAGGAGGCATACTGGGCGCTGATGAAGATCGCCCGCCAGCATGGCGGCGCATTCCTGTGCGACGGCGTCGGCCTTGGCAAGACCTTCGTCGGCCTCATGTTGATCGAGCGTCTCGTACTGCACGAAGGAAAACGGGTAGTCCTGTTCGCGCCCAAGGCCGCCAAGGAGGGCGTTTGGGAGCCGCACCTCCGAGAGTGGCTGCCCCACATCGGTGGCGTCGGCAGTGGCGCCGATTTCAGCAACCTCGCCGTCTTCAGCCATACCGATCTGAACAGAAAGGGCGATTTTCCGGAGCGCTTCCGGCGCATCGCTGAACTGGCCGACGTGGTGGTGATCGACGAAGCCCATCACTTCCGCAATCCCGGCAGCCCTGGAAACGAGGCGGAGGGCAAGTTGCCCTCGCGGTACCAACGCCTGTTTGACCTGCTGGACTGCAAAGAGCGGTCAAAGACGCTGTTCATGCTAACCGCAACGCCTATCAACAACCGGCTGAGCGACTTCCGCCACATGGCCGAGCTGTTCACTCGGCGCGACGAGACCTACTTTGCGCGAACCCTCGGGGTCAATAACTTGCGCGCGCACTTCAACCAGATGGAGAGGGCGCTACGCGACCGAGTTGGGCACGAACCGACAGACGTCGCCGAGAGCATGTCCGAGGCGCAGGAGATCCTCGTCACCGACGAGGTATTCCGCCACCTGGTCGTACAGCGCAGCCGCGCGTATGCGCGCGAGAGCCAAATCAGGGAGACGGGCAAGGCGGCCGCCTTTCCGGATCGAAAGGCACCGAAGGTAGCGGAGTACTCCTTCCGCAAGACCTATGGCCGCCTGCTCGACCTGTTCGAGAAGGCGTTCACCCGCCAGAGCCCGCTCTTCACCCTGCCGATGTACTACCCGCTCCACTGGTACAAGGGACCGGACACCAGCATCGACCGTTGGGTGGAGGGCCGACAGGAGCAGGTCGTCGGCCTGATCCGCACGCAGTTCTTGAAGCGCTTCGAGAGCTCAGTGGCTGCATTCGAACTCTCCTCTGACCGGCTGTTGCAGAAACTCCTGGCATTCATCGAGATTCACAGCGAGACCGACGCCGAGAAGAAGCGCCTCGAACGCTGGAAGTCCCAGAATGCGGAGGTCCTCGGCTTCGCCATGCAGCGGCAGCTGGAGTTCTGGGGCGAGGACGGCGACGAGGTCGAGGATGAGGACATCGTGCCGCGGGAGATGCTGGAGGCCGT
>CAZAPF010000124.1:0-5001 GCA_964486885.1 uncultured Verrucomicrobiota bacterium
CCCAACGGGGTGCTCGTGAAAACCAGCCACGACTCCGGCGCGGTGGGATGGGGCGAATGCTATGGCCCCGCCACCGTCACCCAAAGCGCCATCGACACCTTCTATGCCCCGCTGTTGATCGGCTGGGATCCGCTGAAGAACGAGGCGGCATGGAACCTCTGCTGGCGAGCGTCGCTCGACTTCGCCATGAAGGGCCCCATGATGGGCGCCATTTCCGGTCTCGATATGGCGATGCTCGACCTTAAAGGCAAGCTGCTCAGCGTCTCCGCCTCTGAACTGATGGGGGGACGGGTACGCGATACGGTGCAGTGCTATGCCACAGGCATGTATTTCCGCAAGGAGTCCGAAACCGATCTGCTCGAAACCATCCTGACCGAAGCGGGCGACTATGTCCGGAAAGGGTACCGGGCCTTGAAAATCAAGATCGGAAAAAATATGGAATTCGATCGAAAACTGATCGTCGCGATGCGCAAGACATTTCCCGATGTTCAGTTGATGGCCGACTCGAACCACGCCTACGACCTGCCCGAGGCGATCACGATCGGGCGGTTGCTCGGCGAGCACAACTATGCCTGGTTCGAAGAGCCGTTGTCTCCCGCCCACCCGGAACTGTTCCGCCAGTTGGCCGACAAGATCGATGTCCCGATCGCTACCGGAGAATGCGAACAAACGCGCTATGGTTTCCAGAGCCTGCTGAAGCAGGGCGGGGTACAGATCGCCCAGCCCGACCTCGCTTATTGCGGCGGTCCGACCGAAGCGCTCAAAATCCGCGCCGTGGCATCCTCGATGGGGATCAACATCGTGCCGCATTGCTGGGGAACTCAACTCAATCTCGCCAGCGCGGTTCATTTTCTGGCCACCATGTATGTCGAGCCCGGTCGCGCCGAAGTGGCCGAGCCATTACTGGAAAAGGATCTCACCCCGAACCCGATGCGCGACGAAATGTATGCCATCGAAATCCTGGCCAGGAACGGTTCGGTTACTGTGCCGACCGCGCCAGGGCTTGGTGTCGAGCCCGACCGCTCGGCGATGGAAAAATTCTGTGTCAATATAACGGAGAAAACAAATGTCGGAAAAAATGTATCCCATGCTGATCAACGGCGAACAGCGGATTACGAAAAAATCGTTTAACGTCATTAATCCTTCTACTGGAGCCGTCCTCGGACTGGCGCCTGAACTCGATGTTGAAAACATCCAGCTTACGCTGAAATCAGCCCGGCAGGGTTTTGAGGCATGGTCGGCCAAAACTCCAGCCGAGCGCAAGGCAATCATCCTGCGCTACGCGGAGCTGCTCGACGAAAACAGCGGCCGCATCATTGAACTGCTGCGCGCTGAAACCGGAAAGCCGCAGGACAACGCCGAATACGACTTCGGCATGCTCGCCATCTGTCTGCGCTTCTTTGTCGAAGAGGTGGAACGCCTTGATCAGCCGGTTCTTCACGACCCGGATGGCCGATTTCTGCACTACATGCTGCGCCAACCACTCGGTGTTTGTGTGGGTATGCTGGCGTGGAACTTTCCGTTGCTCAATGTCGGCTATAAAATCGGCCCGGCACTGGCCGCAGGTTGTTCCGTTATCCTCAAGCCATCCAGTGAAACGCCGTTAGCCTCACTTGAAATCGCCTATCTGGCAAAAGAAGCCGGACTTCCCGACGGCGTGATCAATATGGTCACTGGCACCGATCACGACATGATGAAAAACATGCTTCAGAGCGATATCCCATCGATGGTCACCATGATCGGCTCCACCCGCGGCGGACTCGAAGTGATGAATAGCTCCTGCTCCAGCGTCAAACATTTTTCCGTCGAGCTCGGCGGCAACGCGCCGGTAGTGGTTTATCCCGATGCCGATGTAGTCGATGCGGCCAACAAGGTGGTCGACCTCAAGTTTGCCAACTGCGGGCAGATCTGCGTTTCGCCTAACCGCTGTTTTGTGCACGCGTCGGTCTACGATCAATTTGTAGAAGCCGCCAAAGCGCGTGCGGTGAAGATAGGAATGGGACCGCTGGTCTCCGACAAGGCGCGTCAGTATGTGCTTGGCCTGGTCGAGTCTGCCGTGGCCGACGGCGCGGAAGTCGTCTGCGGCGGCAAGGCAGTTGATGGGGACGGCTTCTTCATGGAACCCACCATACTGAAAAACGTGGTCACACAGATGAAAGTGGCCTACGAGGAAATCTTTGGCCCCGTCCTGCCGATCATTAAATACACCGATAGCGACGACGAGATCGCACTGGCGAACGATACGCAGTACGGCCTTGCCGCCTACGTGTTCACGACTAACCTGCAGAATGGTCTGCGCGCCGCGCGCGACATCCAGGCCGGTAGTGTCTGCGTTAACGAAGTGCATTATTCCGTGCAGCTTCCGCATGGTGGACTCAAACAGAGCGGCGTGGGCAAAGACTGCTCGCGCTACAGCCTTGAAGAATATCTCACCCTCAAACGTGTATCCGTACTGGTCGACTAAAACAGGAGAACGCTATGCAATTCAGCCATATTGGAATTCCCACCAAAGACGCTAAAAACTGGGACGGCTTCTACGAACCCGGGAAAATTCACTACACCGACTTCAACAAAGATGAATTCGGCATTGAATGGATCCAGTGCGAGGCCGATAGCCCCATGCCAGAGATGTTTCAAAACATCCCGCATCTCGCCTTCCAGGTTGACCGCATCGAGGACGCCCTCGAGGGTAAAGAGATTCTGGTCGAAACTTTTTCGCCGGCCGAAGGGGTCCGCGTGGCATTCATCAATCACAACGGCGCGCCCGTTGAGTTCATGGAAATAAAGGAATAATCATGTTTCCAGATGAACTGCTTCAGCAGTTGGAACAATCCGGCGTCGTCGCCGGGTTTTCCATCGAAAACTCAGAACAGGCCGTGCCGATTGCAAAAGCACTCTTGGTCGGCGGAATTGAGGCCATCGAGCTGACCTTTCGCACACCGGCCGCATTGGATTCGTTGAAAGCCATCCGTGCGGAAGTGCCGGAGATGTTGATCGGGGTAGGAACCATTCTCACGCCGGAGCAGGTCGTGAAGGTGAAAGAGGCCGGCGCTCACTTTGCCGTCGCCCCGGGGATGAACCCGCGTGTGATCCGGAAGGCCGCCGAAGCGGACCTGCCGTTCGCGCCGGGTATCTGCACTCCGTCCGATCTTGAAGCCGCCATCGAATTCGGCTGCCGCTTCGTGAAGTTTTTCCCGGCTGAAGCGAGCGGGGGAGTCACCTATCTCAAAAGCATGGCCGCGCCCTATAAACATCTGGGCATAAAATATTTTCCATTGGGTGGATTGAACGCCGATAACATGATGGACTACCTCCGGGAGGAGAATGTGCCGGCCATTGGGGGATCATGGATCGTTAAAAACGAACTTGTGGAAAATGAAAACTGGGAAGGCATCAGCGCCCGCGCGGCGGCAGTCCGTAGAATTGTGGAAGAAGGAGCAAGAAATGTATAAGCATGTCGTGTTGTGGAAATTGAGGGAAGGGGGCGATGAAATGTCGAAGGCTGAACTGGCTGAAGACGTGAAGAAACGGCTTGAAACACTGCCGGGAATTATTCCCGAGGTCAGTGGGTATGAAGTCGCAATCAATATTGGCGACTACGGAGCATCGTTCTTCGATCTGAGCCTGATCGCAACCTACCCCGATGAAGAAGCCTTCAAACGCTATTGCGTCCACCCGGAGCACGACGCCGTTGTTGCCTATATTCAGTCCGTAACCGTTGATGAAGAAATTGTGGATTATATTGTATGAAACCGGTTGTAACTTTTGGTGAAATTATGGGTCGGCTGGCTGCGCCGGCGAATCTCCGTTTGCGTCAGACGCGCGATTTTGAAGTGACGTATGCCGGTGCGGAAGCGAGTGTGGCAGCGTCGATCTGCAACTTTGGCGGCACCGCGCGCTATGTTACCGCGCTGCCCAAACATGCGCTTGCTGAAGCCACGGTGGATTCCGTGCGTGCGGTCGGCGTGGATACGCAATATATCCTGCGCACCGATGAAGGGCGCCTCGGTCTTTACTTCCTCGAAACCGGCGCCAACCAGCGGCCGAGTAATGTGATTTATGACCGCGCCGATTCGGCCGTTTCCATCACACCGGCTGAACGGTATGACTGGGACGCGATTTTTGAGGGTGCGCAGTGGCTGCATCTCAGCGGAATCACGCCCGCGCTTTCTGAAAACGCTGCGGAAGCAACGCGGATTGCTGCGCAGAAAGCGCAGGCGGCTGGATGCCGAGTTTCAATCGATCTCAACTTTCGCGGCAAATTATGGAAATGGGATGCGTCGAAGACAGCGCGTGAACTCGCACAGGAAACGATGCGAAAAATCCTGCCATTCATCGATGTTGTTATCGCGAACGAAGAAGACTGCCACGACGTACTCGGCATTCGCGCGGGCGACACCGACGTTCACTCTGGCGCGCTCGATACCTCGCGCTACCCCGATGTTGCTCGTCAGGTTGCTGCACAGTTCCCGAATATCAGCAGCGTGGCAATCACCTTGCGCGAAAGCTACTCGGCTAATCACAATAACTGGGGCGCCATGCTTTACGATGCCGCGAGCGATAAGCCGCACTTCGCGCCACTCGATGCTGACGGCAACTACCGTTCGTATGAAATCAAAAACATCGTCGACCGCGTTGGTGGCGGCGACTCTTTTGCCGGAGGACTGATCTTCGCACTGACCACCGACGAGCTGAGTGATCCATCCGATGCCATCCGCTACGCGGTGGCCGCTTCCTGCCTGAAGCACTCGATCAAGGGCGACTTTAACTTCTCGACCCGCAAGGAAGTTGAAGCCCTCATGGGCGGCTCCGCCTCCGGACGTGTCGTGCGTTGAGGAGGGTTTTCCATGCACAAAGCCTGCTGAAACTTTTCTATCCCCCCTGTTAAGGCCTGAAGCCGATGGTCGTATAGGTAGTCATCATTAATAAACCCGAAATTGTTTTAGAATAAGGGTCTTCCGCCGAATAAGTGGGTAAATGAATGATTAACACACCGGACAT
>CAZAPF010000125.1:0-4848 GCA_964486885.1 uncultured Verrucomicrobiota bacterium
TCTTCATACCACTTCATGAGCTTGTAGGTACCGTACAGAATGGCGGAGTGGGGGGTGTCGCCCTGATAATGAGGAAAATGGAAGACCAGTTCTTCACGCGGGCGTATTACGGTTCCCGATCCGGTTGGGAAGAGAGGGGTAATATTACCGCCTTCAATTCCGTTCGGCATGGTCGCTTTAACGCCAGCGAGTTTGCAGAGAGTGGGGTAGAGGTCGTAGCCGACGACGCGGATGTTGCAATACACGCCGTTCTTTACGCCGGGACCGCGAATGATGAGGGGCACGCGGATGCCGCCTTCCCAGACGCCGCCTTTGCCGGCGGTGAGTGGTCTTACGTTTGTTTTCTTTCCACCTTTGGCTTTGTTGCCTCCACCGCCTCCGCCGTTGTCGGACATATAGATCAGGTAGGTTCGGTCTCCAATGCCGAGTTGCTCGATCTTCTGCATAATGAGCCCAACGCCGGTGTCGAGATGTTCTGCCATAGCCATGCGCTGTATACGTTTGTCATCAGCACTTCCTCCTGCGCGTTCAGCATACTTTTTAAGTAGATTCTTTGCGGCGTTCTGTGGGTAATGGAGGGCATGGTGCGATAGCTGCATGAAGAAGGGGGTATCCGCTTCCGTATTTTTTTCCATAAAGGCGTTGGCCCGTTCAGTAATCCCGAAAATATCGACCGGGTTGGGCGCAACGTGCGGTGCTGCATGCTGATTGCCGGTGTTGCCATCCGATTCATCATACCCATGGTTTTCGGGTCCGCCATTCTGCAGGTGCCATTTTCCGTAGTGAGCGGTGGCATAGCCGGCGGTCTTAAGCATTTCGGAAATCGTTGTTTCATCGGAGGAAATGCTCTTGTTGATAGAAGGCGGAAGCAGTTTATAATTATGGCGTGCCGTCATAACCGGTGCGGCTTTGGTGAAGTTTAGCTGGGCGGGACTCTTGCCGGTCTGCAGGCTGATGCGGGTCGGCGAACAGACGGGAGCGGGCGAATAGGCCGCTGAAAACACCATGCCCTGCGTTGCCAGCTTTTCCAGGTTAGGAGTCTCGATGTATGCACTTTTCGAATTCGGATAATCCGGGTGCATCTGCACCGATGTCTCCGTCCAGTCCTGATCATCGGAAAGGATGAATATAAAGTTGGGCCGCTCGGCATAAACAGCTGTCGCGATCATCAAGAGTATGGTGAGGAGTGTTTTCATTTTTTCTTCCTTCCTTTTCCCCGTTGATCCCGTCCCTTTTTC
This sequence comes from uncultured Verrucomicrobiota bacterium, assembly GCA_964486885.1. Taxonomy (GTDB): domain Bacteria; phylum Verrucomicrobiota; class Kiritimatiellia; order Kiritimatiellales; family Pontiellaceae; genus Pontiella. The sequence goes on from CAZAPF010000125.1 coordinate 1,239, forward strand.
CGCACAGCAGAAGGATCATAATTCGGGTTCAGCTCCGTAACAAGTGCGGCCCCGGTTTCTTTCTGCCAGGCCCTCAGGTCTTCGTATAACTCCGCAGCTTTGGGCCGGTTTGATGGTGCGAGATCGTTGCGTTCTCCGGGATCCTTCACAAGGTTGTAGAGTTCAATGCGTTTGTCTTCGAAAAACTCGATGAGCTTCCAATCGCCTTTGCGGATGGAGCTAGATGGGCCACCGCCGCCGATATAACAGGGGAAATGCCAAAACACGGCATCACGATTCAGGCGATCCTCTCCCCGCAGAAGCGGTGTGAGACTAACCCCGTCAAACTGATGTTTTTTATCCGGTACGATTTCCGCCAGCTCAAGCAGGGTCGGGTACCAATCCACCCCCAATACCGGTTCGTTGCTGGTTTTGTTTTTGATGATGCCGGGGCCCGCCGCCAAAGCGGGTACACGCACACCGCCTTCCAGCAGCGACCCTTTTCCGCCACTCAGCGGGGCGACAAACTGACGGTTGCCTCCATTGTCCGAGGTAAAAATAATGACGGTATTCGCCAGCAATCCCTGAGCCTTGAGCGCATCCCGTACGCGGCCCACGTTTTGGTCGACGGCCTCAATCGTCGCGGCGAGTGCCGTCCCGTCGCGCGCTTTGGAAAAGGCATCCGGTGAACGGATGGCTTTGTTTTCATATTTTTCTAAGAGCTCTGGTTTTGCTTCGAACGGAGCATGTACCGCGTGATAGGCAAAATAGATAAAAAACGGAGCGTCCATATGCTCTTTCATAAAGGCGATGCCTTCATCCGTAAACCGGTCGGTGAGGTAGTCACCTTGATCATTAACGTATCGGTCCTTTTCGAATCCGAGGTCTTTGGGTTGCTTGAACAGATCAAACCCTTGTCCGGTTGGAGTGGTGGGCCCTGAGCGTCCGCGCCCAAGGTTCCACATGCCGAACATGGCCGTTTCATAGCCGCCGGCCTTCAACTGTTCCGCAAGGGTCACGCTTTCGGTTGCAAGGGCTGCATGACTGTCGGCGGCCAGCATCCGGTGGTGCGGCGAGCCCGGAGCATGGCGGTCATCGACGACGGTATAAACCCCATGACGCGGCGGATATTGGCCCGTCATCAGGCAGGCCCGGGAAGGGGCACAGTTGGGTGCGCTGGCATAGGCCGAATTAAAAATGACGCCCTCTTTGGCCAATTGGTCCAGGTTGGGGGTTTCCACAAAGGAATTGCCCATAAAACCGACGTCCCGCCAGCCCATGTCATCGATGAAAAACAGAACAAAGTTAGGTTGGGCGGTGGCATACAGGCATCCGCATAGAGACCATAAAACAATCCGCTTTTTCATGGGCGTCTCCGGCCTTTTTTTCCTTTCTCCTTCGGCGGGCGGGCTTCATACGATTCTTTACGCACGCTGCCGTCGGTATCGGTAAATATAAAGTCCGCGCCTCCGCTGGACGTCGGTTTATATTCCACGTGGGCCAGCTTTCCGTTCACTTCGTAATGCAGTGCATAGCCCGATTGCAAAGATCCTTCAAAACCCGTAATGGAGGCCCCGCGCAAGGGGCGAAGGTGGGGGCGGACGCCGCCGGCACGTGGGCGGGCATCCAGATCGACTGCGCCGCGGAACATGCCGAGCGTGTAGGGGGCTTCCGTGCCGCTTACATAGCGGTAGTTTCCGTTGTCATCAAAATAACCATGCGCCTCGTCGAGCGGTTTATCTTTTGCCGGATCGGCCATGTAGACCGGGAATCCGTCGAGTCCATAGGCAACCGGATTTCCTTTGCCCACGATTTTTTCAAGGTGGCCCGGGGCTATGTGATAGTGATAGTCATCGCCCCGTCCGCAATGTCCTCCCCATTGATCCAGCTCGCCACCTTTGTATGCATCTTTACCGCTCTGGGTCAGGGAATGGAAAATCGGGATTCCATTAACCGCCAGGGCAATCGGGCCAAGCAGGGTCAGTTCTTCCGGCTGATCCAGCAGCACCGGATTGAGCGGAATGCGGAAGGCGCCGTTGGGGCCGGTATAGTTTTTCGGAAGCGGTACCTGCTGCTGCCATGCGGTAATGCCGACCATCATATTATGCTGCGGCAGCCCGTTGCCTTCAATGTAGACAAACTGATCATCCCACGAAATGCCAAGATGCTCATCGAAAGGAGCGAATGCCTTTGCCGTTTCCGGAACCTTACCCTTACTTTTATCCAGCGTATGTTCACCGACATGAGCCGGGGTGCTTGCCGCGAAGGAAATCAAAATGCTGGCTGTAATAAATGGTATTGGTTTCATGGTTCAGTCTCCTTTCCGGTTCGATGCATCAATATGGCCCCGCGGCCACGAAGGCGGTAATGCGGATCCGTTTGGAGGGGCTTCGACGCGATGCCGGAAGAGTACGGTATTATCGAGCGCGAGATCCTCCGTCCATATCCAGTTTGCTTCTGAAAATTCATATTCATAAAAAGGTGATTTTGGGCCGACCGCTTCTTCTGAATGAACAACCGCCTGGTTCCAGTCCGAATCGTCAAAATCGACCGTGAACCAATCCGCGGGAATGGGTTCCTTGTTGACCGCCGGGTTTTGCATATCCCGTTTTACCGGCCCGTGGAAAAAGTTTTTTGCCTTCCATTCGCCGCTGGTGACCGTGCCATCGGAAAACTTAAGGATAAAACCGCCATCGCCGATATTGGAGTTATTATATTCCAGGCCCGTTTTCGGATCAGCGTTGTCTTTCGCCATCACCGCGATGGTCATGGGATATTCCGGCAGAAGATCAACCGATATGACGTTGTGCGGAATAAACGAGATGGAATCAACCGCCACGAGGTTGCCGTTGATATAGAGCTTAAACCAATTGTCGGCATAAATATTGGCGCGAACGGTATTGCTTATCCGCGGCTTTTGGATTCGTGGCCCACCGCGTTTTTTCTGGGCGGTTGCGCTCAACACGATGGCCAGCGAAGCGAAAACAATCAGTGTTCTGTGTGCTTTCATAAAGTCATCCTTTTTGTGGTTGGTAAGATAACGTCTGTAGCATGAGTTACCATGTGGTTTTATGATTACCGTTTCGTAATGTTAAAGATTGAATCAGGGAGCCCGCTAGAAGCGGGCTCCACGCACAGAGTTTCACTTTACCGCTCCAAAGAACATGCCTTCCACATCACCAAGTTCAGGCTGGTTCTGCTGTCCGCGGGAATAGATGTAATAAGGCGCACTGTCATACCCCTCCAGATTCCGCAGTTTAATCAGCTCAGCACGCTGGCTATCCGTCAGGGTTCGGTTAATTTTTGCAAAGGCCATCGTGTAGAGCCATGACATTTCTCCATCCAGCTCGCCATAACGGCGCCCGAGTTTCAGTAGCTTATCGCGGTCAATATCCTGTCCATCGAGCAGCTTGCGCAGCTCGGTCGAAAATGCACAACGCACATCGATGGTTTCCATCAGCATGTCGCGCTGCAGGTCAGGAATATCGGTGAGGTGCGCGGCCTGTTGCGGAGTGCAGATATCTTCCACAAACGTGCGGCCGCTGTCGCCGGTGACGGACGTGCTGATGTCGTAGTCGCGCTTGCCCATGGCCGGCATATCCTTCATGTAGAAACCGCCGAAATAGGTGCC
>CAZAPF010000126.1:0-4776 GCA_964486885.1 uncultured Verrucomicrobiota bacterium
CGGAAATAACCGGAGTATACGGCTTCACCCCCGAGGAAAACAGGGGAAGGAGACCGAGAACAAAAAAATATAAAAAAGCTTTCACACGATCCATGCACGCTCCTTTGCGGCATCAAAACCAATGTCATTCCAGCAAGAGTACGTTACATTTTCATAAATGGCCTGCATTTCAAGCGAATACTTTTCTCCGCTAAATTCTCTAGGAGTTAGGTCGGATCAAAGTACTGAGTCAGTGGATGAAATCCAGTGACAGAGCATCATTGAATTCGATCTGGAAAGTCTCATTCATGAATGAATTCATCAATCATAATTTATAGTAATAAATACTAGATTCATGTGGCCGATATCACCACGTTTTTTGGCCATTTACACCAAGTCAAATTCTCATGAGTCGCTTATTTTTGCTGTGTATTCAGAACGTGTCATGGGAGATCCGTACAGATGTCTGTCTCAAAATATCACCAAGGAGATAAATCATGAAGGTGAAGTGCTACACGAGAAACGGAACGAAGATAGGTATTGCAAAATCAATCGGTATTATGGTTGCGGTATTTATTTCATGGAGCAGCAACACGTACGCAGGAGACGGAACAAAAGAGGTAATGATCATTTCCTGTAATATGGAAGACAATATGCATAGCGCGAACGACAATGATCTAAAGCCCTCGGAAGTTAATGGGCAGGACTGGGTAGATGTGGTCACCGAATTCGCCTACAAGACCCTTGAATGGGGTGCCGATATTGTCTGCTACGTCGAATATGTACGAAAAGATAAAGTTTATGATGAGGTTGAGGATCAATCCTTTCATAAAACTTTAAAACAAATCTATGAGGGCGCAGGTTATGAAATGTATAGCTCGGAGACGTCGGCAAATGCTGGTTGTATTTTTAGCAGGTGGCCGATCTTGAATTCAGATTATGAAAAACTTTATGAGTCAGGCTCAGGAGGTGGATCCAAGTTAATACAGTGGGTTGAAATAGATGTTCCAAAAGTTGAGAAGCCATTACATGTGTTTAACTATCGCGCTGACCACGGCCATCAACAAACTACGGCCCTGGGAAATATTAATGCGGGGGCATACATCAAAGAGAAAATAGGTGAGGATGACGACCTAATTTCCGCCAATCCGAGTGGAAAAAGAAATGTGGTGATCACTGGAGACATGAATATCAATGATGAGATGACGGATGATCCCGACGAAACTGATATCACGCGATATGTGGAAGACTATATCGGCCTTCAGGGCCATTGGTATGACTCCATGTCACAAAAAATGCATATTATAAGTAATCGTGAGTTTAACTTGGGGAAGATGCATTCTCACGCTCATAGTGGCTATTTCACACATTATTTTCCGGCAACAGATGGCTCTGTCGAAGTCTGGGAGTGGTATGAGTTACTGACGTTTAATCCATCCAATATAGTTGTTAGACATTATGATAACGGAAGGACCGATCAAGTACGTGATCATTTAATAAAAACCCGCATATGGCCAAAGGGAGATATTGGTGTTTATGAATATGAGAATGGCTTGTATGACCCTTCATATGCAGGGTTTACGGCTCACCAAACACCGTGGGCTATTATCTCACTGCCTAAAGAGTAGACAGAAAGTCGGCACTATGCAGAAACAAAATTAGTTTTTACTCATACCAAAGCTCTTGCGAAATCGCGGGGGCTTATTACCCTATGGGCGTATGCTGAAACGAAGGATGTCCCACCAATCGGAACGTCAGGTAAACAACTGGCAAGGAGAACTCAACATGAAGAAGCGTTACACCGAAGAGCAGATTATTGGCATCCTAGCAAGCGGAGATGGGCATCCCCATGGCCGGCCTGCTTCGCGAACCTAATATTGCTAGGGTATCTTCTGTCGATCGATAAGCTAAGTACGGCGAGCTGGATGTAAAGGAAGCCCGACAATTGAAGTCTTTGGAGAAGAAAACCCGAAGACCCAAGCGACTGGTAGCTGATCAGACCCTCGATATCCAGATCATCAAGGACTTGGACTCAAAAATGTGGCAACACCCGAGGCGAAACGCGAGATGGCCGATTATATTCACGAAAACTATGATGTCAGCCGCTCGGCATACCTACGGATTGCGCCGCCCTGCGCGAAGCTCGCCGCTCTACCATCAGCCGAAGGGCGAGCCGGAGGAGAACCTGCTCATAATGAAAGAAGTCGACGAGTTGCACATGGGGAATTCGTCCGCGGGCTCGCGCCAGATACACTCGTAACTCGTGTGCCGGGGTTTCGGGAGGATCGAGCGCAGACGCGTGAAATATAATAGTCGCGATGAGATTTGACAGAACTGCGCTTAACCCCGATTTTAGGACCACTGGCTTAAGTGGAATTTGCGTCCTTAAAATGGTACAAAAGGACGCATGGAAATGGGAAGAAAACGAAGAACATTCACGGACAAGTTCAAGGCCAAGGTGGCGATCGAAGCCATCAAGGGCATAAAAACGCTCAACGAATTGGCCTCGGAATATCAGGTTCATCCGAACCAGATCTCGGATTGGAAGAAGCAGTTGCTCTTGAATGCGCCGGAGCTTTTTGCTTCAGGGAAAAAGAAGCAGGCGCAAACTGAGGAAGAACTGACGGCTCCACTTTACGAGGAGATCGGGCGGCTTAAAATGGATGTGAAGTGGCTCGAAAAAAAGCTATGAGCCTGCCGCTTTCAACCCGTCGAAGTTGGGTGGAGCCCAACTCCGATTATTCGGTCCGGCGACAGTGTCGGTTGGCAGGCGTTCCCCGGTCGGGACTCTATTATGAACCCGCACAGGAAACGGCGGAGAACCTCCTTCTGATGCGTTTGATTGACGAACGGTATTTGCGCCACCCTGAGTTCGGCTCGCCCCGCATGACGGACTGGCTGCGGGATGAGGGGCACGAGGTCAATCGTAAGCGGGTAGCCCGCCTGATGCAGCTCATGGGGCTCCAGGCGATTACGCCCGGGCCGCACACAAGCAAGCCGACAGCGGGGCACAAGATATACCCGTATTTATTGCGCAATGTGGATATTGAGCGAGTGAATCAGGTCTGGAGCACAGACATCACCTATATCCCCATGCGGCACGGATATATGTACCTGACCGCTGTGATTGACTGGTACAGCCGCTATGTCCTCGCATGGGAGCTTTCGAATTCGATGGAGAGTCTATTTTGCATCGATGCGCTTGAGTATGCGTTGACCCAGGGGAAGCCCGGCATCTTCAATACGGATCAGGGTTCACAGTTCACCTCCAACGCCTTCACCGATGTCCTGCTCGGTCAGAACATCACCATCAGCATGGATGGCCGGGGGCGGGCACTCGACAATGTATTCATCGAGCGGTTGTGGTGGTCGGTAAAGTACGAGAAGGTCTATCCGGCATCCTATGCCGATGGTCACTCGTTGCACAGGGGGTTGGATACCTACTTCGACTACTACAACCACGAACGCAAGCACAGCGCTCTGGACAAACGAACACCGGCTGAGGTATTCATGGAAGGAGCAGTCAGAACATGATCGCAAGTGATGCCGTCGCTGCGCTCCGCCCTCGGCCCTCCGGGCCGCCCCTTCGGGGACGGGCTACACTCCGCAACGGCATCACAGAAGGGCGGCTCGTTGGCCGCCGGAACACAGAACAGGGAATCGCAGGTTCCACCTTAAGTTCACCGATCCGTGGTCTAAGATTGGGGGTAGGCGCACCCCTGGCAGGAACGGTTCATTGTCAGCAGACTGTTGACTTACCGATAACCCCATTACTATTCAACGCATCTACTTTTTCAAGCCAAATGGCTTTACTATCGTATGGGCGTATCGTTCGCCAGGAGTCGGAGTGCTCTTCGAATGGCACGCCAGCCGCGCAGCAACCTGCCTCGATTCGATGCTGGTTGATTACGCCGGACTGCTCCAGTCCGACGGCTATGCCGGGTACACCAGCTGGCTTAATAATAAATCACATGCCAAAGAAAAGGCGGCCATCATTCACGCCGCCTGCTGGGCGCATGCACGGAGGAAGTTTAAGGAAGTTCCCGGCAACCCGACCGCTGAGGATGTCGTAAAACTCATCGCCAAACTTTATCGGATTGAAAGCAAACTGCGCGACAACCCCGACCTCAACCGCGCCGCCTATCGCCGGGAGCACTCCGCCCCCGTCCTGGAAAAGATAAAATCCGTCCTCGAAATCGAGCGGGTTCGGCAACTGCCTCAAAGCAACTTCGGCAAAGCGATCAACTACACTCTCGAACGTTGGAATGCGCTCAATCTATATCTTGAAAATGAACGGCTCGAGATATGCAATAATCTCGTCGAGAACGCCATTCGCCCGACCGCCATCGGAAAAAAGAACTTCCTCTTTTTCGGCAGTCCCGAATCCGGCCAAACCAGCGCCGTCATCTACAGTCTGATCGAGACCTGCCGCAAACTCGACATCAATCCCGCCGACTATCTTCGCGAAACTCTCAGCGCCCTGCCGACGATGAAACAGGCGGAGGCTGCCAGCTGGACTCCAGCTCAGTGGAAAACATCCCGCGAAACTCAGAACGCGTAGTCCTGTCAAGGAGGTTGCGGAAGAGACGCATACTTACTATCTGCAAGCGTAGCCATTGGCGTCCGTCCACAGCACATCTTGCCTTGGTGCGCTCGCTCATAGTTGGATGCAACGGCTATCCTATTACACAGGTGCTGGCCATGGTTAAAAATATGCGGCGTTACCGGCATCAGCATGATAACCTTTCATAAATAAAGAAGGGGCTCTGTTAAAACAGAGACCCTCACGAGTTATGC
>CAZAPF010000127.1:0-4720 GCA_964486885.1 uncultured Verrucomicrobiota bacterium
CCCACCGCCGCCCACGACGAGGGTTTCGGTATTAAGGATCAAGGAATCCGTTTGGCCCGATATGTTGCCGGTCCCCTTCGTAAATGACATTACTATAGTCGGCTCGAGAACCGTGACCGAAACGGTACCCGTGCTGGCATAGTCTGCATCTTCTACAACGAAGGTGAAGCTGTCCAAGCCTAAGTAGTCCGTGTTGGGTGTATAGATTACGCTCGAACCCATGTTGGTGTTGAGCGTGCCTGATGTAGGGGCATCCAGAATGCTGTAAACGGCATCCATTTCTTTATCGGTTGCCGTCAGGGTGATGGGTAGGGATGAATTTTTTTCAACCTCAACCGACTGGCTGTCTGCAACCGGAGCCTCATTGGTGTATGTATTTAATGCAAAGTTAACTTTGATTCCTCCAAGGGTAAACGAGGAGAGGGTTCCCGAAGCATCCGATGCCGATAGTGCGAGATTCCAGGAATCGTCTCCTAGGCCGCCTACATTATTCGTACTGAGCGGTGTTAAGCCCGTAAGCTCATAATGGTTTAGATCGGAGCTCGTGTTGTTATAGCTGAAAAATCCGGAGCTCATATCGGCGGAGTTGGTGGTCGAATAGGTTGCCGACCCATCGGTCCATGCCACCTCGTTGCTGGAGCCGTTAATCAGCCCAAAACGGCGAATTTCTGCCGATTCAAGGGCTAAGGAGGTCAGGTTGGAAACGCCGCTTCCACTGGCGCTGAGGGTCAGTTTCAGGCTTTCATCGTCAGCCGATCCTGCGGATCGGGCGTCCAGCCATCTATTATTGTTTCCGCCGAACAGTGCGATTTCCACATCGCTTCGGACATTGACAAGACCATTTGTGCCATCGCCTGTAATCAGACTTGCGTTTGCCGCTTCAATTCCGAGGGTAAAGGTAATGTCATATCCCTCTACTTCGATGGATTGACTGTAATTTGCCTCCGGTCCGTTGGTGCTGATGAACGGGGCCTGAAAGGTAGCTTCACCCTCCAGACTGCCGCCGAAACCGACCGAAAGATCAGCTGGGCCAACCTGAGCATACGTGCTGCCCGCAACTGCAAGACTGACGAGTAATAATTTAATCTTCATTTTTTCGCTCCTTTTTACCTGGGTTTAGTGGCCGGACGTCTTTGGCCCGGTGAATTCGTATCTTGACTTCTTCTTCACTTCTGCCGAGGACCCTCCCCGATCAAAACAACATCCAATTTCATTTAAAAAATGAGGATTCGACCCTGCCCGCAGCCTGGGCATCCGCTTCGTAGTGCGGACAAAATAACTAAAAACAACCTGATTCATGAAATCCTCATTGGTACGTGCGAGGGATGGAGGTTCTCCCCATCCCTTACGTACCCTGAAGATAATGCATGGAATCAAAATTTTGTCATGTCACCTAAACTAACTACGAAGACGCAACGGGTTTAATACGTTTGGTTTACGATATTTTATTCAGCTCTTCGTCACTTGAACCGAGCCTGCGGCTCTTATTTTGCTTCGCAAAATTATTTATCGCTACGCTTTCAGGAATGGATAGAAATAGGCAGGGACGGTTTTTGAACCATGACTTGCAGTCATTATTGAACCACTTCGCGTTGCTCGTTATTTTCTTTCAGAAAATTATGCTTCGCGGCTTCGCAAATTATCGGTCGCTTCGCTCGCGGGACGGGATAACAAGATGTTCTGGATCTACATCCGGTTAATCATATCTCATGAGCCTCTTGCAAAACCCTTCGGGTTTTAGAGGCAGTTATTAGTTAATCGTTATTGGTTATTAGTCTAAATCGCCCCCTGCAAGTCGCTTGCAAGGATCACGCCCAATAACAATTAACAAATAACGAATAACCGGAACGGCAAAACCAGAGGTTTTGCAAGTTCCTCTAAAGTGTAACTTCACATGGGTTCCAGGCGTATTGCCTACAACTTCCGGATGCGGTAGAAGCCGCGCATGCCGGACATGGATACCGTTGTCTGTATATCAAACTCATTGCCGGAATTCACGATGGAGAGCACGGTCCAATCAGGGGCTGACAGGCTTTCAGTAAATTCGACCGCATAACTTGTTCCGGGGGTGCCTTGCCAGCCAAACAGCACTTCTTCCGCGGCTGCGTTGATGCTAATGGCTCCGAGTGCAATAGCGTTGGGAAGCAGCGGGTCGGTTCCTTGTGCCAGTTCCTCCGCATTCGAGATGCCGTCTTGGTCGTTATCGGCAGAACCGTCGAAGGCATAGCTCAAGAGTTCGCGAGCTTCCCATAAGTCGGGGAGTCCGTCGTTGTCCACATCGTTATCCTGCACGCCATCGCTCCCCGGCCAGTTGTCGGCATCAGGCAAGGCGATAAGGGCGTCGACTTGTTTCATGTAGTCGCGCAGGCGTACCCACATTTCCCAACGTTTTCCAATGTCAATGCCTGCCCGATCGTCATCCTCTTCAATGCGGTCGGTCAGGTTATAGAGTTCAATGGTACCGATTTCATATTGAACCACCAATTTATAGTCGTTGTCGTGCATGACAACGCGCGGCCGTTGGTCTTTTGTAGATGTAACCACATAATGCGGTGTGTAGCCGACGAGCTCGCCCGTGCGTTCAATTCGGGAAGGCGGATTGCCGGTGCTGACATCGCGGATGGTCTGCACCCAGCTTCCGCCGTCCAGATTGGCAGGCAGCCCCGTTGTGGATCCGGTTGCCCATTCCCAGATGGTGGGCAGGATGTCGACGCCCATTACAGGTTGGTCATATTGTGTGCCGGCCGTAATTTCAGGGCCGCGCACAAAGGTGGGTACGCGGGTTCCACCTTCCCATACCTCGGGTTTATACCCGCGCAGCGGTAGGTTTGAGGTGTTCGAAAGCACTGCGCCGTTGTCGGACGTAAAAATGATGTAGGTGCTGTTGCGGATGCCCAGCTCATCGATCCGGTCGAGCAGCTGGCCGACTGCGGTGTCCAAATCGGTTATCATGGCGGCATATCCCTGATTGTCGTGGAGGGCGCCCTTTGGGATAGCGTCATAGCTGTCGTAGGTTGCCGGGAGATATTCAGTCCCTATATGGGGCGCATAGTGCGAGACCTGGCAATAGAACGGTTTTCCGGAAGTAACTTCATCCGCCATAAAAGCATTGGCACGTGCCGTTATCGAGAAGGCGAGTTTTGGGTCGCCCGGAACATTATTATTGCCGGTCCCATTACCGGTTGCTCCATCGCCTTCGTCAAATCCGTGTGCCGCTGGCCCTCCACCGTTAATATGCCATTTCCCCCAGTGCGCTGTGCGGTAGTCCGCTCCGGGAATGGATTGCAGCAGTTCCGGGGTGGTGGTTTCCAGGGTCTGTATTTCACTCACTTTCTTTCCGGGAGAGATCAGCAGGTAATCGGTGTCCGGGGTTGGATCAACATTGCGGGCACTAATATCGGTGAATCCGAGTCGGACGGTGGTTTTCCCGGTCAGGTTGGCGTAGCGGGACGGCGAGCAGTTCGGTGCAGGGGAATACCCCCGTGAAAACCGTAGCCCAGAGGTCGCCAGCGCATCCATATTTGGTGTTAGGTGGTAGTCGCTTTTGGAATTGCCGCGGTTCAGGTCGGTCTGTGCCGACAGAGACGTCCAGCCTTGGTCATCGGTCAAAATAAATACAAAGTTGGGGTATTCCCGGACGTCAATGGTTACGGTTTCCGTGTTGGTTATCGATCCGGCGTCCACAGTGGTGTAGTCGAAGTAATCCATACCGGCGAAATCGGCAGAGGGCACATAGTTGATGTGGCTGCCAGCAACGGAGGCAGTACCGTTCGACGGGATCGAAACAGAAATAATGGATAGGCCGGTTCCTGTATCATTACGCAGCACGTCGAGCGAATTGCTGGAGCTGTTGAGTAATACCTGATAGGTGTCATCTCCGAGTATCACTGCCGGAGGGGGGGGTGCGGAGCCAATCGGCGACGCCACAGACAAGTTATCCACCGTCATTCCATCGGCGTTTTGGCGGCAGCTTAACGCTAGATAATTTTCATAATCACCGTTCCATGCAAATTGGTTTGTTGAAATAGGAATGCTGTCGAAATAGACGACCACATCGACATTCGAACCGCTCTGAAAGCTATCGAAAAAGAAATCCGCCTGCAGCAATCCGCCCGTGGGCGCAGATACATTGAACTGCGTGCCGCCGGAAGTATTGGAAAAAAAGAGCTGCACCCCGCCGCCGCTGTTTGGTGTCCATGACGCATAAAAGTCGGCTACGCCTGTCTTGGAACCATCAAACAGTCCGCGTGGACCGTTATTGCTGCTCCGATCCAGTTCCAACGCGTTTATTTCATTCGAGGACATACCGACACCGAAACCACACCACCGGTTATCATCCGTACTGGTGCCGAGGTCCGATATGTTCGCTGAAACGCTGAAACCACCCCAGATCAGGATTTCACTATCGATGAAGTTGTGCGACGTAAGCCCAACCACACTCGCATTCGGTCCAAAGGCCATATTGAGGGCACTGTTGGTCACTTGGGTAAGCAGATTGTCACCTGCTATAGTATCCGATTCCCAATAGGTCATGGGAGCGGCGATCCCGCTCATACCGTTCGTCGATGAATCGATATCATCGCTATCCGCCCGGTCAAACGTATCCTGGAACAGCGGAACAACCGGGGGCGCATAGAAGTGAACTTCATTGAGGGCGGTATAAGAATCCCCATGATTTTCCGTGATGTCGAGCCGGACATACCGTCCCTCGGTGTCGGTG
>CAZAPF010000128.1:0-4674 GCA_964486885.1 uncultured Verrucomicrobiota bacterium
ACTCCATCCGCACGGCGCACTTTCCGTTCAACTCCGAATTCTATGTGCTCTGCAACCGCTACGGGTTTTATGTGATGGATGAGGCCAATTGCGAATCGAACCGGTTTAAACCGGTGAAGCAGCCCCGCTGGAAGGCGCATCACGAAGACCGGATGACGCGGATGATGGAGCGCGATAAAAACCACCCGAGTATTGTGGCGTGGTCGGTCGGAAACGAGGCCGAACCGCATGCCAACATGGCGGCGATGCACCATGCCGCCAAACGTATCGATACAACGCGTCCAACCACTTATCATTATTGGGGCGATCCAGCGCCGTACGACATTGTATCGGGCGGTACGCTCGAAAAAGACCGCTTCCGCTATTACGGTTTGGAAGATTGGGAAGCGGTTGGAAAGCATGATCACGCAAAGCCGTACATCCGGACAGAAGGAACCCATGGTATGGGCAACGCTATGGGCAGCCTGAACGAAGTGGTTGAGATCATGGAAAAATATCCGCGTTTGGGCGGCTACTACTTTTGGGATTGGGTGGATCAAGGCGTCCAGACCCAAACGGAAGACGGCACGCCATATATCGGCTACGGCGGTGATTTCGGAGAAATCACGCATAGCAGAAACTTTTGTTTGAACGGCGCTGTAATGGCCGACCTAAGCAAGACGGGTAAACTCATCGAAGTGGGTTATGCCTATCAGAAAGCCGACTTTGAATGGAGCGACGCTTCGAAAAAACAGATCAAGATCCACAACCGGAACTTCTTCATTAACCTCGACCGTTTCCAGCTGGGCTGGGCGCTTCTGAAAAACGGAGTCGAAGTCAAAACCGGGACCATCGGTAAAATCGATGTTGACCCGCAGACTTATGCATTGATCAATTCCCCTGTAGATCCTGCTGCTCTGAATACGGGCGACGAGTGGCTGCTAAACTGTGTACTCGTGTCGGAAACCGCCGAATTGGGAATGCCGTCAGGACATCCAGTTGCGGCTGAACAACTGTCGATTCACGCTTATAGTTTCGCGCAACCCGCCAAGCAGGTGCGGCACGTGGCGATCAAGCGGAAGCAAGACACCGCGACCGTGACGGGTAAAAAATTCTCGGCTCAGATCGATATGCAAACCGGACTCATCAGCGAATATGTCTATAAAGGCAAAAAGATGATGAACCGTGGACCAAAACTGAATTTTTGGCGGATCCCGTTAGATAACGATAAACTCTATGTTAAGGAGTGGGAAAAGGTCGGACTGCATGATCTGAAGAATGTGTTGGTTTCGGCCAAACTGGAAAACAACCAGCTGATCGCTGAGTACGATATCCAGGCCCAAAAAGGAAATGGATTCCGGGCAACCAGCATCACCCGCTTTGCGCCCGATGGTACGATCCATTTTGAATACGAAGTCAATCCATACGGGCAGCAGCTCAAAGAACTTGAATCGCTGCCGAAGATCGGACTGCAAGCGACTCTGCCGAAGGCACTCGAAACGATGACCTGGTACGGAAAAGGGCCGTATCATAATTATCACGACCGGAACCGCGGATCGTTCCTCGGGGTTTACGAAGCGAGCGTTGACGACATGTACGTCCCGTATCCTGTACCGCAGGAATACGGAAACATGACGAACGTACGCTGGGTTCAGATGCGGGATCAAAACAAGCAGGGCTGGACGGTTGAAAGCGATCAAGTATTCGAAACCAGCGCTCGGCCTTACACCGATAAAAACCTGACCGATGCGAAGCATACCTTCGATTTAACGCGTGCTGGTGAGGTGTATTGGAACATCGATTACAAGCAGTGCGGAGTTGGGAACGCCAGTTGCGGAAATGTTTCGCCGGTTCCCGAAGCCCGCGTTGCATCGGAGCCGGTGAAATTCTGTTTCGTCTTGAGTCCTGCCTCCAGTGGATCAAATAGAATAGTATCAGCCAAATAGACCATGAATCATAAGCTTCTTTTCATATTTGCCGTACTCCTGGCATGGATGCCCGGTTCCGCGTATTCTAAAAACGAAGTGCTTCCATTGGGTGAGCTGGATGCCTTTTGGCGAAATCAGCCGGTGTTGGGGCCTCGTTTGCAGGAGGGTTTTTATATGTATGAGGTACCAGATTATTTGTCTGACTCAGATTTTCCCTATAAAAGGCGTCCTTATGATAAAGAAGTGCTTTGGGCGGATCGTCTCTCGGTTGTGAGATTATTGGGAGGCTACAAGGAGTACTCTGGGCTGGGGAGTTTGAGATCATTGCAGAGAGGCCATGTACCCGCGGAAGGTCTTAACTCAGCGGCTAAGGGAGAGATTACTTTGGATATTGAAAAGACCGGAAATGAAATGGCGATCAACTTGACCGTTCCGGAAGGAACGCAAGCAGTGCTCCAACTGCCAGGATACAAGCTTCCTAATCAAAGCTTCAAAACCTATGACAAGAAGGGCCCCGAAGAAGGTCTCTTGATTCCTGCCGGTAACTATGAATTCGCATTCGACCGCCTATCGTTTGCCATGAACGCTCGAGCTGGTGGGAAATGAAAGTGGGATGATGCGGACTAAGCTGCTACAGTTAATCTTTCTTCTGTTCTTCAGTCTCGTGGCGAGCAAGGGGGCGTTTTCCGCTTCTGGACCACGACCCAACTTCCTAGTCATCGTTGTCGATGATCAGGGCTACGCGGATCTGAGCGCCTACGAACATTCGGCCCCTGACATCGAGACGCCGCACATGGATCGTCTGGCTGGACGCGGAGTTCTTTTCACCCACGCTTATGCGACGGCTGCCGTCTGCAGTCCGGCCCGCGCCGGCTGGAACACTGGTCAACACCAAGCTCGCTGGGATCCGAAGAGCAGCTTCAACTGCGGCCTTCCCGCGGGCACGCCGACGCTCGCTTCGATGCTGAAGGCGAACGGCTATGCCACTGCCAAGATCGGGAAGAACGACTACAGCAACGCAAGTATCCACAAGCACGACGTATACGAGTATCCGCTCAACCACGGTTACGATGAGTTCCTCGGCTTCGCCGCTCACGGTTTCGACTTCTTTCTTCTATCCGAGGATATCAAGCGACGTACCCCGGATCCCTCCGGTCACAGCGCCTCGGTGGGCCCCCTCATGTTTAACGAGGGTTACAAGGAGTTCCAGGAAGGCTACCTCACAGAGATCTTCACTGACGCGGCCATCGATTTTATCCATCGCGATCACGACAAACCCTTTTTTCTGACCCTGTCCTACAACGCGGTTCACCACCTCATTCAACAGTCGCCGAAACGCTATCTCGACAAGTATGGCGTGAGGGAGATTCCCAACTATGATCCCGAGAAAGACGGAAGCTATGCCGAGTGGTTTAAGCGCTTCATCACTCTCGGAGAAATCGGCAATGAGGAGATGAGGAAGTACTACCTCGCCAATCTCAATTGCCTCGACGACAACATCGGACGCGTCCTCGATGCGCTCGACGAGGCGGCGCTCAGCGACAACACCGTCATTCTTTTTTTCTCCGACAACGGCGCGCCGCCCACCAATGGCGCCCAGGCTCTGCCCCTTGCTGGTAGCAAGTTCACGATCTGGGAAGGGGGGATCCGTATCCCGTTTATTCTCGCTCGCCCAGGAAATCCCCATGCCGGTGAAATATGGGATCAACCCATTTCCACGCTCGACCTTGTCCCCACCTGCCTGGAGGCCGCCGGTATCGAGGCCCCTGGCAATCTCGATGGGCAGGCCATTCGCGCTTCCGACCAGGCGAGGAATTTCTTCTGGCGAATGGGCGATGACAGCCATGCGGTCCGTTCCGGAGACTGGAAGCTCATTCACAACGGGGGAAGAAGCAGCCGGCAGCCCACTTCCGGAGTGATCAATCGGGAGGCATACCTGCAGGGGACGCGCCTCTTCAACCTCGCTGACGACCCTGGGGAAAGCAGAGACCTCGCCAGGCAGAATCCCGAGATCACGCAACGATTGCAGCGCCTCTACGAAGCGTGGTCGGAGGAGATCGCCGCAAAGGGTGAAAGATGATGATTAAGAGCCTCGTCCTGATCATATGCAGCGCACTGCTCGGACACACTTCCTCTGCGACCTCGGCGTTCTCTGCGGTTAGTAAACAATTTTATAGATAAGAAACCGAAAGAAATACGAATATGAGACTTATATTTTCAGTATGCTTTATAGCGATAAGCAGCTTTGCATGCAGCTTATCTGCGCAAACCGCGGCAATCAACTCGCAGGTCAATCGAGTGGTTGAGATTTCCTTCCAGGCGGAAAAGAGTCGGAGCAATCCATTCCTGGAAATCGAGGTGGATGTGGTGTTTACCGATCCGCAGGGAACGCAAAAGACGGTGCCCGCTTTCTGGGCGGGTGGCGAGGATTGGAAGGTTCGCTACGCCTCTCCCATTCTTGGAACACATTCTTACCGTACCCAGTGTAGTGATACGCGAGACAAGGGTCTGCACGGGATTGAAGGGCAGGTGAAGGTCATTCCGTATTACGGAGAAAACAAACTTTACCGCCACGGCCCGATCCAGGTGGGACCGAGTCAGCGGAATTTCGAGCACGCCGACGGTACCCCTTTTCTTTGGCTTGGCGATACCTGGTGGAAAGGCTTGTGCGAAAGGTTGACATGGGAAGGGTTCCAGGAATTGACCGCCGACCGGAAAGAGAAGGGATTTAACGTCGTACAGATCGTGTGCGGCACCTATCCGGACG
>CAZAPF010000129.1:0-4047 GCA_964486885.1 uncultured Verrucomicrobiota bacterium
ACCGTCCATATGAAGCGAGTCAATCCGGCCGCCCACGTCCGTCAAGGGTTTGAATCCCTCGATCATCTGGTTCGCCATCGCCTTCCCTAATTCTTTTTGATCGAGCACATAATACATCTCGCTGTTTGAGGCTCCGATGCTGACATTAGGCATGCTCTTCATCGCCGATACGAGAAGTTCAGGGGTCAGTTTCGGTCGGGGATATCTTGTATTGTGTTTGGTCGGATCCATATGCTTCCAGTTGATCATAAAAAAATCGATGGATGCCCGGGTTTTCTCCCATTGTTTAAGCCCTTCCTCGGTAAACATCGTATCATGCGATGCGGAAACATGGCTGGGCCCCAATCCAATTTCAGGTATGATATGCGAGCGATCCACCTCTTCGGCCATCGCAGCTGTCGCAGTCATAGCGGCTGCTAAAATCAAACCTGCTTTCTTCATCTTATTCTCCTTTGGCGGGTATTATTACGGTTTTCGGCCAGCCGGGATGTTGCTGATGTTTTTGGATTGGCGTTTCCGCATCATAGATAGGCCAGCTTTCAAAAGTTACGGTGTGGTTGGGGCGCTCAAAACGCAGGAGCCCGAAACCGGCATAGCGCAGGTATTTATGATCGAGAATGGATCCATCATTTTCCCGGTAGTTTTGACCAAAAGGATGATCCGGATTCAGTACTGCTTCGATGGTGATTTTGTTACCAAACCCATCAAAAAAATCACCCGTGTACTCCGGAGCCCCGGGATTCCGGTTTTGCCCGGGCTGTGATGGAGTCCATACCCGGAGACTGGTAGCACATGAAGAGGGAGAACAATACGACCAGGGACCATCACGGAACTCATCGATGCCATGCTGGTGCAAGGAGGCAATATGCAGATCGCCATGGGCCATAACCGCATTGGCACCTTGAATGATGCGCAGGGCGCGGTTACGTGCTGTTTGCGGCCAGCCGTTTCCGTCCAGATCGGCCACTAAGTCGCCATACCCGTGGGTTACATTGGCAAAGGGAGATCCGGAAAGAACGGCTTTGAATTCGACGCCCTGCCAGTCATCGGCCCATTGTTCGAGAAAAGTCTCCTGCCGTTTCCCCAATAGGTGCAGCCCGGGTTTATCCAGATCTTGCGGATCAAAGTCGCTGCTCTTGACCGACTCCAGGTTCTTCATATCGGTATGGCCAATCGGTTTCTCAAGTGCTTGCGACGGGGCCGATTTAAACTTCCGATCCTCCAAAACAGCAAAACTCAGGCCGCCGTACAGCACATGGCAATAATGCACATTGATGCCGCTGGACAACGGTGCCGGGTCCGGCGATTTCGGCAGATGTCCCATTTGAGTATGTTCGACCATATTGACCCATAACGGGTGACTGCCATAACCGCCGGTGTTTCGAACGCCATTATTCGGAATTCCACCACGTCCCCAGAGATCATTGCTATACACATCGTGATCGTCGGTTGTCAGAATCGACGGACGGTCTTTTAGCAGTTCACGAAAAGAGAGTCCCCACAACCAAAACTTCGGCAGGTAATTCAGCGTTGCCCGGTCGAGATCGCTTTCCTTGCGAGGGCTAACAGGACGATATCCACCATTAACCTCATAAATTTGGTCTCCTGAAAAAAACAGGATATCCGGATCATGCTTTTGGACCGTCGCCGTTAAATCAGAATTGGGAAAGGCTGTATCCTTAAGCCCTGTAAAGACGGCGAGCGCAACATCTTTCCGGGTTAGTGGCTCCTGCCGGATCTGTCCGGACCAGCTCACACATCCCGCGCGGCCTTCTGAACCTTTGTATACAACACGGTATTCGATATCTTTTGCGGCATCCCATTGATCGAACTCAAATAGCGCCGTACGGGTCAGTTGGTCCATATTGACGGTTTTCAGCGCTTCCCAGTTATCCCCGTTTTTGATTTCAAAGGCCACCGGGTGTTCCGTTTCTTCAGACAGGGGAACCAGATGCGTGAGCAGTTTCAGTTTTCCGTGACTTAAACTGTATTGCGTCCAGAGGATCGGCCCAACAACCTGTTCTTTCTGATGTTTGAGTTTGGAGCCACTGACTTCCCAATCCGAAAACCACCCGGTAATCAGGCTGCGTTTTTTCTTAACATCCTTTGGGTTCAACACTTCGCAGGCGATCGCCACATTGCCTAATAACTCCTGTTTGGCAAGGGTTGCCTCCAGGCTCGCTAACGGTTTGCCGTCGGCTTGACCGCCCGAAAAAACGTTCAGCGTACACTGGGCTCTATTGCCCATGCATTCCACGTCCAGCGCAAGGGTCAAATCGCTGAGTGCCGACACATCGATTTTGGCTTCCGAACGCTTTTTCCCCAGCAGCAGCCGGCCATCCGGCATCACCCCGGCCTGGAGACTTTTGTTGTTGAACCAATTGGCGCGGTTATTCTCTGGATTATGGCCTGTTATGGAAAATTTAAAGCCGAGAAAAGCTTCTCCCTTGGATTGCTTATCCATTCCGGCCCGAACCTTCATGGACAGGGTTCCGTCATGAGCCGCTAATTGCGCGGTTGTTAATTGAACATCATGATTTACTCCTGAGTGCGCACAGACCAGGCGCCCCTCTTTCAATTGCCAATCCATCATCGGGTTGGCCCAGTACTCCGGACCCAGCCAGGAGCGCGCCACTCCTTTTTCGATAGGCAGCAGATTGTCGTTCGCCAAACACAGCGATACCGCAAACCCCATCAAATACCACATCCATTTTTTACACGCTCTCACTCGGCACCTCTATTAATAAAATCGGAACTCCAACATCACACTCTTGTCCTGGGTCAGCACTTTCACGTTGCGGAGCTCCACCTCGCCCGCTTTTTCAAGCGAAACCTTAAACTTGTCTCGTTGGAGAGATACCTCCGGCCCCTTTAGTTCAAACGTCTTCCACTCCTTCGTAAGCGCAATCACCGCTCCACCTTTTTTACCGGCAAAGCGGATCGGCGTTTCGGTTTCAGAGCGAGCTTCGAATGCGATAAACGCGTCCCATGCGCTACGCGAAAAAACATTGTTGGAGACACCGAAGCCGGGTTGGTCAGATTTGATAACCAACGCGCCACCTTTTTCAGCAATCTCGCCCTCGTCGGATGTAGCAAACCATGTCCCAACGTGCTTTCTGTTGTAGGCCTGATTCGGATTATAACCTAATGCCTTGGACTCCTCATAAAATGCGTCCAGCGTATCGGCGAGCTCCTTGAGTTTTTCCGGGTTTTCTGTCGCCAGATTCTGCGTTTCGCCAAGGTCCTCTTTGAGGTTGTAGAGCTCGTAGCGGTGGGACTGGCCGTCGGGGTTGTCATACCAGAACCGATACAACTTCCAGTCGCCGTGCCGCACAGACGTATTCGGGATATTCATGGTAACGAAACTAAAACGCGGCTTATCACAAATGGTTGGGCCCCGATCGAACGCTTCGCCTTTGAGCGCCGGAACGTAGCTCACCCCGTCCTTATGCGTTTCCGGTTGCGGATTCTGCCCGGTCATTTCCAGAATCGCGGGATAGTGATCGACCGTCGAAACAACGGAAGAATTTACGCTACCCGGTTGAGTCACGCCGGGCCAGCGGACAATCAGCGGAATCCGCACACCGCCTTCATAGTTATTGCCTTTCCCATTGCGGAGCGGAGCGTTGCTCGTAGGCGTAGTTCCATCAATCGTGCTATACATATTCCCCCCATTATCTGAGGTAAAAATCACAATCGTGTTTTCATCCAGCCCGTTCTCTTTCAGGAATTTCATAAGCCGGCCGACGTTCGTATCCAGCACCTCGATCATCGCGCCCATTGTCGGAGAATGCTGGGGATTCTTGGGATCCACCTTCTTCTTCCACTTCTCAATCAGTTCCGGCTTACTCTGAAAAGGTCCATGTACACTGTAGGCCCAGTAACAGACAAAAAAGGGCTTATCCTGCTGCTTCTGATCCGTCATGTAATCGATCGCCAAATCGGTGATCAAATCGTCAACATGGGTATCGGGCGGAACATCCGATGGCAGCGTATCGCACTTCCAGGGCGGGTAAAACTTTCGCTTTCCATTTGCTCCGGGAGGTC
>CAZAPF010000130.1:0-3584 GCA_964486885.1 uncultured Verrucomicrobiota bacterium
ATATCGAGCAGTGTACCCACCGCATCATCAAGCGAGTGAACCATCGCCGCATAGATTGCGGAGCGCTGTTCGTCCTTGGGGTCGATCTTGCTGCGATACATCTCGATCAGCTCCTCCTTCGCCTGAAAAGGTGCATGGACGGAAAACTGCCAGTAATTCATAAAGAAGGGGCGGTCGCTTTGAAGCGACTTAAACCACTGGATCGCCTCCTGCGCCATGCGGTCCTCGATATGCTCATTGGGTTTATGGTCTTTGAGCTCTTTATGTGTGAAGGGAGCAATATAACGGCCAGGTCCAGAGGCGGCCGCATGAGGGATACTCACATCGAACCCATGATTAATAGGGACATACTGTTCCTTCCCCAGATGCCATTTGCCAAAATGACCCGTCTGATACCCCTTTGCTTTAAAGAGTTTCCCCAGCGTCGGGAAATTGGTATCGAGCCGGGTCGCAGACGACACGCTCCTGGCTTTGACTCCAGGCGGCGCACTTTCATCGACAACGGCTTTGAGACGTACTACGCCCCGCTTATGGTGCTCAGGTCGCGTTGATCCGTGTCGTGCTGGGGTCTGTCCGGTGAGCAGGCTGGCGCGTGTGGGCGAACAGAGCGGACTGTTGGCGTACGCGCGATTAAACGTCATCCCCCGCTTGGCTAGTCGCGCAATGTTCGGCGTCGGGTAGAGCTTGGTGTGCCCGTACAGGGTGGTATCCGCCCAGCCCAGGTCATCGGCCAAGATGAAAACAACATTCATTGCAGTCTTCTCTTGCGCGTTTGCATTTACACAAAAACAAGCCAGCAGTGCGCCTGTCGCAATGATCATTATTTTGTAATTCATCATTTCTTTTTCGCCGTTTTCTTTTTTCGGTTCGGTTTTGTTTTTTTGACGGGAGGCGGCTCAGGCGGCGGCACGTAATCTGTGCTGCCATCATCTTTGCGTGCATATTTAAAAGCGTCCGTGTCGCCGGTTGACTCACTCCATTGCGCGAGCAGCTTGCGATGATCCCGCAGGACTTCTTTGTGTTCCGGATGATCCACCAGATTCCGCATTTCGCCGGGATCATTCTTCAGATCGACCAGCGACTCTTTGCTGGCTGGGTCGGAGAAGGTCGTGTACTTGTATTTTTCCGTACGAAGCATCCGCCACTTGGCATCTTCCGACACGATATACTCGCGCCAGTTCGCGACGGATTGACCTTCAGCCACCTGGCGAAGACTTTTTCCGATAAGGTGTTCGGGGATTGCGACATCGGCGTAGTCACAGATCGTCGGCAGAATATCGATTCCTGCGGAAACAAGGTGTTTACTGTCGACCTGACCAGGCTGAATGACGCCTTTGTATTTCATGAGAAACGGAATGCCGACCGACTCCTCATAGGGGAAGGATTTGCTTGCCAGGCGGTGACTTGCATCCATATTTCCGTGATCACTGGTGAAAATAATCAGCGTGTTATCTTCCAGACCGGCCTGTTTCAATCCGTCAAGAACCTGACCAATTTCACCATCTACCCGCTCGGTAAGCCGGTGATAGATATAGCGGTTGATTCGCCACGCTTTCTCGTCATATTCGTTGCGCATCGTCAACGATGGCGTTTTCGCTTTGGCGCTCAGTTTGCCTTGAATAGCCGACGGTTCATTCTCCTGGATGCCATAGTTATCTGGAAGCGGCGGCAGCTCATCGAGAGGCAGAGCCAGAGCCTCATCGTAAAGATCCTTCACTCTGGATGGTCTCCCGCTATGCGCACTGTGGGCGTAACAGATATCGTGCGGATTGATAAACGATGCGACCGCGAAAAAAGGCTTATCCCGTTTTTTTGTAATAAATTTAAGGCAGGGCCCCGGCAATGTTTCTCGCTGATTTTTGCAAAACTCGTCGTATCCCGCGCTGATGGGGATCAATTGATTGTACAAATGCGTCTTCCCGCCGTAGAAGGTGTCATACCCCGCGCACTTCATTATTTTCCCCATCGAGTTCTCATCAATGTGTTGGGGAATCATGGCGTTCTTCCCTGTGTCGTTACAAACTGCACCCATCCGGCCAGGCATCATCCCCGTTGCCATACTCATCCGGCTCGGCACACAAACCGGGTTCGTGGCATAGGCTTTCTCAAAGCGAATGCCCTCCGCCGCCAAGCCATCCAGATGGGGCGTCTTCAACCACTTATTGCCCGTACAACTCATCATGAGGTCATGCTGCTGGTCGGTCATAATAAACAGAATATTCGGCTTCTGTTCCGAATCCGTTGCGGCGCGCAGCAGCGACGGCATCATCAACGCCGCTCCGCCTGCCAGGGTGGTTTTCAAATAATTTCTACGTTTCATAATTATCTCCTACTTCCGTGTAAATTCAGTGCGGTCAAATTGCACATTAAAAGTGAGCCGCCCATTTTGATTTCTGCAGCCCCCGCTTCACCGCCTTCAGGTTCTCAAAGGGGGCGCCCCCGTAGTGGCTCAGCGCGTAGCCGTCACAGCCGGTATACGAGGACAGTTCGGCACTTTTCTCCAGGATCTCCGGGTTCTTGCCGCGGATATCCAGCGCCGCCACCCAGTGAACGCGATCCCCGGCAATTTTCTCGAAATTCTCCAGGTATTTCACCTTATCATCGACGAGCTTCAGATCGTTTCGGTGTTCCACGAAGGCGTTGGCCCGGATGGAGTCAACGTGGTTCATGAAAGAAGGCAGGTCGATGCCTGAATAATAGCTGTGGGTTCGGGTATAGTGGTTCCAGCGAATGTCGATATCCGGCTTGAAGGATTTCGCCGCGGTACTGAGCATCCGGTACAGGTTGTTCACCGACGCGCACCGGAAATCGAGCCATTGTTTAAGCATGGGGTTCTGTTCCAGATACTCCTTTGCTGTTATTCCCGAGTCCAATATGGGTTTCTCATCCTGCTTGGCCAATCGCTGCATCTCCGACTGGATCTTGACCAGGTCGAGCCCCTGCTTGCGCGCAGCATGATGACAGTGTTTACAAAAACAGCCGCCCAGCTTCGGAGCCACCAGCGCCCATTCAATGGGATCGGGAGGCAGGTTCTGCTGCAAATACTTGCCCGGAAGCACATAGGGGATCATGCAGGTCTGGATGTAGTCCAGGTCGTAGTTGGCAGCCAAATCCGAATAGAGTCCCACGACGTATTCCTGAAAATCCGGGCTGTTATGGCAAGGGGCGGGTTTTTTATAATTATGGGTTATGACAGGCTTGCCGAAAGCATTCACCTGAATGGAATCCGAAAACTCATTTTCCAACCTCGGCTGGTCAATAAAGCCATGAAACAGCTCAACCCCGGCTTTCATCCCCCTTTTGTGCAACGCCATCGTGAATTCCTTCACCCAGTCCGTTCCGGCTAGGAATTCCCGCTCCGTCCGCAAGGGCTTGATCTTCCCGTAGTATTGCATGTCAGGCGGCCAGTAAATCCGGGAATCCTCGCATGTATAGCTCTTCCGTACGGGATTGTGGGGATACTCACCCCCTCGAAAGGGGCGGGTTTTTTCGGAAAGGTTACACATATAAACCGAATTGGCCCCCGCCATTCCCTGCAGGTTGTCCAGCACCTGCTCCAGCCCCTCATCAGCCAAATCCCATGG
>CAZAPF010000131.1:0-3435 GCA_964486885.1 uncultured Verrucomicrobiota bacterium
TAGCAAGACAGGAACTTGTGGTTCCTTTTTTTGCAGAAGAATCTGTACACAACTATTACGTCGCGTATATTCTCGAATTGAGCTTTCCCTTTTCATGGTCGAACGTTTAATTGAGCTGCGGAGCAAGCCGTCTGTTCCAATAACTGGTTCGGTATCCGATATGCAATCGAGCTATTTTTTCTTCTTTTTGTCCCTCTTCTTCTCCCTCTTTGGGGTTGGAGCTTCCATGCATTCTTTCATTTTCTCCAGAATATCATCAAAGGTTCCAGGTCCTTGCGCGTTACCGCCTGGTACAAACTCACCGTAGGGGCGGCCTTCAAACTTCAGAAGCTCTTTTTTGAGCATCGCGCGGAGTCCTTCTATGGTTCCGGCATACTCCGGGTTATCGACCAGGTTATGGGTCTCCGCGCGGTCTTTCTTAAGGTTGTAGAGTTGGTGATAACTGAGCGCGTTCGGGTTGTTCATGCCCCGTGAGATACCACCGCTCAAGCCCGTAAGGGTTTTCTCTATAAATCTTTCATTTTTTCGCATGGCCTCAACCTGGTCGGTCGTAAAACGCAAGGTCATGTAACTCCACTCTTTGGTTTTGACCGCCCGAGAAGCACCCATTTCATTGAAGACATAATCGCGAACCGGGGTATTCCGGTCCTTAAACAACGGAGTCATACTCACGCCATCCATTTTATAGTCCTGAGGTACCTCCACCCCTGCCAGATCAAACCAGGTCGGAACAAAGTCGGTATTCTGGATGAGCTCTTCCGTCACGACGCCTTTTTCAATGCCGGCGGGCCAATTGATAATACACGGCACTTCGGTGCCCTTGATCGTATACAGCGAACCTTTCCGCCCCGAACCATGGTCGGCCACAAAACAGACGAGGGTGTTGTCCGCGATACCGAGCGCTTCGAGTTTATCAAGCAGCAGGCCCAGCGAATCGTCCATCCACAAATATCCGGCATTTTCCTCCGGATCAATCCCGGCGGCTTCCAGACGGGTAATCACCGACTCGCGATCCATCAGTCCAAGCGGTTCTTCCAGCATCCCTTCATCAGTAACCAGTGGCTTTTCCGTCAACGATTTGTACCACTCTTTATTGGGGCCATGCAGCAGCGTGGTGCCGTAGTACAGGAAGAAGGGTTCATCTTTGAACTCTTCGACAAACTCCAGCGCAGCGCTGATCGTCCACTCCGGGTTGTGTCCTTTAAACGGAGCTTTCGTGTTGCCCATATAAATATTCTTCGCCCAGGTATAGCCAAACGACTTGATCGTTTCGCGGTGCTGCTTTTCGAGCCGATATTGCTTCTCATTCAACTCATCGGTATACGGCGTATTTTTCGGAATGCCCGCTTCTCCCCCCTCAGCATGATGACCGCCCGCGTGGAACTTACCTATCATCCCGGTAACGTAACCGTTGTCGGCCAGCACCTGAGCCACATTCATATTATCCGGCTCCAGCCCGACATTAAACGCCGGCAAGGTCTGCGTTCCTTTTGGGCATTCCGCGAAAAGCTGATCGGAATAGGATGAACTGGCATAGCGCCCGGTCATACAGGTATACCGGGACGGCGTGCAGACGGTACTGGTCATATGCGCGTTGTTAAAGGTCAGTCCGTTTTTCGCCATCCGGTCCAGGTTCGGCGTCAGCACATTCCCGCCGTACACACTGGTCTCGGCCTTATCGTAATCATCCACAATGAAAAAGATGATATTCGGTTTCTCCGCCGCCAGCGCATGCACCGCCAGCGAGGCTCCAATAATAATTCCTGACGCTATAAATTTATTGATCATATTCTTACAGCCTTTGTTTTTTATTCGCTCCGCCGCCGTTCCGCGGGAATGGTTATCACCTGATGTCGCTGAAACTATCCTTCCATGTCTTCCAGTTCGATGCCCTTGGTCTCGCGCACCCATTTCAAAACCAGAAACAGCGAGATCAACGCACAAACGGCATAAACGGAATAAGCGCCACCCAGCCCCATGCCGCTGAGCATCATGGGGAACGTAATGGTAATCGCAAAATTGGAACCCCACATCGCGATGCCGCTGACGGCCAGTGCCGATCCGCGGAACTGGTTCGGGAACATTTCGCCGAGCAGCACCCAAACGACCGGCCCCCACGAAAAGTTAAAAAATACCACATACAGGTTTGCGGCGATCAGCGCAACGGGGCCGGCGCTGCCGGTCAAAGATAGTGTGCCGGCAGCATCCACATCCGCCCGACTGAATACAAACGCCAGAATTCCCAACGTAATGAACATACCGACGGAACCGATCAACAGCATCGGCTTCCGGCCCATGCGGTCGATGGCCGCCAATGCGGCTAAACAAGCCCCGATGCTGACCGCACCGCTGATCACATTGATCAGCAGGGAATGGCTTTCGTTGAAGCCCGCCGACTGCCACAGAACGGAGCCGTAGTAAAACACCACGTTGATCCCGACAAACTGCTGAAAAGCCGCCAGTGCAATGCCAACCCAGACAATCGGGCGGAAACCGAATTTCCCGAGAATATCCCGGAAGCGCGGACGGTGATGATCGCCGGCCAGCGTGCCCTGAATCTCGTCAACCTTCTCCTGCGCCGCATCACCCAACAGCTTCCGCAACACCTTGAGGGCCTGTTCTTTCTTGCCGGATGCCACAAGGTAGCGCGGGCTTTCAGGAATCAATAGCAGCGCAAAGAAAAAGGTGATGGCCGGAGCGAGTTCCACCCAAAACATCCAGCGCCAGGCCTCATGCCCCATGGCCAGGATGTCCAGCGTACTCCCCGCTGCGCGGGCGATAAAATAGTTGCTTAGAAACGAACAGAACAAACCGGAGATAATGGCAATCTGCTGGATAGAGGAAAGCATCCCGCGGTATTTGGCAGGAGCTATTTCGCTGATGTAAGCCGGTGCCAGTACCGAGGCCGCACCAACGGCCAACCCGCCGAGTACACGGTAGATAATGAACTCAGAAGAAACCTGCGAAATCCCGGAACCCCAGGCACTGACCGTAAAGAAGACCGCGGAAACCAGCAGAATATTGCGGCGCCCAAAACGGTCGGCCAGACGTCCGGCGGCGAAAGCACCCACCGCACAACCGAGCAACATCGAGGCCACATTGAATCCCGTTCCAACACTGTCGGAATTAAAGGCGACTCGTAACCCGTCCACCGTTCCATTGATGACGCCCGAGTCAAACCCGAACAAAAATCCACCGATCGTTGCCACCAGTGTTATGAGAATAACAAGCCCTGTTTTGTGATTAGTCTCTGACATAGTTTCCCTTTATTTCCCGTTCATTTTTTTAGAACCACAACCTAATCCTTCTTTTTCCTTTTCTCGGCCCTCGCCTTTTTCTTCTCCTCTTTACTCATCTTTTCTTTGCTCTGATCCGCACCCGGCATTTGCCCTTTGTTCTTATCGAGCTTCGGTAGTTTTCCGTCGACCAGATCAC
>CAZAPF010000132.1:0-3117 GCA_964486885.1 uncultured Verrucomicrobiota bacterium
GGCGGAAAAGGAATTTATGTCGGTTCTGCGGGCGGCTCCCGTTATGACGGCTTGTTGATCGAAGATTGTTTTATTCACGATGTAAGTTTCTACGGCATCCTGATCTCGGGCTGGGATAATCGGTATCGTGACGAACGATGGTTCCCGCATCAGAATGTCGTGGTTCGCAACAATTTCACGCGGGATACCGGCGGCGATTCGATCGTGGTGATTTCCTGTGAAAACCCGCTGATTGAGCACAATGAGGCGCACCGCTGTGCCATTGGGCAGGCGAACGGCGGCAGCACCCATGCCGCGGGAATGTGGCCGCATTCCTCTGACGGTACGGTCATGCGGTACAACAAGGTCAAGGATATCGATGCCTCGAAAGATGGACAGGCTTTCGATGTTGATATCAACTGTCGCAACACCCTGATCGAATATAACTGGAGTGAACGCAATACCAGTGGATTTCTGTTGCTCTGTTCGCCGAATGATGAGGTTCCGGGAACGTCCAATGTGGTGGTGCGAAACAATCTCAGTATCGATGACGGTGCAAACAAAGGCCTCATCACTTTTGTGAGCGATGTCGTTGATGTGACCATTGAAAACAATGCGTTTGTGAACAGCAATACGGGTATTTTGGATTTCATGCACACCTGGCAGCACCCGGAGACGTTGGGCTGGATAACGGACGTACTGTTCACGAACAATATTTTTTCAACGCCCGGCGGATTCGATTACGAGGGCGTATCCTGGGTGGTGCCGACCTTTGAAAATAACACCTACGCTGGAACCTATAATAACTTCCCGGCAGATGCGACAGGAACGCAGACCAACGCGCCGGCGGTTCAGAACGACGGTGGCGTGGTTTCCGCCGCCTATGAAGGTTCGACGTTCCAATCCTTCGATGTCAGTTCCGCCGGGTTGTTGCCGACGAACCCCTGGTTTAATGAGCGCGTTCCGCCGCCGAATGTAATCATCATTTACGCGGACGATCTGGGGTATGGGGATCTGGGTTGCTATGGGTGTGAGGATATCCCGACCCCGCATATCGACCAGTTGGCGGTAGAAGGGGTGCGGTTCACCGACGGATACGTCAGTGCCCCGCAGTGCGCGCCCTCGCGGGTCGGCGTGTTGTCCGGAAAATACCAGAATCGACTGGGGTTTGAGTATAATCCGCCCGCATCCCTTGTCTTCTCGCACGGGTTTCCCCGAACCGAACCGACGATCGGTGATCTTATGCAGGCGCAGGGATATAAGACGGGAATCATCGGTAAATGGCACATGGGTGCCGGGCCGGATTTGCACCCGAACCAGCGCGGGTTCGATGAGTTTTTCGGCACACTCTTCGGGCACAGTAACTATCTTCCTCCGTTCGATGAAATGTCGAAATCATATCCAGCCTACAACCTGCCCGACTCGGATATTCAGCGCAACGGGGTGGAGGTCAACGAACAGGAGTACCTGACCGATGCCTTTACCCGTGAAGCGGTTGCCTTTATCGATCAGTATCACAACGAGCCATTCTTCCTGTACCTGCCCTACACCGCGCCGCACGGTCCGTTGGAAGCCTCGCAGGAGTACCTGAACCGCTTCCCGGACATCGCGGACTCAAAGCGCCAGACCTATGCCGCGATGGTGTCGGCGTTGGATGACGGCGTGGGGGCGATCATGGATAAGCTTGCGGAACGCAATCTGGCAGAAAATACCGTGGTTTTCTTCATCAGTGACAACGGTGCAACGCGGAATTCGAGTTACGGTGATAATGGTCCACTGCGCGCCTGGAAGGGCTCTCTTTATGAGGGTGGGATCCGCATTCCCTATATCATGAGCTGGAAAGGCACGCTGCCTGCCGGTGTGGTGGATGAGCGCCCGGTGATCCAGCTGGATGCCACCGCTACCGCCTTAGAGTTGGCGGGGGGCGATGCGAGTGAGATGGATGGTGTGAACCTGGTTCCTTACCTCCTGACGCAGACGAATGATGTTCCTCATGAGCAGCTTTTCTGGCGCATGATGAGCTGGTCCTATCCGACAACGGGCGAGCCCTATCAGAAGGCGACCCGCCGCGGTGACTGGAAGTTGGTGCAGACGAAGAGTGATTTCGAGCTGTACAACCTTAAAACGGATATCTCCGAACAGACTAACCTGGCCGCAGCGAATCCTGAGCTGGTCGAAGAGCTGAAAGCATCCTGGAACGAGTGGGAGCAGACCGTTGAGTTTCCGCATTTTCCAGATGATTCGGAAACCTTCCCCTGGGAGGAACTGCGGATCGAAGCCGAGACGAATGGCTATCGGACGGGTTCCGATCATCCGGCGCTCATGTTGCGGTTGGAAGCCTCAAATTATGAGCCGGTCTATGGAACCTGGCCCGATACGTCTGGCTTGAACAACCATGCCACCCAAACCAACGATTCGAACCGGCCGGCGCTGATTGAGGGGCAAACCACGAATGGGGCCTCGGTGGTGCGTTTTGACGGGGGCGATCACCTTGACCTGACCGTCGGCATTTCTGCTCTCTCGCCCGAAGATGGCTACACGGCCTTTGTCTACCTGCGCCCCGAGGTGGCAGATAATCCCCAAACGATTTTTGGCGGACTGACCGGTTCCTGCCAATACCGGCTGAATGCGAATGAGACGCAGCATCTTCTGGCTACCTGGACGGGAGGAACGGGTGGTCCGGGTTCGACCATATTGCCCACCGGAACCTCCTCTGGTTTTTCTTTAATCAGCGCCCAGATAAACAGTGAGGGAGGTGCGTTGCGGCTTAATGGCTCCCTTGACGGAACATTGAAGGCCACCACATTTGCGGCACCCATCATCTCGATCGGGCGCAATGGGCAAAGTGGAAGTGAGCATTTCTCGGGCGATATCGTCGAAATACGGATCTATAACCGTCAGCTCACGGAAACCGAAGTCGCCGTGGTCGAAGCGGAACTCGACGCGGCCTATGGCACCGGAGTTCTGAAGGTGGCGCCGGTCCTCTCCGTGGCATTCACGGGTTCTAATGTGGTGCTTTCCTGGATGCCGGCGGATTCCGGCTGGGTTCTGCAGGAATCCGATAATCTGTTGAGTAATTGGGTGGATTGCGTCGGCGGGTCACTCAACCCGGCCACAAACCCGGTTGACGGAACCACC
>CAZAPF010000133.1:0-2947 GCA_964486885.1 uncultured Verrucomicrobiota bacterium
GAACGGCCCCCAGTCGAACGACTCGCCCCCCTTCTTATCCGGAGTACGATCCGACGGCATGCGATTGAGCGGCAATACATAGGATGTACCCTTGAGCTGCACTACATGGCGCGGATTGTTGCCGCCCTTACTTGGAAGCTCTGCTTCGGTGTAGTCGACTGCGGATTTTGTGAACGGGCTCCAGCGCTGTCCCGTGGAATAATAGGCATCAAAACCAATCGGCTTCCGATGGAACAGTTTCCCGGTTCCGAGCGTTCGGTAGCCCGCGTTCGAAAATGCCGCCGACATCAATTCCGCGCCGGGCTTAAGCTTATCGATGCTTTTGCTTTTATTCGACCATACGCCCGAATGATTGGGCATCAATGCGCTGAATACAGCAGCCCGGGAGGGATTGCATGCCGGCGCCGCACAATGCGCATTCGAGAACAACACGCCCCGTTCCGCCAGTCGGTCAATATTGGGCGTCAACGCCTGCGGGTGCCCGTCCAGGCATCCGACCCAATCATTGAGATCATCCACCGCAATAAACAGAACGTTGGGCCTGGCGGCTTCGCCTTGCGCGAATTGCCCCGCCCAGAGAGCGCAAACCAACAAAAACCACTTCATTATTTCACCTCCTGAACTGCGATGTGGTCCATATCGTCGAAACGCTGGCATTCATTTGCCCCAACGGTGTATCGTGTGTTCATATTATTTTCCCGTGAAGGTTGGGTCGCCCGCATCTTTAGGCAAATCCGCATTCCATTTCATGACCACCTGGGTCAACTGTTCCACCCGTTCAGGATGCCCGCCGGCCAGATTATTCTTTTCGGACGGATCGGTCTCGAGGTTAAACAGCATCGGGTTGCTTCCATCATAATCACAGAGCAGCTTCCACTTGCCCTCACGGATCGCCAAATCGGGGAGATCGGTGAAGGTGCGGTACTTCAGTCGATCCGGCGGACGGCGAAAACAGAGCGCGCCTTTGTGCGAATCGACCGACTGCCCCAGTAACGTTTCCAGCAGCGGTTGACCATCGAATTTCACTCCGTCCGGCACCGGCACGTTCGCCAACTTCAGCAACGACGGAGCCAGGTCGATCCCGCAGAAAACGGACTCGTCGTTTACGGTTCCCGCCTTTTTCGGATCGGTAAAACCAGGCCCCCAGACCACCAGTGGCGAACGGATTCCCGCTTCAAACAGCGTGGCTTTCAACCCCTTAAACGGACCGGCAGAACCACAGTCGATCTCTGGACCGTTATCGGAGCAAATCAAAATCAGCGTATTGTCACGCAATTCAGGATCGTTCTTCACCCGATCAAACAACGGCCCCAACTGTTGATCCATCTCTTCAAGAACCGAGAGATAGAGTCCGCGTGTCGTGTCTGCCCAGTTGTCAACGGACGGGAAAAGCGGCGTATGAACATCGTCCGGCCATAAATTTATAAAGAAGGGCTTCTCCGCCGCTTCGGCCTGATCGATAAACCCGATTGCGCGATCCACAAATGCGCCGGTGATTTCGCAACGCAGCTTCCACTCAACCGGGTCCCCGAGATTGACCGCCTTTTCCCAGATACGGCCTTTTTCAACGCCGCCATTTTCAATGGGGGTTTCCGTCAAAGGGAGCAGCTTCGCGCCCATCCCTTCAAAATTGGTTAGCGATTCGTCAAACCCATAGGCCGAAATCGGAGGCGCTTCGTTCACGTCTCGCTGCCCGCCCATGTGCCATTTTCCGAAATGCCCGGTTGCGTAACCCGCTTGTTGAAGATAGCGCGCCATCACCGGAGCTTCAGGATCGAGCCAATTGGCCATACCGCGCTGCGCGTTATGTTTGCGGTTGCTCAGGAACGAGGAAATTCGCCAACGCTGGGGAACCTGCCCGGTCGTTATGGCCACCCGCGAGGGCGAGCAGATCGGCGAATTGACGTAAAAACCATGAAACCGCAGTCCTTCCTTCGCCATGGCATCGATATTCGGCGTTTCAGTTTCCGTATTGCCAAAGCAGGAAAAGTCGCCCCACCCCATATCGTCGATCAGCACCATGATGATATTGGGTCTGTCCTGCCGAAGTGGTTTCTCCGCAGCGCCAGCAGCCAACACCGACAAACTGAATACCGCCAGCACAACCTTATATTTATTCGTCATGATTGTTTCCCCATTCTCTGTTCCTTTTCCAGGCCGACTGTCTTGCCGGCGGGTTCTACGGTTTCGGTGGTCTTCCTACTTGAGCTCTTTCACCCGGATATCCTTGAACCAGACGGTGACTTTCTTGTCGTGGTGCTCAAGGGCAATAAATCCTTTTTCGCGGAAACCTTCGGGATCGTTGTCCTCGAATTCCATAACGAGCGTTCCGTTGATGTAGTGCTGTAGCTTTTTGCCGTCGGCAACAATCTTGAACGTGTTCCAGCTCTTCATGTCAACCAGGTGGTTGAAATCATCTCTAACAAGCTTGTACCGCGGCTTTGGCTTTTTCTTTTGATTAGGAACCATTATATCACTGGTCGTATAAATGTCATACAATGCGCCCATCGGGCCGATATCACATTGGTAGCCGCTGATCTCGTAGGGGCGTTTTTGTTCCGTGTATTCATGGCAGCGGTAGTTGATGCCGCTGTTCCCTTTTACCGGGAAGAATTTGGCTTCGAGGATGAAGTTCTTGAAAACGTGGTTCGTGTTGCTGAGGTATTGCTTATAGGCCGACGGCCCCTTCCCTTCAATATGCCCATCAACAACCCGCCAGACCTCGGGATTGCCCACCCAGCCGTCCAGGTTCCTGCCGTTGAATAGGCTGATCCACTCGGCCTCAGATCCGCTTTGCTCAGCAGATGCTACGCCCCCCCCAGCGATGGCCGCTGCGAATAAACTACATAATGCGATTCTCTTAATTGTCTTATACATAAAATGCCCCTTTAGTTGGCTTATCCAGCATTAATACGGCCCGCGTATGTGTGGTTTCACTTCTTGTTCG
>CAZAPF010000134.1:0-2872 GCA_964486885.1 uncultured Verrucomicrobiota bacterium
CTCGGCTTCGCCACCGGCCTGCTCGTTAAACCCAAGTAGCCTCGATTCTTTAAGCCCCAGCCCTCGGCGAGGGGTTGCTTATCGACTGGGCCTGGAACCTCAGGCGGGTCAGACAGGTCAATGGCGCCCACCAAGGTGCGACTACTCCGCACGCAGTGACTGCGGTTTGACGAGGAGCCCCGAGCCGTCGCCTGCGGCTCGGCGTTAGACAAGCACTGGGCCCGACACCCAGACACACCGCCAGCTTACGACGGCGACTCGGCGACTGGTGCTGGTTGGAAGCGATCCTGCAGGGCTTGCACCGTGATCTCTTCTTCGGCCAGCGCCTCCATGGCGCGGACAGCAGCTTCGGCGGCTTGAATCGTCGTGATGCAGGGGACACCGTGTTGGACGGCAGCCGCTCGAATGCGGCCTTCGTCCGTGCGTGCGCCCTTGCCGCTGGGCGTGTTGATAATCAGCGAAACATTACCGTCAATCAGGTGGTCCACCAGGTTCGGATGTCCCTCAGCGACTTTACGGACATGCTCGACGTCGATACCAGCTTCCTCCAGCTGCCTGGCGGTGCCTTCGGTTGCCGTCAGGCTGTACCCCAGGTTGGCCAACCGCTTGGCAAGGGGGCCGATGGTCTCCTTATGCCGTGCGGAAACACTGACGAAGATCTTGCCTTTGTCTTTTTCCGGCAGCACAACGCCGGCAGCCAACTGGCCTTTGGCGAAAGCGATGGAGAAACGTTCGCTGACGCCCATCACCTCTCCCGTACTCCGCATCTCCGGGCCCAGCACGATATCGACGCCTGTGAATTTGCGGAAGGGGAACACACTTTCCTTGACGCTGACATGGGCGCGAATCGGCTCTCGCTCAACACCCAACTCAGCCAGCGTTTGACCAGCCATAACTTTTGCGGCCATCTTGGCCACCGGCATTCCGGTCGCTTTGGCGACAAACGGCACGGTTCGGCTGGCACGCGGGTTCACTTCCAACACGTACACATTCATTTCTCCGTCTTCCTTCTTCACGGCGAATTGCACGTTCATCAATCCAACGACGCCCAGATGCAAAGCCATGGCGCGCGTCGCTTGCCGAAGCTCGTCCACGACTGGTCCCTGCAGACTGTAGGGCGGAATGGCACAACACGAATCACCCGAGTGAACACCGGCCTCCTCAATGTGCTCCATGATTCCGGCCACGACGACATCTTCACCATCGCTGATGCAATCGACGTCTACTTCGGTGTCATCCTCGAGAAAACGGTCGATAAGGACCGGCTGACCTTGGGCAACGACAAAGGCCTCGATGACAAAGCGTTCGAACTGGGCCTGGTCGTAGCAGATCTCCATGGCGCGGCCACCGAGCACGAAACTGGGTCGAACCAGTGCCGGGAAGCCAATCTCGCGGGCGCTGGCTCGGGCCTCAGCCATGTTGCGGGCAATGCCGTTCGCCGGCTGTTTCAGACCCAATCGATGCAGGGTCTGCTGGAATTTTTCTCGGTCTTCGGCCGCTTCGATGGTGTCGACGCTGGTTCCGATGATCGGTACACCAGCCGTGGAAAGGGCACGTGCCAGGTTGAGTGGCGTCTGCCCGCCAAACTGAACGATCACGCCATCCGGTTGGACTCGGTCACAAATGTTGAGCACGTCTTCGGTCGTCAACGGCTCGAAGAACAGCAGGTCGCTGGTGTCGTAATCGGTACTTACGGTTTCGGGATTCGAGTTGACCATGATCGACTCGACACCCATCTCTCGCAGCGCGAAGCTGGCGTGACAGCAGCAGTAGTCGAACTCGATTCCCTGCCCGATGCGGTTCGGTCCGCCGCCCAGGATCATGATCCTCTTTTGGTCCGGGGCCTTAGCGGGTGTCTCGTCTTCGTCCTCGTACGTCGAATAGTAGTAGGGCGTGTAGGCTTCGAATTCGGCGGCACACGTGTCGACCGACTTGAAGGTTGCTACGACATCCAACTCAAGTCGTCGATCGCGAACTTCAATCTCGTTGCTGCCCATAAGGGTGGCCAGCTGTCGATCCGAGAAGCCAAAGCGTTTTGCCTGGCGTAACAGATCCCGCTCGATCGTCTGGATCCCGCCGACGCCGCGCAGGACTTCTTCCAACTCGACGATCTCAGCGATGTGGTCCAGGAACCACGGGTCGATGTAGGTCAAATCGTAGATCTGCTGGGGCGTCATTCCCGCCTTCAAAGCGTAGCGCAGGAACCAGATCCGCTCGTCGCCCGGTGTTGCCAGGCGAGCTCGAATGTCGTCTTCTGAGGGTTCGTTCTCCGTACCCCACAAGTCCTTGCCATCACAGCCAAGTCCGAAGCTGCCGACCTCGAGTCCGCGAAGGGCTTTCTGCAGCGACTCTTTGAAAGTGCGGCCGATGGCCATCGTTTCGCCAACGCTCTTCATCTGGGTCGTCAGCGTGGCATCGGCTTCGGGAAATTTCTCGAAGGCAAAGCGGGGGATCTTCGTAACGACGTAGTCGATGGTCGGCTCAAAGCAGGCTTTCGTCTCGCGCGTGATGTCGTTGGCCAGTTCGTGCAGGCGATAGCCGACGGCCAGCTTGGCGGCAATCTTGGCGATCGGGAAGCCGGTCGCCTTCGAAGCCAGGGCGCTGGAACGGCTGACGCGGGGATTCATTTCGATCACGATCATGCGGCCCGTCTTGGGATCGATCGCAAACTGAATATTGGAACCGCCCGTTTCGACGCCGATCTCGCGGATGACAGCCAGGCTGGCATCGCGCATCCGCTGGTACTCTTTGTCGGTCAGGGTTTGAGCGGGTGCAACGGTGATCGAGTCGCCCGTATGCACGCCCATGGCATCGAAGTTCTCGATCGAACAGATGATCACGACATTGTCATCCATGTCGCGCATCACTTCCA
>CAZAPF010000135.1:0-2719 GCA_964486885.1 uncultured Verrucomicrobiota bacterium
GCGGGCTGTCGCCTGTCGGATCACGGGATTGACTATGTGCCGGATGCGGAGGCCACCGCGGTTGAGCTGAATACTGTTTTTGATACGGTGATGGCCGGAACTGCCGTGAGCCTGGCCGACCGTGAAAAGCTTGAGGCGGCCTTCCTGTATGAGGTCGGTAAAATGAACCATAAGCGTGGCTGGGCCCAGCAGTTTCATGTCGGGGTCTTCAGGAATAACAACAGCCGTCTCTTCCAGTCTTTGGGGCCGGATACTGGGTTCGATTCGATTGCCGACCATCGGCAGGGGCCCGGGTTGGTCCGCCTGCTGGACCGGCTGGATGCCTCGGACCAGCTGGCTAAAACCATTCTGTATAACATCAACCCGGCCGATAACGAGCTGATGGCCACCCTGATCGGGTGTTATCAGGACGGATCGGTGGCCGGCAAGATGCAGTTTGGTTCGGGATGGTGGTTCCTCGACCAGAAAGACGGCATGGAAAAGCAGATGAACGCGCTGTCAAATCTGGGGTTGCTCAGCCGCTTTGTCGGGATGCTCACCGACTCCCGTAGTTTCCTGTCCTATCCGCGCCACGAATATTTCCGTCGCATCCTCTGCAATCTGATCGGAACGGATGTGGAAAACGGAGAATTGCCAGGCGATATGGAGCTGCTGGGCGCCATGGTGGAAAACATCTGCAGTAACAACGCCGTCAACTATTTTGGATTTAATGAAGGTTAAGGACGATTTATGAAGCAACAGAACAACATGCAAGATTCTTTTAATACGCTGCCGGAGCGCGTCCTTCAGTTCGGGGAAGGGAATTTCCTGAGGGCCTTTATCGATTGGATGATTCACCGCATGAACAAGGCGGGGGAATTCAATGGGAGTGCCGTGGTAGTGCAGCCGTTGGAAAACGGCCTGGTGGACATTCTGAATGAGCAGAATGGCCTGTATACGCTTTATCTGCGCGTGGCCTGCACGGAAAGTCGTCCGGAGCGGATGGGTCTGAAAATAACGGGCGAAGTGAAAGATTTTGCTGAAAAAGATGTCCGGCAGAGTTCATGTAACGGGCTGATCGTGATAGAAAATAACGGTGTTTAAGCAAGGAGTAGTCGAATTTACGAAGCCAAGGCACGATAAGGTTGCCGATCATGTTGGACGGAGGGTCGTGTTCAGATGATGGTGGTTGGAGCAAGGTCAGGCAGCGTCGCGGTAGTAGTAGGATATTATTCCGCCCAGCCGCTGTTCCCGCTTAATTTCGCCCTCAGTCGTTGGGCGGAAATCGGGGCGAAGAACCTTGTTCCCGATATCGGTGCCCTGATGCGGTCTCTGCTCATTATAGTACGCCAGCCATTCGCGGTTGATGTAGTCAAGCTGGTCAAGGCTCACACAAAAGAAATGGTTCAGACACTCCCGTTTTATCTTTCCGACGTAATTTTCCGCAAAAGAATTCGCCATGGGCGAGCGCACAGGCGTACGCAGGCATTTCACCCGCTCACTCTTCCAGAATGCCCGGAACCTTTGGCTGTACTTGGTGTCCCGGTCATGGATCAAGTGCCTGACCTGAATGCCCAAATCCTGAAACCACATGGATGCATTTCTGGATTGTTGAAGCACCCATTCCTCTTCGGGATTAAACGTCGCCGGACTCATGAAAACCCGACGGCTTCCAAGATGGATAAACACGAGCACATAGGCATCAACCCATCCGCGCCAGGTAAGGACAGGTTTGGTGAAGAAGTCGGTGGCGGCAAGCGTGTCCATATGGGAGCTGACAAACAGCTTCCAGTTGCTTGGTGGACGTCCGCTTCCCTTTTCGGGAATGGGGTGGTGCCCTTCGCGCTTAAGAATATCGCTGATGGTCGTAGCTCCGATACGGATGCCCAATTTCATCAATTCACCCTGGATCCGGTCACAGCCCCAGGTAAGGTTCTCAACGGCAAACCGCATGACCAGATTCACGGTCGCCTGAGGTGTACGCGGGCGACCGGGCTTTTGCGGTTTTTCGGCATCCTTTGGCCTGAGCCAGCCCCGGTAGGTGTCCGGTTTAACCACCAGCATCACATCATCGATATCATGGTCAAGTTCAGCCCCAAGGCGGGTAAGTTCCGCGCGTTCCTCCGGGCGTGTATGAATGCGGTCCGCATCGATGCGGGACTGAAGCATTCTGATCTGGTAGGCCATCAGTTGGAGGCGGGCATCATATCTTCTGCGATACCTCGCTTCAAAAAGCTTCTCAAACACCTGAAACACCCTCAAAAATTCGCTCATATATCTTGTAACCCCATCAATCAAATCCTGCTCAAACTCAACGAGTTAAGTGCGCTGATATGTTTCCGTGCCCTCCGGAAAGTAAAAGAGTTCGCAAATCTATCGAAACCGGGCTTATCGAGCCATCCCAAAGCGGGGTCTGGAGCCGGAAAAATCCGCAGGAAGAGATTCGAAATGATGTTTCGGCGACTGGGGTTGGAGAATGGGCTAAGTTCGCATTTCCATCCAGTCAGGAGTAGCTGGTTGGATGGTTATTCAAAAAGCGAAAAATGGATGGATTTGACTCAGTTTCGCACTTTTTTGTTACAACCCTTTGTCGTGACGCAATTTAACTTTTTGAATTCTAAGTTCGCATTACTATCCTGATCGTACCGATCCGAATGGAGAGTCATTTTTAGAAGGTTCGCATTACCATCCTTATGTTGCACGTAACATAAGGATAGTTATGTTGTGTGATTGATTATGT
>CAZAPF010000136.1:0-2693 GCA_964486885.1 uncultured Verrucomicrobiota bacterium
TAAAAGAGCTCGCCGATACGCTGGATGCATTTTACGAAGAATCCGGCGTCTTGAGCTATCACCCGAATCAGGCCTACAACCACCGAACCGTGGGCACATGGTTTGCGACATCGGATCAGGGGACGATCGCCGCAAAAGAGGGCACCTTGGTGCTCGAATCGGAGAAGGCTGGGTATACCGTCGCTAATAATTATTTCTCCCCGGATGGAAAGAATATGATTATCGCTTTTGAAGCCAGATCAGCAACCGAAACGCCCATCCGGTTTGCAGGCCCCAAAAAGGGGAAGGTGGTTGAGCTTTCTAAGGAATGGAAGCGGGTTGAACTTTCGACACCACAAATATTTATTCAAAGATATAAGTTTCGCGTTTCCCTTGAAAAGGCAGGCGTGGTTGAACTCCGTAAGGTCAAAGTGCTGACCACAGACAGGACGGAGATGACGGAATTCAAATTCTATTAATAGTCGAACTATCCCGTGAGGAAATGACGAATGAGAAGATACAAAAAATGGGCGTGCTATCTGGTCTTGGGTTTTGCGATTTCGCTGTGTTGTGCGGGAGCCAAGCCCAACACAGAGGATGAGATTGTGGCGATGGACCTGCTGACCGTCAAGGAAGCGGGATCGGAAGCGGAGTCTCGCTTGCGGGTCATCCGGTTGACGACGCGGAGCGGCGCTACGGGCTATGGGGATTATTTTGAGTACGGTCTACCCGCCAGGAATGTGGAAGAAACACTGGCACGCTTGGTGAACCGTTATGCCGAACAGAAGCATAAGATAAATCATTTCCAGACCGACCCTTCAGTGCGGGCCGTCGGGGGCGGGCACACCGTACTGGGGCAGACAGCTGCGCAAATCCTGAATGCCCCCCCCGTCATGGATCAGAGACATCGTGCGTTTTTCCCCAGAGAAGGATTTGCCCCGATGTGGCAGGGGCCGGGGAAACCAGGACTGGTCATCGCCCTGCAGGCCGCCTTGCTCGATCTCGCAGAGAATAACGGTCCATGCCGGATGCGCCTCTGTCCGTCGGTTCCGATCGACCGGGAGGTCGACGGCAAGCGGCGGCTGAATACACCTGACGAAATGCGGCAGACGGTTGCGGCGCTCAAGCAAGTAGGCTTTACCGCAGTGCGGCTGGAACTGGCTGGTGCCCCCGAGGATGAGATGACGGCGCGCGGCGAATGCCCACCGTACCGCTACCCGATGGATGTGCTCGGGCATATCGACAGACTGGTGTTAGCGTCGAAAGAGGCCGCCGGCACGGAAATGCACCTGGTTGTTGCCGCCAACATGAACTTGGGTGTGGATGGCATGACCTTCCTGGCATTGCGTTGCCAAAGGAACGGGGTAACCCTGCTGGAGAACCCCATGGCGCGCCGGCACCTGCAGGCACAGGCGGAGGCTCGCAAGGAGTTCAACATACCGCTGGGGTTTGGCGGAGATTATCATGTGATCGAAGATTTCGCCCAAGGCATCAAGAAGAACGCCGGCACGGTTCTGGTACCGGATGCCGGCCGCATCGGCGGGGTGACCATGCTCGTTCGGACCGCGGAGCTGGCTAAGGAAGCCGATCTAAAGGTGGCTCCGGTGGTGCAAGGGGGGCCACTTTCATTGCTGACGGTCGCACGCTCGCTCTCCGGACGCGATGAAGTGCTGTGGGTGAGCTCACCAAACCAGGAGCAATGGTTGAAGGAGGACGGTGTGCTGAAGAACCCCTTGCGGATGACGCAAGGATCACTTGTTTCGGAATCGTGTGAGATTGATGAAGCGAAGTTTCAGGTACGGCCTATCGCTCAAATACAAACAAATACCAAGGAGAAGTGATGAGCCATCAAGGATTAAGCAATCAACTCGGTCGTCGAGGGGTTCTCAAGCGATCAGTATTAGGGGTAGGTGCGCTTGCGGCGTTGCCGTCGCTCTCTGTCGCTGCCTTTGGTCAGACTAGCCGCATCGAAGCACTGGAACTGCTCGTGTTGCAACGAAATGGCAAGCAGCGGCGCGTGCTGAAAGTCATCTCAAGCACAGGCGCAGCGGGATATGCGGATTTCCCGGACATCGATTACGCACCCGAACTGGGCGGCATCGCCACGAATCATCTGATCGGCGCCAATCCCTTTGCCGTAGAAGCTATCTGGTCAAAGATGCATCGGGCAGGTGTGCTCTGTTCGCATCGTAGCGCCTTGGATTATGCCCTATGGGACCTGCTCGGCAGGGAAACCGGTAAGCCCGTCTACGAACTGCTCGGCGGTCCGGTGCGCACTCAGCTCAGAACCTACCGCTATGGCAAACCGAGCCGAAAAGAATTATTTAATGAAGACGCATGGCGCGCCTTGGGACGAAGTTACGCCAAGCAACCCGGCGCGGCCGTGAAGGCTGATCCGTGGTTGGATTTCGAAATGTTTAGCGGCAAGAAAGTCTGGGAAGATGATGTCTACGAGGACGGCGGTAGAATGCCGACCGAAGAGAACATGGCCTTTAACGAAATGGTGTTTCGTGCCCTTCGTGAAGGAGGGGGCGACAAGCTGGACCTGATCCACGGTGGCCACGGTCAGTGCTGCGCCGAAGGGGCCATTGCGACCTGCAAGCGGCTCGAAGGCTATGACCTACTCTGGATTGAAGAGCCGATTTCACCCATCAGTAGTATGGATGAAATGGCCAAAGTGGCAGCTGCCACCACGGTCCCCATTGCTACGGGAG
>CAZAPF010000137.1:0-2671 GCA_964486885.1 uncultured Verrucomicrobiota bacterium
CCGCCGTTACAGACAAAGTTCCAGTTGTGCTTTTTATACGGCCAGGTCCGGTCAATACCTTCCAGCCTGACACCGGTGTAGCCGGCATAGGAGTAATACAACCCCTTCTCCCACAAAGCTTCCCGCAGGGTGGTCCGCTGCTCTTCACTGAGTCCGTGGTAGAGCCAGTCATACCCGATACCAAAGGCGTGAATCATCTCCGCCACATTGAGCCAAACGTTAGGGCGCCAGCTGGGAAACATTGCAGCGGTCTCGAGTTCGAGGTACGCACGCTCCAGGTATTTTTCATCCTTATCATAGCGGTAAAAGAACGCCAGATGATAGACCCGGTCCATCACCGACCGTGAAACCTCAAGTAGGCGTTTATGATAAATGTTGGGTTTCTCATCCAGGATGGCATCTGTTTTTTCCCTCGCACGTTCTATCCACTCGGCGACCATCGGATCCTCTGCCGCAATAGAGCGAATCTCCTCAAGGCGTGTATCGGTTACGATAAGGCGGGGATGGCCTTTATCCAATTTGGAGAGAACGGTTTCTTTTGCCGGTGCTGTGAGAAAAGGTTCGTGTTTCGAGCTGAGCTCTCCTTTTGATACCGTTACAAAACTGAGCACTAGAGCAACCATGATCGATTGCCATGTTTTAGAGGATGCCGTTAAGCACCCCGTAAGCAACGAACCTGCCGCGATTAAGCTTCCGGCGATTAAACTTCTGCGATCCCTGGACATGATTTCACCTTCTGTTTGTCAGTGTACATCGGCACGGCGGAACAGCTTCCGCCGCATGGTGCAACTGAATATACCCACTCAAACGTTTGAGTCGAGTTAAAATGATGAATTTAACAAAGCCCCCTATCTCAAATGCCTAGGAGGCGGATCGCTTTGAAAAATCACCTGCACACCCTTAGGCTCGATTACCGATAGATAGAGCTCACGTCCCGTCTCGGTCAGCCGGGCTTCTGATCCCCATCAGCTCAACTTCTACATCGGTCAGCATCGCCCAGGAAAAAGCCCGGTGAACAGGGTTATCACGCGGAATAGTCGTCCAGCTGCTTTCATGATCATTCCTGTTTCGCTCATGGGGGCGGGGTCATTTATGTTGAAAATCCATAACACGGGCTTTGAGCTGCTCTTTTATCGCGGCATATTCCGGGTTTTTACTGAGGTTGGTCCATTCATGCGGATCTTTGTGATGATCGTATAACTCTTCGGATCCGTCTTCGTAGCGAATGTACCGGTATCGCTCGCTTTGAGCCGCGGTGTTTTCCGGCCCGTAACTGATGAAGGCCGCAGCCCGTTCAGCACGCGGATCTTTCAAGAGGGGTAAAATCGATTGCCCTTCCAAGTGCCGGGGTTTTGGAATACCGGCAAAATCACACAAGCTTGGATAGAGATCCACATGCGAGATGGGCTGATTATTTACCGCTCCCGCTTCAGCCACACCGGGAGCCACAACAATGTAGGGTACGCGGGTTGTATTCCGCCACAACGCAGCCTTACACCAGTGCTCTTTTTCTCCTAAATCCCAACCGTGATCACCGGTCAGCACAATCACGGTCTCACGCCCTCGCGGGTTCTGCTTAAGAGCTGCTAAAAAGTGTCCGATCTGGGTATCCACATAATTAATGCAGGC
The DNA here is from genome assembly GCA_964486885.1 of uncultured Verrucomicrobiota bacterium. Classification (GTDB taxonomy): domain Bacteria; phylum Verrucomicrobiota; class Kiritimatiellia; order Kiritimatiellales; family Pontiellaceae; genus Pontiella. Next base: position 1,630 of record CAZAPF010000137.1, read on the forward strand.
CAAATACGATTGAACCATATATTTCCATTCCTGGTCTCCGCCCAGATAAAGGATCTGTTCATGAACCGTTCTCGGCTCAAAGAGGTTTTTGTGGGCATTGGAACGAGCCAGTGCCTTTCCGTACTCCGGCAGATCGTCTAAGTCATCAAATTCCGGCCGGACCGGTAACTGGATGGATTCCAGAGGGAATTTTTCGAAATAGGCATTCGGGGCGTTAAACGGACGGTGTGGTCTAAAAAAGCCTACCGTCATGAGAAGCGGTTTATCCGTAACGGTCTCCCATTCACCAATCGCCCACCGGGCAACTTTATAATCGCCCGTTTCGTGGTCTGGATGATTATGCGGCCCACCTTCACCCCACAGGTTTTCTTTTGAATCCGTCCAATTTCCTTCCAGGTCTTTTGGGCGTTTAAAGGTGGCATCAATCCCTTCTGGCACTCTGTCATGAGCTACCTTCCCGCCGCTGACGACCCGGTATCCCTGACTCTTAAAATGTTTGTGAAAATCGATGGGGTCTTCAGGAGGGTTCTGTGTGGTAATTCCCGACATAGGCTGATCTTTAAAAAAGTCAGGCCGTTTGGTGCTGTTGAAATATTTCCCCGTGCTCCTGGGGTACAGCCCCTGCAGAAAGCTGGTCCGCGACGGGCCGCATTGCGGCGCATTACAGTGGGCATTGGAAAACAGTACCCCCTGTGATGCCAGGGTATCAATATTCGGCGTTTTAGTCTGGGGGTGTCCCCCCATGACACCGACCCAGTCGTTGAGATCATCCACAACGATGAACACGACATCTGGTTTTTTCTCTGCTGCCTGCACACAGAGACAGCAGCTTGCAAATACCCATGCCGTAAGCACTAAAACGATCATAGTCATCCCTCTAGAGGGCGCCAACAAAGAGTGAATTCTCGATTTCATTCGGGATTTATTCTTTCTTATTTTTACTGCTCTATTTTAATCAGCTCAAAACGAAGGACACGGATATTATTGGAGCTCTCCCCAGTCAAATCTTCGCCATAATTGCGCTTTTTTGAATAGGTACCTA
>CAZAPF010000138.1:0-2391 GCA_964486885.1 uncultured Verrucomicrobiota bacterium
CCGGCTGAACCGAATCGTGGAAGGGCTGGTGCGCGAAGGTGTGGAAGTAATACCGGTTAATGCCTCGGGAAAAGGCCCGGTCGCCCCATTGCTTCAAGAGCCCCGGATGCGCCGTCCAGTCGGCTTTCATGCTGGTAAACGCCTCCGCACCGGCAATTGGATTGCCGGAAAGGTGGGCGCCGGATGAAATAATCTGCGCGGTCCAGATCCATAGGTTCCGGGTCGCTTCCCGCTGCCAGAACTCCGTCAATACCGTATCGCCAATCAGCGCCGTCGCCGTGGCATCAAACGGCCCGCTGCCATAGGGTTCGAGTTGCAGCTTCAGCCCAAGCTGATGACACTTTTCGGCAAAATACCCGAAATAATTTTCCTGCATTAATTCCGCAACGGTCACCCGCATGTCCCAAAGCACCCGCTCAGTCGTTTCGGTATCATCCATCACGCGCCCTGTCATGCAGAGCAACATAGGAATCAGCTCATAGCCGCGCCGTTTTTTGAACTCCTGCGGAAAATCATCGGTCCAGTTTTGCATGCCGACTTCAAAGCTATCGATGCAGATGGTCGTTAACGCCGGACTGCCCTTGGCGTTAGCGATCAGCTGGTTGACATATTTCTCCCAGTGCAGATCGACGGCGGCGCGGCTGAGCTTATCAATTTCCAGCCCCTTCCCCCCTTTATTGGCCGGTCTGTTTACAGCACCGGTGGACCGGAATCCGAAGCGTACGACGGTCCACTCTCCGGAATCGGGAATCCAGTCGAGATTCCCGTCCTCATCCATCCGATCGGTCAAGTCGAGTACCGAGTCGGCCACAATGACGGCGTCCGCCGGAGCCGGGCGCAGGTCGGGAATAAAATGGATTCCCTTTGCTCCATGATCGTAGAGCGCTTTCTGCTCCCAGCGCTCGATGCGATACGCACCATTCTTCGGCGTAGGGAATGCCAGCACAGCGATATCGCGGTAAAAATCCACATCGACCGCGTGGTGTCCCTTTTTTAATACCCGTTTGCCGGGTTCCAAGCGCACCGGAGCAGGATCGCCGGCACGGACCGTTGTTTCGCTCCAGCCCACCATTTTCATGGAATGTTCCGGCGTCACCCAAGGCCCTCCTGTGCTCGACCAGCCCGAGGCATTATTCATCCCGGCATCCAGCCCCAGACGATCCGCCTCGGCAATCGCAAAGGAACGCAACTGATGATCCTGCTTTGAATTGTATTTAACGGGCCCGCCCGGAATGCCCACCGAGGCATCAAACAGCACAAACCCACCAAGACCCACCGCCTTCATGGATTCGAGGTCTTTGGTGATGCCTTCCTTCGACACATTTCCGTTTACCCAGTGCCACCACGTATAGGGCTTTGCTGAGTCCGGAGGGGACTTGAAGGATTCTTCAAGAGGCTGCGCCTGCAGCAACGACCCCATGAACAGGGTCATCGTCATCGTTACAATCGTTCTCTGTTTCATACCAATGGTCGCCTTGCTACATACTTTTTAAAGCCCAGTTAATGGTGGCTTCCGTTATGAGCTGGACCTGGCCCTGGCTATCCACGAGATAGTGGATCGGCAAGACGCCATCTTCCGCGATCCGATCCATCCCCGGGGTATGGAGGTTTTTATTGCCGTATCGCGACATGGCCTCCCAGTGCATCTGGTCGACATGCATAAATAATATATTCGGTTTCTTCTTCATGATGTTCTTTTTCTCCAGTGAAACGTTTCCAACCGTCGGGCTAGCTATGCTCTGTTTATGGGGCAGTGCGACTGCTGTTTTTTTAGACGGGATTAACAGGAATGACAGGATGCGGTTGTGGAACATCCTGTCAATCACAGCCGTAATTTTACAAATTTCCCATTAATTGCTTGGGTTCTGGCCTTTTCTCCATTCGTGTTTCGCAGTTTCTACGCAGAGTGATCAACCGGATAGAAATCCTGCGTATCCTGTTCATCCTGTCAAAAAACCTCTCCTGCCTGTTACGTAGGTCCCTATTTATGGGGTTCCTTGATTTCTTCAATCAGCCATTTGGTGAAGCCCAGCACCGAGTGCGGGTCGGATTCCGGGCCGATCGGGCGGAAGCGTCCGCTTCCATTCGGGAAGGTATTCAAATAGTAGTGCATTTTCGGATGGTGCTTCGGCAGTCCATTCGCCCAATACCTATTTTGCAACCAGTCCCGCTCGATAAATTCGTAATACCGCGCCTTGTCCGCCTTCCAAATAATCGGGCCGTAATAGAAGATGTATTCTTTGTCCTGCGCTAACGTCCATTTGGCCCCCCGAACCACTTTTTCCGGATTCGACCAGTCCCTTGTATCCAGCCGATGGCGATGGAACTGGTGGCACTCATAGGCGACCCCTTCCATTTTTTCGATGAGCGGATGCACGCGCTCGTCGTCGG
>CAZAPF010000139.1:0-2230 GCA_964486885.1 uncultured Verrucomicrobiota bacterium
CGGCCCAGAGCGGCAGCCTGATCGCCAGGCCGCCAGTTCGAGTTGAGTCGAACCGAACCCGATGAATCGAGCGCGACGGTTGACGGTTCGCGACGCGATCCAGGGGTACCTGCGGGCGGAGTTCTACCCCCGCGACGATCCGGAGCGCGACGGATGCCGGTTCGCGACGCGATCCAGGGGTACCTCCACTGAGATGCACAGGTTGTCCACAGGCCGGTAGTCCAACGGCACCGAGTTCAATACGGATCTGTATGATTGGCTGTGGATAATGCTGTGCAAACAGCCATGTACGACGAGTCCGAACCTTACCGAGAGCGGTCCGCAGCCTCGTTCCAGCGCCGCCCTGGGGATCTCCGCGCAACGCAAGGACAGGCGTTCAGTACAGCATTTGTGCAAGACCGAATCAGTCGACAGCGAGGCAGGCTTTGGACCTTCATCAGAAATCCCTAGACAGGAATTACCACTGGAGTAAGAGAGAAGGTCCCCCAGCTTCCCCCGGTGGCATGTGGCGAGCGTCACCACGCGTCCAGATTCGCCCGTCCAGGAGCGGCTCATCGGCCGATCCCGGCAGATGGTCGTCATGCGGGAGCGCATCCGCCGGGTGGCCCCCTACGACTGCTCGGTCCTGCTCGAGGGGGAGACCGGCACCGGCAAGGAGCTGGTCGCCCGCGCCTTGCACAGCCAGAGCCGTCGGTGCTCCGGCCCCTTCGTCCCGGTGAACTGCGCGTCCATCCCGTCCGAGCTCGCGGAGTCCTACCTCTTCGGCCACGAGCCCGGAGCGTTCACCGGCGCCCGAGGTCGTCACCAGGGGGTGATGGAGCAGGCTCATCGCGGCACGTTCTTCCTCGACGAGATCGCCGAGCTGCCGATGCCCCAGCAGGCCAAACTCCTGCGCTCGCTGCAGGAGCGGGAGATCGTGCGGCTCGGATCGTCCCACGCAGCCCGGCCGGTGGAGATCGACATCAGGGTGGTCGCGGCCAGCCACGAGGATCTGCTGGCGAAGTGCCGGGAGCGGAGCTTCCGCGAGGACCTCTACTTCCGGATCAGGGTCTACCGGATCCGCATCCCGCCCCTGCGCGAACGCGAGCGGGACGTCCTCGAGCTTGCCCAGCACTTCCTCCGTATCGAGCGGGGTCCGCGCGCCCGGCTGGGCCGCGACGCCCAGCAGTTGCTGCTCAGCTACGGATGGCCGGGGAACGTGCGGGAGCTGCGGTCGGCGATCCTGGCCGCCCGAATCGATGCTCAGGACGGGCGGATCGGAGCGGCGGAGGTCCGGGAGCACCTGGGGCTGGTCCAGCCTGACGACGAGCCCGACTTCGACGGGTGGGACGACGAGGCCACCCCGGTCTTGTCGAGGGGCGAGCGTGTCGTGGCGCTGCTGGCAGACCGAGGTCCTCTGCCGATCGGCGAGCTCAGCCGCGATACGTCAATCCCGCGTAGCTCGCTGCGGCGCCTGCTGTCTCGGCTGATGGAGGCCGGTCAGGTCGTGTCGATCGGGGAGGGGAGGGAGAGGCGCTACGCTGTCGAGCGACGAGCGGAGGGGGGCGAGCAGCCCCAGGCTGGCGAGATCCGGCACCGCCAGACCATCGCGCTGAACCACCTCCGCGTCTCCGGCTCGCTGACCCGCCGGGAGTACGTCGACCTGACCGGGGTCTCGGCCCGAACCGCCAGCCGCGACCTGGACGAGCTGGTCGACCTGGGCCTGATCCGTGTCAACGGGCGGCGGGGGAGAGCCGCCGGCTACCTGCTCGCGTAGGTGGGAGCTCGCCGAAGGCCGTGCGCTGTGCGCCGGACTCGCGGATCCGTGCAACCCGCCGAAGCTGCCGTTCGGTGAAGGCCCCCGCTGGCAGCGCCAGCACCCGCTCCTGGAGCTCGGGCGCCAGCCGAAGCAGCGTCATCACCTGGGTGATCCGCGCGCGGGTGAGCCCCTCCCGCCGGGCCAGCGCCGCCTGGCTCTCGATCTCGCCGGCGTCGATCTCCGCCCGGTACTTCCGCGCCCGCTCGAGCTGGGCTCGCCCGCCCACCGGTCCAGCCTGAACGCGTGACGCGGGGCGATGGCACGATTCCCGATGGCACGATTTCGGCCGATGGCACGATTCGCCTGATCGCCCCCCCACCCCAGAACGACGACGAGGCCCGCGCCGTGAAGGACGGGGGCCTCGTGCGTTCTCGCCCGGGATGGTGCTGTGAACCACCCAGGTTGCCAGCGCCGCAGTTTCTACGGTCTGGC
>CAZAPF010000140.1:0-2131 GCA_964486885.1 uncultured Verrucomicrobiota bacterium
GTAAAAACTTCCAGATCCTGAATGTCACGTATCTTCATTTCTGCTCTCCTTTAAACTTATGATGGCCTGAACCATGGTGCCCATACCAACGGCGGATTCGATGGCAAACTCATCCGATACACGCTTCACATTCGGCAATCCCATACCCGCTCCGAATCCCTGAGACCGAATCCATTCGTTTGCAGTGGAAAAACCTTCCGTCATCGCCTTCTCTGTATCTTCAATTCCCGGCCCCCGGTCATGCGAGGATATCTTAACCCGTTCTTCGTTGATATCAAAGCCAAGCATGCCGCCAATTGAATGCGCAACCAGATTGATTTCCAGTTCATAACTGGCCACGGCAACGCGGCGCACCACCTTGGGGGGGATCCCTCTTTCCTTCAGGAATTTCTTGATCTCAGCCGAGGCCTTTCCGCCATTTTCAAAATCATATCGGTGCAGCTGATAAACTTTGGTCAGCACCAGCGAATCGGGTTCTGCAGGCTGCTCGCTTTTCTGCTCCATTTCCCGCAACTGCCGCGAAAGCTCGCGGATCAGTGCCATATTGATATTCCGGAACGTTAAGATTCCAACCAGCTCATTCCCCTTATTTACTACCGGGAACTGCCGAAACGAAAACTTACCGAAGGCCGAGATGGCGAATGAGAGCGGCATATCTTCGGCCAGCGTCTGTACCTCGCCAACCATCCACTCAGTAACGCACTCCTCCATGGAACCCTGCTCAAGCGCATTCATGAGGTCGTTCATGGAAACAATGCCCACCACCCGTTTGTTATCCACCACCGGCACTCCGGTAATGGAATTATTTTTCATGATGGTCTGCACATCGCGCATGGTGCAGTTGCGGGAAACTGCGAATACCTTATTGGTCATGACCTGGCTTATACGCAGGCCATAGATCAGTTCCTGTACGCGCAGGGAGGATTGGAGCGGCTGTTTAAGCTCCTCGCTCATCAAGACACCATGATCCGGCCCAGCCGGACACACGATTCATACTTGGGAAAGCGAGTACAGAAAAGGGCGATATCCTGATCCTTTGCAAGTTCGATCATCCCGTCAGTAACCGTCTTGCTGTTGGCAATCACAACCGCTTCTGATCCCACAATCCCGGCAGACCGGATCGACTGTTCCGTAGAGAGGGAGGTAACGAGCAAAAGTTCGTCCCGGTCGCTCATCAGCACATCACTCATGAGATCCGAGGCAAACACGGTTTCGATGTTAATTTTTTCCCAGCCCTCAGGGCCGCAGATCAGATCGGCTTCGAGCGTATCTGCAATTCGTATTAAATCCATTATGTCCTATCCTTTCACCTTAAGTTGCGTGAATACGTGGATAGAAATGGTTTTCCGGTGTCGGTTCAATCGAATTATCAAATTACAGCACTAATAAGACTGCATCTATTTTCTTTTCTTTTGTTCCGGTGGATTTTCCGGCACCTCGTACTGCTCTTTCAAACGGTTCAGTTCTTTATTCAGCCGCTCTACCTGCGCCTTGTTTTCGGGATTACTGAATACATTTTTCATTTCTGCCGGATCATTCTGCAGGTCAAAGAGTTCCCATTCCACGCCATCGGGCACATCCAGCCCATAATACTTGATCAACTTCCAGCGACCATCAAACACCCCTTCGTGGCGACGCACACTATGGGCACCGGGATATTCATAATAATGATAATATAGTGATTTGCGCCAATCCGTTGGTGTTTTCCCCTTCAGCAGCGGAACCAGGCTTTTGCCCTGCATATCGTCCGGAACCGGAGCCTGCGCCAACTCCAGGAAGGTTTCCGCAAAATCAATATTCTGCACCAGATCGTTGTTAACTGAACCCGGCTTAATCTTCCCCGGCCATTTAGCGACAAGCGGCGTGCGGAAAGACTCCTCATACATGAAGCGCTTATCAAACCAGCCGTGCTCACCCATATAGAATCCCTGGTCGGAAGAATACATAACTATCGTATTATCGCTCAGGCCCTGCTCTTCCAACGCCTGCATAACTTTTCCAACACTTTCATCCACCGCCCACGTGCAACGCATGAAATCCTTCATATAGGTCTGGTATTTCCATTTTACCAGTTCCTTTCCCTCAGGCTTGTTTTCAGCAAACCATTTTGCACGTTTGGCATAACGTGGAT
>CAZAPF010000141.1:0-2119 GCA_964486885.1 uncultured Verrucomicrobiota bacterium
AGACCCGTCATCAGGCAAGCCCGCGTAGGAGCGCAGTTCGGACCGGACGAGTAGGCCCGCGAGAACGTCATCCCATCAGCGGCAAGCTGATCGATGTTCGGCGTCTCGAACAGCGTTGCGCCCATGTATCCCACATCCTGCCACCCAAGGTCATCTGACATGATGAAGATGATATTGGGCTTATCTTTTGGGGCTCTGAGCGTTTCATTGGCATTTCCTGTAACACAGGCTCCGAGCAGCCCCGCGGTGAATAATGTCATCCATCTTTTCATTGTATCTCCATAAAATATTAGGTTTGGACGCGTTACTGAACCACGGCCGAGCAATTCCCAATGGTCGCGAGCCTTTTCATTTCGTCGTCGGAAAGCGCGCGGTCGAAAACGGCGACACCTCCAATCCACGCGGAAAGCGTTGCGTGTCGATTGCTGTGGATGACGCGACCTATCGTAAATGGACCGCCCTCCTCCATTGTCTTGGGCGCATAGATATCATAGCCGAAAAAGTAGGGGTTGGATTTCATTGCAATCAGCTCACGCTTCAGTGGTTTCCCTAATGTCCCGTCCGACTTCCGTTCATAGGTAGCCTCGACCTTTGTGAACGAATAGGTTTCCAGCCGCACGACGCGGTCGGACGTCCACTCGACCAATTTCGTTTCAAGCGCTTCATCCTCGGGAGGACGATAGTACTGATCCTTTGGGTAATTTACATCCTCGCCGGGTTGGATTCCATCCAGAGCGGCCAGCTGTCCCTGCCGCCAGGCGCGATAGACATGTTGATAGAATCGCGATTCCTTTGGATTCTCCACCCAAACGTCCTCAGCCAGACCATTCACGTAGGCGTTCACGCAATTTTCTTCGTTGTCAAACACCAGACCGACCGCGTTCCAGTATGAATCGGAATCGGCGGGCTTCGTACCCGGCTTGATCTTTTTCATCTTCGTCGGATTGGACGCAAGGTGCCGCGCGTAGATGTCGCCAAACGATGAACCCCCATTCTCCGAAATATGAGCACCGATCCCGCCCTTGTTGGCTTGCAGGCCAGCGAAAAGCCCGAACTGCCGCTTGCCGGGCTCCTGTACTACGGGAGCCTCTCCCTTCGGCGTAACAGTACCCTCATGCCACATTCCAGCGATCGCGTGATTGCCTTTTTCATAGAGCAGCCAAACCACCAACGTGACCGACTTTCCTTTGCCTTTGATGTCCAGCGGCGAGTCGTGAAGATGCTTTCGCGGCACGGCGAGCACCGGCAAATCGGTTTCGCCAAGAGGATCATCAAAACGGACGGCTTGTCCGAATGGCCCTCGCCCAAACAAGTCAAAATCGGTAAGCGTCGGTTGGGATCCCTGATGCCAATAGTCGAGCGATATGTTTCTCGGTTCGAGTTCATAGGCCCGTCCGTCAGGTTCTCCCGGGATCGAAATAAATGGATTATGCGTCTCCCACGAATCCCGCCGATGCACAAAATCCCACAAAGCAACCAATCCAGGTATTTGCCTGACGAGATCGATGCGTTCTTGGTTTGCAGCGGTGAAATGAGCTTCGCCGCCCTCGAACTGGATTGGAGGCAATGCTTGCGGACCCGTTTCCTCAGCTCCGATGGCACAGGCTCCTGACAGGCATATTGCTACTATCAGACATCTGACAAAACTATTCTTCCTCATGTGACGGTCTCTGGGCATTTCAGTCTTCTTCCTTTACAGGCACAGTGTCGCTATCCGAAACGTTTTTGGGAGCCGCTTCCATTGCACTCTTCTGCGGGATGAACTTTACTTCGTCCACGTATAGCCATTCCCCCTCAGGACCTTGAGTCGTGAAGCCCAAATCAATCTCGTTCGAGGTGACCTTGATATTCCTACGGTCGCACCCTGCTTCTGCAGATACTTCGCGACACCGCCGGCCAGCACCCCTGCGGCCCCCGTCACAACAATCACTTTTTCTCTTATCTCAAATAGATCTTTCACTTTACCTCCTTTACTTGGCCTTCCTTTTCATTGTCGGTCCTGGTGTGCTATGCCCATTCGCAACATACGACTCTAGCAGCTTTGTCAGTTCAGCAACCACTTCCGGATGCTGATCTGCAACGTTGCGCGTCTCCTTTTCCACGGAGGCGTGGTCGTAGA
>CAZAPF010000142.1:0-2118 GCA_964486885.1 uncultured Verrucomicrobiota bacterium
CTCGCTCGGATACCTGAAACCGATGACTCCCTAACAGGAAACGTGGGGCGACTTTTCCCATCCGGACTGCTCGCCCCGGTTCAGATCCTGACCGTAAAAAAGTAACAACTAAGGATGATAGTTTTTTAAAAACCACGAAGGGGTACGAATTTGTAGGGCGGGTGATCCCACCCGCCGAACGGCTTGTATGCCAGCAGGTTGCGAGCGGCGGGTGGGGGCACCCGCCCTACAGAATAACGGCTCTGGAATTTGACAGAACCAACTAAGAATAAGAGAAGAGAAAATGAAAAACCGAACTAAACGTATTGCAGGAATCGCTATTTTGGCGGTTCTAACGAGTCTGGGAACGGTTGCCTCTGCATCCGACATGAAGGAGCGTTTCAGAAACCCATCCGAGGAGACCAAACCGTGGTGCTACTGGTACTGGTTGGATGAAGATATCTCGAAAGAGGGGATCACCAAAGACCTCGAAAATATGGCGGAGGTCGGCATCGCGCGGGCGATGATCGGCAATGTTGGAAAGCCTGCGAAGACGGATAATGCCAAAGAAGATATCGTTCGGGTCGAATTGCTTTCTCCTGAATGGCGCGAGCTGAAAATGCACGCGTTGCGCGAAGCGAAGCGGGTTGGTGTCGACATCTATTTCTTTAACGGGCCGGGCTGGAGTCAATCGGGCGGCCCGTGGATTCAACCCGAACAGTCGATGCGGCGCGTGATTTGGAACGAGTTCGACTCCAAAGGGGGAGCGTTTAAACAGAACGTCCGCGCAAAAGGGGTTCCGGGCGGGGGTAGCCAGGATATTGCCGTGTTGGCGATTCCAAAGATCGACCGCATTTCGATTGAAGGGGAACGAACGGAAAAGCAATACATCTTCTCGCACAGCGAACCCTTCAGCGCCCGTTCGTTATCGGTTGATGGTGCCGTGAGCGGTTCCTTGTTTGCCGTCCGCAACGGCAAGCGTGAGCTCGTGACGAAAATTGACGTAAGGGCGGCGACCCCAAAGGGTGATCTTAAGGTTGAAGCGATGCAAACGATCAGTTTTCCCGACGTGAAAGCCCGGCGGTTTGAACTCGATTACGAGCAGCCGAAACCGCCAAGAAAGAAGAAAAAGAGCAAGAAAAAGGTGAAGCCACAACCTAAAGCGCATGTTGTTATCTCGTCGGAGCCGAAAGTGGCGCAGGTGCTCAACAAACAAATGGTGTGGATGCATCCCACGCCTAGCCCGACTTGGGATTCTTATATTTTCGATGAGTCCGTGGAGCCGAACGACCCTTCCGTTGTTATTAGGCAAAAACAGATTGTCGATTTGAGTGATAAACTTAATGCCGACGGCACGCTGAACTGCTCCCTGCCCAAAGGGAACTGGCGAATCATTTATTTCGGGATGATCACCACCGGCGCAAAAAATCATCCGGCTTCGAAGTCGGCGACGGGTTTGGAATGCGACAAGATGAGCAAGCCGATCGCCCGGCATCATTTCGATTCGTATGTCGGTTCGCTGATCGAACAGATGGGCCCCGAAGAAAAAGCAGCGTTCAAGGGCGTCACCATCGACAGCTACGAAGTCGGATCGCAAAATTGGACTGACGGGTTCGCCGCCGAGTTTGAAAAGCGCAACGGCTACAGCCCGATCCCGTTTCTGCCCACCTTTACCGGTAGGCTCATCGATAGCGCCAAGAAGTCCGACCAGTTCCTGTGGGATCTGCGCCGTACGGTCGCTGATATGATTGCGGAAAACTATATCGGCGGACTCCGCGATGCGGCGCACGAACATAACTTGGTTCTCTGGTGCGAGCCGTACGGGCATTGGGGTTTTCCGGGTGATTTCACCATTTATGGCGGCTATGCCGATCAGGTGGGCGGCGAGTTCTGGTCGAAAGGAAGGCTGGGCGATATTGAATGCCGCGCCACCAGCTCCGTTGCTCATACCTACGGGAAACGGCGAACCTATGCGGAAGCATACACCAGTGGTCTCAACCTCGCCGATACCCCTTACGAAATCAAGGCGCGTGGCGAACGGATGTTTTGCGACGGGATTAACCATTTCGTCCTCCACGTCTATCTCCATCAACCCCGCGACGGCGGAATGCCCGGAAAAAACGCGCCGTTTGGCACGGC
>CAZAPF010000143.1:0-2041 GCA_964486885.1 uncultured Verrucomicrobiota bacterium
CTTCCAACATCCGAAGCGCTTACTGCACCGACCCTGGTCAATTATGTCGGATGTGCGGCCAATCTGTATGATATCGGCTATAAAATGCATGGGTCGGCCCTTGTTATTACCCGCTATCTGCAGACGTCCTGGTTATGGGAAAAAATCCGCGTTCAAGGCGGAGCCTATGGAGGGATGTGTTCCTTTGATCAGCGCTCCGGCGTATTTACCTTTGCCTCCTACCGCGATCCGAATCTGGAAGATTCGCTCGAGGTTTACAAAGCGACCGGCGACTACCTGAAAAATCTGGAACTCAGCGAGGACGAATTGACCCGTGCACTGATCGGCGCAATCGGAACTCTCGATGCCTACCAGCTGCCGGATTCCAAGGGTTATTCCAGCTGTGCCCGTTACCTCCTTGACTACACCGATGAAGAGCGACAGCAGCTTCGGGATGAGGTCCTGGCCACCACGCAAGAGCATTTCAATGCCTTTGGTGAAACGCTGAACAAAGCCTTTGAAAGCAAAGCGGTATCGGTGCTTTGTTCGCCCGAAGCAGCCGCAAAAGCGGAATTGGCCACCAAAACCAAAGTGCTATGATTGGAGGGTGAGGCTCTGTCCGAAACCTGCCCATGCTCTGCTCGGACAGAGCCTCGCCCTCCATCTTTCTACCGACGGAAAGGCTGTACAACATTGAATCCTCCCGGTCCTGTGCCCCTCCGGCCATCTGCAAAAAAAACGCCCGGGCGAACCGGGCGTCTCTCTTCAAAGTCTAATATTGATTAGTTACTCTGTTGATTTCCGTACTCCGACTGGTATTTGCGATACAGTGCCTGCTCCTCTTCATTCATCCATTTTTTGATGTCATCGATCACAGAACCATCCGCTTTGAAAGACTTCACTATCGGACCAAATTGCTCACCCAGCACCTTGTTCGCACCGGAGGAATCCTTACCCGCCTTTGCCAAAACCACAACGTTGACCGTCGGCCATTTCTTTTTATCGGGACCATAAACATCCAGACACATTTTTCCAAGTGACTGAGCCATCTTTCGAGGTTCGTTGGGTGTCTTGCTAAGCGTCTCGCCTTGGGCGTTTTTCTTAGAGGTACTCCATCCATCAATATAGTTGGTGGTCAGCACGAAGATCGTGTCTGCTTTTTGTTCCAGAATAGCCCAGGCAACACCACGGCCCCAGTGCATATATCCGCCGGGTGCATCAGGCGCATACTTCTGCTCCGTTGCTTTAGGAACATTATAGGGATATGCCCACTTTGTTGAATAAGAAGGAAGCTTATCAACACGAGTGGGATACTTAGCGTAGCCTTTCTTTATTCTGTCCCGTGGTTCTTTAGGAATATTAAAACAGTATTGGTAATCACCCTCCAGCGGATTAACCGGTTCCATCCAGTCTTTCACTTTTTGCTTATTTTCCGCAGTAGCAAGCTGCATGCTGGGTTCCATAGCCCAGGCATCGCCCGCATAATAGGAAATTACATTGAACAATGCATATTCCGGCAAGGTATCCACCAGATCTTCGAGACGGTTCCGAATCGTTAATCCGGTCATACGGGAAAAAGGAGTAAAATTAGTTTCACCTTTTTTTCCTCCGCCGGCACTGATGGTTGCCGGACCGAAGTGCACGACAAAAACAATTTTTTCACCCTTGGCCTTTGCCCCAAAGAAGTCTAGCTCCGGCATAGAAAAACCAATGCTCGCCATTCCTCCAACGCCGTCTCCGGCACTGCCCATACCACCCTTAACACCGGTAATCTCCGGCATTTTAAATTCGGGGGTCTTGCGCTGAACATTTTTTACCACGACGCGTTTGCGCAGTTTGGGTTTCGGTTTCTGTTTTTTAACTTTTACAGGTACCTGGAGTTTTTTCAGTTTCTGTTTCGGACGGTTTACCGGCTTCGCCTCAAACTTTTTCTCTTCTTTATTAATTACGGTAACCGCAACAAAAGAAACTGCTACGAGAATTAAAACCGCATGTATCGCGAGGCTTACCATTAAAGCGCTGGATTTCGCATGTTTGGCGAAATATTGTTTTTTCGGCTTTT
>CAZAPF010000144.1:0-2037 GCA_964486885.1 uncultured Verrucomicrobiota bacterium
CGAATGCTTTGCTCAACAGCGGGCAGCAGCCGCAAGGGCATCACCTGGCTTTCGGCAGTATCATTCGGTTCTCCGCATTAACTGCTTGTTTCAAGGGGTTATGCAAAAATTTATAGCGATTTGAGGGAAGCGGGCCAGTTTCCGGTTCATTTTCGGGAGCGTTTTGCAGGGCGATTTTCGCGTGTTGAAGACTCCGAGGGCGTGCAGGCCGATGGCTAAGTTCTTCAGCGCGGCCAGTGCATGTGCCCCGTGGTGCTTGCGAATACGACTGTGATCTTCGCGATATGTTGTATCGCGTGGGAGGTGGAGTTTGTTTTCGATGCACCAATGGCCGCGATTAAGAGCAAGCAGTCGATGTTCACCGGCCTTTTCTACCGAAAGGCTGGTGATTCCACAGACGACTTCCTTTGTTTTTATGCCATCTTTGATGCGGGTTCGCTGTATTTTGAAAACCTGTGAAGCGAAGGGGAAATCGATGGCGCAAGCGCTCACCGGTGCGGTGATAATGCGGCGAATAATGACTTCGCCGTTGGTTTTGTCAGTGGTGCGGTGAGCGGAGGGAAAAAGTGCGCCCGGCGAGGCGCTCTTCGATGCGTTCACGAAGCTTGGGCTGGTTCTCTTTGGCGGTGAATAGATAGTGTCCGCCTTTATCCTGCACGATGTATCTGGCGCTTTTTCTTTGTGTGTTTAGGGCATCGGCGGTTACGACGACACCGTCGAGATCCAGTGGATCAAGCAGATCGGGCAAGGCCGGAATCTCGTTGCTTTTATCGTCGATGGCAATTTGGTTCTGAACGATCGGCTTATCGTGCGCGAGCGCAGCAAATAGATTCAATTTGTTTTCGTAGTTCTCATCCGGACGAGTGCTGCGGACAACCTTTCCGTCTACGGCGATGGCTTCAGGACGTTTGTCTTGCTGGAATCCACGCAACGCCCTGCAGACAACCAAATCCAACTGTTCGGTATCGACGGCATTAAACAGTTCCCAGAAGGTGGTCGTGCTGGGGGCGTCAAATTTACCGTTTCGGCGCTTCCAGCAACGTAGGCCGCGACGTTGAGGTTGAGTAAGATGGGACGCATAATCGGAAATCGCTTCGTATCCCTGCGCACCTGCCAGTACCGCACAGAAAGCAATGGTCAGCAGGCAGCCGATCGGATAGCGACGACCTCGGACCGAGCGCGGATCTGGAATACTGTTGAACTGCTCAAACAGCGAGCGCAGCTCCGGTGTTTTTACTGCGCACCCCGGATGAAACTCCCGCTCTTGAGCATTCCAGGGAGCGGGCAGTTCCTCTGCCATCAACAGCTCGCCTGCATTCTGTACGAGCGGACGGATAAACAACCGTTTAGGGCGACCATGCGGTTCATAATAATCTTTTCCCGTACGCTCAAATCCCTTGGTTTTTCCCAGCTCAATCCAGTTTGACGCTTTGTAGCAGGTGCCCGCATAGGATTCGATATCCACAAAGGTCTCAGCCACCAAAAGGCCGTGTCCATAGTGCTCCCGCCAATCGCCATCAAGTCGGTCCAGGCATAACCGCAGGATACGAGATGCCAGGTTTGGATATTCGCCCCGCTTGGTTCGGAGCAGAAAACGGCTGTTCGAAACAAGAAAGTGAAGTCGATTTCTTCGCTGCTGATCAGACCACCCAATCCATTGATCCCGCCCGGCAATATGATAAGCTGCTCCGCTCCAGGCAATCAGAGCCAGCCATTGCCCATTGAGTTCTGCAATGTATCTTAACTGTTCGCCAACAAGCCGGGAATTATGGAGATAATGCTCCTTCTCAACAATCGAGCTCCATCGTTCTTTTTCATGTTCATGGATCCGGCGAACGTTTACCTTATCCAAGACATCCTGTTCTGTAGGTTTTTTAGTAGATTCCATGCTCCGAGTGGAGCATACAGAGCAGGATGTTACCAGATTATTTTAACAACCTGTTGCTGTTGCGCGAGCTTTGCTCTCTCAGAAATTTATACTGTGGCTTTCGGGGCGGAAGGCATTGAGGTATAGGCTGAACTGATGTACGACTCCCA
>CAZAPF010000145.1:0-1922 GCA_964486885.1 uncultured Verrucomicrobiota bacterium
CATTGATGCCCATGGCGAAGGCCCAATTGGATTGATCCTTCATATCGCCAGGGCTGATCCCATAGACGCCGCCGCCTGAGGTAAATGCCTCGGCACGAACGACCGGTTTGCCCATGATGTGCGCCGCTGATGTCGCTTCAACGCAGCTGAATACGGTATCTTTTCTATGGGCAAGCCAGAATTCGCAGGAGGGAATATCGGCAATGGAGAGGATGTCCAAATCGCCCGCCGGGTTCATGTCGTAGCCCTGACTGGTATAATAGAGTCCGTTCTTGTGCGCGGTATCCTTGATGCCCTGCGCATACTCGGTGAGCAGGAGTTCCTGCGCGACCCGGCGCATATCAAACAGAAACCGTTCGGTCTCCTTGCGTGACCCAACCATTAGCCCTTGATAAGCGGGATAAAACGGTTGCGGGTCATAGCCACACTGCTTGATGAATGCCTCCCGAAATTTTTGCGTCCAGTTCTGACAGCTCTGCTCCCAGCTGTCCAGATGCAGTGCGGTCAAGCCACGATTCGGGCGGCGTTTCCCGATCTTATCCATCAGCTTCTGATGGTAGTTTTCAAAATGAAACTCAAAGGCCTTATGGTCAAATGTGTTGGATTCAAGCCCAAGCCCGGGACGAGGCGCAGGACTGGAGCAACGTCCCGTGCTTCGTGAAGCAAAGCGCATCACCGTCCAGTTTCCGGACGGCACATCCCACTCCAGGCTGCCGTCGGGCTGCATCTTGTTCGTCAGGTCGATGATGCTATCGGTCCGGATCACCGATTCCGCTGCAGGCTCCGGATATTCGGCTTCTGACACCACGAATCGCGGAACCCCTTTCCAAGAGGAGTACGGGGACGTGTTCCGCAATGCCTTAACATCCAACAGGTCTAACGGCGCAGTCGGAGCTGGCGTGGGGAACGCCAGGACCGCCACGTCGTCATGCCATGGGTCGGTCAGTTTGGACATCGGTCCGCCCCGAATCGGCTCAGGAACGGGCAATTTCATTTTCGTGGGTCCGGGTTTATTGATTTCTACCGAGCTCGAACAGAGGTGCTGCATCGACTGCTCGGGCTTCATCCAGGGCCCGCCGGAACCGGCCCAGCCCGGACCCGTTCCCATCACAATTTCCATGCCCAATTTGTCGGCGTGTTTGATCGCACCGGCAACGTGATCCTGCCACGGCTCGCTCATGAAATCCACGGGGCCGCGAGGCACCCGGATATTCACCTCGAGGAACAGCGCTTTTCGCAATCCGGCTTCGTACATGGAGTCCAGATCCTCCTTCATCAGCTCCGGATCCATATTGCCGTCCATAAAATACCAGTACACGCCGGGACGGACAGAGTCGGACGGGGAGTTAAAACCCTGCTTCAGCTCAGCCGCGCTGACGCAAACCACGCCGATTAAAGAAACCAGCCCGACAATCGCTCGATAACACATTTTGTTCATGATACTCCTTATTTTGCAAACGGCGGGGTGCGGTCGTTATTGTTTTTCATCCACGTTGCCAATTCTTTTTGCATGCGCTTGACGACCGGCGCGTGCTCTGGAGAGTTCGCTAGATTATTCAGTTCGTACGGGTCCTTCTCTTGATCAAACAGCAGGGTTTCGTCGGTGATCGTCAGGATATATTTCCATTTCTCGCTGCGCACCATGCGATGCCCTTCCCCCGGGTCACCGCCCCCGCCAATACATTCACTGAACACGTAATCGCGAACCGTTGCTTTGGGATCGTTCATCACCGGCACCAGACTTTCACCCTGCAGGTGGGTCGGCAGCTCAACCCCGGCGATCTCCAACAGCGTAGGATACAGATCCAGGCTGGAGGTCAGCGCATCGGTCCGCTGCCCTTTGGCTTTCAGCCCCTCCCAATGGATAAACATCGGAACCCGCACCGACTCTTCGTGCATGGTGATCTTATTGCCCAGGCCGT
>CAZAPF010000146.1:0-1904 GCA_964486885.1 uncultured Verrucomicrobiota bacterium
AGGTTAATCCTGACCTTATCGGTGGCATAGTGATCCGCATCGGCGACAAGGTCTTTGACGGCAGTGTTGCTAATCAGCTGGAACGGCTCCGCGAAGTCACTCTTGCTCGGACGCGACAGAACATGCGGGAAGCGACCGATCGGTTCGTTACCCAAGACTTGAATATCGAAAACTAATTCACATGGAGTAACCAAGGCTCCGATGAGACTCAATGCCGACGAAATCTCTTCTGTCCTTCAGAAAGAGATCGAGCAATACGAAAGCCAGTTGGATGTCCGCGAAGTAGGCACCGTCCTTGAGGTTGGTGACGGTATCGCGCGTGTTCACGGCCTGTCCGGTGTGATGGCCGGTGAAATGGTCCAGTTCCCCAACGGCGTGATTGGACTGGCCTTCAACCTCGAAGAAAACAGTGTCGGTGTCATCATTCTTGGTGACTTCCTGGGGATCAACGAAGGAGACGAATGCAAGGCACTCGGCACATTGCTGTCCGTGCCCGTCGGTGACGCCGTCGTCGGCCGCGTTCTCGATCCGTTGGGCAACCCGATCGACGGGAAAGGCCCTATCGACTCCACCCAACAGCGACCGGTTGAATTTCTGGCGCCCGGCGTTGCCGAGCGTCAGCCGGTGGGCGAGCCGCTACAGACTGGCATCAAGGCCGTTGACGCCATGACGCCTATCGGTCGGGGTCAGCGTGAGTTGATCATTGGCGACCGTAAGACGGGTAAGACAGCCGTCGCGCTGGATGCCATCCTCAACCAGCGCGACACGGGCGTGAAGTGTTTCTACGTCGCCATCGGCCAGAAGGACTCCTCAGTCGCGGGTGTGGTTGCCGAGTTGGAGAAGTACGGCGCGATGGAGTACACGACTGTCATCATCTCTGGTGCCAGTAGCCCCGCGCCGATGCAATACATCGCTCCCTACTCGGGAACGGCGATGGCAGAGTATTTCATGTTCAATGGCGAACACGCCCTCATCGTGTACGACGATCTTTCCAAACAAGCTCAAGCGTATCGACAGCTGTCACTGCTGATGCGACGTCCACCGGGCCGCGAAGCTTACCCTGGTGACGTTTTCTACTGCCACAGCCGATTACTCGAACGGTCGTCTAAATTGTCCGACGATCTGGGCGGCGGATCGCTGACGTCGTTGCCGATCATCGAGACGCTGGAAGGCGAAGTTTCAGCTTACATTCCCACCAACGTGATTTCGATTACCGATGGGCAGGTTTACCTGCAACCCGACTTGTTCTTCTCCGGTGTACGACCGGCGATGAACGTGGGTATTTCGGTGTCCCGCGTTGGCGGTGCTGCCCAGATTAAAGCCATGAAGAGTGTCGCCGGTGACCTGCGATTGACGCTGGCTGCCTTCCGCGAATTGGAAGCTTTCGCCCAGATGGGTACGGAACTGGATGCGGCAACTCAATCCCGACTTGATCGGGGTTACCGCATGGTCGAGTTGCTGAAGCAGTCGCAGTACCAGCCCATGAATACCATCGACCAGGTGTTGAGCATCTACGCGGGCACGAATGGCCACCTCGACAATGTAGAGGTCTCCGATGTTCCGCGCTGGGAAGCCGAGTTCCTGCAATTCATCCACGACCGCAAAGCCGAACTGCATGCCAAGTTGACGGAAACCGGCAAGCTGGACGATGACGTCGAGGAAGAGATCAAAGCGGCGTTGGAAGAATTCAATTCCACCTTTAAGTAACGTGTCGGACCGGACGGTATGGCCAACCCACGAGCATTAGACAATCGACGCAAGTCGGTTCGCAATATCCGCAAGATTACGCGGACCATGGAATTGATCGCCACCGCGCGATTCAAATCTGCCATGGATCGCGCTACGGCCGCGACCGCCTACACCGATCGTATCACCAAAGTCGTGCGAGACCTGGCGAACGTCGG
>CAZAPF010000147.1:0-1744 GCA_964486885.1 uncultured Verrucomicrobiota bacterium
CTCTGGGCGACGAATTCAACAATGTGAGCACGACGACCGAGTTCCGTCTCTACATTTACGGTGCTACTAGTGCGTCCGCGAACAGGGACGACGCCGCCTTCGACAAGGTGATCCTCAATGGCGTCGTCATCCCGGAACCGGCTACGATCGGTTTGCTGGTGATCAGCGCTTCGACCATGCTCGTCATCCGCCGCACGCTGATGGTTTAAAAATTCGGCGCGTTTTAAGCGGCAAAAACCTCTCTCGCTCAGCGGGGGAGGTTTTTTATTATTCCCGATTCATTCCCTCTTTTCCAATGCCTGGACAAATAGAGAGGCCAAGGCTCGGCCTTGTTCCAATGGTTGGAAACCTTCGTGGCATTCCAATCTGTCCTACACATTTGTGCAGGTTTGCAGGGGTGCAGAAATCGTGTCTAATGGGCGCTGGTTTTTGAAGAAAGGGGTCTGACGTGGTTGGGCCGTTCATTTTACAGAAAACGAAATTCGGAATAAGGCAACCGAGCAAAAGGTGAGAGACGTGAAAATTAGAAAACAGATGTTTGGTATCATGGTGAGTTGTTTCATTGCGCTGGCGGCGGGTGCAGCGCTCGAAGAAGGGTTTGAGAATCCGCCCGATAAATATCGTTCCATTGTGCTGTGGGAATGGTGTAACGGATCGATCAGTAAAGAGGCGATGACCAAGGAAATGGAATCCTTGAAGCGCGTCGGACTCGGCGGCGCCAAGGTCTTCAACGTAGGCGGTCCCGAAGGTCCGGTCCGGTTTGCGTCACCGGAATGGTTCGATATTTTCGGGCACACGCTGCGCGAAGCGACTCGTCTCGATCTCCGGATTTCAATGAATATGACCGAAGGTTTCTGCGCGATTGGCGGCCCGTGGATTACGCCCGAAAAGAGTATGCAGCACATGGTCTGGAGCGAGACGGAAGTCACCGGGCCGGGCAAAATTTCAATTGAGCTGGAGCGACCGGACGATGGTCCGATTGTAGCCAAAACCTTAAAGCTGAAAGATGTCGGCTATTACAAAGACTACCGGGTCCTGGCGGTCCCGCAGGTCGCGAAGGATCAAATCCCCGATCTCGGGGTCAAAAAAGGGTTGCGGGAGCATCACGCAAAAAATGAGTCAGCCGGGAAGAAAGCAAAGGCAGGCTCCGTTAAGGCGGCGGACATTATTCCGCAGGCCAAGGTGATTGACCTGACCGACAAGATGGATAAAGACGGAAAGCTGGACTGGAAGGCTCCGGCAGGAAAATGGACGATTCTGCGGATGGGTTCGGCCAGCACGGGCGCCTGCACCCGTCCGGGTAACGAGAAGACGCGCGGGCTGGAAGCCGATAAATTCAGCCGCGAAGCGGTGAAGTTGCATTTCGACAGCTTAATCAAACCGATTCTGGAACAGGACGGCGTGAAGCCGGGCGAAAACCTGACCTACCTGGCCGTCGATAGCTGGGAAGCGGACGGACAGAACTGGTCGCCGGTGCTGGCGGCGGAATTTGAAAAGCGGCGGGGATACAGCCTCTATCCGTTCCTGCCGGTTTTGACGGGACGCATAGTTGAAAGCGTCGACGTTTCGGAGCGTTTCCTGTACGACTTCCGTCGCACGATGGGCGACTGTGTGCACGATAACTTCTTCGGGTATCTGGCTGAGCTGTGCGCGGAATACAATATGGGGTTCGGATCGGAGCCGTTTTCGCGTGCCGCGTTTGACGGCATGGAAATTATTGAAGCGTTAAGTCATCCCTGCGCCA
>CAZAPF010000148.1:0-1591 GCA_964486885.1 uncultured Verrucomicrobiota bacterium
AACATCGGAACCCGCACCGACTCTTCGTGCATGGTGATCTTATTGCCCAGGCCGTGAGTCCCCAGGTGGTAGCCATTATCGGCGAGAAAAACGATCACCGTGTTTTTATCTAGGTTCAGTTCTTTAAGCTGTTTCATCAGTTGACCGACCTGATCGTCCAGATGGCTGATGGTGGCGTAATAGGCTTTGGTGAAATCGCGCATGACGTCCGCGTTGCGGGGCGGCCCTGCCGGAAGCTTTTTCCAGTTACGCGTATATTTTGAATCACGGTACCCTGTCTTATCCCGGCTACCGCTCTGATTGAATACGCTTTCCGTGAGAGGCTTTTCTCGGAAGTTCGGGGCAAGATGTATATCGGCCACGTCATACAGATCGAGCCACTTTTGTTCCGGAAGCAACGGAACGTGTGGCTGACGCACGCCAACCCAGAGGAAGAAGGGTTGCGGGTCTTTTGCGGCACGAGCCAGGAACTCATCGACCAGCTTAAAGGTCAGCTTGTCATTAGCACCCCGATTTTCCTTCCCTTCCTGAAAGCCATAGGTCTGCGGGTCGCCAAGATGCGACTTGCCCCAGAACGCGCAATGGTATCCCGCTTTGCGCAGCTGGTTTGGCAAGGTCAGCTCGGCCTTGGAGCCGCCTTTCAAAAAATCCTTAAACCCTTCTTTATAGAAGCAAATCACGCCGTGCTGCTGTGGAAAGACGCCGGACATCATCGAGGCACGGCTGGCGGTACAGATCGGCGATGCGACGTAGGTTTTGTTAAAAACAAGCCCTTCATTTGCGATTTTATCAAGATTCGGCGTCTTAACCTCCGGGTTATTATACCCAATCGCGCGATAGGTCTGATCGTCGGTAAAGAACACCAGAAAGTTCGGTTTTTTTGTCTCTGCTGTCGCGATTAAAGCTGAAGCACACAGCCCCAGCATCACACTTAATTGTTTGAGATTATTCATCATATCTCCTTTATCTTGGCTCTTCGCATATTTTTATGGTGGCAGAGCAACTGCTGTTTTTTTGACCGGATTAACAGGATTTACAGGATCTGGGTCAAATAAATCCTGTTTAATCACAGCCTCACTTTCGCAAATTTCTTTTAATTGCTTAGGTTCTGAAAAATTACCCTGCTCGAGCTCTCCCATGCACACCATATGATCAACCGGATTAAAATCATGTCGATCCTGTTCATCCTGTCTAAAAACTCTCCTGTCTTGCTCCATTCACCATAAAATTATACGTAGAACCCTTTACTTAGTGCTTATAGGAGGTGTTCCCTACCCTTCACTTCGTCTTAAATGAATAGGCTCCCGACTGCAGCTCGTACACGGCGCGGCCTTTTTCGGTACGCAGGAGTTTTACTCCGTTCGCTTTGGCGATGGGCTTCCCGGATTCGGTCGGTGAAGCAGCGTTCTCCGGCATATAGGCCGTTGCCGTTGTGTTCGGCGGAATCGTGACCTTCCACTCGAACGTTCCATCGCTCCATTTCCAATCGCTGCTAATACGTCCGTGGATGGAATCGTAATGCCCTTTTGCCCACGACACGCTTTCATCGAACTCCGGTTTCATTTTGATATTTTTGAAGGCAATTCCGTCG
>CAZAPF010000149.1:0-1583 GCA_964486885.1 uncultured Verrucomicrobiota bacterium
AAAGGCGCGGCCTTCCGCCGCCAGACGATCCATGTTCGGCGAATGAATATAGTCCGCGCCGAACGAGTTCAATTCCGGCCGCAGATCGTCCACACAGATCAACAGCACATTTGGTTTCGCAAACGTAGTGGCCGCGCACAAGCCAGCTAACATAACAAGAATCAGTCGTTTCATTTTTGCTTGTCCTAAGGTCTATGGGTGAGTTGGGGGTTCAGCAAACGAGTCGGGAAACTCCGCAAAGCGCGGACCGATCACATATTCCCAAGTATCCGGCAGCTGTGTCCGCAGTTTTTTGATGGCGGTCTGATGCTCGGGGGAATTCGCCAGGTTAGTGAATTCCAGCGGATCGTTTTTCAACTGATAGAGTTCTTCGCTGCCGTCCGCATAATGGATCAGCCGCCATGCCCCCTGGCGAATCGCAAAATTCCCCGGCCCGTGCGACATCAGCACCGGCTGGTCCCAATCCTTTGCCGTTCCGGTTAACAGCGGCTTCAAGCTGTTTCCGTCCAGTGCCTGCCCGACCTCCAGCCCGCAGAGATCGACCAGCGTCGGAAAAATATCCTGCAGACTGACCGGCACCTCAACCTGTTGGGCAGGCACGCCCGGCACCTTGATGATGAACGGCGTCTTCGTGCCCCGCTCCCAGAGGGTCATCTTTTTCCAGTGTTCTTTTTCGCCTAGATGCCAGCCGTGATCGCCCCACAGGACGACAATCGTGTTGTCCCGGTGCGGACTCTGTTCCAGGGCGTCCAACATCCTGCCGACATTCGCATCGGCAAATGAACTGGTGGCCAGATAGGCTCGAACCAGTTTTTGCCACGCCCCGGGCGTGCTTAACACCTTCTCGTGATCTCCCTTCTTACTGAAGCCCACAACCGAATGCGCAAATACGTTGGAGGCCTCGGATAGATCGTCGAGGTCATCTTCCGGCACGTTCGGAATTTGTATGCTGTCGAGGTCGAACTGATCATAATATTTTTTCGGCGCATCCCAGGAGAGATGCGGCTTGCGCAAGCCGAGCGCGAGAAAGAATGGCTTGTCACCGGATTGCTTTAGTTGTTCTACCGCCCAGTCAACGAGCTTGCCATCGCCCGTGTCGCTGTCGTGATCGGTTCTAAGTATGCTGTATTTCAACCCACCGACTTTTGCTGTTTTGCCCGCAAGCTTTTTGGCTTTGATGCTTCCATAGGAATCCCATCCACGCGTTTCCCTGAAATGGAAGATTTTTCCGCAGCCTGCCGTATAGTAGCCGTTTTCCTGGAAAACCAGATTCAGCGGTTTTCGGTCCGGAATGCGCTCCTTGGGTTCGTAGACGTCCGCGTGCCCGTACGAGCCGCTCTTGTGCGGAGCGATTCCATACATCAGCGCCGTGCGCGACGGCCCGCAAACCGGCGCCGGGCAATAGGCATGTTCAAACGCAGCGCCTTCGCTAGCCAACCGGTCGATATTCGGCGTAATCGCCTGAGGATGACCGCCCAGGTAGCCCACCCAGTCGTTCAAGTCATCCACCGCGATAAACAACACATTCGGTTTCGCAAACGCGGAACCACACAAGCACAAGCTCAATAACAGCACACGAAGTT